>WHSZ01000009.1 GCA_009379845.1 Pseudonocardiaceae bacterium | reverse complement strand
GCACAAACTCCGCTGCTGCCCACGACGCGCCGGACAACTCGCCAAAGCCATCCATGTCCTACAAACCCACGAACTCGCCCTCCGATGAAAAAGGCTCACTGACACGCCCGCGCTCCGCTGTGCGAAACCAGAGGACGTCAGGGTCGTAGCGCTTCGCGGGCTCGCGCACTGGCACAGGCTGTTGCACACTCACAACATCGTGTTGTTCTACATCCAATCAAGCCCGAAAGATGCCGACGTGAGTAAGAAGCTCATCGCGAAGTACGTCAAGAGGCACAAGGAGCACTTATGAGCTACGACTTTGCACTCGTGCTCGAACGCGAGCCGACCGAGGATGAGCTTGATGCCCTTTTTTGACGCTGGCCTTGAAGATGCGGGGGTCGAAGTGGGCAATGGCATCGCCGTCGCCTACTTCGAGCGGAAAGCTGATTCACTGGTTGATGCGATTCGTTCTGCGATCCACCAACTTGAGTCTGTTGGGCTTGCTCCGATCGGCGTGCAGTCCGATGACCTTGTGTCTGTGAAAGATATCGCCGCCCGCACGGGCCGTAGTTACGAAAGCGTCCGGCTCCTTGCGTCCGGCGAGCGCGGCCCTGGTTCATTTCCGCCTCCCATGTCGGGCAGCGGGTGGCACCTCTACTCATGGGCGATGGTCGCCAAATGGTTTAGAGAGCACCTCGGAAAGGACGTAGGCGGGTACGACCGAGAGATAGCTGCCGCCGATCACCTTTTGCGGGCTCGTCACCTCCTGGAAGGCGACGAGCATCGCTCCGAGATGGCCGAACTAGTAGACGCATAAACCGCCGAACCGGTCGCGTACCGGAACGGCGGCTGAGAAACGCGCACAGCGCTACTTCAGCTCGGCGGAACTCTTGCCGAGCAGTCGGCGAGCCACGATCAGCTGCTGGATCTGTTGCGTGCCTTCGAAAATGTCCAGGATCTTCGCGTCCCGTGCCCACTTCTCAAGCAGCGAGGACTCCGAATAGCCGAGCGTGCCAGCCAGTTCCACACAGCGCAGCGTGATGTCCGTGACCGAACGGCCAGCCTTGGCCTTCGCCATGGACGCTTCCAGCGAGTTCGGCTCGCGGTTGTCCGCCATCCATGCGGCCTTCATGGTCAGCAGCCGCGCGGCTTCCCAGTCGGCCTCCAGCTCCAGATAGGTGGCGGCCGCCGCGTGCTGCGAATTCGCCGGCTTGTCGTAGTCCACCTCGACGCCCGCTTCGGCCAGGATCCGCTCGGTGTCCTCGAGCGCCGCGCGGGCCAACCCGACGGCCATCGCGGCCACCAGCGGGCGAGTGTTGTCGAAGGTCTGCATCACGCCAGCGAAGCCGCGCTTGACGTCGATCTCCGGCGTACCGAGCAGGTTTTCCTTTGGCACCCGGCAGTTGTCGAAGCGCAGCACCGCGGTGTCCGAGGCGCGGATGCCCAGCTTGTGCTCCAACCGCACCACCTCGAAGCCGGGCGTGCCCTTCTCCACCACGAACGACTTGATGGCCGCGCGCCCCTTGGACCGATCGAGGCTGGCCCACACAACCACCGCGTCGGCACGCTCGCCAGCCGTCACGAAGATCTTCTCGCCGTTCAGCACGTACTCGTCGCCGTCCGGCGTTGCCGTGGTGCCGACCGCCGCGGAATCCGAGCCGAAGCTGGGCTCGGTGATCGCCATCGCGGCCCACTGCTTGCCGAACCGCGCCAGCTGCTCGTCGTCGGCCACGGCTGCGATCGCGGCGTTGCCGAGCCCTTGCCGAGGCATGGACAGCAGTAGCGCGACGTCGCCCCAGCACATCTCGATGGTGCCGAGCACCGTCGCGAGGTTCGCGCCGTTGCGGGTGCCACCGTCCTCGGAAGCCTTGGCCGCGTTGCCGTTGCGCTCCCCGGCCGCGCCCGCGCCGCCCTCGCCGGAGGAGTTCAGCCCGTCGATCAACGCGGCCAGCATGTCCAATTCGGTCGGGTAGCTGTGCTCCGCGTTGTCGTACTTCCGGGAAATCGGCCGGAAGACCTCGGACGCCGCTTGATGGGCCTGGTTGATGAGCGCACCGAACTTCTTCGGAACCTCAAGGTTGATCATCGTGTGCTCCAGCTCGTGAGATCAGCTCAGACGAGAACGGCGCCTTCCATCAGGCTGACGGCGCGAAGATCGCGGTACCACCGCTCGACCGGGTGCTCCTTGGTGAAACCGTGCCCACCGAGCAACTGCACGCCGTCGTTGCCGATGGCCATTCCGTGGTCCGCGCACAGCTTCCTGGCCAGTGCGGTTTCCCTGGCGAACGGCAACCCCTGCTCGGCACGACTCGCCGCCCGGTAGGTGGCCAGCCGCATGCCCTCCAGCTCGGTTCCGATGTCCGCGACCTTGAACGCGACCGCCTGCCGGTGACTGATCGGCTCACCGAACGCTTCGCGCTCGTTGACGTACGGGATCACGTAGTCCAGCACGGCCTGTGCGGTGCCAACCGCGAGCGCGCACCACGCGAGCCGGGAGAGCCGCACGCAATCGGTAAGCGCCTCCGAGCCGGTCCCGCCGAGCAACGCGGCGCCGGACAATCGCACGCCGTCCAGATGCACCCGACCGGTCGACGCGGCCCGCAGTCCCATCGCCGGCTCGGACTCAACGGTGATGCCCTGGTTGTTCGCCTCCACGAGGAAGAGCGCCGGCCCGCTGCCTTCCAACTCGGCCGACACCACGAACAGCTCGGCCCGCGTGGCAAGCGGAACCATCGATTTCACACCGTCCAGCCGGTAACCGTCCGGGGTGCGGCGGGCGCGGACGTGCGGTTGCCGTGGATCGAACAGCGCCCGGGGCTCCTGCAGCGCGAGTGCCGCCGCCGGCACGTTCTCGCCGACGAACGCGGGGAGGTAGGTGGCCTGCTGATCGGCGTTGCCCCACAGCGACAACGCGGTGCTCACCGCGGACGGCGCGAGGCAGGCGAGCGCCAGGCCCATGTCCCCGCGCGCCATCTCCTCGGCCACCAGCACGCCGGAGACCGCGGAACGCTCGGTGCCGAGGCCGCCGAGTTCTTCCGGCACGCCGACCGTGGTGACGCCGAGCTCGGCGGCTCTGGCGAGCAGACCGTCGGGCGGGGCGGCGTTCGTGTCGGCCTCGGCGGCGGCCGGTCGCAGCTGCTCGCCGGCGAACTCGCGCACCGTTTCGGCGATCATCTGCTGCTCTTCGGTTGGCGTGACGTCAAACGCGCCGGTGCTGGACGGCTTCGTCAGCCTGGCCGGCTTGCCCAGCCGCTGCGCCTTCTTGAACGTGCGCGCGGTCGCGCCTGCCGCCTGGAAACCGGTCCTTGCGGAGTTGAAGACCACCCGTTCGAGTGGCTTGCGCAGCCCGACCCGGTCCAGCAGCCGGCTACCGGCCACCCGGTTCAGCGCGGCCACCCCGAACCCCATGGCGTCGCGCTTGCCCCGCACGCCAGCTGGACCGTGCTTGTTGGTCATGCCGGGCTTGTTGGTCATGCCGCGCCCCTCTCACCGCTTACCTACTCGTCAGTAAGGTAGCGCGAATCGAGCACGCGTGCCAACTCGTGAGTCCTTTTGGGTGCTATAACCCACGAAAAGACTCACGAGCTACAGCAGCGAGGGCACCACCGCTTCGATCAGGTGCGGGCCGGGCTCGCCGAGCGCCTTGCTGAACTGCGCGGTGAACTCCTCGGCGGTGCCGGCGCGGGAGGCCGGCACGCCCATGCCACCTGCCAGTGCCACGAAATCCAGGTCTGGCCGGCCGATATCCAGCAGCTCCGCGGCCGCGGTGCCGGATGTCTCCGCACCTACCCGCTGCAACTCCATCCGCAGGATCGCGTACGAGCGGTTGCTGAACACCACGGTCGTGACGTTGCTCTGCTCACGGGCCTGCGTCCACAACGCGGACAACGTGTACATCGCGCTGCCGTCCGATTCGAGGCAGATCACCGGACGGTCCGGGCAGGCGATCGCGGCTCCGGTGGCGACCGGCATGCCCTGCCCAATCGCCCCGCCGGTCAAGGCCAGCCAATCGTGCCTCGGCGCGCCCGCGGTGCTCATCGGCAGCATCAGCCCCGACGTGTTGGCCTCGTCGGAGACGATCGCGCCCTCCGGAAGCAGTGCTCCGATCGCCTCGGCCACCGTCTGCGCGGTCAGCTCCCCGGTCGGCAGCTCGGGCCGGGTGGGCTCGGCCAGCACCGGCGCGGCGTCCGGCGCGACGCGGTCGGCCAGCCGGGCCAGCGCGTCCGCGGTGTCGTCGGCCGGCCCGGCGAACCGGTGCACGGTGCAGCCTTCCGGGGTGAGCTCGCTCGGCTTGCCGGGATATGCGAAGAACGACACCGGCGGTCGAGAGCCGATCAGCACCAGATGGCGAACGTCGGTGAGCTGGTAGGTGACCTGCTCGGCGAGATACCCGAGCTTCTCGACGGCCGGCAGGCCGGCTCCGCGTTCCAGGCGGGCGGGGAAGGTCTCGGCGAACAGCCGCGCGCCGGTCACGGCCGCGATCCGGCTGGCCGCAAGCAGCTCGGCCTCGCGGGTGGCATGCCCACCGAGCAGCAACACGGTGGACTCGCCGCGCCCCAGCACCTCGGCGAGTTCCTCGACGGCGTTCTCCGGCACGGTCCGCGGGCGGGCGCGCCGCACCGGGTCGGCGACCGCGCCGCCTTCCGACCACGACGCGTCCGCCGGGAGCACCAGGGTTGCCACCTGCCCAGGCGGGTGCAGTGCGGCGGCGACCGCGTCCGCGGCGTCCTTGCCAACGTCCTGTGCCCGCGCCGAGGTGCGGGTCCACGCCGAACTCCAGCCGGCGAGCGCGTCGATGTCCGACTCGAGCGGTGCGTCCAGCGACTTGTGGTACGTCGCGTGGTCGCCGACCACGTTCACGATCGGCGTGCCGGCCCGTCGCGCGTTGTGCAGGTTCGCGAGACCGTTGGCCATCCCCGGGCCAAGGTGCAGCAGGGTGGCTGCCGGCCGATCGAGCATGCGCGCATAGCCGTCCGCGGCACCGGTGACCACACCTTCGAAGAGCCCGAGCACGCCGCGCATTTCCGGAACGCTGTCGAGTGCGGCGACGAAGTGCATCTCCGAGGTGCCCGGATTCGCGAAACAGACATCCACGCCGGAATTGACGAGCGTGCGGAGCATGGATTGTGCGCCGTTCATTGTGCCCTTTCTTTTCCGCCGAGCAGTACCGAAGGGTTCAGTATTCCGTTCGGATCAAACGTCTGCTTGATCCGGCGCATGAGATCGAGCTTGGCCGGATCCTCCAATTCCACGAAATAACGCGCCTTCGCGGTGCCGAGTCCGTGCTCGCCGGAAATCGCGCCACCGAGCCGCATCCCGAGGGCGAACATGTCGTGCAGCAGGGCGGAGCGCAGCTCCGGGTCCTTCTGGAAGACGGCGAGATGCACGTTGCCGTCGCCTGCGTGCCCGCAGCCGACCACCCCGGAACCGTTGTCCGTGGCCAGTTCCCTCGACCTTTCCAGGAACTCCGGCATGGCGGCTCTTGGCACCACGACGTCCACGATGTCGTCGGCACCTGCCGCTTTCGCCGACCAGAACGCCTTTTCCCGAGCTTCGATGAGTTTGTGCGCGGACGGGCCGTCCAGTACGTAAACATCGATCGCGTCGAGGTCACTGAGTAGCTGCCCGAGCATTTCCACGTCGCCGTCCAACCGGTCGCCGTCCCGGTTTTCCATGCCGACAACGAGATAAGCCTGTGCCGCATCGCGGACCTGATCCGGAACCCCGAGGGACAGGTTCGACGTGTAGGTGATCGCCCCCATGGTGAGCGCGTCGATGTACTCCAGGATATGCGGGCCCAAGCCGCTGCTCACGACCTTCGGAACCGCGCGCATCACCTCGTTCAGTTCCGAGAACGGCGCGAGCACGGTGGCGTTGCGGGTCAGCCGTGGCTGCAATTTCAGCGTCACCTCGGTGACCAGTGCGAGGGTGCCCTCCGAACCGGTGATCAGCTGGGTGAGGTCGTAGCCGGAGGAGATCTTCGCCATCTTGCCGCCGGTCCGGATCACCTCGCCGGTGGCGAGTACGGCCTGCAGCCCGAGCACGTTGTGCCGGGTGACGCCGTAGCGGACCGCGCGCATACCGCCCGCGTTCGTGCCGACGTTGCCGCCAAGGCTGCCGCTGAGTTCCCCCGGGTAAACCGGGTACACCAGCCCGACCTCGGTGGTGCGTTCCTCCAGCTCCGCGAGTGTCACGCCGGGTTGCACGACCGCGACGTGGTTGTCCGTGTCGATCTCCAGTATCGAGTTCATCCGCTCGAAGCAGACCACCAGGCCGCCGTCCTCCGGGCGGCACGCCGCGGACAGCCCGCTGCCCGAACCGCGCGCGGTCACCGGGAGCCGGTGCTCCCCGGCGATGCGCAGCACCTCCGCCACCTGCTCGGCGGAGTCCGGCCGCACCAGGTAGGCCGGGGTGTGTGCCCGGACGCTGAGCGCCTCGTCGTGTCCGTACTCCACCGGAATGTCCGCGCCGGTCAACACGTGTGCGTCGCCCACGGCGCCGGCGAGTCGCCCGGTGAGCTCGTCGATCTTCGTCATGTACGCACCTCTCGAGACGACGTTGTCGCGGACCCCAAGTCAGATCATGCACCGAAAAGGTGACTCGTTGGTCAAGGCAACACTGTCAGGCTGCCATCGATAACGTGACGGCCGCACCTGGCGGCGCCGTTGGCGTGAGCCGGCGCGGGACGACCCTGTGCGATCATGAGTCCGGCGAATGAGTGGAGGTCAGCGTGGCGCAAGACGATGGCACCTCGCGTGCGGTCATCGTCTTGCCGGTCGGCGATCTGGCCGTCGGCGTCCAGCGGGCGGTGCGCTGGGTGGCCAGGAGCGGATGGGGGCTCGGTCAGCGGCTGCCCGGCATCGGGTTGGTCGAGCGGGAACTTCGGCGCGTGGAGCGGGGAGCACAGCGCATCGGGCGCACCGCGGCGCACCAGCTGGCTCGCCGGATGGCCGCCGTGAACCGGAATCTCGCCGAAAGCGACCCGGCGAAACACGCGATGCCGGACGGGCAGGCCGATTCGCTCCGTGCCGGCATGGCTGAGCTGCTGAACCGCGCGGTGGACAGCAGCGCGGCGGCTAGCAGGCACTATCTGTACGCGAGCATCCTGGCGCGGCTGGTGCCGGACGAGGCGCGCATCCTCGCCGCGCTGTCCGACGGCCCGGCCTTCCCGGTGATCGACGTGGCCACCAGGGGCGCGATGGGTGGCACCAACCGGGTCGTGCTGCGCAACGCCTCGACCGTTGGTAAGTCGGCCGGGGTGACGCTGAACGACAGCGTGCCGACCTACGTCGCCAGGTTGCTCGATCTCGGCCTGGTCGAACTCGGCGACGAGGACTCGTCGCTCGATATGGAGTACGACGTGCTGCTGACCGACGCGCTGGTGCAGGACGCCGATCGGCGCGCCCGCGCGGCAGGCAGGCTCGCACCACGCATGATCCGGCGCAGCCTCCGGATCTCCGAGCTTGGCAAGGACTTCTGGACCGCGTGCGACCCGAGCGACCCGAGCGCGGCTGATCAGCCGTGAACAAAGCCCGCGGCTGACGAGCCGTGCGCCGGCACGCGAGCGCGGCCGGCCAGGCGAACGTGTGTGGTCAACGAACCGGCGGTACCAGGGAACACGGCCGGCCCTGAAGTTTGACCTGCCGCTCGCGACCGCTGGCGTCATGTCCCCGGGGTCTGTTAATGTCTCGGTCCGAACAGCGGTTCGGATATGCCTTTCGATTGTTCGGCAGTCCTTTTCGGTTGTTCGGCAGGGTGTGACGGCAATGGTGGCGAGACATCTGCGGAGGCGGTCATGGACGACCGGGAGAAGAGCGGCCTGAGCCGGCGTGCCCTGCTACGACGGGCGACTGTCGTCGCCTCCGTCGCCGCGGGAGTGGCGCTGGTACCCGCCGTGGCCGAGGCCGAGGGCCACCAGGTTGACACTCCGGTCCCGGAACCCGTTCCCCCGCAGGTCCCAGCCACGGAAGGCACGGTCGACGTCCCTGGCGGCCACCTCTGGTACTGGGACACCGGCGGCGAGGGACCGGTCGTCGTCCTGGTGCACGCGGCCTCCGGCAGTGCTGAGAGCTGGCCGTACCAGCAACCCGTGCTCGCCAGGGCGGGCTACCGGGTCGTCGGGTATTCCCGGCGCGGGCACTACGGCTCCTCGGGGTTCTCCGACGACGACGCGCCGGTCGGCGCCGAGGACCTGCGAGCCGTCGCCGACCACCTGGGACTCGGCAGGTTCCACCTGGTCTGCGCGGCGCTCGGTGGGTACTACGCGACCGACTACGCGCTCCTGTATCCGGAGCGGGTGCGCAGCCTGGCGGTGATCAGCAGCTTCATGGCCATCCAGGAACCCGAGTTCCTCGACACGATCACCGCCCTGCGGCCGCCCGAGTTCGACACGCTGCCCACCTACGTCAAGGAGGTCAGCCCGTCGTACCGGGCGGCGAACCCGGAGGGCCTCCGACACTGGCGGGACATCGCCGACTGGGCACGGCTACCGGGATCGGCGTACCGGCACGTGGTCGTCAACGACATCACGTGGTCCAAGCTCGCCACCCTGACCCCACGGACGCTGCTGGTCACCGGAGGCTCGGACCTCTACCTCCCGCCGCCGGTGATGCGTTCGATCGCCGAGCACATCCCGCGCTGCTCCACCGCGGTGCTCCCGGAGACCGGCCACGGAGCCAACTGGGAGACGCCGAGCCCGTTCAACCGGCTTTTGTTGCGGTTCCTGGCCGGAGCGCGAACCCGGCCCGGCGGCCACTGACCTCACCCGGCACGGCGAGAGCCTGCCCGCTACCCGAAGGAGTGCCATGAAGCCGACCACAGCGACCCGTGCCGGCCGCGGTCCGCGCGCCGTCCTCACCGCGCTGGCCGCCTGCGTGGCGCTTGCCGTCGCGTCCTGCGCCTCGACCTCGGCCGGTGGTGACGCCAAGTACCCGTCCGAGCCCGTGACGATCGTGGTGCCCTACACCGCGGGCGGCGTCAGCGACGTCACGATGCGCGCGCTCGCCGACTTCCTGCAACGGGAGACGGGGCAGACGTTCCTCGTGGAGAATCGGGACGGCGCGTCCGGCGCGGTCGCCATGCGGTACACGCTGAACCAGCCAGCCGACGGGTACACCCTGTTCAACATCGGTCAGGGCGCGAACGTCATCACGCCGATCGTCGAAGACGTCGACTACGACCGGCATGCGATCACGCCGGTCGCCAACGTCGCCGCTTATCCCTCGGCGCTCGTGGTTGGCAAGAACTCGCCGGCGCGCAATGCCGAGGAGCTCTTCGACCTGGCAAGGAAATCGCCGGGATCGGTGTCCGTCGGCACCGCCGGCGCGACGACTCCGGGACAGATCGCGGTCGAGCAACTCGGCACCGGGCCGAACGCCGTGCCGTTCAAGCCCGTTCCGTTCCCCGGCAACGCGGAGGCGTTGACCGCCGTGCTCGGCGGTAATGTGGACGCGCTGGAGATCAACCTGACCGACGACCTGCTGTCCCGTGCCGACAAGGGGGAAATCCAGCTCCTCGGCGTTGGCACCCCGGAACGGCTCCCGTACCTGCCGGATGTGCCGACGTTCGTCGAGCTCGGCTTCGACAAGGCGATCTACTCGACGTCGTCCTACCTGGTCGGTGTGCACAAGGACACCGACCAGGCGATCATCGACAAGCTGGCCGAGCTCATCAACAAGGCGCCAAAAGACCCGCAGTTCCGCAAGAAGATCGGGGAACGCTTCGTGGCGAAAGGTGACGAGTCGGTGGACGAGCTCGTCAAGTACGTGGACGACACCGACGCGGCCTACCGGCCGATCCTCAAAGGCAAGTAGCCGACTGCCAAGGAGCCCGTCCCGATGGCTGAGCACACCGGCACTACCAGACCACAGTGGACGAAGAACCGGTTCGCCGGCCTGATCTTCCTGCTGGCCGGCCTGGCGGTGATCCTGCACGCCTTCGCCCTCTCCATTGGTTCCTGGCAGGAACCGGGGCCGGGGATGTGGCCGCTGGTGATCGGCGTCGCGCTGGTTCTGGCCTCGGTGGCGGTGCTGAGCCAGCGCATCGATGCCGCCGAGGGCGAGGAGTTCACACCGAGATCGCTGCTGGCCGTCCCGGCGATGCTGAGCCTCTATGTGTTCGTCTGGGCGTTCAGCCTCCTCGGCAGCACGGTCCCCGGGTTCTTGCTGGCTCTGTTCTGGCTGAAGGTGCTTGGCCGCCGAAGCTGGCCGATCTCGATCGTCGTCTCGGTCGTCGCGACCGCGGTGTTCTACGTCCTTTTCGTGCTGGCCCTTGGAGTTCCGTTCCCCGACGACGTACTGCTCGGCGGAAGGTAGCGGCGTGGACATCCTGGCCAACCTCGCGGACGGGTTCGCCGTCGCCTTCACGCCCGTCAACCTGCTCTATGTCGTCGTAGGCGTCTCGGTCGGCATGGTTATCGGCGTGCTGCCGGGGCTCGGCCCCGCGGCCACCATCGCGCTCCTGCTGCCGATCACGTTCGGGCTCGAATCCGCCACAGCGATCATCATGCTGGCCGGTATCTACTACGGCGCCTACTACGGCGGCACGATCACCTCCGTCCTGCTCCGGCTTCCCGGCGAGGCCGCGTCCGTGGTCACCGCCATCGACGGCTACCAGATGGCCAGGCAGGGCCGCGCCGGCGCGGCGCTCGGTATCTCCGCGATCGGGTCGTTCATCGGAGGCCTCGTCGCGGTCGTCGGCATGGTGCTGATCGCGCCGCCGCTCGCGGACTTCGCCGTGGGGTTCGGGCCACCGGAGTACGTCGCGCTCGCCGCGGTCGGGCTCCTGCTCGTGACCTACCTCGGCACGCGGTCGTTCAGCATGAGCATCGTCTCGGCACTGCTCGGGTTGTTCCTCGCGCTGATCGGCATCGACCCGATAGCCGGCACTCCCCGGTTCACCTTCGGCATCGAGGAGCTACGCGACGGGCTGAACTTCGTGCCGGTCGCTATGGGGCTGTTCGGCATCGGCGAGATCCTGTTCAACCTGGAAGGCAGGTACGGCAGCGCGGACGACCGCGCGAAGGTCGGCAGGATCCTGCCCACTCGCGACGATCTGCGGCGGTCGTCGGGAGCGATCACCCGCGGCTCCCTGATGGGTTTCCTGATCGGAGTCCTCCCCGGCGGGGGCGGGGTCGTCTCGTCGCTGACGTCCTACGGCATCGAGAAGCGCGTGTCCAAGCAACCGGAGCGCTTCGGCCACGGAGCGATCCAGGGTGTTGCGGGCCCGGAGACGGCGAACAACGCGTCGTCGACGTCGGCCTTCATCCCGCTGCTGACACTCGGCCTGCCCTCCAACGGCGTGCTCGCGCTCATCTTCGGCGCCTTGCTCCTGCAGGGCGTCACGCCCGGCCCCGACCTCATCACGGCGCACCCGGACATCTTCTGGGGCGTCATCGCGTCGATGGTGCTCGGAAACGTCGTGCTGCTGGTGTTGAATCTCCCGCTCGTCGGGGTGTTCGTGCAGTTGCTCAAGGTGCCGATCGAGGTGCTCGCGGCGCTGACCGTCCTGATCACCATGGTCGGGGTGTTCAGCGTCCGCAACAACATCTTCGACATGTACGTCGTTTTGGCGTTCGGCGCGCTCGGCTACCTGATGCGCAAGATCGGGCTCGAACCCGGCCCGCTGGTGCTCGCCTTCGTTCTCGGCCCGATCATGGAGACCTCCTTCCGCCAGTCGATGCTGATCTCCAACGGCGACCCGGCGGTCTTCGTCACTCGCCCGGTTTCCGGGACCCTGCTCGGCCTCGCCCTGCTCGTACTGTGCTGGTCGGTGTTCGGCAAGGCGATCGGCCGGCGACGCAAGGCGACCGAGGAGAACGGCACGCTCACCAAAACAGAAGCGGAGTAACCATGGACCGTCATCGGCGAGCCGACTGCCTGCGCCGCGTGCTGGCTCCCGCGTCGATCGCCGTCGTCGGCGCATCGGAGCGCAACTTCTACGGCCGCACCGTGCTCGAGAATCTCGCAAGGCACGGCTACCGCGGTGCGGTGATCCCGGTGAACCCTCGCGCGACAACGGTGCGGGACCTGCCCTGCTACCCATCGCTGAGCGAGGCGCCGCCAGCCGACGTCGTGGTGTGCGCGGTATCCAGGGACCACTTCGTCGACGTCGTCTCGGAGGCCGCGAGCACCGGCGCCGCGGGCGTGGTGGCGCTCACCAGCGGGCTGGCCGAAACCCAGGAACCACAGTGGACGGAGGTCGAGGCCAAGGCCAGGGAGATCGCCGACGAGGCGGGCATGGCGCTGATCGGCCCCAACGGGCTCGGCGTCATCGGCCACGCCCACGGTGCCTACGCGTTCGGGGCGCCCGTTCCGTGGGAGATCGGAGCCGGACGGACCGCCCTGATCATGGAGAGTGGCGGGCTGGTGTGCGGAAGTCTCGCCGCGCTGTCCGCCTACGGTGCCGGGCTCGCGCACGCCGTGTCCATCGGGAACGGGCATGCCGTCGGCGTGACCGACTGGGTCGATGCGCTCGCGAGCTCGGCGGAGGTCGGCCAGATCGGTTTGATGCTCGAGGCGATGCCACGGTGGCCGGAGTTCAGCGATGCCGTCCGGGCGGCGACCGAGCGGGGAAAGACGCTCTACGCCGTGAAGACCGGGAAGAGCGAGGCCGGCGCGCGGGCCGCCGCGACCCACACGGGCGCGCTCGCCGGCGACCACGCGACCGCTTCCGGCCTGCTCGAGCAGCTGGGCATCCAGCAGGCCGCGTCGATGGGCGGCCTGCTGACCGCGCTGGCCCTGCACGAGCGGTTCGGGGGACCGGCGGGAACCAACCTGGCTGTGTTCGCCGCGTCCGGTGGCGCGGTGGGCATCATCGCCGACGCGGCTGCCGACCGCGACATCGCCGTGCGGCCCTACGCGCCCGCGACGCGGGAGGCCATCACCGGGCTCTCCGGGATCCTCGACCCGTCCAACCCGCTCGACCTCGGTGGCCAGGCGCTTTCGAAGCCAGCCGAGTTCGGGACGGCCGTCGAACGAGTGCTCGCCGACCCCGGTGTCGGCGCCGCGGTGTACGTGCCCTCGCTGGGATTGCCCGGCGAATCGCTGCCGGATCATCAGCGGCTGCTCGAACTCGTCGCCTCGGCCGCGGCGAGGGCAGGCAAGCCGGTGATCGTCACGCAGCTGAACTACACCGCCACCACGTCCGAGGTCATGGCGGCCTACCGGGGCGCGGACAACCTCCTGATCTGCCCCAGCCTGGAACACTGCCTCGACGGGCTCGGCCCCTGGCTACGCACGCACCCGGACGAGCCGGACGCCGAGCCGGACCCCGAGGCGGACGCCAAGCCGGACCGCGAGCCGCGCCCGGAGCCGCCCGGCGCGCGAGTTCCCGCCGTGGCGGTGACGGCCCCCGGCGAGGACGAGATCAAGGCCCTGCTCGCCGCGCGGGACATCCCGGTTCCGAAGAGCGTGACCTACCCGCCCGGTGACACACCCACCGCCGTGCCGTTCGAGACCGCCGTGTTGAAGGGCATGAGCCCTGGTGTGACGCACAAGAGCAGGGCCGGACTGGTCGCCGTCGGCCTGCGCGGCGGCGAACGGCTGCGCGAGGCCGAAGCAGCCATGGTGGAAACCGCGGCCGCGGGCGGGCTCCCGCTGCCCGCGCTGCTGCTGGAGGAAATGGCCCCGCCCGGCCGGGATGTCTTCCTCAGCATCAGTGCGCAGCCCGCGGGCACGATCGTCACCATGGGGGAGGGTGGCACGGACGTCGAGGAGCAGGCGGATGTCGGTTTCCTCGGCTGGCCCGCGACCCCCTCGGAGGTGAGCCGCTTCGTCGGCCGCAGCGTGCGTGGCGCCACCGTCGCCCAGCGCGAGGAGCTCGCGCGGCTGCTCGGCCGGCTGGTCGGCGTCTACCTGGACGCGGGCTTCACCATGCTGGAGTGCAACCCCGTCCGGCTCTACGACACCGGCGTCCGGGTGCTGGACGCGGTCGCGATGCGGGAGCCGGGCCATGGCTGATCTGCGGGCACGGGTGTCCGGTCCGGCGCTGTACCTGACGCTCGACCGGCCAGCCAAGCGCAACGCGCTGAGTCCCGGTATGCGCCAGGACCTGCTGGATCAGCTGTCGTTCGCCGCGAGCTCACCCGAGGTGCGGGTGGTGGTCCTGCGGGGCGCGGGTGGCAATTTCTGTTCGGGCGGCGACGTTTCGACCCAGGGCGGCGAGCGCACCGGCGTCGACTCGGCGGAGCGGTTGCTCTTCAGCCGCAGGGTGATCGAGGCGATCACGAACCTGGCGCGCCCGGTGATCGCCGCCGTCGAAGGTTACGCGGTGGGCGCGGGCTTCAGCTTGGCTTTGGCCTGCGACATCGTCGTCGCCAGGCAGGACGCCCGATTCAGCGCGATCTTCACGCGTCGTGGCCTGGTGCCGGACATGGGCTGCAGCTACTTCCTTGCCCGCCAGGTGGGTCTGTACCGCGCGAAGGAGATCGTGCTGTCGGGCCGGATGGTGGAGGCGGACGAGGCGGCGCGGCTCGGTGTCGTCTCGCACGTCTGGGACGAGGCGAGCTTCAAGGACGAGCTGGCTGAGCTCACCTCGGAGATCGGCTCCGCGCCGACCGTCGCGCTGGCGACGGCCAAGCGGATTCTCAACCGCACGTTCGAAAGCGATCTCTCGACGGTGCTCGAACTCGAGACGCTCGGACAGGCGCTGGCCTCGCAGACCTCCGACCACCAGCGCGGTGTCGACGCGTTCCGGGCGCATGCGCGGCCGAGCTTCACCGGCCGCTGAGCGGGCTGCGGCCTCAGGACCGCGCGTCGATGAGGTCGGACAGCTTGATCGGTTCGTCGCCGAAGGCGGCGAGCGACTCGGTGGTCATGAGCCCCCGCAGCACCTGGTCGGCGTATTCGCTGCCCACGTCCTCGGGCGCCAGCGGACCGTCGGGCCGGTACCAGGTCGCGACACCGCGGCCCATCGACACGATGCCGTAGACGGTGATCCGCACGTTGACGTGGCGCATCCGGCCCGCCGCGATCGCGTCGTCCACGGCGCTGATGTAGAGGTTCTCGATCTGCTCACGCAGCGGGATGATCTTGCCGCGCTGCTCCTCGTTAAGCTCGCGGATCTCGTTGAAGGCCACCAGCGTCTGGTTCTGCCTGCGGCAGTTCACGGCGACATGTTCGCGCACCAGCCCGTACAGCCGGGCGAGCGGATCGGGGCCGACGTCCTCGGTGACGCTGGTGAGCCGCTGCAGCAGATCCCGTGTCCCGTAGTCCATGAGGTCGAACAGCAGCGTGTTCTTGCCGTCGATGTGGGTATAGAGGCTGGCGACCTCGACCCCCACCGCCTGCGCGATGTCCCGGAGGCCGGTTCTCGCGTAGCTCTGTGTCGCGAAAAGCCGGAGAGCGTGCTCGTAGATCATCTGCTTGGTGGCACGTTTGGTGGACTTCGCGGCCACGATCTTGCTGGCGAGCTCGTCGTCCACGACCACTCCTTCCTCTCCGGCGTTTCGTGTTCGAGCGACTCCGCTGAGAACACTAGACGGCCCGAACGGGGTCCTGTTAACGTCGTTGAGCGAACCGCTGTTCGGATAACACTATCAGTCGTTCGGTCATTGTGGTTGGTCCCTGTGGATGGTCAAGGGGGAGTTTCGTTGGACGCGTCGCTGCCGGCTTTCGCCGAGTTGCCGGTCTTCGAAGGGCGGTCCGAGCGGCACAGCTGGGACGTGTACGGGCCTGGCGACAACTTCGGAGCCCTCAACAACCTCACCCCCGAGCGTCTCGCCAAGGCCGCAACCGAGGTGCGCGGCGGCGAGCGGGTAAGCCTGCAACTGCCACCCGAGCTGCCCGACCCTCCGCTATACGGCCGCAGCCCGCTCAGCCACCACGTGATGCGTACCGGGCGGAACAGCTGGGACGACCGCCTGGACTGCTTCTACCCCCAGCGCGCGACCCAGTGGGACGGCTTCCGGCACGTGCGCTTCAGGGAGTTCGGGTTCTACGGCGGCGTGACCGACGACCCGCCGGAGATGGGCGACCGGCTCGGCATCCACCACTGGGCACAGCACGGCATCATGGGCAGGGGCGTCCTGCTCGACGTCGCCGCGTACCTGGAACGCACCGGCGATGGTTCGGACCCTTTCGGCGAGCGCGCGATCACGGCCGCCGAGCTGTGCGCGGTGGCCCACCAGCAAGGGGTCACCGTCGCGCCCGGCGACATCCTGTGCCTGCGTACCGGGTGGGTCACCCGGTACAAGTCGGCGTCCCTGGCGGAGCGAGCCGTGCTGGCGCGGGACGGCGGCCGCCCGGCTTTCATCGGCGTCTCCGCCGCCGAGTCGAGCGCCGCGCTGTTCTGGGACTGGCATGTGAGCGCCGTAGCCGCCGACAACCCCGCCGTCGAGTCCGCGCCCGGCGACCCCGCGGTCGGCAGCCTGCATCGGCGGGTCCTCGTCCAGCTCGGCATCCCGCTCGGGGAACTCTTCGACTTCGATGAGCTCGCGCTGCGCTGCGCCCGCGACGGGCGGTGGACCTTCTTCTTCGTCTCGACCCCGCTGGCGATCGCGGGCGGGGTCGGCTCACCGGCGAATCCGGTGGCCATCCGCTGACCCGAACGAAAAGGGATCGACATGAGGCACGCCCTGGTGCTCGCGACGAACGTCTTCCGGCCACTGATCGCCGTGGCGAAAGCGGCCGAGGAAGCGGGTTTCGACCGGCTGTGGACAACGGAGTCCACGCCTCGCGACGCCATCGTGCGCGCGGTGACGCTCGGCCTGCACACCCGGGAGATCAAGGTCGCGACCGGCGTCGCCTACGCGTTCACGCGCGCGCCGCTGGCGATGGCGGCAGCGGCGGCCGACGCCCACATCGCGACCGAAGGACGGTTCGCCCTCGGCCTCGGCGCGGGCACGAAGGGCATGCGCACCCGACGCTACGGCATCGAGGGCTTCGACCATCCCGGCTCCCGTCTCGGCGACTACGCGGACCTGCTCCGCGCCGCGTGGGCGGCCGACGACGGCCTCGCGCACACGGGACCGTTCTACCGGACCGAGATCCCTGGCCGGCTGCGCACCGAGGAGCTGGACGGCCTGCCGCCCATCGAGATCATCGGGTCCGGCGTGAACGAGGCGATGCTGCGCCTTTCGGCCCGGCACTGCGACGGTGTCGCCCTGCACCCGCTGGTCTCCTTCGCCGACTACCTCGACAGCGTCGCCGTTCCCGCGATCGCCATGGCGAGGGGCGCGGGCGGCACGAAGCCGTGGATCGCCGTGTGGCGGATCACGTCCGTGTCCGCGGACGAAGCGCGGGCCCGCCACCGGGCACGCCGCAACCTGGCGTTCTACTTCACCACGCCCAGCTACCGGCGGGTGACGGAAGGGACGAGATGGGAGGCGGTCACCACCCTCGTCCGGGACCGTTTCCGCGCCGACCCGGCGATGTCCTTCGACGAGCTTGCCGGGCTGATCCCGGACGGGATGGTCGACGACTTCTGTCTCGTGGGGACACCCGAGTCCCTGCCGGGGCGGGTCAGGGAGTTCGAACGGGAACTCGCCGGGCGCGGCGTGTCCGAGCTCGTCTTCCAGGTCGCCGGAGTCGGCCTGGACGCCAAGGAGTACGTCGAAGCCTGTCACGCCATCGTGGACAACGTGCCAGGGGACGTCGCATGAGTTCGCGGCAGCAGGCGGGGGAGGAGTTCCGGCGATCCGTCCGTGACTGGCTAACCGCTGCCGTGGCTGAGCTGGCCGGTGCCTGCGTCGACGACGTGGCCGTGCGCAAGGCATGGGACCGTAAGCTCTACAACGCGGGACTCGCCGGCCTCACCTGGCCCGAGGAGTTCGGTGGACGGGGCCTGAGCCTGCTCGAGGAGTACATCCTCCACGAGGAGGCGGCTCGCGCCGGCGCACCGGAGGGCAACGGCCGTATCGGACGCATCCTGGTCGGCCCGCTGCTGATCAAGCACGGCTCGCCGGCACAGCAACAGCGCTATCTGAAGCCGATCCTGCGCGGCGACGAGGTGTGGTGCCAGGGATTCTCCGAGCCCGGCGCCGGATCCGACCTGGCCGGCGTCAGCACTCGTGCGGACCGGACCGGTGAGCACTACCGCGTCAGCGGGCAGAAGGTCTGGACATCCTTCGCCGATCAGGCCGACCGGTGCCTGCTGCTGGCGAGGACGTCGGCGGAGGCGCCACGCCACCACAACCTCGGCATGCTCCTGCTCGACATGCGGCAAGGCGGGGTCGAGGTTCACCCGATCACCCGGATCACCGGCGAGCGCACGTTCAGCGAGGTGCGTTTCGACGGCGCGGTTGTGCACGAACGCGACCGGGTCGGAGGGGAGACCGACGGCTGGCGGATGGCCATGGCGGTGCTGTCGGACGAACGCGGGCCGATCGAAGCGATCACGCGGTACCTGGTCATGTCCCGCCACACCACGATGTTGCGCGAATGCTGCGCGCGGGGCAGCCGCGCCCCGGAGCTCGACGAGGTGTGCGCGCGGGTGGAGACGGTGCGCTGGCACGCGATGCGCGGGCTGGAGAACGCGCTTGCCGGCATCGAGGACCGGCCCGCGGACTCGGTCTCGAAGCTGATGTGGAGCCATACCTGGCAAGCGCTCGCGGCCTACGGACTCCGCCTCGGCTGCCCTCGGCACGAGCAGGCGTGGCAACAGCAGTATCTGGAGAGCCGGGCCGCGAGCGTCTTCTCCGGCTCGACGCAGATCCAGCGCAACATCATCGCCGAGCGGGTACTGGGGCTACCGCGATGAGTGCCGTGCCGCGAGTGCTGCCCAGTGCCGAGGCGGCCGAAGGTGCACGGGCCCTCGACGAGGTGCTGACCAGGCTCACCGGAGGGCGCCCGGTCGGTGACTACGCCGTCAACGGGGTCGAGGACGCCTGGAAGGTGCTCCGGTCAGGGGGCTGGGACCAGCTCGCGGTACCCGAGGCGGACGGCGGATTCGGCCTGCCGCTGCGGGATCTCGCCGAATTCGCCCAGCTCGTCGGCAGCCACCTCATGCCCGTTCCGGTTACCACCTCAATCGTCCTTCGTGGACAGTCGGGTTCCGAGGCCGATGACACCCGGCCGCTTGGCGCCGCCATCCCGCGCCGAGGCGACCCGGCAAGGGCACGCGTGGTCTTCGGCGACTATCCCGGTGTCTGGGTGGTCAACCTCCCAGCTGACGCGAACCTGTCCCGGCACGAAGCATTCGACCCCACCCTGCGGATGGCGGTCACCGCGGCGGCGCCACGGCCACTCGCGCCGGAGGCATCGCGCCGGCTGAGTGTCCTCTGGGCCGCCGAGTCGGCAGGAGCCGCCGGCATGCTGCTGCGCGAAGCCGTCGCCTACGCCAAAGTCAGGGAACAGTTCGGCCAGCCGATCGGCCGGTTCCAGGCCATCAAGCACCTGCTGGCCGACTGCCACCTCGCGCAGCAGGAGGCGCTCACGGCGATCGTGTGGGCGGCGAACGAGGCGGCTCTGGCACCGTCAGCGCTGCGGCTGGTGGCGCGACGGTGCCTTTTCGTCTCCGAGAACGCGACCCAGGTGTTCGGCGGCATCGGCATGACCTGGGAACTCGGCCTGCACTTCTACACGCGGCACATCGCGGCGCTCGGGGATCTCACCGAGGATCTACTCGCTTTCGCTTGAGGAAGGGCACATCGACGTGACACTCATCGAGATAACGAAGAACGACAACGGGGTGACCGAACTGGTCCTGAACCGTCCGGACAAACTGAACGCGTTCAACGCGGACATGCTCGAGGAGTTCTCGGCCGCGGTGGACCGGCTCGCCGTTGACGACTCCACCCGCTGCGTAATTCTGCGCGGTGCGGGCAGGTCGTTCTCGGTCGGCTACGACGTCCAGCGTCCTGCCGACCCCGAGGCCGGCGACGGTGGCACGTTCCAGGACTGGGGCAGGCTGCGCAAGAATCTGGAACGCTGGCTGGCGATCTGGGACCTGGACAAGCCCGTCATCGCGTCGGTGCACGGACACTGTATCGGCGGTGCCTCGATGCTGTGTGTTTGCGCCGACCTCACGTTGGTCGCCGAGGATGCCCGGATCGCATGGCCGAGCGTTCCGCTCGGCGGTGGGCTGCTGAGCCCGGTGAGCCTGTGGCTGGTGGGGATGAAGCGGGCGCGGGAACTGTCCTATGTGGTCGGCAGTGCGATGAGCGGCGCGGAGGCGGCGGAGCTGGGCTGGGCCAACCGGGCCGTCGCCGCGGACGAGTTGACCAGCGAGACCTGGACGCTGGCGAACCGGATCGCCCGGACCCCGGCTTCACTGCTCCGCGTCAAGAAGCTCGCGCTCAACCGGGTGATGGAGACTCAGGGCTTCCGTACCGCTTTCCTCTACGGCGCCGAATGGGATGCGATCGCGCACACCGTTCCGGAGCACGAGGTGATGCGGCAGAAGATCGGACAGCTCGGCCTCAAGGACGCGATCCGCTGGTTCGACGAAGGCGGCGTCCTGTCGTAGGTGTTCGTTCTGGTCTGTCCGGGCTTGGCCGCGTTGTAGCGCGGATGCGCTATCCGGATCGCGCTCGAGTACGCGTCCGAACATGTCGAGGAGATCCGGGGGCGGATTGAGCGCAACCGGGAGTTGGCCGAGCGCAACCGCCGGGCAGCTGAGCAGCGCGGGACGCTCATCGCGTGAGCGCGTTTCTGCTCGACGAGATGTTCCCGCCGGCGGCGGCGCGGTTGTTGCGGGACGAGTACGGGCACGATGCGTTGCACGTGTTCGAGGTGGGGTTAGGGGCGGCCGACGACGCCGAGGTCGTCACCACCGCTCGTGCGCAGCGTCGAGCGGTGGTGACCGAGAATGTCGTCGATTTTTCCGGTGAGCGCGATGTGGTGCTGGTGTTCGTGCTCAACCGCAACCTGCCCTCGGGCGGTGCGCAAGCCACAGTCCTGGCGAAGCTGCTCGACGACTGGGCCAAAGCCAACCCGAGGCCGTATCTGGGACCCCACTGGCCACGCCTCGGCTGAGCAGCCGATCGGCTGACGAGTCAGCCTTCGAGGCGGGCGTAGCTGAGCGTTTCTCCTTCCACGCCGCGCAGCCAGAGGTCCTGGGCGGCACCGGCGATGTCGTCGAGTCCCTGCTCGATGGTCGCGAACACATTGCCGGGTACCCAGCCGGCATCCCCGTTGATCAGCAGGTTGTTGCGGCCGTAGAACAGCGCGAGGTCGGTCGCGCCCCGCGCGCTGTGCGCCTCGCTGCCGGTGTCGTAGCCGTACGCCGGGTTGCCGATCTTCCACGCCTCGAAGGCGAAGTAGACGACATCGCCCGGAATCGGGGTCACGGTCAGGTTTTCCTGCCCCGGCTCCGGGTCCGCGAACGGTGGCACCAGCGCGTAGATCTCGTTGCGCGCGTACTTCGCGTGATACGCGGAACCGCTCTGCGGCAACGCGTTCCACACCGCCTCGCAGGTGCGCGGCGCTTGGTCGTCGAGCAACCGCGCCACGGAGGAGACGCCGCGCTTGTCCAGCGTGATCGTCATGTACCTGGCCATGCTCAGCCCTTCGCAACCGTGCCGACGGTGTCCGACCAGATCTCCAGCGCCTGGTCGATCTGATCCTCGGTCACGATGAGCGGCGGGATCATCCGGACGACGTTCATCCACGCGCCGCAGGTGAGCAGCAGCAGGCCCTTTTCGGCGGCCCGCTGGTGCGCTGCCTTCGCCTTCGCCGGGTCCGGCTCGCCGTCCGGCGTGGTGAACTCGCTGCCAACCATCAGGCCGAGCCCTCGGACGTCGCCGATGCCGGAGCTCGGGCCGGCCGCCACCTGCCGGGCGCCGTCCTTGAGGCGCTGGCCCATCGCGGCGGCGTTGTCGACCAGCTTCTCCTCCTCGATCACCTCGAGCGTGGCGAGTGCCGCCGCGCAGGCGACCGCGTTGCCCCCGTAGGTGCCGCCCTGCGATCCGGGCCACGCCTTGGTCATCAGTTCCTCGGAGGCCGCGACGGCGGACAGCGGGAAGCCGCTCGCCAGTCCCTTCGCGGTGACCAGCACGTCCGGTTCGACGTCGAAGTGCTGGTGGCCCCAGAACTTTCCGGTGCGGCCGAACCCGGTCTGCACCTCGTCGCCGACCAGCAGGATGCCGTGCCGCTCCGCGCGCTCCCTGAGCCCGGCGAGGAACTCCCTGCTCGCCGGCACGTAGCCGCCTTCGCCGAGCACCGGCTCGATGAAGAACGCCGCGGTGTCCGCCGGTGCGCACGCGGTGGCGAACAGGTAGTCGAGCTCGCGCAGCGCGAACCGGGTGGCCTCTTGCTCGGTCCAGCCGTAGTGGTACGCGAACGGGAACGGCGCCATGTGCACGCCGCCCATCAGCGGCGAGAAGCCCGCGCTGAACCGGGTACCCGATGTGGTGAGCGAAGCGGCGCCAACTGTGCGACCGTGGAAGGACCCCTGAAAGACAACGATATTGGGGCGACCCGTGGCGTGCCTCGCGAGGCGGAGCGCGGCCTCAACCGCCTCGCTGCCCGAGTTGGAGAAGAACAGCGAGTCCAGCGAGCTCGGCAGCACGTCACCGAGCCGCTCGGAGAGCTCGAGTAGCGGCTTGTGCATCACAGTCGTGTACTGGCCGTGCACGAGCTTGCCGACCTGCTCCTGCGCGGCGCGCACCACCTTGGGGTGGCAGTGGCCGGTGCTGGTGACCCCGATACCGGCGGTGAAGTCGAGGTGTCGACGCCCGTCGGTGTCGTACAGGTAGACGCCTTCGCCGTACTCGGCTAGTACCGGAGTGGCCTGCTTGAGCAGGGGAGAAAGCTTGGACATGCCCGGATCGCTCCTCTTGTAGATTGTCAACAATATGCATAACATGGCCCATCGGGAGAGCGCAATTCCTGCCCTGGGCCTACGTTCGATGAGGAGTAAATGGATGTCCTCCGCTACCCGCGAAGCGACCGTTGTCGACTCGGTGAACAAGGACTTGTTCATCGGAGGTAAGTGGCAGTCCGCCAAGGACGGTAAAACCTTTCCGGTGCACGACCCGTCCACCGAGGAGGTGTTGTGCGAGGTCGCGGACGCGAGCGTGGCCGACGGCACCGCCGCACTCGACGCCGCGGTCGCGGCGCAGGACGATTGGGCGAAGGTCGCGCCACGGGAGCGCGGTGAGATCCTGCGCCGCGCTTACCAGGCACTTGTCGATCGCAAGGACGATCTCGCCCTGCTGATGACGCTGGAGATGGGAAAACCCATCGTGGAGTCCTCGGCGGAGATCCTCTACGCCGCGGAGTTCTTCCGCTGGTTCGCCGAGGAGGCGGTGCGCATCGACGGCGGCTACGCGGTGGCGCCGAACGGCTCGGGCCGCTTCCTGGTGATGCGCCAGCCGGTGGGACCGTCGATCCTGATCACGCCGTGGAACTTCCCGATGGCGATGGGCACTCGCAAGATCGGCCCTGCGGTCGCGGCCGGCTGCACCATGGTGATGAAGCCGGCTTCCCAGACGCCGCTTTCCATGCTGGCGCTGGCCGGCATCCTCGCCGACGCCGGCTTGCCGGACGGGGTGCTCAATGTGATCACCACCAGCCACACTGGTCAGGTGATGGAGCCGATGATCCGCGATGGCCGGGCGCGCAAGCTGTCCTTCACCGGGTCCACCGACGTCGGTCGGAAACTGCTCGAGCAGTGCGCGGACAACGTGATGCGCACGTCGATGGAGCTCGGTGGCAACGCGCCGTTCGTGGTGTTCGAGGACGCGGACCTTGATGCCGCGATCGACGGCGTGATGACCGCGAAGATGCGCAACATCGGGGAGGCGTGCACCGCGGCGAACCGCATCTACGTACAGCGCGGGATCGCCGAGGAATTCTCCAACCGGCTGGTGGAGCGGATGTCCGCGTTGAGGATGGGACGTGGCACCGAAGAAGGCGTCGTGGTCGGTCCGCTGATCGACTCCGCCGCGGTCGAGAAGGTGACGAGCCTCGTCGAGGACGCCAAGCAGCGCGGCGCCAAGGTGCTCACCGGTGGGTCCGCTGTGGACGGTGCCGGCCACTTCTACCAGGCCACCGTGCTGGCCGACGTTCCGCAGGAGGCGCGGCTCGCGCACGAGGAGATCTTCGGCCCGGTCGCACCGATCACCGTGTTCGACACCGAGGACGAGGCGGTGGCGAATGCGAACGACACCGAGTTCGGCCTGGTGAGCTACCTCTACACCGGCGACGTGAACCGGGCGCTGCGGGTCAGCGAGCGGCTGGAGGCCGGCATGGTCGGGCTGAACCAGGGGCTGGTGTCGAATCCCGCGGCGCCGTTCGGCGGCATCAAGCACTCCGGTGTCGGCCGGGAGGGCGGCAGCGTCGGCATCGACGAGTTCCTTGAGACCAAGTACGTGGCCATCGGCTTGCGCTGATCCGCGTCGCCCGCCCGCGTTGTGTGCTCATGGTGTCGGAACAACGCCGTCATAACAGCGATATGGGTACCCAACGCGGGCGCTTCGCCGGTGCAAGCCGGTTCAGCCGCGGCGGGATTTCTTGGCTGGCTTGCGGTTCTTGGTCTTGGCGCCGCGGCGGTTGCCGTTGGCATTGGCTGCCCTGGCGCTGACCTTGGCCTTCTCGCCGCTCCCTTTCGCCGGGTCGGGACCTTCGCCCGGCGCGGGTGGCGTGTGCCCGGTGGACGGCAGATCGATGCCGTCCACCGGGACGCCGGGCGCCGTGCCGGAACGCAGGCTGTTCCCCGGAGCTAATCGCTGCACGGCGTCTTCCATATGCGCCTCGAGCAAGGACAGCACGGTCTCCTCGTCGCCGCTGCGGATCGCCTCGATGATCCGGGTGTGCTCGGCGACGCGGTCATCCACGTGCTGGTAGGTGCGCTGCAGCGCGGAAAGGCACATCCGCGTCTCGATCAGCAGCGTCCGCGCCATCCTGGCCAGCCGGCGACTGCCGGAGGCCTGCACGAACACCTCGTGGAACCGCAGGTCCGCCTCGGAGAGCGCGGCCGGATCGCCCGCCGTCACGGCCTCCGACATCGACCGCACGGTCTCGTCAAGCGCGTCCGCGGCCCCGGTCCGGTCGCCACGCATGATCCTGATGGCCGCGGCCCGCTCGATCGCCGCCCGCGTCGAGTAGATGTCGTACACGTCGCCCGGCTCGAGATCGATCACGAACAGCCCGCGGTGCCGCTCGCTGCGCAGCAACCCTTCCTGCACAAGCCGCTGCATCGCTTCCCGCAATGGTCCCCTTGACACCTGGAACTGCGCAGCCAGCTCGGCCTCGCCGAGCTGCGTGCCGGGAGCCAGCGAGCCGTTCATGATGGCTTGACGCAGTTGCCGGGCGATGATGCCGGCGGTGGATTCCCGATCCACCGGTTCGATCTCCGCCAGGGTCATCTCCACCTACCTTCGCCTCAATCGCTCGATCTGGCGAACAGCGCACCGCAGCTCGAGCAGGACGGTTCGACCCCGGCAAGGCGGAGACCCTCCCATACCGTCACCTGGTTCGCGGTGAGCACCGGCTTGCCGAGATGCTCCTCCATCCGGTCAACCAGACCGATGGTGCGCATCGCGGTGTCCGGGATCAGCAGCGCTTCGGCGTTCGGATCATCGTTCGCCGCGGCCAGCTCGAGCACCGCCTCCTCGGACAGCTGCCCGACCTCCGACGCCGTGTCGATGCCGGCGCTGGAGAACTTGACCACCTCGATGCCGCCGTCCGCGAGGAACCGCGTGAACAGCTTGGCCACCTCGTCCGGGTAGCTCGCCGCGACCGCGACCCGCCGCAGCCCGAGTGCCTGCGCGGCGCGCACGAACGCGAACGACGTGCTGGACGCCGGTACCCTCGCGGCCGTCGCCAGACCCTCCACCTGCTCGCGGGCACCCTGCCAGCCGTACACGAAGCTGCCGCTGGTGCACGCCCACACCACCGCGGCCGGGTGGTGCGCGCTCAGCTTGCGGCTACCCTCCGCCAGCTTCTCCGGGCTGCCCAGGTCCAGCAGCTCGGCGACGGCGTGCAGGTCGGTGCCATAGATGTGCTCCACGGCAAGACGCACATCACCAGGAAGGATCTCCTGCATGCGGGGGTAGTCGTCCTCGGCCGCGTGATCCGGGTAGATGAACCCGATGGTGGTCATCAGCACCTCCGCGCTTGATTGAGGATTGTTGACAATCCTATGTGAGGATACCGAGCGTGCCCACCTCAATGGACCTCGGTGAGCCAGTGGCCGGGACCCACCACGGGCAGTCCCATCCGCTGGAGGCACGCCCACATGGTCAGTTGGTTCGCGGTGAACACCGGTTTGCCCAGTGCCTCCTCCAGCGGGTCGATCAGGTCGTAGGTCGGCAGGTTGGTGCAGCTGATGAAGATCGCTTCGGCGTCCGGCCGATCGGCCCGCATGATGTGCTCGGCGATCGTGCGGTAGCTCACCCGCCAGATGCCGCCGCCCAACCCGAGGTGCTCACTGGACACCGTTTCCACGTTGAGTTCGGCGAGGAACTCGTGCAGCTTCGCGGTGAGGTCCGCGTAGTACGGCGTGACGACCGAAATCCGCGAAATGTCCATATAGGACAACACTTCGGCGAGGGCGCCCGACGTGGTGACCGCGTCCGGCGCGCCGGCCTCGCAGATCACCTTACGCAGCCCCTTTTCCGCGGCCACGCCGTTCACGAAGCTGCCCGACGTGCACAGGTAGGCGACCACCTCGGGTTCCACCGGCAGCACATCCCTTGTGGCGGCTGCGAGGTGCTTGCTGTTGCTCACCAGCTCGGCCATCTCCATGCTGACCGGCACCGGTTCGTAAGGCGTCCGTGCCAGATGCAACGACACTTCCATCGGTACCCAACGCCACAACTCCCGCTCGAGCGCGAGATCGAACGGCGCGATCACGCCAATGCCACGCTGGGCCAGTGGCCCCTCGAAGGCCGCGAAATCCAAGGCTCACCCCCGGATCAAGTTCTTTACCGTCACCATCCTGACGGCGCCAGGTCGTGCCCTCCGGGGAGGTCCTCGGATTGTTGACAATCATACGATCTACTTCTATGTTGTCAACGTGGTTAGCCCAAGTAATGGCTCACACGGGGCGGGCCCGGATGGTGAGCCTCGCTCCGAGGCCCCGGTGCTGGCTGTGCTGTGCGGAGACCACCGTCCCCCAGATATGGAACAGATCGAACGTGCCGCCCACGTCCGTTATACCTCCGCTGCCGGACTTGGAGAAGCGCTCCCCGGCGCCGATGCGCTGTTCGTCTGGGACTTTCAGTCTTCCGCGTTGGAGCACGCCTGGTCGGCCGCGGATCGGCTGCGCTGGGTACACATCGCCAGCGCGGGCGTGGATCCCGTGCTGTTCCCCGCCATGCGGGACAGCGATGTGCCGCTGACCAACTCCCGCGGTGTTTTCGAGCACCCGCTGGCCGAGTACGTGCTCGGCCTGGTGCTGCTGTTCGCGAAGGACTTCGGCACCACGATCGACCTGCAGCGGCAAGGGCGTTGGCAGCACAGGGAAACACAACGTGTCGCCGGCACCCGCGCGCTGATCGTCGGCACCGGTCCGATCGGCCGTAGCATCGCCGGGCTGCTGCGCGCCGTCGGCATCCGGGTAGCCGGGGTCGGACGCCGGGCGAGCACCGACGACCCGGACTTCGGCGAGGTGTACCCGTCGGACGAGCTGCGCGAGCACCTGCCGGACGCGGACTACGTCATCGCGGTCGCCCCGCTGACCCCCGCTACCGAAGGCATGTTCGACGCCGCCGCGTTCGCGGCGATGAAGCCGACCGCGCGATTCATCAACGTGGGCCGCGGCGCCCTGGTGGTGACCGACGACCTGATCAACGCGGCGCGCGGCGAGGTGTTCGCAGGGGCGGTCCTCGACGTGTTCGACACCGAACCACTTCCAGCCGACAGTCCGCTATGGTCGCTGCCGAACGTACTGGTCTCTCCGCATATGTCGGCCGACGTCACGGGCTGGCTGAACGCGCTGGTCGAGTTGTTCGCCGACAACTTCCAGCGTTGGCGGGGCGGGCGTGCGCTACGTAACGTCGTGGACAAGCAGCTGGGCTATGTGCCGACCGACCTGTCAGCCAGCTCGGTCGGCTGAGGAGGACGAATGGCCGCGGAGCCCCCAAATCTGCTGACCGCCGGCGAGATGATCGCCGCGTACTCCGCGGGCGAACTCTCCCCGGTCGAGACCACTCGGGCAAGCCTGGACAGCATTTCCGAACACAACGGCACGTTCAACGCGTACTGCCTCATCGACGAGGACAGCGCGATGAAGAACGCGGAGGAATCCGCGGAGCGGTGGCATCAGGGCAACCCGCTCGGGCTACTGGACGGCGTGCCCACGTCGATCAAGGACATGTTCCTCACCGAGGGCTGGCCGACCCTGCGCGGTTCCCGGTGCATCAGCCCCGATCAGCCGTGGGAAGTCGATTCCCCGATCACCGCGCGGCTGCGCGAGCACGGGGCGGTGCTGCTCGGCAAGACCACCACCCCCGAGCTCGGCTGGAAGGGCGTCACGGACAGCCCGCTGACCGGTATCACCCGCAACCCGTGGCGGCCGGATCTCACCCCTGGTGGTTCCAGTGGTGGCAGCTCGGCGGCCGTCGCGCTAGGCATGGGCCCGCTTTCGGTGGGCACGGACGGCGGCGGTTCGGTGCGGATTCCCGCTTCGTTCTGCGGAATCGCGGGCTTCAAACCGACGCACGGGCGGATCCCGCTTTACCCGGCGAGCCCGTTCGGCCAGCTGGCGCACGCCGGCCCGATGGCACGCTCCACCGACGACATCGCACTGCTGATGGACGTACTGGCACTGCCAGATCCACGCGATCCGGGTGCGCTGCCGCCACCGATCGCGTCCTACCGGGAGGCGGTCCGCCGCGACGTGCGCGGTTTGATCGCGGCGTTCAGCCCCACGCTCGGCTACGTGGACGTGGATCCGGAGATCGCTGCGATCGTGCGTGACGCGGTGGATTCGTTGGACGACGCGGGACTGCACATCGAGCAGACCGACCCGGGGTTCCAGGATCCGGCCGAGCCGTTCGACGTGCTGTGGTCTGCCGGCGCGGCGAAATGGCTGGACACCTTCCCTCCGGAGCTGGCAAGTGAGGTGGATCCGGAACTGCGGCGGGTATGGGAGCACGGCAAGACGTTCTCCGCGAGCGACTACCTCGAGGCGAACGGGCAGCGCGCCGCGCTGGGCATCGAGATGGGCCTTTTCCACAACAACTACGACGTGCTGATCACACCGACCATGCCGATCCAGCCGTTCGAGGTCGGCTACGACGTGCCGCCCGGCGCCGAGTACCGTGACTGGCCGTCCTGGACGCGGTTCAGCTACCCGTTCAACATGACCCAGCAACCGGCTGCCAGCGTGCCGGTCGGGTTCACCAAGAGCGGCTGCCCGGTGGGGTTGCAGGTCGTCGGCCCGCGACACTCCGACGACCTGGTGCTCGCGGTGTGCCGGCTGCTCGAGTCGATCCGCCCGTGGACCGACACGCTGCCCCCGGTGCTGCGCGGCGAGTGAGTTCTCCAGCCGCGCGGCGCCGGGGCGGGTTCGGAAGAGTGGAACACGCGCTCGCGCATCGCGGTGCACGACCCGGACGTCACAGCACCTGGCGGATCGCGTGTTCGAAGTGGTCCACGTGGTTCACCGCGATGGCGTCGGCCTTGTCGGCGTCGCCGTCGATGATCGCCTCTAGCAGCGCGGAGTGTTCCCTGACGTGCTGGGCCACGTCGGTGAGCTGGTCGAAGAACAGGCACCAGATCCGAAGCGCCAGGTTGTAGTAGTGACCGAGCGTCGATTCCAGGTAGCGGTTGTGCGTGCAGCGGTACACGGTGCGGTGGATGCGGGTGTCCAGCCCCATGATCGCGGCCTGCTCCTCCGGCATCCGCTCGATCTCCTTGCCGAGCTCGCGCAGCTTCGCGCGCTCGGCGTCGGTCAGCCGTTCCGCGGCCCGGCGCGCGGCGTGTCCCTCCAGCCGCCTGCGCACGTCCGCGATCAGCGCGTGGTCGGTGATGTTCACCTCGGTGACGAAGGTGCCGCGCCGCGGGTAGATCGCCACCAGTGACTCGGCTTCGAGTCGCTTGATCGCCTCCCGGAACGGGGTACGCCCGAGCCCGAGCTCTCTGGTCAGCGGTTCTTCCTGCACGGGCGAGCCGGGCGCCATCCGCAAGCTCAGGATCAGGTCGCGGAGCACCAGGTAGGCGTGCTCCGCCTGGGATTGCGCCGCCGTCCCGTGGCCGGTGCCGAACGGATTGACGTCTACTGCCACGGGGCTTAGCCTAACGTAATGACTGATATATCAGTCAAATGTTAGTTCACTGATCAGCGGCGGCGAGGAGTCCGATATGTCGCATGATCCGCGAGCCCTGCCGGAACAGCCCAGCTGGCTGTGGCGCAACCCGGAACCGAAACGCAGCTACGACGTGGTGATCGTGGGTGCCGGCGGGCACGGCCTTGCCACCGCGTACTACCTCGCCCGCAACCACGGCATCACCAACGTCGCGGTACTGGAACGTGGCTGGCTCGCGGGCGGCAACATGGCCCGCAACACCACGATCATCCGGTCCAACTACCTGCTCGACGAGAGCGCCGCGCTCTACGACCACGCGCTGCGGCTGTGGGAAACCTGGCCAGAGGAGCTGGACTACGACTTCCTGTTCAGCCAGCGCGGCGTGCTCAACCTCGCGCACACCATGCAGGACGTGCGCGATTCGAAACGGCGCGCCTTCAGCAACCAGCTGAACGGGGTGGACGCGGAATGGCTGACCCCCGACGAGGTCGCCAAGATCTGCCCGATCCTCAACGTCTCGAGCGAGGTCCGCTACCCGGTGCTTGGCGCGACGTTCCAACCACGCGCCGGCATCGCCAAGCACGATCACGTGGCCTGGGCGCTCGCCCGCAAGGCCGATGCGATGGGGATCGACCTCATCCAGGGCTGCGAGGTCACCGGTTTCGTAACCGCGCCCGCCGGCGCTGGAGGCACTGGCACAGACGGTGACCGGGTCGTCGGGGTGCACACCAACCGAGGCACCATCAACGCCGGCCGGATCGGGCTGGCGGCCGCCGGCCGCACCAGCACACTGACCGAGCAGCTCGGCATCCGGCTTCCGGTGCAGAGCCACCCGCTGCAGGCGCTGGTTTCCGAGTTGCTCGAACCGATCCACCCGACCGTGGTGATGTCCAACCACGTGCACGTCTACGTCAGCCAGGCGCACAAGGGAGAGCTGGTGCTCGGCGCCGGCATCGACTCGTACAACTCGTACGCCCAGCGCGGTTCGGTACCGGTGATCGAACGGCAGATGGCCGCGGCGATCGAGCTGTTCCCGATGTTCGCGCGAGCGCAGGTGCTGCGTACCTGGGGCGGGATCGTGGACGTCAGCCCGGACGCCTCGCCGATCATCGGACCGACCCCGGTCGGCAACCTGTTCGTCAACTGCGGCTGGGGAACGGGCGGGTTCAAGGCGACCCCGGCGGCCGGCTGGACGTTCGCGCACACCCTGGCCACCGGTCAGCCGCACGCGCTGAACGAACCGTACGGCCTTGACCGGTTCGCCACCGGAGCGCTGATCGACGAGCACGGCGCCGCCGCGGTGGCGCACTGACACCCTTTCCGCAATATGCATCCATATTGCGGTGCCCGTAACGGAGGTTTCCGATGTTGCTGATCGAATGCCCGTGGTGCGGTGGCCGCGACGAGACGGAATTCGGTTATGGCGGCCAGGCACATCTGTCCTATCCGGACGATCCGCACGAGCTCAGCGACGAGCGATGGGCGGAGTACCTGTTCATGCGGGACAACCCGCGCGGTCCGTTCGCGGAACGCTGGGTGCATTCCGCCGGCTGCCGGCGCTGGTTCAACGTGCTGCGCGATACCGCGACCAATGAGATCACCGCCAGCTACCCGATCGACGCGAGAGAGCCGGTGGCGCGATGAGCAATCGACTGCCGACGGGGGGCCGGATCGACCGCACCCGCACGCTGCGTTTCACCTTTGACGGCAACGAATACACCGGGCATCCCGGCGACACGCTGGCCTCGGCGTTGCTGGCGAACGGGGTGGTGGAATGCGGCCCTTCGATCTACGCGCGCCGCCCGCGCGGCATCGTCAGCGCCGGGTCGGAGGAGCCGAACGCACTCGTCCGGCTGCGCGAGCCCGCGCAGGCGACCATGGTGCCCGCGACAACCGTCGAGCTGGTCGACGGGCTGGCCGCCGACAGTCTCTCCGGCATCGGACGGCTCGATCCGAGCGAGCACACGGCGCGTGCGGATACGTTCTGCGACAAGAAATTCGTGCACGCCGACGTGCTGGTCGTCGGAGCAGGACCGGCCGGGCTCGCGGCCGCGGCCACCGCGGCACGTGGTGGCGCACGGGTCATCCTCGCCGACGAGCGGCCCCAGCTCGGCGGCAGCCTGCACGACGACGGCGACGAGATCGCCTGCCTGCCTGCCACGGAGTGGATCAAGCGGCAGGGCCGCGTGCTGGTGGAGGCGCCCGAGACCCGGGTGCTCACCTCGTCAACCGTGATCGGCTACTACGACCACAACTACCTGCTGATCGCGCAGCGGAACCAGCAACGGGGCGACCGGCTGTGGCACGTGCGCGCCAAGCAGGTGATCATCGCGACGGGGGCGCACGAGCGGCCGATCGTGTTCGCGGACAACGACCGCCCCGGGGTCATGCTCGCCGGCTCGGTTCGCCGTTACCTCAACCATTTCGCGGTGCTGCCCTGCCGCGAAGCCGTGGTGTTCACCACGTCGGACAGCGCCTACGCCGCCGCGCTCGACTTGCTCGCCGCCGGCGCGGAGGTCCCGGCGCTGGTGGATACCCGCCCGGAGGTGCCGGCTGACCTCGTGGACGCGGTTCGTGCCGCTGGTGGCTTCGTGCTGCCGTCCTGCGCGGTGGTGGGCACCGACGGCGAGCACCGGCTCACCGGCGTGCACATCGCCGAGCTCGACGAGCACGGCGAGATCGCCGGCCGGCCAACGAGAATCGCGTGCGATCTACTCGCCGTGTGCGGCGGCTGGAGCCCGGTCGTGCACCTTTACGGCCAGTCAGGTGGGCGGCTGCGCTGGGACGAGATCGTCGCGGGCTTCGTGCCCGATGCGCCGAACACGCCAGGCCGACAGGTGATCGGCTCCGCGCGCGGCACGCTGGACCTGGCTGGCTGCCTGGTGCAAGGCCTGGACGCGGGCGCGAAGGCCGCCAGCGCGACGGGTTTCCGGATCGCCGCACCGCCGGTGCCGACCGCGCGCGGGGACCGGGTAGCTGCCCGCCCCCGGCAGGCGTGGCTGGTGCCGGGCCTGCGCGGCGATCCGTCCGGCTGGTCCACGCACTTCGTTGACCTGCAACGGGATTCGACCGTTCCCGAGGTATGGCGCGCGGTCGCAGCCGGCATGGTTTCGGTTGAGCACGTGAAGCGGTACACCACCATCGGCACCGGCTCCGACCAGGGCAAGACCAGCGGGGTGAACGCCATCGGTGTGCTGGCCCGCGCGCTGCGGGAGGATTCCCCCTCGGACGTGGGAACCACCACGTTCCGCCCGCCGTACACGCCGGTTCCGTTCGCGTTGCTGGCCGGGCGGGATCGGGGCGAGCTGCACGATCCGGTGCGCACCACGCCGATGCATTCCTGGCACATGGCGCACGGTGCCCTGTTCGAGCACGTCGGCCAGTGGAAGCGCCCGTGGTACTACCCGCGGGGCGAGGAGGACATGCGGCACGCCGTGTTGCGGGAGGCTCGCGCGGCCCGCACCGGCGTGGCTGTGCAGGACGTGTCCACGCTCGGCAAGATCGAAGTCGTCGGGCCGGACGCGCCGAAGTTCCTGGATCGCATCTATACCAACGGGTTCGCGAAGCTCGCGGTGGGTGCCGCACGCTACGGCGTGCTGTGCAAGGCGGACGGGATGGTCTTCGACGACGGGGTGAGCATCCGGCTGGCCGAGGACCGCTATCTGATGACCACCACCACCGGCAACGCCGCCGCGGTGCTCGACTGGCTCGAGGAGTGGTTGCAGACCGAGTGGACCGATCTGGCCGTGCACTGCACCTCGGTCACCGAGCAGTGGGCCGCGATCGCCGTGGTGGGGCCGGATTCCCGGGATGTCGTGGCGCGGCTGGCTCCGTCGCTCGATGTCTCCGCCGAGGCGTTCCCGTTCATGCGATTCCGGGAGACCACGCTGGCCAGCGGCGTGCTGGCGCGGATCTGCCGGATCTCGTTCTCCGGCGAGCTGGCTTTCGAGATCAACGTGGCCGGCTGGTACGGCCTCGCGGTGTGGGAGCAGGTGCTCGCCGCGGGCGCCGAGTTCGACATCACCCCGTACGGCACGGAGACCATGCACGTGCTGCGCGCCGAGAAGGGGTTTCCGATCGTCGGGCAGGACACCGACGGCACCGTCACCCCGCAGGACCTCGGGATGGGATGGGCGATCGCCAAGCACAAGGACTTCATCGGCAAGCGGTCCTTCGCGCGGCCGGACACCGCGCGCGCGGACCGCAAGCAGCTGGTCGGCCTGCTGCCGGTGGACCCGGACGACGTGCTCCCCGAGGGGGCCGCGCTGGTGGAGCCGCGCGCACCGATCAACCCGCCGGTGCCGATGCTCGGGCATGTCACGTCCAGCTACCGCAGCGCGGTGCTCGAGCGCGGGTTCGCCCTCGCGCTCGTCGAGTCCGGGCGGGACCGGATCGGTCAGGAGGTGCACGCGCCGGTCGGCGATCGCACGATCGTCGCCCGCGTGACCAAGCCGGTGTTCTACGACGAGGAAGGCAGGCGCCGCGATGGCCGTTGATGTGACGCAGCTACGGCGAAGCCCGCTGGGGCACCGGTACCGCGAGCTCGAGGAGCTGAGCGCGCTCGCGCCGCAGGCCACGCTGGCCGAGGAGCCGCCGTGCACGCAGCTGAACCTGCGGGTGAGGCCGGGCTCGCCGCCGCTCGACCGGGTCGAGCGTGCACTCGGGGTGGCGCTGCCGAGCAGGCCGAACACGGTGTGCGAGTCCGTCGACGGCCGGTACGCCACGCTGTGGCTCGGCCCGGACGAGTGGTTGGTCGTGGCGCCGGACGGTACGGCGGAGCCGGTGTGCAACGCGTTGAACACCGCGTTGAACACCGCGCTGGACGGCGGTCCCGGCTCGGTGGTGGACGTGTCGGCGAACCGCGCCGTGCTGCGGCTGTCCGGCCCGGCCGCGCGGGACGTGCTGGAGACCGGCTGCTCGGTCGACCTGCACCCGAGGGCGTTCGGGCCAGGGGACTGCGTGCAGACCATGCTGGCGCGGGCACAGGTGGTGCTGTGGCAGCGAGACGATCTTCCGGCCTACTGGATTCTGGTGCGGTCCTCGTTCGCGGACTACCTGACCGACTGGTTGTGCGCGGCGGTCCGGGCGCAGACCCGCGGCCGGTGAATGTCCGGGGCGTTTCCGAAAGTACATATCCACCCACTACGGTTGCGCTATGGGCGACTCGCACGAAGGTCGAGGTGCGCTCGTTCAATCGGTGGATCGCGCCGTCACGATCCTGGAACTACTGGCCAGAAATGGTGAAGCCGGTATCACCGAGATCGCGGGCGAGCTGGGCGTGCACAAGTCCACCGCGTCCAGGCTGGTGAGCGTGCTGGAGACGCGCGGCCTCGTGGAGCAACTTGGGGATCGGGGGAAGTACGCCATCGGGTTCGGGGTGGTCCGGTTGGCGGGTGCGGCGACGAGCCGGATGGATCTCGCGCAGCTCGGCAGGCCGTTCTGCGAATCGCTTGCCAGGGAGCTAGGGGAGACGGTCAACCTGGCGATCCGGGATGACGACGTGGCGATCAACATCAATCAGGTGCGGGGAACGGCGTCGGTGACCGCGCACAACTGGGTGGGGCAGCGCACTCCGCTGCACGCCACCTCGAGCGGGAAGGTATTGCTCGCCTACGCCGATGAGGGTGAGCGGCACGAGCTGCTGACGTCCCCGCTCGAGCGCTACACGCCGCGCACCGTGACCGAACCGGACAGGCTGCGCAAGGACCTTGAGTTCATCCTGCGCCGCGGTTTCGCGGCATGTTTCGAAGAGCTGGAAGTGGGTTTGAACGCCGCAGCGGTGCCGGTGCACGCCGAGGACGGCACGGTGGTCGCGGCGCTGAGCTCGTCTGGGCCGTCGTATCGCTTCTCCCGCAAGCGCGTACCGGAGGTAGTGGACACCATGCTGGCCGCCGTCGAGGAGCTGTCCGGCCAACTCGGCTACCGCGGCGCCTAACCCGCGGTCTTTGTCGTGAAGGCCACCTTGCGGGCACTCAACGCCCCCAATGTGTCCCTCGCTCGACCCCGAACGTCGTCCCGGGGACCACAAGATGCCGGCATCTTGCGGTCTGAGTGGGCGCGCATGCGGGCGATCGACTAGCGCACCGTGGACTCCAGGTTCGCCAGCAGTTTCTCGGCCAGTGGCTTCACTTGCTCCAGCTTCGCGCTACCCAACACTGAGATGGTCAGCAGAAGCCGATCGCCGTCAACACTGGACACCACGCCGAGCTCCCAGGAGTTGACCGCCTCGCTCACGAGCACCTGGGGCCCAAAGCCCGCGAGAGTGCCGAGGCCTGTCACCTTGCGATACTCGCCGACGGGCTCGCTCTCCTTGCTGTGGTCCGTGAAGACGTTATCCAGCACTTCCTGATCGGACTCGCTGGCACGTGTGGTGGTCAGGTCCGTCGAGATGCTCGGGAATCCGTCGGTGTCGTAGCGGCACTCGTAGGTCAGGAACATCGGCAGCTTGCCCCGTCGCATACCTTTCCCGCCTTCGACCTTGGTGTCGAGCGCTTTCTCGATCGCGTCATCGTCGAGCAGGTCGCACATCTTGTTCTCGGTCAGCTTCTGCAGAACTGAGGACGGCTGCTCGGACGATTCCGAGCGCTCGACCGTGTCCCCGACATCGGACGAGCAGCCCGCAAGCACTAGGGCGGCAGCACAGATCCCCACGACTACGCGAAACATGAGACCCCTCCGTGACCCCTGTGGCCGCCGTTTGGCTGAACGGGCATGCGAAGGACCTTAGCGAACCGCACCAGCTTCCGCTGCGACTTCCGGCCGCCCGTACCATCCCGTACCACAATGTGCCTCCACATGGCGCTCATATGGGTACATAACGCGGGTGCCGAGCGAGGGCGCGGCGGGCGCGGGCGAACGCGCGAGGGTGGTTCACCGCCAGCACGCCGACCGGGTGCCTGTCGCGGGTGTACTGCGCGAGGAAGCGACGCTCCGCCACGTTGCCGTCGGTCACGGTGACCTCATCGGTCGGCCGCGGTTCGCCGGCGAGCTGGATGCGCACCCCGTGCTGGTCCGACCAGAAGTACGGCACCGCACGGAATTCGTGCGCGGTGTAGCCGCACAGCAGGTTGTTCACCGCGGTGCTTGCCTGCTGCGTCGCGCTCGTCCAGTGCTCCGCCCGCACCCGCCTGCCGAGCTCCGGCCGGTACACGCTTGCCACGTCCCCGATCGCGACGACGGCGGGATTGCTTGTCACACACCCGGCATCACACTGCACGCCGTCACCAACGTCGATCCCGCTGCCGGCCAGCCAGTCGACGTTCGCGCGCACCCCGATACCCACCAGCACGACATCGGCGTCCAGCCGCGAACCGTCGGCCAACCGCACGCCTCGTACCCGGTTCGCGTCGGTGACCAGTCCTGCCACCGTGGCGCCGAACCGCAACCCGACACCGCGTTCGGCGTGCAGCTGCGCGCAGAGCCGCGCGAACCGGGAACCGAGCACGTCGGCAAGTGGCAGCTCCGCGGAGTCCACAACGGTCACCTCGAGCCCCAGTTCGACACACGACGAGGCCACCTCCGCGCCGATGAACCCGCCGCCGACGATGGCTACCTTCGGCCGGCCGGAGACCAACTCGGCGCGCAGCGCCACCGCGTCCTCCATGGTCCGGAGCAGGTGCACGCCGGACACCCGCTCGGCACCCGGCAACGGCCTCGGCCTCGCCCCGGTCGCGACGATCACGCCGTCCGCCTCGACGCGCCGTCCGTCGTCCAGCTCGACGGCCGCCTCGCCCGGCCGCAGCGCCACCGCGGAACGGCCAAGTTCCCAGTCCACTCCCAGAGCGTCCACATCGGCCTGATCCGCCAGTGCGAGCTCACCGGCCGGCAGCCGGCCGGTGAGGAAGTCCTTGGACAGCGGCGGCCGGTCGTAGGGCAACCTGTTCTCCTCGCCCACCATGACGAGGCGCCCATCGAATCCCGCTGCGCGCAGCTGCTGGGCGGCCGAGTACCCGGCGAGCGACGCGCCGACGATGGCCAGCGTGCTCATTAGGCCACCATCCCTTCTGCAGCCCGAACCGATAGGGTTGTGGAAACTCACGCGACCTCCTCTTGCCTGATCACGTGTACGTAGATCCAGCCCTCGTGCACGCTCACCGGGTGCGTGCGGATCGGACGCTTGGCCGGAAGGCAGCTCGGCATCCCGGTACGCAGGTCGAAGAGCGCGGCGTGCAGCGGGCACTCCACGAAGCAGCCCTCGAGGAAGCCGTCGGACAGCGAGGCATCCTGGTGGCTGCAGGTGTCGTCGACCGCGTAGAACTCACCATCGGCGTTGAACACCGCGATCGGCACATGCGCATCGAACCGAACTGATTCCCCGGCTGGGATGTCATCGATACGGCAGATGGCGAGCATCACACCTCCTGTTGCGGATTACTAAACTATGAGCGCAATACGCAACAGAATGCGGATCAAGTGGCCGGCCGTCAAGAGTCGCGCGAGGCAGTTTTTCTGTTTTTCGGGCAGGTAACACCGGGGAAGCCAGTGACGATCACGCTGCCCGGCGCGGAGCGAATTGCCCCCTTGACAGCCGTCCCCCGGCGGCCGCACCGTGTCTCTTATAGAGCAACACGTCGTGTAATACGCAACAACCCGGCTATCTTCGAGAGGACGAGCGATGGTGACCCCATCTACCACCGGCCCCCGCGTGGTCATCATCGGTGCGGGCATCGTGGGGTGTTCGCTTGCCGACGAGCTCACCGAACGTGGCTGGACCAACCTGACCGTGCTGGAACAGGGTCCGCTGTTCGCCACCGGCGGATCGACGTCGCACGCCCCGGGACTGGTTTTCCAGACCACGCCATCCAGAACGATGACCGCGCTGGCCAGCTACACGGTGCGGAAGTTCCGCGAGCTGGACCGGGACGGCGAATGGTGCTTCCGGCCCGTCGGCGGGCTCGAACTCGCCACCACGCCGCAGCGATGGGCGGATCTACAGCGCAAGCACGGCCTTGCCACCTCGTGGGGAGTGCGCTCCCGGCTGGTGGACCCCGCCGAATGCGCTCGGATGTGGCCGAGTCTGGACATCGGACGGGTCTACGGCGGCATGCACACCCCGGACGACGGGCTGGCCAAGGCGCTGCGTGCCTGCGAGGCGCAGGGCCGCAGGGCAGCCGCGCGCGGCGCGGTGTTCAGGGAGTGGCACACCGTGCTGGACATCGAAACGGCCGGTGGGCGGGTCAGCGGCGTCGTCACCGACCAGGGCCGGATCGACGCCGACATCGTGGTGTCCGCGGCCGGATTCTGGGGCCCGAAGATCGGCGGCATGGTGGGCATGGACGTGCCGCTGCTGCCCATGGCGCACCAGTACGCGAAGACCACCCAGCTCGCGGAACTCGCCGGGCTGGGCGACGAGTACCTCGAAGCGAACCGGCCGATCCTGCGGCATCAGGACGCCGACCTGTACTTCAGGGAACACGTGGACCGGATCGGGATCGGAAGCTACGCGCACCGGCCGATTCCGGTCGGCATCGACGAGATCAGCTCGTTCGACGAGTCGCCGACCATGCCGTCGATGTTGTCGTTCACCGAGGAGGATTTCGAATCCTCCTGGCAGGAGGCGGTCGCGTTGCTGCCGGCGCTGGCGGACACCAAGGTGGACGAGGGCTTCAACGGCGTCTTCTCGTTCACCCCGGACGGCATGCCGTTGATCGGGGAGTCCCGCGACGTCAAGGGATTCTGGCTGGCCGAGGCGGTATGGGTAACGCATTCGGCTGGCGTTGGGCGAGCCGTGGCGGAAAGCCTTGTGGATGGCGTGTCCACTGTGGATCTGCACTCCTGCGATGTGCATCGCTTCGAGGAGGTGCAGCTGGCCCCGAGTTACGTGCATCGGCGAGGCTGCCAGAGCTTCGTTGAGGTGTACGACGTGGTGCATCCGTTGCAGCCGATGGAGGAGCCCCGGCCGCTGCGCACCAGCCCGTTCTACGTCCGCCAGCAGCAGTTGGGCGCGTACTTCCTGGAAGGCGGCGGCTGGGAGCGGCCGCACTGGTACGAGGCGAACGCGGCACTCGCCGATGACGTCGACCTGCCGGAACGCGACGAGTGGTCGGCGCGCTACTGGTCGCCGATCGCCGCCGCGGAGGCGAGGGCGACAAGGGAGACGGTCGCGCTCTACGACATGACACCGCTGAAACGGCTGGAGGTTACCGGGCCCTCGGCGCTCGATTTCCTGCAGTGGCTCGCCACCAACCAGCTGAACCGCAAGGTAGGCGCGGTGACCTATACGCTGCTGCTGGACGGCACGGGCGGGGTGCGCAGCGACGTCACGGTGGCGAGGCTCGGCGAGCAACGGTTCCAGCTCGGCGTGAACGGAAACCGCGATCTGGACTGGATCCTGCGGCACTGCCCGGAAGACGGCTCGGTGCGGGTTCGGGACATCACGGCGGGCACCTGCTGCATCGGCGTATGGGGCCCGCTAGCACGGGATCTCGTGCAACCGCTGACCACCACCGACCTCTCGCACGGCGCGATGGGCTTCTTCAAGGCTCGGGAGATCTACCTCGGCGATGTCCCGGTTACCGCGATGCGGCTGTCCTATGTGGGCGAGCTCGGCTGGGAGCTCTACGCGAGCGCCGACGTCGGGCTGCGGTTGTGGGACGCGCTGTGGGAAGCCGGGCAGCCCCTCGGGGTCATCGCCGCCGGCCGTAGCGCGTTCAACAGCCTGCGCCTCGAGAAGGGCTATCGAGCCTGGGGCACCGACATGTCCGCCGAGCACGACCCCTACGAGGCTGGGGTCGGGTTCGCGGTCCGCATGGACAAGGGCGATTTCCTCGGCCGCCAGGCGCTCGCCGACCGCGGCGAGCACACCGCACGCCGCAAGCTCACCCCGCTGCTGCTCGATCAGCGGGAGCACGTGGTGATGGGGCACGAGCCGGTGTACGTCGACGGTGCGCCGGCCGGCTACGTGACGAGTGCCGCCTACGGCTACACGATTGACCGGCCGATCGCCTACGCCTGGCTGGCACCGGAGGCGGCGAAACCGGATACCAGCGTGCAGATCGAGTACTTCGCGCGGCTGTACCCGGCAACGGTGACCGATGAACCGCTTTTCGATCCGGATATGTCCCGGATCCGTCGCTGAATTCGCATTTGGACTCACGCGAGGAGCCTTCATGACGACAACCGGGTTGCCGCAGAGCCTGCTTCCCACCCTGCCGGCCAGCACTACACCGATCCGGCGATCTTCTCGCTCGAGCAGTCCCGGATCTTCGAGGAGAACTGGTTCTGCGCGGTCCGCTCGGACGAGCTCGCCCGTCCAGGCCAGTTCCGAACCGTCCAGGTGGGCAGGGAGAGCGTGCTGATCACGCGTGCCCGCGGCGGTGCGCTGCAAGCGTTCCTGAACATCTGCCGGCATCGCGGCGCCCGGCTGTGCGTGCAGGACGAGGGCGAGGTGCGGCGGTCTTTCCAGTGCCCGTACCACGCATGGACCTATGGCCTCGACGGCAAGCTGATCGCGGCTCCGAACCTCACCGGCATGCCGGACGTGGACCGCGACTCCTACGGGCTGCACAAGGTGTGGCTGCACGAATGGCTCGGCTATGCGTGGGTGTGCCTCGCCGAGGAGCCGCCGTCCTTCCACGACACGGTCATCGCGGACGTGGTCGCCAGGCTCGGGGACGACGAATCCATCGACACATACCAGATCGACACGCTGAAGTTGGGCAGGCGGATCAACTACGACGTGCGCGCGAACTGGAAACAGATCATCGAGAACTTCATGGAGTGCTACCACTGCGCGAGCATTCACCCGGAGCTCACCGAGGTGCTGCCGGAATTCGCGGACGGGTTCGCCGCGCAGTACTTCGTCGGTCACGGCGCCGAATTCGGCGAGGAGATCAACGGGTTCACAGTGGACGGTAGCGCTGGGCTCGGCAGGCTCCCAGGGGTACGCGACGATCAGGATCGCCGCTATTACGCCATCACCGTACGGCCGCAGGTGTTCATCAACCTGGTGCCGGATCACGTGATCCTGCACCGGATGTTCCCGGTCGCCGCGGACCGCACGTTGATCGAGTGCGACTGGCTCTACTTTCCCGAGGTGGTGGACTCCGGGGTCAATCTTTCCCGGTCGGTCGAGCTGTTCCACCGCGTCAACCGGCAGGATTTCGACGCGTGCGAGCGGTGCCAGCTGGCGATGGACTCGCGCGCGTACGCGTCCGGCGGTGTGCTGGTGCCGAGCGAGCACCACATCGGCGAGTTTCACGACTGGGTAACCGGAAAGCTTGCCGTAGAAGGAGATCAGCCATGACAGTGGTCACGCCACACACCGCCGATGTGCGGAACATCGGTTCGGTGCTCGACGCGATCGGTGACACGCCACTGATCCGCGTCGAGGGTATCTGGGTCAAGCTGGAGTACATGAACCCGTCGGGTTCGATCAAGGCGCGGATCGCCAAGTACATGATCGAGCGTGCCGAGTCCGAAGGGCTGCTGCGGCCCGGTGACACCATCGTCGAGGCCAGCAGCGGGAATACCGGCAACGCGCTGAGTATGGTTGCCGCCGCGAAGGGCTATCGCATGCTGGTTGTCATGCCGAACGGGATGAGCAGGGAGCGGCTCGCGATCTCCAAGGCGTTCGGCGCCGAGGTGCTCACCATCGGCGATTTCCACGTCAACGACGCGTTGCGGAAGGCGCGTGAGCTCGGCGCGCGGCCGGGTTTCTTCGCGCCGCAACAGTTCGACAGTGAGTGGAACGTCGAGGAGAACCGGACATGGCTCGGCCCCGAGGTGCTGGACGGGCTGCCGCCAGGGACGGTGCCGGACGCGGTGGTCGGCGGGGTGGGCACCGGCGGCACGATCGTCGGTGTCGGGCAGTGCTTCCGGGCCGTCAACCCGAACTGCCGGGTGGTGGCCGTCGAGCCGAACGAATCCTGCACGCTGATGTGCGGTGAGGTCGGCAAGCATCTGATCGAGGGCATCTCGGACGGCTTCGTGCCGGGAATTTTCGCGCGGTATCGAGACATGATCGACGAGCTGGTGAGCGTCGAGAGCGACGAGACGATCGCGGAGATGCGCCGGCTGGCACGCCAGTACGGGCTGTTCGTCGGGCCGTCCTCGGGTGCGCACCTGCTTGCGGCCAAGCGGTTGCGCGACGCTCGCCCCGAGCTTTCCTGCGTCGTGACGTTCTTCTGCGATGAGGGCGAGAAGTATCTCACCGACTATTACCGGTAGCGGCGTCCAGCCGGCCGGAGAGCCGGATCAGCTCGTCCCGGACCTCCTGGGAGATCGGGATGCCGTGCTCGACCCGGTCCCGCGCGGTGCGCGCCTCGATCTCGCCGGGTAGGTACACCCGGTCGTGGCCGGGCAGCGCCGGCAACGCGGTGATTTCGCCGGCCAGCTGGGTCATCGTCGCGGCGAACTCCGATGGCGAGCGGAACAGATCCGGGCGCAGCGCCATGAAGAAGTGCCCGAGCTGCTGGGTGTGATCGGGATTGTGGTACAGCGGCGGGATGTGCGGCCCGAACGGGGCGGCGGACAGCGCCGAGGACAGGGTTTCCACCAGCAGCGCCAGCCCGGAGCCTTTCGGACCGCCGAGCGGCAGCATGACGCCGTCCAGCGCGGCGTCCGCGTCCTCGGTTTGCTGCCCGTCGGTGGTCAGCGCCCAGCCGACCGGGATGTTCCTGCCCTCCTTCGCCGCGAGGATGATCTTTCCGCGGGCCACCTGGCTGGTCGCCATGTCGAACACGATGTCGTCCCGCTCGGCCATCGGGATCGCGTAGGACAGCGGGTTGGTGCCGAAGAACGGTGTCCTCGCGCCCCACGGGGCCATGGTGGGCGGGGCGCTGGTGACGGCGAATCCGATGAGGCCCGCGCGGGCGGCCATGGCGGTGTAGTAAGCCAGCATCCCGCAGTGGTTCGATCCGCGCGCGCTCACCAGGCCGACGCCTGCGTCCAGCGCCTTGGAGACGGCGAGGCGCATCGCCCGCTCGGCGACCACGATGCCGGAGCCGTTTCCGCCGTCCACCAGAGCACTCACCGGTGTCTCGTGCACCGTTTCGAGTGCGGTTCGCGCGCTGACAAGCGACTGCTCGATCCGGTCCACGTATACCCCGACGCGACTGACCCCGTGCGAATCCACACCGCGTAAGTTGGCCTGTACCAGGTGATCGGCGATCAGCCCGGCCTGCTCGTCTGGCACCTGGCAGCCGGTGAAGATACCCTCGACCATCTCGCGAAGCTCGACACTGTCTATTCTGGACTCATCGGACAATCTCGCACCCCTTCTCGTCCAGCTTCGTGTCGATCCACGCACGGTCCCAGCCATCCACCGCGATCTGCTCGCGAAAGCCGGCCTCCGCGTCCCGGACCTGAAGGGATTGGTCGAGCACCGATTCGGCGTCCCCCCGGGGTATCGCGATCACACCCTCGACGTCGGCCAGGATCAAGTCGCCGGGGAGCACCGCGACTCCGCCGCAGCTGATCGGCACGTTGATCTCTCCAGGGCCGTCCTTGTACGGCCCGCGCGGGGTGCGGCCGCGGGCGTACACCGGGAGCCCCAGGTCGGTGATCTCCATGCCGTCCCGCACCGGACCGTCCACGACGAAACCGGCGATCTCGCGACGTGCGGCGTACTGGCACATCAGCTCGCCGAGCAGGGCGTGGTGCCCCGCGCCGCCCGCTTCGACCACGATCACGTCACCGGGGTGCGCCAGCTCCATGGCCTTGTGAATCATCAAGTTGTCCGTCGGCCTGGTCCGCACCGTCAGCGCGGTGCCTGCCAGGTAGCGGGATCCAGCCGCGACCGGTTGGATCCCTCCACACAGGACACCGAATCGCCATATCGCGTCCGCGACGTTCGCCACCGGCAGCTCTTCCGCGCGGAACTCCGCCACCACGGAAGCGGCCACCCTGGCATCTGGTTCGCTGAACACTCGGAATCCCATGCTCATGACGGCCGCACCACCGGATTGGACAGATCGGCGAATCCGGGAATCCGGCAGGTCACCACGTCCGAGTCCGCGATCACGGTGGCACCAGGAGTCCCCGTCGAGATGATGTCACCGGGAAGCAGCGTCATCGCCTTGGAATGGAAGGAGACCAGGAACTCGGGGGAGAACGTCATGTTCGCGACGACGTTCTCCCGGTAAGGCAGGTCGTTGATCCAGGTGCCGACCTTGACGTTCATCAGTTCCTCCGGCCTGGTCACGAACTCATCCAGCGTGATGATCTCCGGCCCGAAACTGAAGAACGTGTCGAAACTCTTCGATCTGGTCAGGTAACGCGGGTTGCGCCGCAAGATGTCCTCCGCGGTCATGTCGATGACCGTGGTGAACCCGGCCACGACGGAAAGGGCCTCGGATTCCGGAATGTCGCGGACTTCCGCGCCGATGATCACCCCGAGCTCGGCCTCCGCGGTAACCCGCTTGGACTGTTCGGGCAGCCGGATCTCCTCGCCAGGGCCGATGATCGTGGTGTCCGGCTTCATGAAGCTGGCCGGTTCCCCGGACGGCGCCGACTCGGCGAGGTCGTCGGCGTGATCGACATAGTTCAGCCCGATTCCCCAGATCTTGCGCGGCCTCCGGTACGGCGGCCCGTACCGGATCTCCGCCGAGGGGATCACCCGATCGGTGAGCGTGGTTGGCAACTCGGGTTGGTTGTCGAGCCAGTCCCGCAGCTGGGGAAACTCACCGTTGGTGAGGATCCCCAGCAGGTCGGTCTGCCACCGGGTACCAAGCGATTCGTTGATAGCCGGGATGGGTAGTGCGCCGCCCGGCAACGCGATCGCGGCCACCTCCGCGCCCGCGAGCTGGACAGTAGCCAGCCTCATGACAAGTGACCCCCTCTCTTTCCCACTGTTATACCGTTTCCTTCTGCTCCTCTGGCTCCTCGGTGACCTTGCCGCGCATCTTGCGGCGGAACACCGGCGCGAAAAGGGCCAGCAGGATCAACACGATGAGCACGAGGGAGATGGGCCGGGACAGGTAATACCCGAGCACATCCCCCTGCGCAAGCACGATGGACTGCCGAAGCCCCTTCTCCGCGAGCGAACCGAGGATGAGCCCGAGCACGACCGGCGCGGTGGGGAACCCGGTCTTGCGCAGCAGGTAGCCGAGCAGCCCGAACACGATCATCACCCAGACATCGGCGATGCTGTTGTTGATCGCGTAGGAACCCACCACGCAGAGCACCAGGATGACCGGCGCCAGGTACTTTGTCGGAACGGTCGTGACTTTCACGAACAGCCGGGCACCGGCGAGCGCGAGCACCCCCATCAGGATGTTCGCCAGCAGGAACCCCAGGATCACCGCATAGGTGACGTCCGCGTCGTCGGTGAACAGCTCGTGCCCTGGCTGCATGCCCTGCACCAGTAGCCCGCCGAGCAACACCGCGGTCGCCGAGCTGCCCGGGATGCCGAGCGTCAGCAGCGGGATCAGCGCACCACCGGTCACCGCGTTGTTCGCGGTCTCCGGCGCCGCCACACCCTTGGGTTCGCCCTTGCCGAACGCGGACTTGTCCTTGGCGAACCGCTTCGCCTCGTTGTAGCCAACCCAGGAGCCGACGTCACCACCCGCGCCCGGCAGGATGCCGACGAACGCGCCGATCCCGGACGACCGCAGGATCGTTGGCACCAGCGTTTTGAGTTCCCGCAACTTCGGCAGCACCTTGCCCCGCACGAGCTGGGCGGTGGCGGATGTTCCGGTGCGCCGTTGCTCGGCGAGAATCATGACCTGGGAAAGTGAGAACAGCCCGATCAGCGCCGGCACCAGCTCGATGCCGGACTGCAGCGCGGTGGTGCCGAACGAGAACCGGGGATACCCGGTGAGAATGTCGATGCCGACCGTCGCGGCGACCAGGCCGATCACCCCGGAAATGACGCCCTTCAGCAGGGAGGCGCCCGCCAGGCTGCTGATGATGGTCAGCCCGAACACCGCAAGCAGGAAGTACTCGGCGGCGGAAAACGCCAGCGAGACCTTCGCGAGCTGGGGCGCCACGAAGAGCAGGACGAGGCCGCTCGCCAGGCCACCCGCCATCGAGCCGATGGCCGAGATGCCGAGCGCCTTGCCGCCCTGGCCCTTCTTGGTCATCTGGTAGCCGTCGATGGCGGTCGCCGCGGCCGCCGGCGTGCCGGGAGTGTTGATCAGGATCGCGGAGATCGAGCCGCCATACACAGCCGACGTGTAGATGGCGGTGAGCATGGCAAGGCCGGCGACCGGCTCCATGCCGAAGGTCACCGGGATGAGCAGCGCGATTCCCATCGTGCCGGACAGTCCGGGCAGCGCGCCGATGACGATGCCGGCAACCACACCGAAGGCGATCGCGGCGAGGACCTCGAAGGTGAACAGCAGATTCAGCGCTTCACCAATGATCGCGGTATCCATGGCTCACCCCTCCCCGAACAAGATGCCGGTGGGTAGCTGCACGTTCAGCTCGAAGACGAACAGGTAGTAGATGACCAGGTTCAACACCAGCACGATGCCGAGCGCCGCCACGATGTTCCTTACCCGCTGGTACCAGAGGATTCCGGCGAGGAATGCCACAGTGGACGGGAAGAAACCGATGATCTCCAGCAGCGCGGCGTAACCGATGACCATGAGAAGCACGGCCATCGGCGCGGCCACGACCGTGCGGCTGAGCGACTCACCATCGATGTTGTGCTGGTCGTCGTGTTGCGGGGTGCCGTCGGTTCGCTGGGACGGTTTCGGATCCCGGCCGGCACGGACGACGAGCACGATGCCGAGCACGAGCAATAACACCAGTACGGCGCGGGGCCATATCGCGGCTTCGCCGGTGAATTCGAAGCTGAAGGCGAACATGATGATGGCGAACGCGACGATCGCCGAACCGGCGATACCATCCGCGTTCCGGTACCGGGATTGCTTGGATATCGACGACTTTGTGGATATCACGAACTACCATCCTCACTGGTGACGGCGGAGCTTCGGGCCAGGGTGTGCTCAGCCCCAGATGTATTTCGTGCCGAGCTGGCGGGTGGTCCGCTCGTCCCGGATGAGCATTTTCTTGTGTTCCGAGGGGCTGCGGTAGTCGACCGCGAGTCCCTGCTCGGCGAGCTGCCCGATGTGTTCACGATTCTGGATGCCACGTTTGATCGCCCCGGCGAGCTTGTCCACGACTCGCGGGTCGATGTTCGCCGGGCCGGCGAGACCACGCGAGGACCACGAGGAGAAGCCGCCGAACCCTTCCTCTTCGAAGGTGGGTACGTCGGGCAGGTGCGGTGAGCGCTGGCGCCCGTCCGCCATGACGCCGACGACCTTCAGCTCGCCGTCGTCGTGCAGCGACTTGAGCTCGCCGACGTTCGCGAAGGCGAGATCCACGTGACGTCCCAGCAGCGCCGTGATGCCGTCCGAGGCGCCCTCGCCGTGCAGCACGTCGAATTGGGTTCCGTACCGGTCGGAAAGGCCGAGGGAGGCGTAGTGGTCATCGCTGCCGACCCCGGTTGAGGTCACGGTCAGTGCCTGCCCGCGGGCGTGGTTGATCACCCCTGGCAGGTCGTCGAACCGGTCGTCGTCCGGATGTATCGCGACGGCGCTGAAGTCGGTGACCTGATTGCCGAGCGGGGTGAAGTTCTCGTAGCTGATCTCGGTTCTGCCGAGACGCGGATCGAGATACCCGGTCATGAAATTCGGGGTATTGATGAATCCGATGACATATCCGGTCGGTTCGGCGGTGACGATCTCGTTCCAGCCGGACCAGCCGCCGCCGCCCGGCCTGTTCACCACCTCGATCGGCACGCCGAGTTCGGCTTCGACGTAGGGCTGAAGGATTCGGGCGCCCACGTCGGTGCCGCCACCGGCCGCGTAGGCGATGATGACCTGGATGGGGCGGTCCGGGAACGCGTCGGCGCTCGCGGAGCTGCCGCACCCGGTGAGAAGGGTAGGCCCGAGAACGCCGGAGGCGAGCCCGGCGCCGTACCGAAGCGCGCTGCGCCGGGTGAGCCGTGTGCTGTGCATATGTGCCTCAACTCCCCGTCGAGTTAAAGACGACCGTCCCGCGGGCAGGCGGAATACACCCGTCCACGAGTGCGCTGTTGGCGGTTGTTAGCTGCTCTGCTCGGTGTTCCGTTGGGACGCCAGATACTCGATCATCGCCTGCTCGCCTTTCCGTAGATGGCTGAGCAGTGCCGCACGGGCGGATTCGACATCCTTTCTGGCTATCGCGTCACAAATCTCTTGGTGTTCGTGAACGACCTGTTCCATCCGGCCGCGATAGCCGGGAGCGAGATAGTGGCGAATTCGGTTTATCTGCTTTTCTACGATTTCGTAGAACTGTACGAGCCGAGAGTTGTCGCTCCATTCCACGATGAGCTTGTGGAACTGGTGATCGCGTTTCAGGTATTCGTCGTAGGGACCGTCGGGTAGGTGTTTCGGGAACTCGTCGAAAAACGTGGACAGCTCGTGCACGCCGGCCGGATCCCAGCTCTCCGCGAGATGCTCGAGCCCGGCCGGTTCGAGGCGCCTGCGCAACTCGAACAGTTCGCGTGCGTCGCGCGTGGTGAACCCGGCGACGACGAAACGTCCGCCGCGGCGCACCACGAGCCCGGCCGCCTCGAGGCTGTGCATGGCTTCCCGGATCGGGGTTCGGCTCACCCCGAGCGCCTCGGACAGCTGCCGATCACTCAGTGCCGTTCCGGGCGGTAGCTGGCAGTGCACGATCGCGCTCTCCAGCGCGTCGTAGGCCCGCTCGGACCTGGTCAACGCCTCGATCTGAGGCAGCGCTGCCAGCGGGTCCGGTGTGGCCATGCGGGTGGTATACCGCATGCCACATGCCGCCGACAGGACGTTGTGCGACACGTCACAGGTGTCCGGGCGCCCGGACCGGAGCACGTTCGACCGGACGGCCGCCGGTCGGGCGTCGCGCGGCGAAGCTGGTGCGTACACCCGCCAGGTAAGGTCGGAAAACCCGAGCTACTACCGAAGAAAGTTGGTCATGAACGTAAGCCAGGCCTCTCCCGAACAGCTGCGCGTGGCGTTGAGCGAGGCGGGAATCGCCGAAGTGGACGTCTCCACCCGCCGGCGCGGCGAGTATTCCGCGGACGCATCGCTGTACCGCGTTCCACCGCTCGCGGTGGTCTTCCCGCGATCGACCGACGAGGTGCGGGCGGCGTTGCGGGTGTGCCGCGAGCTCGGCGTGCCGCTCACTTCGCGCGGAGCCGGAACCTCCATCGCGGGCAACGCGGTGGGGCCGGGCGTGGTGCTGGACTTCGCGCAACACCTGAACCGGGTGCACTCCGTCGACCCGGAGAACCGCACCGCGGTGGTGGACCCGGGCGTGGTGCTGGCCGACCTGCAACGCGCCGCGGCGCCGCACGGGTTGCGGTTCGGTCCCGACCCTTCGACGCACAACCGTTGCACGGTCGGCGGCATGATCGGAAACAACGCGTGCGGGTCGCGCGCGCTCGGTTACGGCCGCACCGCCGACAACGTGGTGGAGCTGGACGTGCTGACCGGAACCGGCGAGCGACTGCGGGCCGGCGCCGGCCTTGATCGCGATTCCTCGGCGACCGCCGCGGCCGTGCACGATCTGATCGGCTCCTCGCTGTCCGTCGTGCGCACCGAGTTGGGGCGGTTCGGCCGCCAGGTTTCCGGCTACTCACTCGAGCACCTGTTGCCGGAGCGCGGATCCGATCTGGCCAAGGCATTGGTCGGCACCGAGGGCAGCTGCGCGGTATTGCTCAGCGCGACCGTGCGCCTGGTGCGGGCGCCAGCCGCGTCGGCGCTTGTGGTGCTCGGCTATCCCGATATGGCCGCGGCGGCGGACCATGTGCCGGCGATGCTCGAGCACGGACCGGTCGCCGTTGAGGGACTGGACGCGCGGATCACCGACGTGGTGCGGCGCCGGCGTGGCCCTTCCGCGGTGCCCGACTTGCCGGACGGGTCGGGGTGGCTGTTCGTCGAGCTCGGCGGAGCGGACGCCGCCGGGCTGGAGGCAGCCGCGGCGGCCGTGGTGCGCGATTCCTCGGCGCTGGACAGCCGCGTCGTCACCGATCCGGCGCAGGCCGCCGTGCTGTGGCGGATCCGCGAGGACGGCGCCGGGCTGTCCGCCCGTTCGGTCGCCGGCGCGCCCGCGCACGCCGGCTGGGAGGACGCCGCCGTGCCGCCCGACAAGCTGGGCGGCTACCTGCGCGAGTTCGAGGCACTGCTGGATTCCTACGGGTTCACGGGTGTGCCGTACGGCCATTTCGGGGACGGCTGCGTGCACATCAGGATCGATTTCCCGCTGGAGGTCTCGGACGGTCGCAGGCGGTTCCGGGAGTTCCTCACCGAGGCGGCGAAGCTGGTCGCCTCGTACGGCGGGTCGATGTCCGGCGAGCACGGCGACGGCAGGGCGCGGGGTGAGCTGCTGCCGCTGATGTACTCGTCCGACGCGATGAGCACGTTCGCGGCGTTCAAGGCGATCTTCGACCCGGACGATCTGCTCAACCCGGGGATCATCGTGCGCCCGCGCCCGGTGGACGCGGATGTCCGGGTCGCGGAGGCACCGAGCGTGACGCGCGGGCTCGGCTTCCACTATGCGGACGATCGTGGCGACCTGTCCATGGCGGTGCATCGCTGTACCGGTGTCGGCAAGTGCCGGGCGGACACCACCGCGTCCGGCGGCGTGATGTGCCCTTCGTATCTGGCGACAAGGGACGAGAAGGACTCCACCCGCGGCCGTGCCAGGGTGTTGCAGGAGATGGTGAACGGCTCGCTTGTGCGGGGCGGGTGGCGCTCACCGGAGGTTCACGAAGTGCTGGACTTGTGCTTGTCCTGCAAGGGATGCGCGTCCGACTGTCCAACTGGGATCGACATGGCCACGTACAAGGCCGAGGCATTGCACCAGACCTACCGCCGCCGGCTGCGCCCCGCGACGCATTACAGCCTCGGGTGGCTGCCCCGGCTGGCTCGCGCGGCCTCGGTGGCCCCGAAGCTGACCAACCGGGTGCTGGCCAGTACCTCGCTGTCCAAGCTGGCGATGCGGCTGGGCGGGGTCGACACGCGCCGCTCGCTTCCCGCGTTCGCGACGAGGACGTTCCGGCAGTGGTTCGCCGACCATCGGCCGACCGCACCGGACGGCGATCCGGTGCTGCTATGGGTGGACACGTTCACCAACCACTTCTCCCCTGAGGTGGGCATCGCGGCGGTGCGGGTACTCGAGGGCGCCGGGTACCGGGTCCGGATTCCGCGGCGCCGGCTGTGCTGCGGGCTGACCTGGATCTCCACCGGGCAGCTGGACGCGGCCAGGCGGATCCTGCGCCGCTCGGTGGATTCCCTTGCCGCCGAAGGCGGTACCGATGTTCCGATCGTGGGGCTCGAACCGTCCTGCACCGCGGCGCTGCGCAGCGACGCGCAAGAGCTGCTCGGCCCGAGGGACGCCGCCGCGGCCGCCGTTGCGGACGGTACCCACACGCTGGCCGAACTGCTTTCCCGGCGGGACGGCTGGAGCCCGCCGGACCTGACCGGGCTGGAGATCGTGGCTCAGCCGCATTGCCACCATCACGCGGTGCTCGGCTGGCAGAAGGACAGGGAGCTGCTGCGCGGCGCCGGGGCGACCCTGAACGCGGTCGGCGGGTGCTGTGGGCTGGCTGGCAACTTCGGCTTCGAGCGGGGCCACTACGAGGTGTCAACCGCGGTGGCCGAAACCGCACTGCTGCCGGCGGTGCGGGCCGCGAGCGAGGACGCGACGGTGCTTGCGGACGGCTTCTCCTGCCGCACGCAGCTGGACGACCTGATCGACCGTCGCGGAGTGCATCTCGCGGAGTTGCTCGCCTCGCGCACCTGAGCATTTTGGTTGCTATGGCAACGAAAAGCCTCGTGGCCCCGGCGGTGCCGTTTAGTCTGCGGCCATGGCAGCGGACGGGGAAGCGGATCAGGCAGCGCGGGCGGTGCCGCGGTTCCGTCTGCTCGGGCCGCTCGAGGTGCTGCTTGGCGAGCGCAGTCTTCCGCTCGGCGGCACCAAGCAGCGCGTGTTGCTCGCCCATCTGGTGCTCAACGTCAACAAGCCGGTCCCTGCTGATCAGCTGATCGAGTCGGTGTGGGTACGGGACCCACCGCGGTCGGCCGCCGCCAACCTGCAGACCTACGTGTGGCGGCTGCGCGGCCGGCTCCCGAAGTTTCCGGACGGGCAGGGGCTCGTGACGCACGGCACGAGCTACGCGTTGCTGGTGCCGCCCGAGACCGTCGACGCGCACACCTTTCGTGAGCTGGCCGAAGCGGCGGCGCGGGCCCGCAGGGCGGGCGACGCGGAGCAGGCGCTGCGCCTGCTGCAGCAGGCCGAGTCGCTGTGGCGCGGTGATCCGCTCGAGGATCTGCCGAGCGTGCCTGGCTGGGAGGTGGACGTCGGGCGGTTGCTGGAGAGCAGGCTCGCGGTGCGGGAGGACCGGCTCGCCCTGCAGGTGCGGCTCGGGCAGCACGAGCAGGCCGCGGCCGAGCTGGCCGGCCTGCTTACCGAGCACCCGTACCGCGAGCAGCTCTGGCAGCAGTACATGCTGGCACTCGCCGGTGCCGGCAGGCGGGCGGACGCGCTGCGGGCGTACAGCACCGCGCGCGACCGGTTGGTTGCCGACCTCGGCGTGGAACCGGGTCCGGCGCTGCGCGAGGCGCAGGCCGCGATCCTGCGGGGTGAGGATGCCGCAACCGGCGGGGATCCGGCAGGGGAAATCGCGCACGCCGGCGAGACCGCGCCGTTCCCGCTGCGGCAGCTCCCTGCCGACGTCGCGGATTTCACCGGGCGCACCGGTTACCTCCCGGACCTGGAGGCGGCGCTCACCGCGCCGGTTGGCGCCGGCGCACCCGTTGTCGTGGTGCTCTCCGGAGCTCCTGGCACCGGAAAATCCGCGCTGGCGCTGCACCTCGCGCACCGGGTGCGGGAGCGGTTCCCGGACGGCCAGCTGTATGCCGACCTGACGGCAACCGGCAGCTCACCCCGCGAGCCCGCCGACGTGCTCGCGGATTTCCTCCACGCACTGGGGGTAACCGGGGCCGCGCTGCCATCCGGGCTGGACGCCCGCGCCGCGATGTTCCGCTCCCGGCTCGCCGGGCGGCACGTGCTGCTCCTGCTCGACGATGCCGCGGCCGCGCAGCAGGTTCGCCCGCTGCTGCCGGCCGAAAGCGTTTGCGCGGTGCTCATCACCAGCCGGGGCAGGATGCCCGAGCTGGCAGGCGCCCGGCAGTTCGACGTATCCCCGCTCGGAGCGGACGAAGCCGAACAGCTACTCGCCGCGATCGCCGGGGCGGATCGGATCGCGGCCGAACCCGTCGAAGCCGCGGAGATCGTGCGCTTCTGTGGGTACTTCCCGCTCGCCATCCGGGTCGCGGGCGCGCGGCTGGCCGGGCGGCAGGCGTGGAGCCTGCGGGCGCTGCGTGACCGGCTGGAGGGCGAGTCCGACCGGTTGACGGAGCTGCGGGTCGGCGACATCGGGGTGCGCTCCAGTTTCGAGCTGAGCCTGCGCCAGCTCCCTGCGCCAGCGGTGCGCGCGTTCGGACTGCTCGCCATGCTCGGCGCGCGCGACTTTCCCGGCTGGGTGGTGGACCCGCTGCTCGAAAGGCGGGGCACCGACGACGTGCTGGACATGCTGGTGGACGCGAACCTGATCGCGCCTGCCGGTGCGCGGGCGAGCGACTGGCCGCGGTACCGGATTCACGATCTACTGCGGTGCTACGCGGCCGAAGTGCTTGACGCGATCCCGGAGCACGAGCGCCGGGACGCCCTGATCAGGCTGCTCGATGCCCAGCTGTCGCTCGCCCAGCGGGCCGCGGCCGGGTTGCCGAGGGCGTTCGGCGCCATCGCCCCGCCGCGAGCCGGCTGGCGGCTCGAAGCACGCCTTGCCGAGCGGTTGCTCGCCGATCCGCTCGGCTGGTTCACCGCGGAACGTGCCGCCTTGCTCGCCGGCGTCGAGCTGGCCACCGCGCACGGGCTGGACGAGCTGGGTTGGCAACTTGCCAGCGCGGCGGTGCCGTTCTTCGATCTGCGTGGTCTATACGAGGATTGGCAGCGCAGCCACCGGCTTGCGCTGGCCGCGGTCCGTGAGTCGGGAAACCGGTTCGGCCAGGCCGCGCTGCACCGCGGGCTTGGGCAGGTGCACCTCTATCGAGATGAGTACGACGAGGCCGAGCGGAATATGTCCGTGGCGGCGGACCGCTACGCCGAGGTCGGTGCCGAGCACGGCACCGCGCTCGCGATCGCCGGGCTCGGCACTGTAGCCAGGGTGCGAGACCGGCCCGCGGATGCCCTCGCGTACTACCGTAAGGCGCTGACCGCGCTGCGCGCCGTGGGGGATCGGGGCGAGCAGGCGCAACTGCGCAACGCGATCGGCGCGACCAACGTGACGTTGGGGGACTACGCCGCCGCGGCACAGTGGCTGGACAGCGCGCTTGCCAGTGCACGAGAGCTCGGCGACGCGCACCGCGAGGCGCGGGTGCTGACCGAACTCGGCACGATGCATCGCGAAACCGGTCACCCTCACGAGTCCCTCGACTGCCTGCGCAGGGCGCTTGGGATGCTGGAAGCGTTAAGGGACGAACGCTGCACCGCGTACGCATTGCTCGGCCTCGGCCAGACGCTGCTCGCGGCCGGCGAACCCGCGCAGGCCTACGCGGTGGGCGACCGGGCGCTCGAGGTGTTCCGGCGGACCGGCAACCGGCGGGAGGAGGCCACCGGGCTCGCGTTGCTGAGGCAGGCGCACCGAGCGGAGCGCCGGCCGCGCCAGGGAAACGACGCGGCCGGCGACCCCGGCTAGCTCAGTTGCTGTTGCCCTTCTTCCACCCGAGGTAGTTGCTGAAGTATTTCAGCGACTTGGCGTGACCGATCTTGTTGTTCACGTTCGTCGCCCAGAAGCCACCGTTGCCGTCGGCGATCCCGACGTGCCCGTACTCGCTGATGTTCCAGAACACGAACGCGCCCTTCGGCGGTGTGCCGGTGGTGTGCTTCTTACCGTCTGACGAGTTCCAGTGGTCGATCGCGCTCGCGTGCCGGGTGTCGCGATCCCACGCGAGCCGGACCGCCCTCTCGCAGTACCCCTCGTAGGCGGTGCTGCCGTTCCGATTCTTGAACCACTTGATCGCGCCGTCCGCGGTCCGCGCGATGCCGACATCGGGCGCCTGCGAAACAACGGTGCCGCCGGCGGGTGCGGGTGCCGCGGTCGCCGGTGCCGCGGTCGCCGGTGCCGTGGCGAGGCCACCGCCGATCAGTAAGGCGGCGGCGACCGTGATCGCTCGCAAGAACTTCTTGGTTCGCATCGACTTCTCCTCGAAGCAAGGGGGCCCGTGGGCTCCGACCCCAGTTATCTCCAACGCCTCGGACGTTGCCGATCGCCGGTACACGCGCACTACACTGGCTCGGGTAGTTGCGCGATTTGGTCATATTTTGTGCGCGAACCTCGCAAGAGCGTGGGAGGCCGGCATGCCGCGGGTACTCGTCGTCGGCGACGACCTGACCGGCAGCAACGCCACGGGAGCGTTGTTCGCCCGGTTCGGCATGCGGACGATGTCCACCAGCGCGCCGCTGGACGGCCCGCCGAACCTGCTGGCCGACGCCCTTGTCGTCAACCTCGGCACCCGGCACGCGACGGCCGAGCAAGCCAGGGCGCGGCTGCGCGCCGCGGTCACCACGATCGGCCAGGTCGGGCTGCTGGTGAAACGGGTGGACACCACGCTGCGCGGGCACGTCGGGGCGGAGGCGGACGAGGCGCTGCGCACCCGCCAGCCCGGAGCGAGGGCGCTCGTGGTGCCCGCGTTTCCGGATGCCGGACGGGTCACCGTAGGCGGCTTGCACCTTGTTGACGGCGTGCCGCTTGCCGAGACACCGGCGGCGCGGGATCCGATGACCCCGGTCTCGTCGTCCCGGGTGACCACCGTGTTGCGGGCCGGAACCGGAAGCTCGATCGGCGAGTTGCCGCTGGATGTCGTCGAATCCGGAGTTGACGGCGTCGCCTCGGCACTCGCCGCCACCGACGGCGCCGGGCATCTTCCGGAGATGGTCGTGTGCGACGCCATGACGAACGCCCATCTGACCACGATCGCGGACGCGGCGGCCAGGTTGTCCACACGGGACGGCACCGACTGGGTTTCGGTGGATTCCGGCCCGTTCGGGGTGCGGTTGGCCGCCGCACTGGGTATCGCGCCTGGCGACCGGGACATCCCGCCCGTGCTGGCGGTGGTCGGCAGCATCACCGAGCTGACCCGTGATCAGGTACTGGAAACCGAGCAGGTGCTCTCCGCGCGGTACGTGGACGTTCCACTCGACAACCCGGCCCCGGAGCCGATCGCCGAGCGGGTGGGCGAGCTCGTCAAAGCCGGGCATCGCGTGGTTGGCGTGCGTACCCGCCAACCGGATCAGCCGGCGGTGCCCGATCACGCGGTCGCCGACCTGATCCCCGGACTGCTCACCGACGTCACCCGGCTGGTGCTGACCGAGCACCGGATCGGCGGGCTGTACGCCACCGGTGGGGATATCGCCGCCGCGCTCACCAGGGGGCTGGACACCGAAGGCTTCGAGATTGACACCGAGGTATTGCCGCTCGCGGTGGCCGGTCACCTGGTCGGCGGGCCGTTCACCGGGATGCCGTTCGCCACCAAGGGCGGCCTGATCGGCTCCCGCTCCGCGGCGGTCGACTGCATCAAGCACCTCGGCTCGGCCATCGCCCGGCAGCAGAAAGCCGTACGGCAGCAAGGCCGTGCAGGAGAAAGGATGGCAGGCAATGACCGGTGAGGGTACGAACGAGCGGAAGCCGGTGCTGGCTGTGACACTCGGCGACCCGGTCGGCATCGGCCCGGAGATCACCGCGGCGGTGCTCGCCGAAGCCGAGTCCGCGGGGCTCGCCAGGGGCCTCGCCGTCGGCGATGCGCCGGTGTTGCGCAGGGCGGTCGACGTGCTCGGACTCGACGTCGAGGTCAACGCGATCTCCTCGGTCGCCGACGCGACGTTCACCCCCGGCATCCTCGACGTGCTCGACCTGGGCATCGTCACCATGGACTTGCCGTGGGGCAAGGTCGATCCGGCAGCTGGACGTGCCTCGGTGGAGGCGATCGAGGTGGCCACCAGGGCCGCGCTCGCCGGCGAGGTGGACGCGGTTGTCACCTCGCCGATCAACAAGGAGGCGATCTGGGCGGCCGGCTCGAAACACTTGGGGCACACCGAGATGCTCGGCGAGCTGACCGGATCGGACCGGTTCAACACCATGTTCTGGGTCCGTGGCCTGCGGATTTTCTTCGCCACAAGGCATATGTCGTTGCGTGCCGCGCTGGACGCGATGACGGTGGACAACATCGAGCACGCCATCCGGGAGGCCTACACCGCGTTGCGGGTGTTCGGCACCGACGAGCCACGGCTCGCGGTGGCCGCGTTGAACCCGCACGGCGGGGAGAACGGCAAGTTCGGTGACGAGGAGATCACCGCGATCCGGCCTGCCGTGCAGCGGGCGCTGGCTGACGAGCTGAACGTGTTCGGGCCGGTCCCGGCGGATTCGGTGTTCCACCAGGGGTTGCAGGGCCGCTACGACGGGGTGCTCTCGCTCTACCACGACCAGGGGCACATCGCGTCGAAGACCGTCGATTTCGACGGGACGGTGTCCGTGACCGTGGGGCTGCCGATCTTGCGGACCTCGGTCGATCACGGCACGGCCTTCGACATCGCGGGCACCGGCACGGCTTCGGCCGGAACCATGCGCGCGGCATTCCGGGCCGCGGCCGAGCTGGCTCCATACGCGCCACGGCTCCGGGAAGCGTATCCACCGGCGCGATAAGTGCTCGCCGATTCACCGCATATCGAGGAACCGCGGGAGTCCCCATGTCACGTCCGACCACCCGCCAGCGGCGGGCGTCGCTGCTCGGTGCGGTTCAGGGTGGTGACGGCAACATCCAGCAACTCGCCGACCGATTCGGCGTGTCCGCCTCGACGATTCGCAGGGACTTGGCCGACCTGGCGCGGGAAGGTCATGTGGTGCGTACCTACGGCGGGGCGCTGGACAGCGCGCATGGCGTGGAGCGCAACCTCCGGGAGAAGGACGCCAGCAACACGGTGGAGAAGGACGCCATCGCGCGTACCGCGGCCGCGCTGATCGCGGACGGCGAGATCGTGCTGCTGGACGCCGGCACCACGACCGGCCGGCTGGCGCGGCACCTCGCGCACCGCCGCGAGTTGACCGTGGTCACCAACGGGTTGCCGGTGGTGCTGGCGCTCGCCGACAACCCGGAGATCGACCTGATCGTGCTCGGCGGGCGGCTGCGGCATCCGAACGAGGCGATCGTCGGCGAGAGCGTGCACGATCAGCTCCGGCACATCGCCCCTGACCGGGTTTTCCTCGGTGCGGACGGGCTCAGCGCGGACCGCGGGCTGTGCTGCCCATCGCTCGAGCAGGCCCAGTTGAAGTACGCGATGTCCCAGGCCGGGCGGGAATGCTGGGTGCTCGCGGACCATTCGAAGCTCGACGCCGCGCCGTTCGCGTACTGGGCGCCACTGGACCGCGTCGGAACGCTGATCATCGACGATCGGGCTGGCCGCGCGGGACTGCGGCCGTTCACCGATCGCGGCATCGAGGTTGTCAAGGCGGCGCAGCCGGGCTGATGCCGGTCGCCAGATTTCAGTGAGGAGATCAACATTGCCGGAAGTGAGCAAGCTCGCCGATTCGGTACACGGCCTGCTGTCCAGTCACGTCGTGCACGATCTTTCCCTGCCGTTGTCCGAAGAGCTGCCCGCGCACTGGGCGACGCACATGCCGTTCCAAGCGAAGATCTACAACTGGTTCGACCGGGAGGAGACCAGGGACGGTCACCTGTTCTCCCGCTGTGGGCCGTACTACACGCGCTGGTTGTTGCTTGACGAGCACACCGGAACGCATTTCGACGCGCCGAGCCATTTCGTGCCGCCACCCGGCTCTGACCTGCCACACAGCGGGTCCCCCGGCGCGGTGACCGCGAGCCACGTTCCGGTGCGGCAGTTCATGGGTAAGGCCGCGGTGATCGATGTGCCGTACCGGCGGGGGTTCGACGAGGTGCCGGTCGGGGAGAGCTACGAGTTCGGGCCGGACGTCGTCGCCGGGTGGGAAGCCGAGAACGGAACGCTGACCAGCGACCACATCGTGCTGTTCCGGACCGGCTGGGATGAGAAGTACCAGGCGGGACACGCGGGTAGCGCGTACACCCACGACGTGCTGGTGACCAAGACGGCGCCCGGCTGGCCGGCCCCGGACACCGACTGCATCTCGTTACTGCTGAGTCGAGGGATCGGTTGTGCCGGAACGGATGGAGCCAGCATGGGGTCCGCGCATAACGGGCAACCGGTGCACGTACTCGGGCTCAGCAGCGGGATGGTGTTCATCGAAGCACTGGGGAATCTGGGTTCGTTGCCCGTGGACGGTGCCTACTTCGTGTTCCTGCCGATCAAGGTCGACGGTGGTAGTGGTGCGCCGGGGCGGGCCATCGCGTTCGTGCCGGGCTTCGGAACCGACTGAGCCGTTCAACCCGTGGCAATTACTCATTCCCCGCTTGGTTACCGTAATAACAATTCCGTGTGTGCGGGCAAGTCTGAATTTCCGTGCCGTAATTATCCCTCACAAGTGGAATCTCATCGAGATTTCGACAATTCGCGTTTTTCCGCGAAAACTTGAGGTACTCAGCGGAGGGTAAGCCTGTCCGCGCGCTCGGGGTACTGGAGCGGTCGGGGCCCCAGTAACTCGAGGGGCAGGCTTACCTGACATCCCGAACCGGGGCGAGCGGAATGGGGACACAATGCAGATGACGATACCTGAACCGAGGCACGTTTCAGCCGGCTCGACCCCCGTCGATCACCGCCCTGCACCAGGAATCGTCGCCGATGACGGAGCCGTCGTCGGCGTCCTCGTCTGCTATCCGGAACACCAGGGGTTGACCCTGTGCAGCCTGGCCGTGCCGGTCGAATTCGACTGCGGGTGTTGCGGACAACGTCACGAATCAACAATGGTCGCGGCGGGCGGGGGCGCGCTGGTGTGTACCACCTGCTACGCCAGTCAGCTGGTTGGTGGCTAGCGATACACCAGGCAGCCGCCGGCTTCCAGTTGTGTCAGCCAGGCCGGTTCGTGTTTGAGCGGGTTCCACCGCAGGTCCAGCTTTTCCAGCCTTGGTGTGGCCGCGACCGTGTCCGGCAGGCCGCGCAGTTCGTTGGCGCGCAGGTCGAGATGGCGCAACAGTGGCAGCTCGGCGAGGAACGTCGGCATTTCCCGGAGTTTGTTGCCGCGCAGGCTGATCACCCGCAGTTCGCGCAACTCCCCGAAACTCGGCGGTAGTTCGGCAATCCGGTTGCCGTCGAGGTGTAGCTCGCGAAGGGAGGAGAGGGCACCGACGGTATCCGGGAGTTCGGTGATGACGTTGTTGTACAGCCGCAGCTCGACAAGCTGGGAGAGCGCGCCGATTCCGCGCGGCAGGGCGGGCAGTGCGTTGTCGGTCGCGTTCAGGTAGCGCAGGTTCGCGAGCGCGCCGAGCTCTTCGGGGAGTTCGGTCAGGTGCCCGTCGCTGGCGTACAAGAATCGCAGGTTCGTGAGCTTGCCGATGGCTGGCGGCAGCGCGCGCAGCCGGTTGTGGCCGAGGTCGAGGACACGCAGTGCGGGCAGCTCACCCAGCGCGTCGGGCAGTGTCGTGAGCTGGTTGCCGTGCAGGTACAGCTCGGTCAGGTTGGCGAGCCGGCCGATGCCCGGATCGATCGTGTCGATGAGGTTGTCACCGAGATTGAGCACCTCGAGTTCCGCTAGCCGCCACAGCGTTTCGGGGATGGCCGTGATCCTGTTGCGCATCAAGTCGAGGCCGCGGACCTTCGTGTCGCCGACGGGCAGGTCCGGCACGGTGTTCCGGTTCTGGCCGACGAAGTTCAGCTTCATCGCTTTCATCGCTGGCTTTCCGCGGCCAGCTTCGCGCCGAACGCAAGCAGCGCGCATCCGGTGAGTGCGTCGAGGGCGCGCCGGATCGGGCGGCGCTGCAGCCAGAGCCGGAGCTGGTGGAGGAACAACACGAGCGTGAGTGACCATGCCAATCCCAGCACCACGTGGGTGTAGGCCAGCGTGAGGGCGCCCACGACCGAGGCGTGGCCGAGAAACTGCGGCAGTACCGACAGGTACAACGTCAGGACTTTGGGGTTGGTGATGTTGGACAGGAATCCCTGCCGGAAGCTCGCCACCTGGTGGCCGTGCTCGCCGGGATGCGTGAGCGTGGCGTAGTTTCCTTTCACCGCGGAACGCAGCGCCTGTAGGCCGAGCCAACACAGGTAGGCGACTCCGGCCCAACGGATGGCGTTGAACGCGACCTGCGAGTGCGCGATCACCGCGCCGAGACCGAGTGCCGCCGCGCTGCCCTGCACGACGTTGCTGGTGGCGATCCCAGCGCTCGTCAGAACGCCGGATCGGAAGCCACCGCCGAGAGAGTTCCGGACCGTCAGCGCGAAATCCTGGCCGGGAAGGACGACAACGACCAGTGCGAATGCCAGATATGCGCCGTAACTGCCCCACGTCACCCGGCGAGGCTAGCAACGCGCCGGTACGCGTACTGGCGGAAATCGGCCGTCGCGTTGGGGCGCTAATCGGCCGAATCGCGGTGTTTCTCGTAGTACTCGTTCATCATCCGCCAGTAGACGAGAAGTAGCGCGATCTGTGTCGCGGTGGCGGCTGTGGCTGGCAGCGCTCGGCGTTTGCGTGCGGCGATGGCTGCGGCGACTCCTGCGGCCGAAGCGGCCATGTTGACGGCCATGGCGGTGTCCTTCGGGCGCCGCTCGATCCACATCTCCTCGCCGAGGATCGCTTTCGTGGCAAAGGAACGGTCGTCAGCGGGCGGTGGGAATATCACCGGGTTGGCAAGCATCCAGGCGGCCACGCCGGCGGCGTGACTCCATCGGCGGGTCCACACGGGTACCAGCACCAGCGGTGCGCTGAGCAGGCGTGTCCAGGCGCTCCATGGGCTGGAGTGGCGCGCGAATATCTTGCGTCTCAAGGCCTTGAGTCGGCCGGGCATCCGGGGACCTTTCCATGTGGTGGGTGCGCGGTGCTCACTCGTTGACCGGGGTGACGCTCGCCCGGTGCCGGCGGGCCAGTTCGGCGTAGATCGAGGGGTTGTGCTCCACCCAGCCGCGTGCGGAGTCGGTGAGCGGGACGAACTTCTTCGCCGGCGTGCCGATCGCCAGTACTTCGGCCGGCACGGCCGTCTTGGGGGCGACCAGCGCACCGGCCGCGACCAGCGTGCGCGCGCCAACCTCCGCCCTGTCCTGGATGGTGGCGCTGTTGCCGATCAAGGCTTGCTCGCCGATCGTGCAGTCGTGCACGACGCAGGAATGCCCGATCGTGGCGTCCCTGCCGATCTCGCAGCCGTCCTCGCCGGCGTGGATCACCGAGTTGTCCGGCACGTTGGCACCCTCCCGGATGACGATGGGGCCGAAGTCGGCGCGAAGTACAGCTCCATACCAGACGGACGCGTTCGCTTCAACGGTCACGTCACCGATGAGGGTGGCGGTCGGGGCGATCCAGGCGTCCGGGTGCACGGTCGGGCTGACGCCCTCGAAGGAGAACAGTGGCATGGTCATCACGGTAACGGCCGGGCGGGCCGTTACCAGATGATCGTGACTGTCGAGACTCAGAATCGTGGTGGGTCGTCGTTGTCGGGCGCTGGTGGCGCGGGTTGGGGTTCGTGGAGTGGTTCGGGGGCGACTTCGTAGGTGTCGCCGGTGGGGCTGGTCCAGATGAAGTGCCCCGGCTTCGGTTGTTCGAGTTTCCAGGGTCCGTGGTCTTTGGCGTGATGGTGGTGGGGGCACATGGGTCCGAGGTTCCCGTCGCTGGTTTCCCCGCCCTTCGAGTGCGCGATGGAGTGGTCGAGTTCGCAGCTGGTGGCGGGTCGGGGGCAGCCGGGGAATCGGCAGGTGCGATCGCGTATCCGTATGTGTTCGGCCAGTCCGGGCGACGGGTATCGCTTCCGTCCCACGTCGAGCACGGTGCCGCTCAGGGGGTCGGTGAGGATGCGGCGCCAGGTGGCGTTGCCGGCGAGGTGGCGGACGGTGTCGGCGTCGAGGGGTCCGTAGCCGGCGAGTTCTCCGGGTTCGTTCGAGGTTCCGGCGAGGACGGTGGCGGGCACCAAGACTTGGATCTCTGCCCGCATGTGGTGCTGGTTGGTGCCCAGCAGCAGGTCGGTGAGCACGTCCGCGCGCCGCTGCTCGGTCGTGCGTTCATCCCCCGGGTTTTGGCCTTGGCGGCGAGGCCGCAGATGCGGTGGAACGCGGCTTGGGCGTGTTCGGCGGGTAGGAGGGCGTACAGGGAGGCCATCCCGTCGTCTTTCGGATTCAATTCGACGGTCCGCTCGCGTTGGCGTCGCCGGCGGCGTTCCGCCGCCCCGTCCGGATCGACTTTGGCGACGTGGTACCGCAGACGTTGCCGCAACCGCCCCACCGTCAGATGCGGCGCCTTCTCCAAGATGCGGGCCTCCACCTCACGCGCCTTCTCCACCGACAGCGGCGCGGTCACCTCGCGAATGGCTTCGGCTTGCCGCGCATCAAGATCACCCTGGGAGAAGCGGGCCATCGTCGCCGGCAGGCGGGTGACGAGGTCCTGCGCGTGGTGCATCCGGTTACTGGCCTCCACCGGTGTTTGCACCAGGGTGACGGCGAGTTCGTCGGCGGCGAACTCGGCCAGCATCTCGCCTTGGCGTTCCCGGAACTCGGCGAAGCAGGCGGTGGCGGCGACGATGGTGGCCTCCCACCGGGCGGTGACCCGCCGCGCCCGCTGCAGCAGGTCGAGCAGCTGCCCGGCGTTCATCTCACCGATCGGCACATCGTCGTAGGGCGCGTCGTCGGTGTTGAATCGGGCGTCGTCTTCGATCAACTCGTCCGGGTCGAGAAACGGATCGTCCGGCCCACTGGCCTCGCAAATTACCCCAGTATCGTTCATACCTTTGATTATACCAATAATCGACAACACGTTCGAGTTACTAAGGAAATCATCGCAAAAGCAAAGCGCCCCACACGCCCGAAAAGCAACGCCGAGTGTGGGGTGCGCGGGTTAAAGCGGGCAGGCCCCTGCGCCTGCCCGCAAACGAGCCCGCATGGTGTCGCAGAGGCTCGGGAATCCAGGACGGACCGCCCGAGGCGGTCCGTCGCGCAGCGACGCCGAAAGGCGTCCTGGAATCCCGAGAAGCGACACCATAAAATCCGCGCACCCCACACCACCGCACAGCCAGAGCCGCTCCGAACCCCCACGAGGAACGTGACCGGATGAAGGGTGTGCAGTTAAAGCGGTCAGGCCTACAACCGTCCCGCAACACCCCGAACCCCCGTCACGTGACCGCCGACACCTAAACGAGACTCGCCGGACATCTATCGGTTATCTCGGGATATGCTGGGCGGCCGTGTCGGGTCGCGATCACCGAGCGCGCCCCGTGCCGCCGACGAAAGGTACGAGATGGACGCTCCGACCTGGAGACACGCGCGGTGACGCTGACCGCCGATCGACCGGCGCTGCCAGGACTGGCCGCACCGGTCGCATCCGGCACCCGCGCCCTCTACTGGTCCGGTCTCGCCGCGAGCGAGCGCACTCTCGTGGACATCTTTCGGGAGACGGCCCGGCGGTATCCCGGTGCCGCCGCCATCGACGACGGCACCAGGGTGCTCAGCTATCGCCGGCTGGCTGAGGACGTCGATGCGCTGAGCCGGCGATTGGCGGTCACCGGCATAGGACTCGGCGACCGCGTCGGCGTCCGGATCTCCTCCGGAACCACGGACCTCTACATCGCGATCCTGGCCGTGCTCTCCGTCGGCGCCGCATACGTCCCGGTGGACGCGGACGATCCCGACGAGCGGGCCGAACTGGTGTTCGCTGAGGCGGAGGTATCCGCGATTCTCGAGGACGCGGGAGCACTCACCGTGCTCGTCGCCCCATCCGAGCGTCACGGCCGGCCCGCCCCCAGCGACGACGCGTGGATCATCTTCACCTCGGGCTCGACCGGCAAACCGAAGGGTGTCGCGGTGAGCCACGCCTCGGCCGCGGCCTTCGTGGACGCCGAGGCGCAGCTGTTCCTCACCGAGGAACCGCTGGGACCCGGTGACCGCGTGCTGGCCGGACTCTCGGTGGCGTTCGACGCCTCCTGCGAGGAAATGTGGCTCGCCTGGCGGTACGGCGCCTGTCTGGTACCGGCGCCCCGATCGCTGGTACGCACCGGCCTGGACCTCGGCCCGTGGTTGGTGGCCCGCCGGATCACCGTGGTGTCCACCGTGCCGACGCTCGCGGCATTGTGGCCGCCGGACGCGCTGGAAGACGTCCGGCTGCTGATCTTCGGCGGCGAGGCTTGCCCCGCGGAGCTTGCCGAACGTGTCGCTGTCGAGGGCAGGGAAGTCTGGAACACCTACGGGCCGACCGAGACCACCGTGGTGGCCTGCGCCGCGCAGCTGACCGGCGACGGCCCGGTACGGATCGGCCTTCCGCTGGCCGGCTGGCAGCTGGCCGTTGTCGACGAGCACGGCGAACCGGTGCTGATGGGCGAGACCGGAGAGCTGGTCATCGGTGGCGTCGGTCTTGCCCGCTACCTCGACGAGGCCAAGGACGCCGAGAAGTTCACCGCGCTCGCCCCGCTCGGCTGGCGCCGCGCCTATCGCAGCGGCGACATCGTGCGCGCGGACCCCGAGGGGCTGGTGTTCGTCGGTCGCGCCGACGAGCAGGTGAAGCTCGGTGGCCGCCGGATCGAACTCGGCGAGGTGGATGCCGCGCTGCAGGCCCTGCCGGACGTCGCGGGGGCGGCCGCCGCGATCCGCGAAACCAAGGCGGGCAATCAGATTCTCGTCGGCTACCTGGTCCCGGCCGAGGGGGTTACCTTCGACAAGGACGGCGCCACGGCAACGCTGCGCGACCAGCTACCCTCCGCGCTGGTACCGCTGCTCGCGGTCGTCGACGACCTGCCGACCCGTACCTCGGGCAAGGTGGACCGCAACGCCCTGCCCTGGCCACTGTCCACCATAGGCACAGCGGCCGGACTGTCCGAGACCGAAGCGTGGCTGGCCGAAGGGTGGGCGGAAATCCTTGGCGTCCAGGTATCGGACTCGAAGGCGGATTTCTTCGCGCACGGCGGCGGCAGCCTCACCGCCGCGCAGCTGATCGCCCGGATCCGCACCCGGCACCCGCAGGTGTCGGTCACCGACATCTACCAGAACCCGAAACTCGGCTCGCTGGCCTCGTTGCTCGACGAACTGGAAGGCGCCGAGACCGAACGGGCCGACGTCGAGCCGATCCCGAGGCGCACCGGTGCGCTGCAGGCACTGTTGATGCTGCCGATGCTGACCCTGGTCGGGCTGCGCTGGACCACGATCGCGGCGGGATTGTCCAACGTGCTGGCGTGGTTCGGTTCGTACACCTGGACACCGACGGTGTCCTGGTGGTGGATCGCGCTTGCCTGGCTGGTGCTGTTCAGCCCCGCCGGCCGCATCGCGATCTCAGCGGGAGGTGCGCGGTGGCTGCTACGCGGCGTCCGGCCGGGTAGCTACCCGCGCGGTGGGAACGTCCATATGCGACTCTGGGCTGCCCAGCAGCTGGCCGAGTTCAGTGGCGCGGGCGGCGTCTCCAGCGCTTCCTGGATGACGCGCTACGCAAAGGCGTTGGGCGCCAAGGTAGGCAGCGACGTCGACCTGCATTCACCCCCGCCGGTGACCGGGATGCTCAAACTGAGCAGGGGAGCGGCGGTGGAACCCGAAGCGGACCTTTCCGGGTACTGGGTGGACGGCAACCTCGTACACATCGGCAAGATTCGCATCGGCGCCGGAGCGCGGGTCGGTGCCCGCTGCACCCTGTTTCCTGGCACCAGGATCGGCAAGGGCGCCGAGATCGTGCCAGGCTCCACGGTGCGCGGCGCGGTGCCAGCCGGGCAACGATGGGCTGGCGCGCCGGCGGCCCGTGCCGGCAAGGATGCGCTCAAGTGGCCGGCCAGCCGCCCGCCGCGTTCCCGGCTCTGGTCCACCGTCTACGGAATCACCTCGGTCCTGCTCGGGCTGCTGCCCGCGGTGGCAGCGGTACCGGGCATCGCGGTACTGGGTATGGCGATCCCGAGTGGCGGCACGCTCGGTGCGGTACTCGGCGCCGCACTGCTGGCGGTACCGGTGGCGACCGTGGTGTACTTCGCCGCTTTCGCGATGCTGGTGCTGGTGGCGGTTCGCGCGCTCAGCATCGGCCTGCACGAGGGGTTCCACCCGGTGCACGGCAAGGTCGCATGGCAGGTGTGGGCGACGGAGCGGCTGATGGACATGGCGAGGATCGGACTGTTTCCGTTGTACGCCAGCCTGTTCACCCCCGTGTGGCTGCGCCTGCTCGGCGCAAGGGTTGGTCGCGACGTGGAGGCATCCACCGTTCTCGCGCTGCCCACGATGACCAAGGTGGTCGATGGAGCGTTCCTCGCCGACGACACCATGGTGGCCACCTACGAGCTGAGTAACGGCTGGCTGCACGTCGCGCCGGCACGGATCGGCAAGCAGGCGTTTCTCGGCAACTCCGGGATGACGGCGGCCGGCCGCTCGGTACCGAAACGCGGCCTGGTCGGCGTGCTTTCCTCCGCGCCACCGAAGGCCAAGAAGGGTTCGTCCTATTTGGGCATGCCGCCGATGCCGCTGCGCCGCTCGGCCGAGGAAGCGGATGCCAGCCGGACTTTCCGGCCACCACGCCGGCTGAAGGCCGCCCGCGCGGCTGTCGAACTGTGCAGGATCGTTCCGGTGATCTGCGGTGCCGCCCTCGCCGTGCTGACGCTCGCCGCGTTGCAAGCGATGTACGCCGCGATGGGTTTGTGGCCGGCCGCGCTGGCGTCCGGCGTGTTGCTGCTCGTCGCCGGCATTGTGGCCAGCGCCGTGACGACGCTGGCCAAGTGGATGCTGGTAGGGCGATTCCGGGTCGTCGACCATCCACTGTGGAGCTCATTCGTGTGGCGGGCCGAGCTGGCTGACACGTTCGTCGAGGTACTCGCGGTGCCCTGGCTGATCGGCGGCGCCGGCGGCACGCCGTTGCTGCCGGTGTGGCTGCGCACCATGGGCGCGAAGATCGGCCGCGGTGCGTGGATGGAGACCTACTGGCTGCCGGAGTCGGACCTGGTGCGGGTCGGGGACGGCGCGACGATCAACCGGGGTTGCGTTGTGCAGACCCACCTGTTCCATGATCGGGTGATGAGCATGGACGAGGTGGCGCTGGAAGCGGGTGCGACCCTCGGCCCGCACGGGATCGTGTTGCCTGGAGCCAGCATCGGCGCCCGCACCACGGTCGGGCCAGGATCGCTGATCACCCGAGGGGACGCGGTGCCCGCCGACTCGCGCTGGCTCGGAAATCCGATCTCGGCGTGGACCAAGGGATCGCTCGCAGGAGGACGCCGAGGGTGAACCCGCCGGCAACACCAGCGGCTCCGGGTGCGGACAACTCCGGTGACTCGTACCTCCCAGGGCACGGCAACGGCGGGTACCGGGTCCGCCACTACGACCTGGAACTGGACTACCGGGTCGGACCGAACCGGCTCACCGGAAACGCGACGATCATCGCGGTGGCCACCCACACGCTGTCCCGGTTCACGCTGGATCTGGTCGACTTCCGGGTGCAGCGCGTGACTGTGGACGGCCGCCCCGCGAGGTACACGCACAGCCAGCACAAGCTCCGTGTCAAACCGGCACAGTCGATCGCGCAGGGTGCCGAGTTCCGCGTGGAAGTCCGGTATGTCGGCAACCCGCAGCCGGTTTCCGGGCTTTGGGGAGACATCGGCTGGGACGAGCTGACCGACGGCTCGCTCGTCGCAAGCCAGCCCATCGGCGCACCGTCCTGGTTTCCGTGCAACGACCACCCGGCCGACAAGGCCGGCTACCGGATCACGCTCACCACGGCTTCGGCATACACCGTGCTGGTGACCGGGAACCTGGTGGCACGCCGTCGTGCCGCGAGCACCACGACGTGGGTCTATGAACGGCCGGAGCCCACCTCGACGTACCTGATGAGTGTCCAGATAGGACTCTACGACGAGGTGCGGCTCGCTATCGAGCCGGTGCCGCAGCGAGCCGCGATACCCGCGAGACTGCGCCGGGACTTCACCGCGGACTTCGGCAACCATGCCGAGATCATGAGCGTGCTCGAGCGGTTCTTCGGGCCGTACCCGTTCAGCGAGTACGTCGTGGTGGTGACGGACGACGAGCTGGACGATCCGATCGAGGCACAGGGCATGTCGGTGTTCGGGGCGAACCACATCGACGGTGCGCGCACGCACGAACGCCTGGCCGTGCACGAGCTGGCTCACCAGTGGTTCGGCAACAGCCTCACGATCGCTGACTGGCGGCACATCTGGCTGAACGAGGGATTCGCGACGTACGCCGAGTGGCTGTGGTCGGAGGCGTCCGGAGGGCCGTCCGCGCAGGCACAGGCGCGTGCCTGGCACGCGCGGGTGGCGGCCGGCCCCACCGACATCCGGATCGGTGATCCCGGCGTGGCGCTGATGTTCGACCAGCGGGTGTACAAGCGGGGAGCGCTGACATTGCACGCGTTGCGCCGCCGCATCGGGGATGTGGCGTTCTTCGCGCTGCTGCGGGCCTGGACCGGCCAGCACCGGCACGGCACGGTTAGCACCGAGGAGTTCATCGAGTTGGCCGAGCGGCACGCCGAGCGGGAGCTGCGCGGGCTCTTCGCGGCGTGGCTCGACGAGTTCACGCTGCCCTCGCTGCCCAGCTAGCAACCCTGATGTGCGGCGTTACCGGTAGGTTTCGCGCGTTCCGAAACTATTGACCTATCAAATGGCATATTGTTAACTCAAATCATGCCGCGCGCACTGCATGCTCAGATCCGGGCGGACCTGGAGGCCAGGATCCGTTCCGGGGAGTGGCCGCCGGGCACCCGGTTGCCCACCGAGGCCGAGTTGCAGCGCGCGCACGGGGTCAGCAGGGTGACGGTGCAGCGCGCACTGCGTGACCTGGTCAACGCCGGGATGGTCCGGCGTTTCCGGCGCAGGGGAACGTTCGTCGCCCCCGGCGCGGGTGAGGAGAACCTGCTGCGGTCGGTCAACCTGCTCGCCGAGGGAGAGGACCATCGGGGTCCGCACCGGGTTGTCGACGCACGCGTGATCGCGGCGCGGGACGCCGACGTCGAGCTGGCCGAGATCGACAAGGACAGCCCGATCATCCGGCTGGAACGCGTCAAGCTCGACAAGCAGGACCGCCCGGTCGCCACCGAAACGCACTACGTGCCGTTTCACGTTGCCCCGCATCTGCTGGACGAACCGCTGGAAGATCTCGTCACGCTCACCTACTACCGGCGCAACGACATTCCCATTGCCAGGGCACGGATGTACGTCGATCCGATCGCGCTCACCCCGGAACTCGCCGCGCTGTTCGACCGGCAGCCAGGTGCGGCGGTGTTCCGGTTCCGGCGCGTGCTGTGGCTGGATTCCGGGGCGCTGGCCGAAATGGCGTCCTTCGTACTCGCCGAGGACACCCATTTCTACGTGGAACAGACCTATCCACCGCGGAGGGGAGATAACCGATGAACGTGCGGCCTCGGGTCGCGGTGGTCGGCACCGGAACGATCGGTGCGATGACACTGTGGCAACTCGCCAGGCGCGGTGTTCCCGCCGTGGGATTCGATCGGTTCGCTCCCGGACACGATCGCGGCGCCGCCGGCGGGCAAACCAGGATCTTCCGCACCGCGTACCGCGAGGGCGCGGAGTATGTACCGCTGCTGCAGCGCGCCCAGGCACTGTGGCGGGAGCTGGAGATGGAAAGCGACCGCCGGCTTCTGACCCTCAGTGGCGCGCTGACCATCGGGCCGGCCGAACACCCTGATGTGCGCGCGGTGCTGGAATCGGCTCGGGCGTACGAGTTGGACCACGAGCTGATCGGGAACGAGCGGTTCCCGCAATACCCGCGCGGCAGTGACGAGATCGCGGTGCTCGATCGGCAAGCCGGGTTTCTACGCCCCGAGGTCGGTGTCGCCATCGCGGCCGGGCGTGCCGAGCAGCTCGGCGCGACGATCCGCCGCTACGCCCCCGTCGATGCGGTTGAGCCGGCAGCGAGCGGCGTCCGGTTGCATGTGGACGGAGCGGTTGAGGAATTCGATCACGTGGTGCTCGCCCCTGGCCCGTGGGCCGGGCAGCTCGATCTGCTCACCGGGTTCGGCCCGCGGGCGAGATGGCTCGGTATCTACTGGTTCCCAGCCAGGGACCCTCGTGACTTTCGTCCCGAGGACGTGCCTGTTGCCATGCGGGTCGGTGACTCGAGTTTCTCCTGCGTGCCTTCGCTGGATGAGCCGGGCGCCAAAGTGCTGCCACGACTCGGTTTTCCGGAGATAGATGATCCGGCAGAGTTGCCGCGCACCGCGGACGTGGACTCCGTCGCCAAAACCCGCGAGATGGTGGCTGAGCACCTTCCGGGACTGCATCCCGACCCCATTCGGATCGGTGTGTACACGGACTGCTTCGCACCGGATGACCACGCCGTGGTGGGGCCGCTACCCGGTCACGACACGGTGACGATCATGACGGGTTTTTCCGGGCACGGATTCAAGCTTGCCCCGGTCTTCGGTGAGATCGCGAGTGAGCTCGTCACGGAAGGCACGACCAAGCACGACATCGCTCATCTCGATCCACGCCGTTTCGCGTGAGCGATGTTTTTCGGGGTTACTCAACGCAGGGGGCAGCTCTCGGATGGTGAAACCATGCTGCAGAACACGAGTAGCACCATAATCGCATTGCTGGCAGCTGTGATCGTTATCGGCGTCGGTAGTTCGGTCGCGATTTACCTCGGAAGAAAGACGCGGGATTCGGACAGCTGGATCGTCGCGGGCCGGTCCTTACCGCTTTACGTCGTCGTGTTCACGCAGTTCGCGACGGCGACGGGCGGCGGTGTGCTCGTCGCGCACGTCGGCATCGCCTACGCAGCCGGCTGGTCGGTGTTCATCTACGAGATCTTCGCCGCGCTCGGCCTAGTTTTGCTGATTTTCGTGGCAAAATGGTTGCGGCGCAAGAAGTTCTCCACCGTACCCGAGATTTTGGACACGTTGTTCGGCGGGCACAGGGCGATCAAGTCGATCGCGGCGGCATGCACGATCATCGTGCCGTTCGGATGGCTGGTAACGCAATTCGTCGCGTTCGGCAAGCTTTTCTCGCAGATTACCGGGCTGTCGGTCACGGTGCTGATCGTGATCGTGGCTGCGGTTTCGCTGCTGCTCGTGTTGCCAGGCGGGCTGCTTTCCGTTGCCTGGACGGACTTCCTGTTCGGTGTGTTCATGTTCGTGATGTCCATTGCCGTCGCGGTGTACGCGATCAACATGGCGGGCGGCTGGAGCGGGATCACCGCCGCGGTGCCGGAAGACTTGTGGCGGCTGCCGGACGGCCTGACCGCGGCTGGCGGCAGCACAATCTTGCTGTGGTTGTTCGCGATCGTGCCGGGCACGTTGACCAATCAGCTTTACTACCAACGCATCTATGCCGCGAAGGAAGTCCGCCAGGTCAATCGCGGCCTGGTGCTCGCGGCGCTGGCCACGCTCGTCGCCGGGGTGTACGCGTTCTGCGTGGGTATCGGGGTGCGGGCCGCCAATCCGACGTTGGGGGAGGAGAACAGTGAAGCCGCGGCCGGATGGTTCCTCGCGCAGCTGCCGACCTGGTTGCTGGCGATCTACGCCGCCTTCCTGATGGCAACGATCGTGTCCACCACGGGCAGTGCCCTGCATTCCGTGGTCACGAACTTCGTCCGTGATCTCTATCAGGGCCTGGCAGGCGGTGATCGGAGCGAACGCGGGCTGCTGAACCTGTCCAAGCTACTGACCGTCGTGGTCACCGCCGTTGGTGCACTGCTCGCCGCGCTGTACCCGACGGCGCTGGACTGGCTGGTGGCCACCTACGCCTACTCGGCGTCCGCGCTGGCCGCGCCGATCTTCCTCGGCTACGCGCTGCGCAACCGGTGGCAGTTGCGGCCGAGTTCGGCGCTGACCGCGATGGTCGGTGGGCTACTCGGCTGCGCGATAGCGCAAATCATGGACACCGAGGTTCCGTACGTCGTGTACGGGATGGGTGTCTCGATCGTCGGTATGTTGATCACCGTGGCGGTGCGGCCGCGACGTGTGCCCGAGCCGGAAACGGCGCTGGTAGAGGAAAAGTGAGGGGTTGGGATGCGGGTAGCTGTAGTGGGCGCCGGGGTGATCGGAGCGTTGATCGCCTACCGGCTGGCCTGCCACGATGTCGAGGTGATCTTGATCGATCGCGCCGAACCGGGAGCCGGAACCAGCGGCAAGACGTTCTCCTGGCTCAACAGCAACGAGAAACGCCCACGCGAATACTACGAGCTGAACCTCGCGGGACTGCGCGCCCATCTGCGGTTGCGCGAGGAATTCGAGCGGACCCCATGGTTGCATTCGGGAGGGAACCTGGAGTGGGCGGGGGACGCGGAAACGCGGCAGTGCCTTGCCGATCGCGTCGAGCGGTTGCGGTCCTGGGGCTATGACGTCCAATGGATGACAGCGGAGCAGGTCAACGCGCGCCTGGAGCCCGAACTGTCGTTGCCGAACGGGAACTCGCACATCGCTTACTTCCCCGAAGAAGGGTGGATCGATGCCGTTGCGTTCGCGCGGCATTTCGCCGACCTGGCGGCCGGGCGGGGAGCGCGCTGCGAGTTCGGTGTTGCCGTCACCGAGATATCCCGCAGCGAGCGCCTTACCGCCGTGCGCATCGGCGACGCGGACCCGGTACGGGTGGACGCCGTGGTCAACGCGGCCGGTGCCAGTGCCGATGAGGTCGCCGCGCTCGCCGGCACGTCGCTACCGCTCGCGCCGACAAGCGGTCTACTCGTTCGCCTGAGTGCCGAAGGCACCACGCTCGGGCGAGTCGTGCATGCCCCCGGCGTGAACCTGCGCCCGGACGGGCCCGACAACATCCTGCTGCACCACGATTCCGTCGACGAGCGGATGTGGCACGGCGAGCCGGAGCAAGCGCTGGCGGCGGAGCTGGTTGAGCGGACCCACCGGGTCCTGCCCACTCTCCGGGGCAGGGCGGTCATCGACACGAGGGTCGGCGTGCGGCCGATGCCCGCAGACGGGTTGCCCAGCATCGGGCGGTTGAGCTCCCTGCCCGGGTACTACGAAGCCGTCACGCACAGCGGAGCGACCCTGGCACCGGCCATCGCCGACGCGCTGACCGAGGAAATCCTCACCGGCGAGGTCACCCCACTGGCCGCACCGTTCTCCGCGGACCGCCTCCCGCGCCCCTAACGCGGCGGTATAGCGCGGCAACCACTCGGCGTAGCCCGCACCGCGCTATACCGCGCATCGCGGTACGGGCTACACCGCGTGGTGCTTCTTCAGTTCGCGATGGGCGAGGGAACGCTTGTGCACCTCGTCCGGACCATCAACAAGCCGCAAAGCTCGCGCGGCTGCCCACAACTCGGCGAGCGGGAAATCCTGGCTCACGCCACCGGCACCGTGCGCCTGGATCGCCCTATCCAGGATCTCCTCAACGGCTTTCGGGGTCGCGATCTTGATCGCCTGGATCTCGGTATGCGCGCCGCGATTGCCTACGGTGTCCATCAGCCACGCGGTTTTCAGTACCAGCAGGCGGAGTTGCTCGATGCGCACGCGTGATTCGGCGATCCAGTCCTGGATCACGCCCTGCTCGGCGATCGGCTTGCCGAACGTGGTGCGGTCCAGGGTGCGCCGGCACATCAGCCGCATCGCGCGCTCGGCCATCCCGATCAGCCGCATGCAGTGATGGATCCGGCCTGGCCCGAGCCGGGCCTGGGCGATGGCGAACCCGCTGCCCTCGGCGTCCAGCAGGTTCTCGGCCGGTACCCGCACGTCGGAGAAGACGACTTCGGCATGCCCGCCCATCGCGCCGTCGGTGTAGCCGAACACGTGCATGCCCCGCTTGATGTGCATCCCCGGCGTGTCTCGGGGTATCACGATCATGCTCTGCTGCCGGTGCGGTTCACCGTTCGGATCGGTCTTGCCCATCACGATGAGGATCTGGCATTTCGGGTTCAGTGCACCGGAGATGAACCATTTGCGCCCGTTGATGACGTAGTCGTCGCCGTCTCGCTCGATGCGGGTGGCCACGTTGCCTGCGTCGGAAGAGGCCACATCCGGTTCGGTCATCGCGAACGCGGACCTGATCTCGCCGTCCAGCAACGGGTGCAGCCATTCCTTCTGCTGCTGCTCGGTGCCGAACATGGCGAGAAGCTCCATGTTCCCGGTGTCCGGTGCGGCGCAATTCAATGCCACGGGTGCGAGGTTCGGGCTGTGCCCGGTGATCTCGGCTAGCGGGGCGTATTGCAGGTTGGTCAGCCCCGCGCCGTGCTCGCCCGGTAGGAAGAAGTTCCACAGCCCGCGCTTGCGGGCTTCCGCCTTGAGCTCCTCGACGATCGGCACGCTCGCCCACGGATCGTCGCGCTCTCCCAACTGCTCGGCGAAAACCGGTTCCGCGGGGTAGATGTGTTCGCCCATGAACGCCAGCAGCCGCTCGCGTAATTGTTCGGTGTGCTTGTCGAATGCGAACTCCATTTGGTCCTCCTCACCAGCCGCGATGCGGTCGAGTATACCGACTAGTCGGTATGTCTTGGATGGAATTCTGGTGAACTCTTGCTGTGGAGCAGAATCAGGAGTCCGGGCTGAGCGAACCGAGTAGCAGGTTCGCGTAGTGTTCGGCGACCTGCTCGGCGGAGAGGGGGCCGTTGCGGCGATACCACATGCCAAGGTGGTGCACGGAGCCGAAGAAGAAGTCCACGATCAGATCGGCCGGCACGTCGGTGCGGAATTCCCCGGACGCCTGCCCCTCGTCCACGAGGGCTCGGAACCGCTCGTGGTAGCGCCGTCGCTCATTGCGCACAGCGCGCTGCTTCTCCGGAGTCAGCTGGTGCATGGAACGGAAGAAGATCTTGCTGTCGTCCAGGTTCGCGATGGTGGTGACCACGACGTCCGAGGCTGCGGAGTGCAATCGTTCGGAAACCGGAGCTTCCGCCGCGGCGAACTTCTCCAACCGTTCCATCTGCTCCCGCAGTACCCGGCCGTAGATCTCGGAGAGCAGATCCTCCTTCGAATCGAAGTAGTGGTACATCGCGCCCTTGGTGACACCGGCGGTTTCCACGATCTCCTGCACGGAAGTGCGGTCGAAACCCTTTTTGGCGAACAAGCGAGTCGCGACGGACAGCAGCCGCTTCGGCACCGTGCCCTGCCTGCCTTCGGCTGCGCTCAGCCGAGACGTCGCTCGAGCCATCGGTTCAACCCTCCCGCGTCGACCTGTGTGATCCCGCACCGGAAGCGTACCGGACGGTATGCGTTGGCACTGCCTAGTGTCTTGGTATTCGAAGAATCGACGCGGGTTGTCCACCAGCGTCGTGGTGATCAGCTCCTCGGTAACGCCACGCTCCCGGTATCTACTGTGGACATCACGGCTGCTCCGCGCGGCTTCGCAGCTCCCGGCGCAGTATCTTGCCGGTGACGGTCTTCGGGAGCTCATCAAGCAATTCGACCTCGCGTGGGTATTTGTAGGCCGCGAGCCGTTGCCGGCAGTAGGTGATCAGTTCCTTCGCGGCGGCGGGTTCACCTGGCCGCAGGCTCACGTACGCCTTGACGGTCTCACCACGGTAGCTGTCCGGAACCCCGACGACGGCCGCCTCCCGCACCGCGGGATGGGTGTAGAGCACGTCTTCGACCTCGCGCGGCCAGACCTTGAAGCCGGAGGCGTTGATCATGTCCTTCTTGCGGTCGACAACATAAACCCAGCCTTCGGCGTCCATGAAGCCGATATCGCCGGTGTGCATCCGGTTTCCGGGAAGTGCGGCCTCGGTTTCGGCGGGTTTGTTCCAGTAGCCGGGAACCACCATCGGACCGTCCACCACGATCTCACCTGGCTCGCCGAAGGGCACCTCGTTGCCGTTGTCATCGAGGATCCACACGGTGGTGTCCGGCACCGGAATGCCGATCGAGATCGTGCCGGATTCCGGATCGATTGGGGCTTGCATGCTCGCGGGGACCACGATGCAGCCCGCGGTGGTTTCGGTCAGACCGTAGCCGTTCCGGATGTAGTGCCCGAACCGTTCCCGGAAGGTGTCCACCACGGCCGGTGGCAACGGCGCGCCGCCGGAGTACAGCAGCTGGAATGACGAGAAGTGTTCGGGCGAGACGTCGGGCTGCGCCATCAGCGCCATGTACGCGGTGGACGGCCCGACCATGTACGCGGGCCGGTACTCCATCAGTGCGTCCAGCACCACACCGGGATCGAACCGGTAGGCGAGCGCCAGGGTGCCCTCGATGTCGATGGCGGACGCGATCTGGCAGACCATCCCGGTGATGTGGAAAAGCGGAGCCAGCCCGAAGATCACGCAGCCGTGCGGCAAACCGCTGAAGTTGCCGAGCGTCGCCGCGTTGATCGCGATATTGCCGTGCGTATTGATGGCGCCTTTCGGCTCGCCACTCGTCCCGGACGTGTAGCTGATCAGCGCGAGATCGTCGGGCTCGAGTCGCGGATCGGCAGGTGCCGCGACACCGGCCAGCCGCGCGGCGTCGAGTAGATCATCGGCATCCTTCGGCAGTTGCCGCTCCACCTGCTTCAGTACCCGCGGATCGTTGCGGTGCTGGAACTCCAACTCGCTGGTGGTCAACCGGATACCCACCGAACTCGCGGTGACCGCGGCGCCGACGAAATCGTGCCAGGCCGTTTCCGAGCACACTATCGCGCTCACGCTCGCGTCGGCGAGTACGTGGCTCAGCTCGCGCTCCCGGTACATAGGATTGACCGGCACCGCAACTGCACCGAGTTTCCAAGCGCCGAGTAGCGCGAGGACGAACTGGGGGATGTTCTGGAGCATGATCGCGAGCCGGTCACCGCGACCGAAACCCCGTGACCGCAAGTGGTTGGCGACGCCGTTCGAGAGGTCGTCGACGTCGCGGTAGCTCAGCCGAGCATCGAAGTAGCCGAGCGCGGTGACCTCGGGTGCCCGCTCGACCGCCCTGCGGAAGGCCTGCAGGGTGCTCGCCGGCGTGGCCTGGCTGGTCGCCAGCATCGCGTCGTCGTAGAGCGCTAGCCACGGCTTGGCTGCATACGAGCTCATGACGGACCTCCGTTGGCCTGCACGATTCGAGCACCGACCGGTCGGTATGTCGAAGCTAGGCTGGCCCCGGCGGTCGGTCAACCCCGGATCACGGCCGGGTGCCGAACGTGGGGCGGCCAAGTGTCTTCGGCAGCAGCCGGTAGGCGTCCTGTACCCAGCCGCAAAGCCGGGGCCGGGACTCCCGCGGGTCGATGATGTCTTCCACGCCAAAGCGTTCTGCGGTACGAAACGGCGAGCGCACCCGATCCAACCGGGCGCGGATCTCCGCGATGCGCTCGTCGGGATCGGGGGCGGCCTCGATCTCGCCGCGATAGCCGGCCTCGATACCGCCTTCAACCGGGAGTGAGCCCCAATCGCCGGACGGCCACGCCCAGCGGCGAACGAGCCGGTGGCGGTTGGTCATACCGGCGCCACCGACGCCAAACACCCGGCGCACGATGATCTCCGCCATCGGCACGGTTGCCTGGTAGATCGCGGTGACGGCACGTGCGCCGTGCCGGATGGTGCCGCGGCGTTCCGCGGCGAGCCCGATAACCATGCCAGCCTGGTCGGTCAGGCTCACCAGCGGCAGGTGGAAGGTCTCGCACAGGTCCACTAGCCGCGTGATGGCGTCGGCTCCCTCGGCGGTCAGCGCCGCGCCACGGTACGGGTCCGTCGCTACCACCCCGACCGGATGACCAGCCAGCCGCGCCAGACCGGTGTACGCCGCACCGCCGTAGCACGCGTAGTCGAATATCGATCCGGTATCGAAGACCGCATCCAGGATGGGGCGCAACCGGTATGGCTTGCGACGATCCCGCGGTATCGCGGAGAGCAGGTTCTCCTCACGACGTTCCGGCGCATCGAGCGATTCAACCGACCGTGGCAGTTCATCCACATTGGACGGAAGGTAGGTCAGGAAATCCCGGATGACGTCGAAGGCCTCCTGCTCGGTTCGCACCACCCGGTCGACCGCGCCGCTCTTGCGCTGCACGGCCGAGCCGCCGAGTTCCTCCTTGCTCAGATCCTCGCCGGTGGCGTGCCGGACCACGGGTGGGCCGGCGACGAACAGCTGAGCAAGCTCCTCAACCAGCACGCAAAGGTGCGACATCACCGCCCTGGCGGCTCCCAGGCCGGCAACCGGTCCGAGGCAAGCGGACACCACCGGCACGGTGGAGAGGTTGTCCACAACCAGATCCCACGCCGGGTTGGCTGGCACGTACGTGAAGCCGTGCTGCTCAAGCATCTTCACGCTGCCACCGCCACCGGTTCCCTCGATCAGCCGCACAAGCGGGATACCGAGCTCGTTCGCCAGGCGCTCGGAGTAAACCTGCTTCTCCAGCACGGCGGCATCGGCCGCGCCGCCCCGTACCGTGAAGTCGTCTCCGCCGATGGCCACACGCTTGCCGCGCACCCGGGCGGTACCGACGACGAAGTTGGCCGGCGTGAAACCGGCGAGCTCGCCGTCCTGGTGATATTCGGCGAAACCCGCGAGCGCGCCGATCTCGTCGAAGCTCCCCCCGTCGACGAGTGCTTCGATGCGCTCCCGCACGGTGAGCCGGCCAGCGGCGTGCTGGCGAGCGACCTTCTGCTCACCGCCCATCCGGTCGGCCAGCTGCCGCCGTCGCTGTATCTCATCGACTTCTGGTTGCCATTCGCCTGCCGTGCTCGTCTCGTCGGTCACCGCTGCTCCTTTCGGCGTAGAGCGATCCCATACCAGTGTCCGCCGCGGGAATGTCCACTGTCGACGTCCATGCGCGCCACAACGGTGCGGCAGAGGAATACCAACTGGTCGGTACGGAACCGATCGTTGACGGCCGCAGTAAGCGGTTGGTAATTTCCGGCGCACGCCCAGCTAGCGCCGGCAGACGATGCCCGAAGCAGTACCCCACTTCGTGGAGGGCGAAATTGGACACCTCTTACGGCTCCGGCACGGCCGGAGTCACCTCGACGTCCACCGGCCAGCGCCGGGGAGCCACCGCCGCGGCGATGGCATCCGCATTCGAGTGGTACGACTATTTCCTATTCGGTATCGCCGCCGCGCTGGTCTTCGGTGACCAGTTCTTTCCGGCTGCCAGTCCGGTCGCCGGCGTTCTCGCTTCGTTCGCCACGTTCGCCGTGGGCTTCGCGGCGCGCCCGTTCGGCGGCATCCTCGCAGGACATCTCGGTGACAAGCACGGTCGTAAGCCGATGCTGGTCATCGCGCTGGTCATCATGGGTGCGTCCACCACACTGATCGGGCTGCTCCCGCCTTTCTCGGCGATCGGTGTACTCGCCCCGATCACACTGGTACTTCTCCGTGTGCTGCAAGGCATCGCGGTCGGGGCGCAGTGGGGTGGCGCGATGCTGATGGCCACCGAGTACGCGCCGACCGGCAAGCGCGGCTTCTACGGCAGCTTCGTCCAGATGGGTGTGCCGATCGGCGTGGTACTGGCGAATACCGTGTTCCTGGTAGTCCAGACCGTCGTGCCGGAGGAGGCCTTCGGCAGCTGGGGATGGCGAATCCCGTTCCTGCTCGGCCTCTTCGTGCTGGTGCTCGCCTGGTTCATCCACACGAGGATCGAGGAGACGCCGGAGTTCCGCGAGGCGGAGGCCAAGCTTGCCGCCGAGGAGCATGGCCGAGCGCGCTCGCCGATCCGGCAGATCCTGCGCCAGCATCTTGGCACCGTGCTGCTTGCCGGCGGTTCGTTCGCGGTCAACACCGCGACGTTCTACATTTTGATTACCGGCACGCTGGACTATACGACGCGTGATCTCGGGATGCCGCACGGCCCGGTGCTGACTGTGATCATTCTGGTCAGCCTGACCCAGCTGGTCGCGCTGCCTGCCGCCGCTCGGTTGTCCGATCGGATCGGCAGGGTGCGGGTCTATCGCGCGGGTGCGGTCGGGCTGCTGATCTGGGCGATCCCGATGTTCCTGCTCATCGACACCGCGACCTACCCAGGGTTGATCGTGGCTTCGTTGGTGGCAAGCACGTTCCTCAGTGTCATGTACGGGCCGCAGGCCGCCCTGTTCGCGGAGCTGTTCACTCCCGAAATGCGCTACACGGGTGCGTCAATGGGATACCAGATCAGCGCGGTACTCGGTGGCGGGCTGGCGCCGTTCCTCATGGTGCTACTGCTCGAGGCGACGGGTACGTCGATGTCCGTGGCCGGCTACATTATCGTGCTCGCCGTGCTGGCACTCGTCTCCATCTCGATGCTCGCCCGCCGAGCGGCCACGTCCAACTGACCCGTGAGTACCGGTGGGGCGTGGCGCTCCAGGTAGCCGGTAACCGCGTCGATGCCTTCGATGACCACGCGCTGGTTGCCGCACAGGTCGTGTTCGAAGGCGAGTTCGAAGACGCGAGCACCGATTTCTACCGCTAGTTCGGCCACCAGCGGGTCGCCACGGCCGGCCGGTGCTGATGCATCGCGACGAAGGTGTGCATGCTCACCTCGACGAGGGTGCGGACGCTGAACCGTTCCACGCCGTCGGCGGGGGCGGCTACCGCCGCGTCGAGGATCAACCCGGCGCGTGCCCGGCTACGCCGCTGTGCCGGGCTCTCCGGCTCTGCGCGGGAGCTGTCGGGCCTTGCGGCTGACATGCGACCAGTGTACAAATACGCGAATCCGATTCGCGTTCATGTCTACTGCTGGGTAGTCGAAATGGCGAGGTACTCGATGAGGATGCGATTCGTCCGGCTGGGCTCGCTGGGTGCGGCGGTGGTGCTGACGCTGGCGGTGGTTCCCGCCGCGCGGGCTTTCCAGGCCACTTCGTCGCGGAGCGATCCGGCGAGCCGGGACGTGATGTTCGTCGGCAACAACTGGGACGGCACGGTAGACCTGCTCGACGCGACGACTTTCGAGAAATACCAGCGGCTGAACGTGGTTCCCGATCTCGAGCAGCGCAAGGCCGAGATGACGCCGGACAGGCGAGTCGCCATGGAGGTGATCAAGCAGACCGCCGGTGAGGGGCACCACCAGCTGGTGGACGACATCATGGCCGCCCCGGACGGCCGCACCATGTACGTCTCCCGGCCGAGTCTCGGTGACGTGTCCGCATTCGACGTCGCCACCGGCAAGCAGCTGTGGTTCACCCGAGTGGACGGGTACCGCTCCGACCACATGGCGATCTCGCCGGACGGCGGCAAGCTGCTGGTCTCCGCGACCACAGCGAACGCGGTCAACGTGCTGGACACCGCGACGGGCCGGAGCACCGGGAAGTTCGCCACCGGCGATTTCCCGCACGAGAACCAGTACTCCGCGGACGGCAGCACGATCTATAACGCCACCATCGGCAGGGTGATCGCGCCGGACGATCCACTGCTGGACGCGGGGAAGGGCAACCGCTGGCTGACGATCGCGGATGCGCGGACCTTGCGGATCAAGAAGGTGATCGATTTCGGCGTCGGCATCCGGCCGTTCATCGTCATGCCGGACGGACGCACCATGTACGCGCAGCTGTCCTTTCACAATGGCTTCGTCGAATACGATCTCGCCGAGGAGCGCACCACCCGCACGGTGCACCTGCCGCTGTCCGACGAGGCGAAGAGCATGAAGCGAGAGGACTACCCGCTTGACTCAGCCCACCACGGTTTGGCGATGAACGACGATGGCACCAAGATCTGTGACGCGGGCACCATTTCCGACTATGCGGCGATCCTGTCCGTCCCCGCCTTGACGGTCGACGAGATCGTACCGACGGGTGACCAGCCATACTGGGCGGCCGCGAGCCCGGACGGGAACCGCTGCTTCGTGTCCAATAGCGACAGTGACGACATCTCCGTGGTGTCCTTCGACAGTCCACGGGAACTCGCCCGGATCCCGGTTGGCGACCACCCGCAGCGCGTCCGCGGCTACGCCGTTCCCGTCGACGCGCTCGAGTCGTGAAAGCCACGGCGCTGGCTGCCGCCGCTCTCGTCGCGCTCGGGTCGGTCAGCGCCCCCGCGGAGGTGCGCGTGAGCCCGGAGGCCGGGTACCTGGTCGGCCGTGGCATCGCGGACGCCACCGGGGAGGTGGCCGAGGTCGGGATGATGGGCTACGGCCGCGCCGACCAGCAGGCCGACGGGCTGCACAACCGGTTGCGGGCCCGGTCGTTCGTGATCGCGGATCGGGCCAGCGGTTCGCGGGTGCTGCTTGTCGTCGTCGACTCGCCGATGATCTTCGATAGCGTGCGCCGCGAGGTGCTGCGCCGGCTCGCCGAACGGTACGGCGCTCTCTACACCGAGCAGAACGTGCTGATCACCGGCACGCATACGCATGCGGGGCCCGGCGGCTACTCGCACCACCTGCTCTACAACCTGACAACGCTTGGCTTCCACCGCAAGACCTTCGACGCGATCGCCAACGGGATCGTGGAATCGGTGCAGCGGGCACATTCCGACGCGGAACCGGCGGGCCTCACCCTGACCCACGGCGAGTTGCTTGACGCCAGCGTGAACCGCTCCAAAGCGGCCTTCGACCGAAATCCGCGTGCTGACAAGGAATTCTTCCCGAACGGCATCGATCCGCAGACCTCGCTACTGCGCGTCGAACGTGCTGGCCGCCCGGTCGGGGCGATCAACTGGTTCGCCACCCACGGCACCAGCATGTCCGGCGACAACCGGCTGATCAGCGGGGACAACAAGGGCTACGCCGCCTACCACTGGGAACGCGACGTCGAGGGCGTCAACTACCGCGCCGGCGCCGACCCCGGCTTCGTGTCCGCTTTCGCGCAGACCAACGCGGGCGACATGTCGCCGAGTCTCGATCTCACACCGCCCACCACACCGGAGGACTTCGCCGAAACCAGGAAAACGGGCTGCGGCAGTATGAAGCGGCCGCGCGGCAGCTCAGCCAGCCGGGTAGCCGGGTCACCGGCGGTGTGGATGCCCGGCTGGTGTACGTCGACATGTCCACTGTAGACGTGCGGCCGGAGTTCACTGGCGACGGTGCGCATCATCGCACCTGCGAGCCCGCGATCGGAGCCGCGATGGCTGCCGGCAGCACCGAGGACGGCCCTGCCTTCCCTACCTTCGCGGAGGGCGCCAACCCACTGTGGGACAAAGTGTCCGACTCGGTGCTGTACGAGGCGTCGCCCGAGTTGAAGGAGTGCCAGGCGCCCAAGGGCATCGTGGTACCGATCGGCGAGATGAACCCGATCTGTCCATGGGTGCAGGAGAAGGTTCCGGTACAGCTTGTCCGGGTGGGACAGCTGTACCTGATCGGCATCCCAGGCGAGGTCACCGTCGCAGCGGGGTTGCGGTTGCGGCGCACCGTCGCGGACATCGTCGACGCCGACCTGCGCGACGTGCTCGTCACCGGGTACAGCAACTCGTACCTGCACTACGTCACCACGCCAGAGGAGTACGACGCGCAGCACTACGAGGGTGGCAGCACGCTGTTCGGTCGCTGGCAACTTCCCGCGCTGCGGCAGGTATCCGCGGAGCTGGCCACCGCCATGCGGGACGGAAGCTCGCCTCCACTCGGTCCGAGGCCTCCGGATCTGTCCGGGCGGCAACTTTCCGTGCAGCCACCGGTCTTGCTGGACCACCCGCAGCTCGGCCGGAAGTTCGGGGATGTGCTCAAGCAACCGCGCGCGTCGTATACCCGTGGCGAGTCGGTGCTTACCACCTTCGCGGGTGCGCATCCGGGCAACGACCGGCATCGTGGTGGCAGCTACCTCGAGGTACAGCGCCGGAACGGCGATTCATGGGAAACGGTCGCGGATGACGGCGACTGGTCCACGACGTTCCGCTGGGCCAGGGACGGTATCGCCGCATCGAAGATCACGATCGGCTGGCAGGTGCCGGCCGAGGCAACCAAGGGCAGCTACCGGATCAGGTACCGCGGCGAGGCGAAAGAGGCGCTCGGCATGATCAGGTCGTTCACCGGCACGTCGAACACCTTCGCGGTCACCGGTGCCGGCTAGCTCGGGTGCCGGCTAGCTCGGGTGGCGGCAGCCGAGTTGGGTAGCCTGCTCGAAGGCGTGGCCGGCGCGCAGTACCGCGAGGTCGTGGCGGTGCGGCCCGACGATCTGCAGGCCGACGGGCAGCCCTTCCGGCGTGAACGCGGCTGGTACGGACAGCGCGGGGCAACCGGTCACCGAGATCAGGTACGCCGAGGCCATCCAGTCCAGGTAATCGCCCATCTCGACGCCGGCGACCGAGGTCGGGTAGGTGAGTTCCACATCGAACGGCGCGACCTGGCTGACCGGGGCCAGCAGTACATCGAAGCGATCGAAGAACTCGCGGACCCGGTGGTACAGCTCGGCGTGCAGGGTTTCCGCCCTGCCGATGTCCGGGCCGGTGAGTGCCCGGCCCTGCTCGATGTTCCACACGGCGTCCGCCTTCAGCAGCTCGCGGTGCCGGTCGAGCAGCGGCCCGTAGGTCATCTCGAGCTGCCAGGCGCGCAGCACCCGGAACACCTCGTCCGCCCCTGAGAGGTCCGGACAGGCTTCCTCGACCGTGCAACCCAGGTCCGCGAAGACCCGTACCGCGGGTGCCAGCGCGTCGCTGACCGCGGCGTCCACCGGGATCGTGCCGCCAAGGTCCGGAGCCCACGCCACGCGAAGCCCGCGCGGATCGACCTCGAGCGGCGGTGCGAAGCTCGCGCCCGGCGCCTCCAGCGCCTGGGGGCTGCGCGGATCGGGCCCGGCCATGGCGGAGAGCAGCAACGCGGTGTCCGCGACGGTACGCCCGAGCGGGCCGTGCACCGGCAGCTGCGCCCATGGCGCCGCATCGGGCCAGGACGGCACCCTGCCCGGCGAGGGGCGCAGCCCAACGACGTTGCAGAACGAAGCCGGATTGCGCAGCGAGCCGCCGATATCGGTGCCGCAGGCGAGCGGAACCATCCCGGTCGCGAGCGCCGCCGTGCCGCCGCCGCTGCTGCCACCCGCGCTTTTCGCCTGATTGTAGGGATTGCGGGTGGCGCCGAAGACGGGGTTGAAGGTGTGCGATCCGAGGCCGAATTCCGGGGTGTTGGTCTTGCCAACGGTTATCGCGCCCGCCGCCGCGAGCCGCTCGACGACCAGGTGGTCGCGATCGGGTACGTGGTCGGCGAAGATGGGGGAGCCGTACGTGGTCCGTATTCCCGCCGTGGGGACAAGGTCCTTGTGCGCGATCGGCAGACCGTGCAGCGGCCTGACGTCCTCGCCTGCGGCGAGCCGCTCGTCGGCGACGGCCGCGGCGTCCATCGCCTGGTCGGCAACCAGCGTGACGATAGCGTTGATCTCCGGGTTCGCCTGCTCGATCCGTTCCAAGTGGATGGTGAGGATTTCCCGGCAGGACACTTCTTTACGCCGGATCGCCTCCGCCAGCGTGACGGCATCGTTGAAGTACACGGGCTCAGCCCTTTCCGCACCGGTGAGTACTTCGGGTGGTTGTAGCGATCCAAAGTACTCATCCGTCAAGCGGCTGCCCGCGCCAGGTGTGGCCGTGCCACGCGGGCGCCCGTCACCTCGGCGTAGATATCCTCGAACCGCTCGAGCGTCGCGGTGAGCGCATGCCCGGCGATCAGCCGGGTGCTTTCGGCGCCGAACTTCGTGCTGACACCCGGACCGCCAAGCACCATCCGCAACCGCGCGGCGAGCGTATCCACGTCACCGGGTGGAAAGAGCCAGCCGTTCTGCCCCTCGCGGACCAGATGTGGCAACGCCACCGCGTCGGCGGCCACGACCGGCTTACCCGCGGCCATCGCTTCCATTGTGGCCAGGCTCTGCAATTCGGCCACTCCCGGCATGCAGAAGACCTCCGCACGGGCGTAGGCGGCGAGCAGCTCGGTCTCGGAAACGAACCCGTGGAAGGTCACACTGTCCGCGATCCCCAACGTCCGGGCCAGTTCGGTCAGCTCGGCACGGCATGACCCGTCGCCGACGATCTCCACGCGCACCGGCAGCACGTTGACCAGCTTGGCCGCCGCTTCGAGTATCTCGTTGACCCGCTTCTCCGCGTCCAGCCTGCCGACGAACAGGATGGTGCCCGGTACGGTCGCACCGTTTCCGGCGTAGCGGCCCGCGTCGATGCCGCAGGATACCGCCCTTGCCCGGTAGCCCAACCCGTTGTCCTGCAACAGTTTTACCGCGAGTGGCGTGGGCGCGGTCAGCACATCCGCTTTGCCGTAGATGTTGCCGAGATCGCGCCACGCCCACCGCACCGCCTTAGCGGCGAAGGCGCGGGGGAGGGGAACGTAGCCGAGCAGGTTCTCCGGCATGAAGTGATTGGTGGCCACGATCGGAATCCGGCGGGCCCCGGCGGCACGGACCAGCGCCCTGCCGACCAGGAAATGCGCCTGAGGGTGCACCACATCGGGACGGATCTCGTCGATCACCCGGGAAACGGCCCGCCTTGCCTGCCACGGCAGGCAGATCCGGAAGCTCGGGTGCACCGGGGTGCGATGCGAAGCCACCCGGTGCACCGTCACGCCGCGGAACTGTTCCTCACGAGATACGGCATCCGTGCTCGGGCACACCACGTGCACCTCGTGCCCCCTCTCCGCGAGGCCGGCCGCCAACCGTTCGGCGAAACGTGCGGCGCCGTTGACATCCGGCGCGAACGTGTCGGCGCCGAGCAGGATACGGTAGCGCCCGTACGCGGGGACTTCCTGTGCGAGAGCGATGGTCATCGTTCACCCCTGTTTCGAACCCACTGAAATCGGCTCGGCTTCTCCGAACCGACGGTCAATACGATGTCCGCTGTGGACAGTCGTGCTGGAGCGATGTGTTGCCAGCACGGTGATTCCAGCAATGGCGATCGCCGCGCAGCTCAGCTGCACGGCCGAGGACGGCAGGCTCGTTGCGATCGGTTCGCCGAGCACGGCGGCGCCGACTCCCACCGCGACGATCGGATCGCCCACGGTCAGCCAGGCAAGCACCAGATCCGGCGAGCCGCTGGCGTAGGCGTGCTGGATCAACCAGCCGCCGAGAGCGGCGGCCACCGGAATTCCGGCGAGCACGGCGAGCACGGTCGGCGACCAACCCGAGGTCCGCAGCGTGACGGTGGCGATCCTGGTCAGCACCGAGACGAGGGCGTAGCACGCCGCGGCCGCGCCGGCGAATCCGACGCAGCGGCCGGTCGCGCCGCGCAGCACGCCGAACAGCACCAGGCCGGCGGCCAGTACGGCGATCATCCCGGCCGCGCGGAGCGCGGCAGCCCCGTCCAGAACTGGGTTCTCGCGCACCGCGGGAATCGCCAGCAGCACGAAGCCGACAACGCCAGCGATCGTCAACCCCAGCGCGACCAGCTCACCGGAGCGGATTCTGCGCCGATCCCTCCGCACAGCCAGCAATGTCGAGCCGAGCAGCGCGAGCACCCCGATCGGCTGCACCACAGCCAACGGGGCAACGGCGAGCGCCACGGTGTGCAGGCCGGCGCCGCCACCCAGCGCGAGCAAACCCAGTAGCCAGCGGCGGTTTCGGGCCAGCTCCTTCGCGGACCGCAAGCGCAGCCCGCTGCCGGCGACCGAGCGCACCGCGTCGTGCTGCAGTTCCGCGGCCGCCACGAAGCACAGCGCGCCCAACGTCGCCAGCGCGATCCCGAGAGCGATCATCGGTTGATCGCCGCGTACCGCATCGGGAGGTAGATCAGCTGCCCGAGCACCTCCAGCTCCAGCACAAACAGCAGCCGCTGTGCCACGCCACGCAGATCCTGGATCGCTTCCGGCATCATCCCGAAGTGGCTGGTGAGAAACACGACCAGTGCCACGGTCGTGACGAAAACCGTGCCGCGCAGCCATTTTCGGTAACGGGGAAGAGCGCCCAGCCGGGAGGAGACCAGCAACGCCGCGATCGGGAGGCTGAAAAACACCACACCCGCCGCGTAGCGATGGATCTCGGCGGGTAGTGAGAGCGCTTCGAGCGTCTCGCCCTGATCGGTCGGGAACAGCGCGACCAGCACCGCACCCAGCATCACCAGCGACAGCGCCAATCGTGGCAACGGCCTGGCGAGCAATCCCATCGCCGCGAGGCCACGAAACGCACCGAACGCGCCGACGGCCATGCTCAGCACGCTGGCGCCGAACATCCACCCGATCACGTCCGCGAACACGTAATCCGACATCGTGGTGTCCACCGGGCTGAGCTGTCCACTCGCGACGACGTGCAGGTAGGCCATGAACACGACGGAGAGCGTGAGGCCGACGAAGCCCATCGCCACGCCGGTCCGCTGCTGCGGCGTGGAAGTGTCAGGGCCGAGAACCGGTGGTCGAGCCGGAGCCAGTGCGAGGTTTGCCACGGTTACAACGGTGGCCGGGCCGGACGTTAAAGACCATCCGGAACACTCCCGATTCCGCCCTGGGGCTACCCCTACCTTCGATCAGGTGCGCGTCAGGGTTGGGTGCTCGGCGACCGGTCGGTGCCTGCCTTGAAGAGGATGATCAAGGTCCCGGCGAGCGCCATGCCGCTCGCGGCGGCAAGGTAGCCGCTGGCGAAATCGACGAGCTGACCACCGGATGCGGTGCTCGGTGGCTGGCGAGAGGCGTGCTGCCTCTCGTGACGGCGTACGACTAGTCGGCGCGACCGTGGCGCGGCTGACTCAGCGCCGTCAGGATCCGCTGCATGACCTGTGGGTCCATATCGGCCTCTTCCGATACCTGCTCGCTGTACGACGATTTCTTCGGGCCGCGTTGCGGCAGTCGCACCTCCGCCGCGGTCATGCCGCTTGGCAGCGGCAGCTCGCACCACACGAGCGTGCCACCGCGTTCGAGGGACACGACCCCGCTCGGCCGGTCGGAGAGTTCGGACGGCACGACGGCCAGCTGTTGCGGCCGGTCGTCCTCGACCTCGACGGAGAGGCAGTCGCCGCGCACCCGCAGGCGCACGGTAAGGATGGCTGGCGAGGCAGAGTCGCCAGGGCCGACGGCGGCCATCACCAACTGGCGTGCCGCGTGCATGGTGTCGTCCATCATCGACTGCAAGGACCACTCGGCGAGCGTGAATCGTACGAACAGATCGGTGCAGTTCACAGCGCTGGGCAACGCGACGAGTCGCAGGTCGTCGACCTGTGCGGTCCGGGCGTTCACCTAGATCCTTCCTTCGTCCACGGTCAACGCGAGGTGCGATCCTCTCGCGAACGGCAGATCTTGCCAACCTCAACGAGGTGTGTGACACGCGCGGGGGTCACACACGGGGCGTGAATCGATTGAGTCCAGCCGTGATCAGCGCGTGTGCGTGGCGATGCGCTGGTGGAAGGGGCGCTGGTGGAAGGGGCGCTGGTGGGAAGAGTGCCGCCGCGCCGCCCGCGTTGCTGCCGCCGGCGGTTCACTGAGCGGGAACGGTAGTTCGGTATGAGCTCAGCGGTTGCGTGCCCAGCGAGCCACGAGCTATCGGTGAATCGACCAGAGGCTGATGCGACAGCGCTGTATTTCGGTCGCCGCGCGAACCGGAAGGATCTGGAACGCCTCAAGTCGATCCTGAAGGCGCGCTCCTGAGTTTCCAGGGGCAGAGCCGGTAGGTCCGTTTCGGACAGTCGCCGGCCTGCGAGGGGGCGGGAAGTTCGGCCACAATAGCGTCGGCGCTCAGGCGAGAGGTGGTCGTTCATGGTGTGGGACCGAGTGATCCGGCCGATGCTCGCCACTACCGGCCAGGTGCCCAGCGGCTCCGGCTGGGCCTTCGAGTTCAAGTGGGACGGGGTTCGCGCCGTCACCTACCGCAGATCGGGCTCGGTCCAGTTGCTCAGTCGCAATGACAACGACGTGACGCTCAGCTATCCCGAGCTGCTGGGAATCGACGATCTGCTCGGCGAGCATGATGCCGTACTCGATGGCGAGGTCGTCGCGCTGGACCGCGCCGGCCGGCCGAATTTCGGGCAGCTGCAGCATCGGATGCACGAGCGCTCGCCTTCCGAGGAGCTGCGGCGCGATGTCCCGGTGACCTACTACGTGTTCGATGTGCTCGTCTTGAACGGGAAGTCGGTGCTCGACGAGCCGTTCGAGCATCGCAGGGAGCTGCTCGAGGAACTCGACCTCGACGACATCACCCGGCGGGTACGAGTGCCGCCGTGCTACCCGGACGTCGACGGGCAGCAGATGCTGGACGTCGCGCGAAGCCACGGCTTGGAGGGGGTCTTAGCCAAGCGGCTCGATTCCCGCTACACGCCTGGGCGCCGCTCGACATCCTGGATCAAGACGGCGCTGGTGGACACCCAGGAAGTGGTGATCTGCGGCTGGAAACGCGGGCAGGGGCGGCGGGCAGGCACCATCGGATCGCTGCTGCTCGGTGCGTATGACAGCGGAGGCGCGCTGCGCTATATCGGCCACGTCGGAACCGGCTTCACGGACAGCATGCTCGATGACCTGTTCGACCGGCTGGGATCACTGGCGCGAAACGACAACCCGTTCGACACCGGGGCGGTACCTCGCGAGTACGCCCGCGATGCCCAGTGGGTCGAGCCTGTCCTGGTGGGCGAGGTCGAATATCGGACGTTGACCAGTGACAACCGGCTCCGGCATGCCAGCTGGCGCGGGCTGCGTGCGGACAAATCCGCCGGCGACGTCGAAGCGCCGTGATGGATCGGGCCAGTGGTGTGACGGTGCGGGCGCTCTGCCCACTACGACGAGATCGGCCCGCGGCAAGCGGGTTCGCGCTGAGCTCCGCTAGATCGCCTTCGGTTGGTACACGCTTCCGCGATGCTTTTCGCCTGGTACCCGGGAAATGCCTTTCGCCAGCTCTTCGTAGATGGGCAGGTTGCGGGCGTCCCTGAAGAGCATGGCACGGAACTCGTCGGTGTGTGCGGCGTGCGTCTCGGTGAAATGGTTCCGTACCGCGTCGCGGGTAGCGGTCTGAGATCCGGATTCGAGTGCGTCCACGATCGGTACGTGGCTGTCGATGTCCCAGCCTTCGACCGATTCCGGTTCCCGTGGCATCGAGCTGATCAGGATGATCTCGTGGAGCGGCTGCAGCATCATCTCCAACGCCGGCAGGTGCAGCGCGCTCAAGATCGCGAGATGGAAATCCAGATGCGCGACGTGGGCTTCGGTTTGCCTGCCGGCCGCGACGTGGTCGCGAAACTGATCGAGGATCCCGCGCATCCGCTGCCAGTCTTGTGGGCCGCCCCGGCAGGATGCCTCCACCGCTAGCGCTTGTTCCAGCCCCCGGCGAGCCTCGAGCACGTCCGCCATCGTCATGTCCGACCACTGCAGCCGCAGGCTCAACGCGTGCGCGATCTGGCCGCCGCTTGGTTCCGCGACGACAATGCCGTGCCGGCGTTGGATATGTACCAGCCCCATCGATTCCAACGTGCGCAGCGCATCGCGGACGACGCTGCGCGAAACTCCGAGGGTGTCGCACAACTCCGCCTCGGTCGGCAGTCGATCGCCCGGCCGGTACTTGCCGCTGACGATGTCGCCTTCCAACCTGCCGACGACCTGATCACTCAGCTTGACCGGTGAGTTGCGCGGCAGACTCTGGGGCGTGTCCATGGCTGCATGCTAACCGTCCTGCCCATGCTCCCTGATGTTTCTCGCGCCCCGTGCGGCTAGTCGTCGGCACCGGTGAGTACGGCAACGATGGTGCGGCCGGTGAAGCGCTCGGCGTTCGTTCGCAGGTAGGCGATCGGCGCCGCGGCCGCCGCTTCCACCTGGATGTCTTCGTGCTGCCGTAGGAACCGCATGGCATCGGTGATCGCCTCGTCCGGCACAAGCGCGATCTCATCGACATGGCGCCGCACCAGGCTGAACGTGTGCCGGTTTCCGCGCCGAGATCGCCGCGCAGCGATTCGGCGACGGTTTCCCTTTCGGGCACGGTCACCGGGTGGCCGGCATCTAGCGAAGCCTTCATCGCGGGCGCGCGCTCCGCACATACACCCCTCACGCGTGCCGGTGGCCGGAGCGCGCTGACGGCAAGACCGACTCCGGCGGCCAGTCCGCCGCCGGATACCGGTACGACCACCGTGTCGAGGTGCGGCAGGGCTTCGACGAGCTCGAGCGCGACCGTTCCCTGGCCACTGATCACGGCCGGATCGTCGAACGGCGGGATGAACCCGTATCCGTGCGTGGTGGCCGCCTCGCGGGCTCGTTCGATCGCCTCGGTCTGATCGCGGCTGGTGCGTTCCACGACAGCGCCGGCCCCTTCCAATGCGGTGATGCGGTGCCGGGACGTGTCGCGGGAGACGTAGACGAGCACCATCATGCCGTGCCACCGCGCCAGGTGGCTCACGGCCCGCGCGTGATTGCCGGTGGATGCGGTGGTCACGCCGGGCAGCGGGCCATGCTCCAGCATCGATCGGATGGCATTGGCCGCACCCCGAACCTTGAAGCTGCCGGTGGGTTGCCGGTTCTCCAGCTTCAGGTGTACGTCGGCCCCGATCGCCGAGCTGAGCGGCGCGCTGCGCAGCAGCGGGGTGCGCGTGATGAACTCGTCGATGCGCGCGCGGGCAGCCGTGATCGAGTTGAACCCTGGCTCGGGGGTCATTTCACCATCAGCTCCCACGGCAGGCTGGACAGTCGCTCCGGCTGGCCGTCGCCAACGACGAACGTTTCGCTCAGCGAGTAGCCGATCCGGTCCAGCCACACGGCGAGCATGAGGTGGATTGTCATGCCCGGGTTCAAAACGGTGCGGTCGCCGGGCGCGAGACTGATGGTGCGTTCCACCCATCCGGTGTCCGGAAACGAGATCCCGATGGAATAGCCGATGCGGTAGTTCTTTTCGAACCCCCGTGACTCGATCGTGCGGCGCCAGACTCGCTCGACGTCCTCGGCGCGGTTACCCGCGCGCAGCCTCGGGAGTGCGGCGTGCAGTCCCTCGACCACCGCACCCTCCAGCGAGCGGTAGTCCGCGGGTGGGCGGCCGAGGAAGATGGTGCGCGACAGGCCGGCGGCGTAGTTGTGCCGGTGCCCGCCCAACTCGATCATCGTCGGGCGCCCCATCCGGTACGGCTCATCGCTCCATCGCAGGTGCGGTGTGTTCGTTCGCTGCCCTGAGGACATGTAGGGCTGCCAGGGCGCCGACCCGTAGATCCCGTGCAAGCCGCCAACCAGCGCGGCGTATGTGCGGGCAGCCACCTGCGATTCCGCTATCCCAAGGCTGATCGCATCGAACGCCGTTTCCATCGCGTGGTCACTGATCCTGCCGGCCTCGTGCATCACCTGGATCTCGCGTTCCGATTTCACACATCGAACCCATTCCACGAGCCGATTCATGTCCGCGAATGTCGCGTCCGCCAGTGCTTGTTCCAATACGTGCATGCCACGCGGACTGAACGACGAGCCGTCGAATTCGATACCGATCGTGGCCTTGCCGAAACCCAGGCTTTTCAGCACCTCCGCGACGTATTCCATGGGGTGGAGATTTCCGGTCAGGTATTCGTCGCCGTAGCCAAGTATCTGATCCTCGTCGAGATGCGTCGTCCACAGTGCGGCGGGCACATCTTGGCGACGCAGCACCAGCACGGGGGCGTCCGAGGCGACCGGGACCACCATCGATTGCGGCACGTAGTACGAGTACGCGTCGTATCCGGTGAGATAGAAGATGTTCTTCGGATCGGTTACGACCAGCACGTCGAATCCCTTGGCGCTGGCACGAACCCGTAACCGCTCGACGCGCTCGGAGTACTCCGCCGCGGGAAACGCTGATTGCCGGGTATCCGTGATAGTCATAAGAAATGGGCTTCCTGTTCGCGAACTAGAAGGAGCGGGCGAGTCGTTCCCACAAGGTCGTTGACAGTGCGAGGCTGCGCACATCGATACGTTCGTTGGGTCCGTGAAACATCGCGGCGAATTCGGTGGGGGATACGTAATCGGTGGTGATGGAGAATCCGTATGCCTTGGCGCCGTGGCGGCGGAAGTATTCCGCGTCGGTCGACGCGGTGATCAAGCTGGGCACCAGCTCGGTGCCAGGCACTATCGCCCGCGTGACGTCTTTGACGGTGTCGAATACCGGTGTGCTGAGCGGAGATTGGGTGGTGGACAGTTCGTGCAACCATTCGATCGTGACCTCGGGATCCAGCTCCCCGAGCGCGTTGCGGATCTCGCTCGCCACCTCGCCGCGGGTCTGACCGGGCAACGTTCTCGCGTCCACGTCGATCTCGACGCACTCCGGAATCGCGTTGATGGCTACCCCACCCCGCGCCATGGTCGGCGTGATCGTCAGGTGCGTGCACGCGTGCGCGGCCGCGGCCACATCGCCGGTTTGCTCGCGTGCCACGGACAGCACCGATCTCTCGTCCAGCAAACCCGCCGCGACTTCGGCGTCGAAGCCCATACCGGCGACCCAACCGCGCCACACGTCGGAGATCACCGGCGAAACCCGGTGCGTGTGCAGCCGCCGCACCACCTCGGCCGCCTTCACGAGTGCGTTATCCGCGCCGTAAGGCATGGCGGCGTGTCCCGCCCTGCCGCGAACCCGCAACCGCAACCACGCGGTGCCCTTGTCGGCGGTAGCCCAGGACAACTTAGGTCGCGGACCGGCCGTCAACGGCCAGCCACCGCCCTCGGTCAGGACGTAGTCGGTCAGCACGTCGTCGCGGTGGCGCTCGAGTAGATACCGCGCTCCGAACTCGGCCCGAGCCTCCTCGTCCGCGGCCGCCACGAACACGATGTCCCCGCGAGGGCGAAAACCCGTCGCGCCAAGCGTCCGCATCGCGGCCGCCATGCACGCGGTCATGTTCAGCATGTCGATGGCCCCGCGCCCCCACACCGCGCCGTCAACCAGCTCGCCACCGAACGGATCGCGTAACCAGTCCTGATCGTCCGCCGGAACCACATCGGTGTGCGCGAGCAGACCGAGCGACGGTGCGGCCGGATCGGATCCCTCGATCCTCGCCACCAGCGAGCGCCGGCCGGGCGCCGCGTCGTAAACCTGGGTGTCCACTGTGGAACCCAGGAACTGGGCGAGCACATCCGCGTTGCGCACCTCGTGGCCCGCCGAGCGTTCGCCGGTATTCACGCACCGATTCCGGATCAATGCCTGCAGCAGCTCCACGGTTTCCGCCACCCGTGGCTGCGAGAGCTCTACCTCCGCAAGCACGCCCAGGTCACCTCGCCTCCTATGATAATAGATATTAGGTATGATCTATTATCATAGAACCGCGTTAGACGATCCTGTCAAGGGCGCTGTGCCCGGATGGCTGTGTCCTGGCCGCCGTGTCTGGCCGCTGTGTCTGGCCGTTGACCGGGCCGCCGGCACGTTACGGTCGGCCACGTGGCTTTGGGCGTGTGCCTGCTCTTCGACGGCAGGACGGAGCGCGCGCTGCGAAACCTGTGGCAGCGGCTGGAGAAGCAGGGCGTGCCGACGCTGCAGTCCCACACGCATGGCCTGCACCACCCCCATCTGTCCTATGTGGTGCTGCTGGATTGGGAGCTGGACGCGGTGCACGCGGCGGTGCAGGAACTCGCCGACCACGGGCCGTTTGAGCTCACCCTCGACGCGGTGGCGGCGTTCCGGCGGGGCCGTGTCTCACTGGTCCCTGGAATAGCGGCGGAGCTCATCACCCGGCAGCAGGCAGTGGTGGCAGCCGCCCGCGCAGTCGGGGCGCGGGTGCACAAGCATTACGAGGTCGACCGCTGGTTACCGCATATCTCGCTCGCCACCCGTGCGCAGGCTGACAAGCTCCCGCGGCTGGTCGCGGCGGCCTACGACGTGCTGCCGTTGACCGCGCGCGTCACGCGTGCCGCGCTGATCGACAGCTCCACCGGACGGCTCTGGTCGCTGCGCAATGTGCCGTGATGTTCCCCTTCCACCGGTGACGGCTTACCTCGTAGGCTGCGTGCTCACTCGCTACCAGCCCGTTGGCGTGGTGGACGTTGCCGTCTCCCGTTCCCGGGAGATCGCCATCGCCGTTGGTTTCCAACACCCACCAGCCGTACGCAAGGAGTAAGAGGCCATGAGCGCTGAACGCCAGCCCGCTACCGAGCCCGACGGATCCGGCGAACGTCCCGCGACCACCGGGTTCATGGATCGGTTCTTCCGGCTGTCCGCGGAAGGAACCACGGTCCGCCGCGAAACGGTCGCGGGTGTCACGACGTTTCTGGCGATGGCCTATGTGCTGTTCGTGAATCCGTCGGTGCTCGGCGAGATCGGAATGGACACTCGCGCATTGTTCGTGGCGACGGCGCTCGCCGCGGCGTTCGGCACGCTGATCATGGGGTTGTGGGCGCGCTACCCGGTGGCGCTGGCTCCCGGGATGGGATTGAACGCGTTCTTCGCGTTCACGGTGGTGCTCGGCATGGGCGTTCCGTGGCAGACCGCGCTCGCCGGCACGTTCGCCTCCGGCGTGCTGTTCTTCCTGCTTGCCGTCACCGGGATCCGTGAAGTGATCATCAACGCGATCCCGCTGCAGCTCAAGCTGGCGAGCGCCGCGGGGATCGGCCTGTTCATCGCGTTCCTCGGGCTGCGGAACGCGAACGTCGTGGTGGCCGACGAGTCGACGCTCGTGACGCTCGGTTCGCTGACCCAACCGGGGGCGGTGCTCGCCGGCTTCGGGCTCGTCGTCACGGCCGTTTTCCTGGTGCGCGGCATCCGCGGCGGCGTGTTCTACGGGATGATCATCACCGCCGCCGCGGGCGTCATCACCGGGCACATCGATCCGCCTTCCGGCGTGGTGGGCGCGGTACCGAGCCTCGGGCCGACGTTCGGGGAGGCGATCACCAACCTGCCCGAGCTGCTCAGCACCCAGATGATCGTCGTGGTGTTCACCATGCTGTTCGTGGACTTCTTCGACACCTCGGGTGCGCTGATCGCGATCGCGAACCAGGCCGGGTTCCTTGTGGACGGCAAGCTGCCGCGCGCGAACCGGGCGTTCGTCTCGGACTCGCTCGCCACCATGGGCGGCGCGGTGCTCGGGACCTCGACGACAACGTCCTACATCGAGTCCTCGGCGGGTGTCGCCGCGGGCGGCCGCACGGGTCTCACGTCCGTTGTGACGTCGATGCTGTTCCTGCTCTCGCTGTTCTTCTCGCCGTTGCTGTCGGTGGTGACCCCCGAGGTCACCGCACCCGCGCTGATCATCGTCGGGGTGCTGATGGCGAGGGCGCTCGGCGACATCGAGTGGCGCGAGCTGGAGTATGCGATTCCGGCGTTCGTGACGGTGATCGCGATGCCGCTGACGTACTCGATCGCCAACGGCATCGCGCTGGGGCTTTTCCTCTTCCCGCTCATGATGGTGTTCAAGGGCCGCTGGCGGGACGTGCACCCCGTTACCTACGTGCTGTTCTTCGTGTTCCTCGCCTACTTCATCTGGCTGGTCGACTGAGCTCGTGAGTCTTTTTCGGTGTTATAGCACCTAAAAAGACTCACGAGACTTCGTTGACGATCGTCACAAACATGGCTAACTTCGGAGTTATCCAAGGGCTCGACGGGGAGGACGCATGCTGGAAGGCAAGGTCGCCGTCGTCACCGGCGCTGGCCGCGGACTGGGGCGGGCGTACGCGTCCGCACTGGCCGCCACCGGCGCCTCGGTCGTGGTCAACGATGTGGACGGCGAGATCGCGAAGGACACCGTCGAGTCCATCACCGCTGCCGGCGGCAAGGCCGTCGCGGAAATCGGTGCGGTCGGCAGTGCCGAGTCGGCAGACGCGCTCGTCGGCCGCGCGGTGAGCGAGTTCGGGCGCCTCGATGTCATGTGCACCAACGCGGGCGTGTTGCGGGACCGGACGCTGCGCAACACCACCGACGAGGACTTCGAGGCCGTGCTGCACACGCACGTGTGGGGCACGTTCACCTGCGGGCGCGCGGCGGTCAACCGGTTCCGCGAGCAGGGCGACGGCGGCAGGCTGATCCTCGTCGGCTCCCCAGCCGGCCAGCGCGCCAGCTTCGGCCAGACCGCCTACTCCGCTGCCAAGTCCGCGATCGTCGGGCTCACCCGCACCTGGGCGGTCGAGTGCGCGAAGCTCGGTGTCACGGTCAACGCGGTCATTCCCACGGCGCTTACTCGGATGGTGGCCACGGTCCCCGGGCTCGGTGAGGTCGTCGAGGCGGTCGAGGCCGGGGAGCCGGTTCCGGACCAGTTGCGCCGCGACGGGCTCGGCACCCCGGACGACGTGGCGCCGGTGATCGTTTACCTCGCCTCGGACGCCGCGTCCGGCATCACCGGCCAGTGCGTCGGCGCGGGCGGCGACCGCATCTCGCTGTGGTCGCATCCCACCGAGGTCGCCTCCGTGGTGCGCGAGGGCGGCTGGACGCCCGATTCCGTCGCCGGGATGTTCCCATCGACGCTGGAATCGAGGCTGCAGGACTACACGTCGACCGTGCGGGGAGCGCCGAAATGAGGCCCTACACGGAGCCGTCGATCGACGTCGCCGCCGTTACCGCGATCGACGTCCACGTCCACGTGCACGCCTCGATCCACGGCTCGAAGATCGGCGACGAGACCATGAAGCAGATGGCCGAGTACTTCCGCGCCGACGACGTCCGCCCCAACAACACCAGGGACATCGCCGGCTACTACCGCGAGCGCAACATGGCCGCGGTCGTGTTCGGCGTCGACGTGGCCGGCGACGCGGGGTACGAGGACGGCGCGAGCAACGAAGAGATCGCCGAGCTGGCGGCCGAGAACTCCGACGTGCTGATCCCGTTCGCCAGCATCGATCCCGCCCGCGGCGCCGAAGGTGTCGCGATGGCGCGACGGCTCATCGTCGACCACGGGGTGAAGGGCTTCAAGTTCCACCCCAACACGCAAGGCTTCTACCCGAACGACCGGGATGCCTACCCGCTGTACGAGGTGATCGCGGAACACGGCCGCATCGCGCTTTTCCACAGTGGACATACTGGCGTCGGGGCGAATACCCGCGGCGGCGGTGGGATCCGGCTGAAGTACTCCAACCCGATCTACGTCGACGATGTCGCGGTGGACTTTCCTGATATGCCGATCATCCTCGCGCACCCGTCGTTTCCGTGGCAGGACGAGGCGCTCTCGGTCGCGCTACACAAGCCGACCGTCCACATCGACCTGTCCGGCTGGTCGCCGAAGTACTTCCCGCCGCAGCTCATCCAGCACCTGAACACGCTGCTGCGGCACAAGATGCTGTTCGGCTCCGACTATCCCGTGATAACCCCGGATCGTTGGATGCGCGACTTCGACAAGCTCGAGATCCGGCCCGAGGTCAAGCCCCTTATCTTCAAGGACAACGCGGCGAGGCTGTTCGGCCTCACTGCCGAGGCCTAGCGATGGACGAGAACCTCGCGACCCTGCTTGAGGTCGTCGCCGACGAGGCGGGCTCGACGCCAGCCGTGCTGCACGGCGAGCTGGTGCGCGGTTGGGCCGACTTCGCCGACCGGTCAGCCAGGCTGGCAAGGCATCTCGCGGACCACGGTATCGAACGCGGCTCGCGGGTGGGTGTCGCGCTGTACAACGGCCCCGAGTACCTGGAGGTTCTGTTCGCGGCGATGAAGCTGCGCGCGGTGCCGGTGAACGTCAACTACCGCTACCGGGAGACCGAGCTGCGCGAGTTGTTCCACGACTCCGGCATGGCCGGCTTGGTGTTCGACAGCGGCCTTGCCGGCCGGATCGCCGCCGTGGGCACGGAATTGCTGGTACGGGTTGAGATCGGTGGAGACTACGAGCGCGTGATGACCACGACGGAGCCGATGCCGCGCATCGAGCGCAGCGGCGACGACGAGTGGCTGATGTTCACCGGCGGCACCACCGGCAGGCCGAAGGGAGTGTTGGCCCGGCACCGCGGCCTGCTGGGCATCGCCGACACGAACAGCTACGCGCTGCTCGGCAAGCCGTTTCCCACCGACCTCGACGCGCTGGCCGTATCGACCCGCGAACTGCTGGAAGGCCCCGATCGCCTCGTGACGGTTATCGCGCCGCCGCTCATGCACGCCACCGGGCTCTACACCGCGCTGTCCACCTTGCTGTGCGCGGGCACGGTGGTGTTTCTGCCGAGCAGGTCGTTCGACGCCGGAGAGATGGCGCGCACGGTGGAGCGGCACAGGGCAACCGACTTGTGCATCGTCGGCGATGTGTTCGCGCGCCCGTTCGCCGACGCGCTTGACGGCGGTGACTACGACGTGCGCAGCTTGCGCCGGATGCTCAGCGTCGGCGTGGTGTGGAGCGCGGATGTCAAGGAGCGCATCCTGCGGCACTGCGATGCGCGGCTGCGCGATGTGCTCGCGGCTTCCGAGGGCGGACCGTTCGCGATCGCCGTCACCCAGCGCGGCGAACACCAGCCGACGTCGCACTTCGAGCTGGCCCCCGGCGCGCGGGTGATCGACGACGAGGGACATGACGTCGAGCCGGGGTCTGGGCAAACCGGCTACCTCGCCGCGCCGGTTTCCGACGATGTGTCCTATCTGGACGATCCGGAGAAGACCGCGCAGACATTCCGCACTTTGGGTGGCACCCGTTATGCGGTGCCGGGCGACCTCGTCAGGGTTCAGTCCGATGGCTCGCTCGTGTTGCTCGGCCGCGGCAACCGCGTGATCAACACCGGGGGCGAGAAGGTGTTCGCCGAGGAGGTGGAGCGAGTCGTGGGGGAGCACCCAGCCGTCGCGGACGTCAACGTCGTCGGGCTGCCGGACGAGCGCTGGGGCGAGCGGATCGCCGCGGTGGTGGCGGTGCGTCCCGGAGCCGAGCTGACGGCCGACGAGCTGGGCGAGCACGTCGGCGCCTATCTCGCGGGGTACAAGCGCCCGCGGGACATCGTATTCGTGCCCGAGGTCAGACGCAGGCCGACGGGCAAGTCCGACCTGGCGTGGGCACGCACCGTCGCGCTTCGGGCAACCCAACGGAAAGAGGGACAAGCATGGCAGCCACCGTCGCCGTCGGAATCGACGGCCTGAAGGAACTCGTCGGCGAGGATCTCGGCTACACGGACTGGATGGAGATCACGCAGGACCGGGTCAACCAGTTCGCCGACGCGACCGGCGACCATCAGTGGATTCACGTCGATCCGGAGCGCGCCAAGGACGGGCCGTTCGGCGGGACCATCGCGCACGGCTACCTGACACTGTCGCTCACACCCGTGTTCATGCCGCAGCTCATCGAGATCCAGGGCTTCTCGATGGGCATCAACTACGGCTGCGATCGGGTGCGCTTTCCCTCTCCGGTCCCGGTTGGCAGCAAGCTGCGGTGCGGCGCGGTCATCGACGAGGTCACCGACATCAAGGGTGGCGTGCAGATGCGGGTGACCCTCACGTTCGAGGCCGAGGGACAGGACAAACCGGCATGCGTGGCGACGATCGTGCTGCGCAACCTGTTGTGAGCCTTCGCGCAGCGCGACATGGTGCGGAAGGTCCGAAGTGGACGGTCAGTGGTCGAGGTCATACACGACTCGAAATTCCCACGCCCGCAGGACGTCTCGTGACGGCGCGCTGCGCTACGCGCTGCGCTGACCTTGCCGGCGACGGGGTTTGGTGCTGTCGCGGTCGGGCAGCGGGATGCGGTCCACAAGGGACTCGACCTCGCGGTCGGCGTGCGGGGCCAAGGCCGATCGCATCCGCAGGAACACGTGCTCCGCCCGCACCGCGGGCCAATCCGGTGGCAGGTGCTCCACCGGCAGGCCCGGGTCGTTGCGCAGCAGCAAAGTCCACTCGGCGTGCATCAGCAGCTGGCGGGAGAGCACGTCCCGCTTGGAGTCAAGCGGGTCGGAGACATCCCACCGTTCCAGGAACCGGCGGTAGCCGTCGGCCAGCCCGTCCAGGTCCCAGGTCTCCGCGATCATCTCCTGCATGTCAGTGGGATGCAGCGTCGTCGCGCGGAACGCCTTCACGTGTTCTGTGACGTCCAGCCCGTCGAGCAGCTTGTCGATGTCGATCGCCTGCGGGGTGATCCACAGACCGTTCTGCAGCGGGCCGAAACCGGACCACGCCAGCCGCGAGCGCAGCAGATGCCGATCGGCCCTGCGCGTCTCGGGCAGCGAGAAGCCGAGCACGGTCCAATGACCGTCCCACTCGCGGTTCACCGCGTGCCGCACGCGCTGGCCACCCTCCTCGAGGACCTTGACCGTGTAGTCGGTGAGGCCGAAATACACCCGCTTGCCCGAACGGTGCCGCTCAAGCAACTTGCGGCGGGTCATCCTGGACAGCGTCGAGCGGGCCGCGTGCTCGCCGACCCCTACGCGGGCGAGTACGTCGATAAGGCTGCCGGAATAGCAGGCCTCGGCGCGGCCAAGCAGGTGGATGGCGAAGAAGTTGAGCAGCACCGCCTGCGGCCGTTGCCATGGCATTCCGGTTGATCCGGCTTCCGGCCCGGTGTCCAGGGGGTCCATCCGACCTCCACTATTGGTCATTCCACTGACGGTCGTCACGATAGAGAATAACATTCACGCTGTTCGTTACGTGATGTTAGTTGTCGTCGAGAACCGCGGCGTTCGCTCGACGCAGGAGGAACCGCCGATCGCGACCGGTCGGGGCGAGCTGGGCGGCTCGCCGATACTCGTCGCCCGCCGTGGCGTCGCCGAGACGTCGCAGGGCGGCTCCCCGTGCCGCGTGCCAGAGGTAATAGCTGTCGAGCTCGCCGGCGAGCCGGTCAAGCTCTTCGAGAGCCCGGCCAGGGCCGTCGACCTCGCCGATGGCGATCGCCCGGTTGAGCGCGGCGACCGGCGTCGGTGCGAGCTCGTGGAGATGGTCGTAGAGGGTGACGATCTGGGCCCAGTCGGTGGCTTCCACGGACTTGGCGTCGGCGTGCACGGCTTGGATGGCTGCTTGGAGCTGGAACGGTCCTGGGCGGTCGCGACGGATGCAGGTACGTACGAGCTCGTGGCCCTCCGCGATCAGCGTCCGGTCCCAGCGAGTCCGGTCCTGATCGGCGAGCAACACCAGCTCCCCGGCGGCCCACCGGGCCGAGGCTCGGGATTCGACGAGTAGCAGCAGCGCCAGTAAGCCGGTCGTCTCGGGTTCGTCGGGCAGCAACGCGAGGAGCGCACGTGCTAGGCGGATCGCCTCGCGCCGGAGCCCCGCCCGGTCCGGGTCATCGGCACCGGTGTTGTAGATCAGGTAGACCACGGCGAGGACGGCGTGCAACCGGTCGGGGAGATCCGCTTCGTTGGGGACCCGGTACGGGATCTTGGCGGCTTTGATCTTGTGTTTCGCGCGCACCATGCGCTTCGCCATGGCGGCCTCGCCGATGAGGAACGAACGGGCGACCTCCTCGACCGACAGGCCGCCGAGCAGCCGCAGCGTCAGCGCGACCTGGTGTTCGGTACGCAGCGCAGGGTGGCAGCACGTGAAGATCAGGCGTAGTTGGTCATCGGTCACTGGGCCGTGGTCCTTCTCGAAGCCGTCGTCGGTCCCGCGCTCGGTTGCCTCGACCAGCTCGCCGAGTTCCCGCTCGCGGGTGGCCCGCCGTCGGCCGTCGATCCCGCGCCGGCGGGCAGTCGTGACGATCCACCCGGCGGGGTTCGGCGGGACGCCATCACGGCGCCACCGTTCACTCGCCACCACGAACGCGTCCTGGACCGCGTCTTCGGCCACGGTGATGTCGCCGAAGACGCGCACCAGTGCGGCCACGACCTGGGGATACTCCGTCCGGAAGACCAGCTCCACCGCGTCCGCGTCGGCCGTCATGTGGTCAAGAGCCGGACACGTCGTAGAACGGCCGCACTTCGATCGGCGCGCCGATCGCTTCGACCACCTTGCCTGCCCACGCCACGGCGTCGTCGAGGTCGGCGGCATCGATGATGTAGAAGCCGCCGATGTGCTCCTTCGACTCGACGAACGGCCCATCGGTCATCACGAGTTCGGGTGCGCCTCGGCGGACCACGGTGGCCGTCTCGGGGTCGTGCAGGCGGCCGCCGAACAGGAAGGTGCCCGAGGACTTCATCTCCGTTTCGAGCGCCTGGACGCGCTCCATCATGGCCCCCATCTCCTCAGCGGACATCGGTGGGCGGGCAGCGTCGCCCTGAACGGTGTGAACGGACAGCAGGTACTGACTCATGAGCTCTCCCTTGCCCAGTGCGGGTCGATCCCCGCGTTCACCCTCCCTACGAACGGGCCCCGCCAATCAGGACACCATCGAGCATGACACGCCGAAACCCCGGTGGACCGAGGTGGTCGACGACGTCGACGGCCGCGGTCATCCGGAGGGCGTCGCCGTCGAAGCCGTTGCTGACAGGGTTCTGCGCATGATCACGCGCGGGATCCCGCCGGATATCGCGCTGGTCTTGCTCGCGAGCGTGAATCCGGTCGCTTCGAAGAGTGCGCGAGTTCCGACGTATGCCATCACCACGTCGACCTTCTCGCCTCTGTTGTCGACCGGGTAGCCTTCAACAGCTGGCGCGCCGTTGTGCTGAGCGAAAGTGACGGCACCCTCGAGTAGAGCGTGCGCGATGCCGCGTCCGCGGTGCCCGGGGCGGACCCGGAAACACCACACCGACCAGACCGGTAAGTCGTCGACGTGCGGTATCTTGCGTGACCGCGCGAACGGTAGCTCCTCCCGTGGTGCCACGGCCGCCCACCCCACGACCTCGTCGCCGTCATAGGCCAGAACGCCCGGTGCGATTTCGCGGCGTGTCAGCTTTCTGACGTATTCACCGCGTTGTGGCCCAACCAGCGATTTGTTCGTCTTCGCGTCGACACGGTGGCTCAGGCACCAGCACACCGAGGACCGCGGATTCTTTGGTCCGATGATCGTGGAGACATCGGCGAAGGAGGTTGCCGGCCGGACCACGAAACTCATGGATCGAGTTTACGCTGAGCACCTGAGCTCAACCTCCGCGCCGGTTCCTAGACGATGTCTTCGTCGCCGCGCCGTGCGGCTCGGAATTCGCGGTACGAGGCGACCCAGAGAAGGCCGAGCACTGCCGCGGCGATCACCGGAAACATCAAGATATAGACGGCGAAACCGAGTTCTGCCACCGTTTCTCACCTCCGGGCGTTCATGGGCTGGTCGTTTCCTGCCCCGCTTCCGTTTCGATGTGGAACGCGTGGACACGGTCCTTGATGGTCGTGAAGTCGAAGTTCTGCTTGCTCAGGTACGACATGCCGGCGCAGAGTACGGTGCTGACCCCGTAGGCGAGGGTCACCGCGAACAGTTCCGCGTAGTCGCGGACGAATCCCCAGAAGAACGGTGCGAGTGCGATCGCAACGACGATCCCGGCACCGACGCCCGCGCGGCGCCCGAGGAACGCGAAGGTCATCAGCCCGATGATCACGCCGCCGCCGATGATCGAGAAGGCTTCCATGAAGTAGAGAACGGCATCGGGCACCGGGAACAGGTTGAACCGGGCGACGAAGAACCCGGCGAGAGCGATGAGTACCGAGGTGGCGAACGCCGCGTTCGTCACCTTCGCCCAGTAGACACTGGCGATCACGGGAAACACGATCGCGCCCCACAAACCGCCTGCGATGACAAGCAGTACCAGGATGTCGAGGCCGAGACTCGCCACCCACACGGCAAGAGCCATAGAAACGATCATCGTGAGGCGGCCGAGCAGTAGCATTCGTCCGGTGTGGATTCGTCCCCTGGCGAGGTTCTTGGCGTACACGTCGGTCATGACCACAGAGGACAGTGCCGCGAGGTCCGAGTCGGCTGTCGAGGACAGCGACGCGATGACGAGTAGTGCGAAGGCCAGCACGAGTACCGTCGGCAGGTAGGTCCCGGCCATCTGGGGCAGGATGTTGTTGGGGTCGTCGCCGATCGGCTTGATCCCGACGATCAGCGCGATCAACCCCAGCGTGCCGAGACCGATGACGATCGCGCCGTACCCGAACGTCGCCGTGACGAACGTTGCCTTGATGCGGTCCGGGCGTACCGCGAAGATTCGCTGGGAGATCGTCTGGTTGCCGATCGCGTAGGACAGCACGGCCGCGAAGAACGGTGCGCCCTGATGCAGGATCGCCTCCATCGAGAACGGGTTCGCTTGCTCCGCGGTCAGGTTTCCGGTGTTCGCGGCCAACTCAGCTGGACCGCCGATGGTGAACAGAATTATCGGGATGACCACGATCGTCACCAGCATCAGGGCGCTGACTTGGACGAAGTCGGTGATGAGTGACGCTCGGAAACCGGACCAGACCGTGTAGGCGAGAATGCCGACGGCCGTGACGACCACACCTTGAAAGAAGGTCAGTGGTGAGAGCACGGATACCAGTGCTCCGGCTGCGGTCACGTTCACGATCAAGCTGAGGCCGCTGCCGAGGAAGTTGGATACCACCAGGGCGAGCTCGCTCGCGGCGCCGTGGCGGGCCCACATGATTTCCGCGAGAGTGTGCGCGTTCGGCGCGAGTTGCCGGAAGCGCTGCCCGAACGGGTAGATGAACAGCAGCATCAGGGCGCCCCACAGGCCGTAGTGCACCGGTCCGGACAGCCCGTAGGTATAGCCCGCGGTGGCGGCGCCGTAGTACGACGCCGCCCAGATCCACGTCGCGGTCATACTCGCGGCGGCGATCCCGAAGCCGACCCGGCGGGTGGAAACCATGTAGGCGTCCACGCTCTCCCGACGTCGGGCGATCCAGCTGGTGATCACCAGCATGGCGCCGTAGAAGGCGACCAGGATAACGATCATCGTCGGAGTGGAGACTTGGAACAGATCTTCTCCGGCCATCAGCTCATCTCCTGGAGCGGGCGATCGGCTGATTTCTATGGGGCAACGGCGTTTATCGAGAGGAAACTATGGCCGGTCGCAACGGGTATGTCAACAGCACAGCGGGCTCGATGTCTCGGCCGGCCACCGTTACGCCTGCTAGGCCACGGAACGGAGAACCGCGTTACATCCGCGTGCCATGTGGACCGGCCGGCGTCGGTCCCTCAGGTACGCCGCTGGTGCGGATGATCGACGCGGCGATGCGGAACAGCCGCCGACGGACCTATTTGGTCCGGGATAAGGTGCTCGGGATACGGGGAGAGGAAAGATCGTCATGCGGATCGCAGTAGCGGGCGCGACCGGGAACATCGGGTCGCTCACCGTCGCCGCCCTTGAACAGGATGGGCACGATGTCGTGCGCATCAGTCGCTCGGTCGGCGTGAACCTTCTGACCGGTGACGGGCTCGAGGGCGCCCTTGCCGGTGTCGAGGCGGTCGTAGACGTGACCAACGCGCCGGCGACCGGCCGAGCGGAGATGGTGGAGTACTTCGGCACCGCTACGCGGAACCTGGTCGCCGCCGAGCAGCGGGCCGGCGTCCGTCACCACGTGCTGCTCTCGATCGTCGGGATCCACGGGGTGGAGGGCAACGCGCACTACGACGCCAAGCGGGAGCAGGAGCGCCTGGTGGCCGACGGTCCGGTGCCGTGGACGATCGTCCCGGCCACCCAGTTCCACGACTTCGCCGCCATGGTGGCGAGTTGGACAGAGCAGGACGGTGTTGCCACGATCGCGCCACTGCTCGTGCAACCGATCGCACCCGCGGACGTGGCCGATGTCCTCGCCGAGATCGTGACGGGCGAGCCGCGGGGCCGCTACGTCGATCTCGCCGGCCCCGAACCGCAGGACCTCGTCGACATGGCCCGGCGCACCAACCAGGCGCGCGGTCGGACGGTAAAGCTGGTGCCAACGTGGGCGGCGATGTTCGGCCCGTCTATGGCCGGCGACGTGCTGATGCCCGGCGAAGGAGCCCGCATCGCACCGACCACGTTCGACGAGTGGCTTGCGGGAGCGCGCTAGCGCCGCTTGCCCGCGGCGGATCAGCTAGCTGCCGCGCCGCGTTGCCGCACCAGCGGCAGATACACTTCGTCGACGATCTCGACGAGAACCGAATCGGGTGCGGTGGGGACGCCGCGCACGACGAATTCGTTCCGGAGCAAGACGATCGCCACGGTCGCAACCCGTGGGTGGAGTGCTTCGGGAGAGGCCTCACCGCGGGCGACCGCGCGGCCCAGAATCGTCAGCCAGGTGGCGGCTACCGTGTCGGTGGACTGTTCTGGCAGCTGCGCCAGGAGTTCCGATGCGCCGCCGGCCGCGGACAGCAGTTCGCGCAGCGTCGCGCCGAGGGGCGAGCTCCAGTGGCGGTTCGCCCGGCGTAGCAGCTCGAGAACGTCGTCGCGCAGATCGCCGGTGTCCGGGGGCTGGACCGACGTAGTCAGTTGCCGATAGGCGGCGATGCCGAGCGCGAGGCGGTTCGGCCAGCGGCGGTAGATCGCGTTCTTGTTGGTGCCAGCGCGTTTGGCGACCCGGTCCATGGTCAGCCCGGCGTATCCGGATTCGGTCAGTTCGTCGACCGCGGCGCGCAGGATCGCCTCCTCCAGTGCGGCGCCACGTCGTCGCGTCTGTCCAGCGCCTGGCTGCTTCGTCGGCTCGTCCGCCATGATCCTCTTCCGGAATCGGTACCTATCGTTCCTTCCAATATTGGAACTTGACACGCAAGAAAGGGCAAATAAGGTACTTTTAGTACCTAAAGTCGAGGGAGGGCTACCGATGCGTGCCAAGGGCATCACCTACGACACGGGCTTCGTCCGCGAAGGAGCCCGCTCTCGGCAGCGTTTCGACCCTGAAGTGGTCAAACGCGAGCTGCGCATCATCCGTGACGACTTGCACTGCAACGCGGTCCGCGTCACCGGTGGCGATCCCGAGCGGTTGGAAGTCGCTGCGACGATCGCCGCCGATCTGGGCCTGGAGGTCTGGTTCTCGCCGTACCCTCTCGAGCTGACCACCGACGAGATGCTGTCGCTGTTCGCCGACTGCGCGGTGCGGGCCGAGCGGCTCCGGCAATGGGGCTGCGAGGTCGTGTTCGTCACCGGCGCCGAGCTGAGCCTGATGAATAAGGGGTTCGTGCCCGGCGACACCGTCGACGAGCGGGTAGAGCTGCTGCGCAGGCCGGATCGCATGCGCGAACAGATCGCCGAGATCAGCGCCCGTGTCAACGACTTCCTTGGCACGGCCGCAGCCCTCGTCCGCGAGCGATTCGGCGGCAAGATCACCTATGCCGCCGTGCCGCTGGAGCGCGTCGACTGGACACCCTTCGACGTCGTGTCCCTTGATCTCTACCGATCGGCCGAGATGGCCGACCAATTCACCGAGGGTGTCCGCGGCGTCGTCGCGCGGGGAAAGCCGGTCGCGATCACCGAGTTCGGCGCCGCCAGCTACCGCGGCGCGGGCGACAAGGGCGCCCGCGGTCTGGAGATCGTCGAGTACGACAGGCACACCGGCGAGCCGGTTCGGTTGAACGGGGAGTACCTGCGCGACGAGGCCGGGCAGGCGGCGTACCTGCGCGAGCTGCTAGAGGTCTTCGGCGCCGAGGGTGTCGACAGTGCCTTCGTGTTCCTCTTCGCGCTCTACGACCACGTGCACCGCCCCGGCGGCGATCTCAGTGACGACCTGGACCTGGCCAGCTACGGCATCGTGAAGGTTCTCGACAACGGCTTCGGCGAGGCCTACCCCGAGATGTCGTGGGAACCCAAAGCCGCGTTCACCGCTCTAGCCGAGTGCTACCGAGGGCACTGAGCCAGCGACGCGGTAAGCGGGCCGCTACGCGGCTGGTCATCCAGGCCGGCGATCCCATCCGCGGCGAACCCGATCCCGCCACGTGATCACCGTCGGACGAGACACCCCAGCCGGTGGTCGCTGCGTCCTGGTCCTGGGAGCCGGCGGTAGCGGGGGCGGCGGGTTTGTTGAGCTGAACTTCGTTCACCCGAATGTCGGGTTCTCGATGAGGTGTTCGAAAAGTGTCGGTCGGGTGGATAGAATCAAACACATGAACGCACCCGCAGACGCCGTTC
>WHSZ01000105.1 GCA_009379845.1 Pseudonocardiaceae bacterium | reverse complement strand
GGGCGTTCGGCTCGCGGGCGGCGGGCCGGTCGCGGTCCGCGGCCCGGCGGCGGGCGTGGCAGGCGCGCCGGGCTTCGCGTCCGGCTCTTCCTCCTCGTCGCCGAAGTCCGGCAGATCCGGCCGCACCCCCGGCGCGAACTTCGGCACCCGCAGCGTGACCTTCATGCCCGCGTCCGGCGCGGTTTCCACCATCAGCGCGTACTCGTCGCCGAACACCGAACGCATCCGCTGGTTGATGTTACCGAGCCCGACGTGCGCGCCGGTCTTGTGCGAATCCCGCAGGTCCGCGAACAGCCGGTCCGGATCCATGCCGATCCCGTCGTCCTCGACGCTGAGCAACGCCTCGCTGCCGTTGTCCTGCGCGATCACGGTGACCGTGCCACCGCCCGGCTTGTCAGCCAGCCCGTGCCGCACCGCGTTTTCCACCAGCGGCTGCACCACGAGGAACGGCACCACCACGTTCAGCACCTCTGGGGCGATCTTCAGCCGAACCCCGAGCCGGCCCTCGAAGCGGGCACTCTCGATGGTCAGGTACCGGTCGATGTTGCGCAGTTCCTCGGACAACGTGGTGAACATGCCTGAAGTACGGAACGAGTACCGGGTGAAATCCGCGAACTCCTGCAACAGATCGCGAGCCCGCTCCGGGTCGGTCCGGATCAGCGAGGAGATCGTGTTCAACGCGTTGTACACGAAGTGCGGCGAGATCTGCGCGCGCAGCGCCTTGATCTCCGCCTGCGCCAGCTGCTGCTTTGAACGGTCCAACCTGGCCAGTTCCAGCTGGATACACACGAATCGCGCCGCGCCGTCGACCATCCTGCTGATCTTGCGGCGGCTGCTCACCCCGCCGACCACCACCAGCACGCCCTCGGTGACCCCGTCCACGATCAACGGGGTGATCACGGCCGTGCGCATCGGGCAGGTTCCCCTGTGATGGCACGGCAGATCCTCGTGCTGCACCACTTCCCTGCGGTCGCCCTCGATCGCCTCGCTGATCGCCTCGGCGAGGTCCATATAGTGCTCGTTCGCCTCGCCGTCCCAGGACAGCAGCGTGCCGTTCGCGTCCGTGATGCCGACCGCGACGCACTTCAACATCTCGAGCAGGTGCTGGCTTGCCCGGTCCGCGCCCTGCTGGGTCAGCCCGTGCCGCAGATCAGGCATGGCCATGGACATCCGCTGCAGCGCTTCCATCACCGCTTCGTCCACGTGGTGCACCGAGCGGCGGGCCCGCTGCCATGCCCAGACCAGCAGCAACACCGTGATCAGCAAGATCACGATGATTCCGCCGAGGAGGACACGCTCCGTCACCACTCCATGCTCCGTCCTGCTTCATCGACTCGCAAGGTGTACCGGCAGGATACTGATCCGGTCCCCTGTTCGACGGCGCTGATCGGTTGGTTTGATCGATTGGGCTGATCGGTTGGGCACACCCACGTGACGGGAGGAGAATGTCGCTTCGATGAGCCATTCGAGTGGTGCGCCGGACGCGGCGTTGCCGGGGAGCGGACGGAGAGTGGCGTTGTTCGCGACGTGCCTCGCGGACACGCTGTACCCGGACACACTGCGCGCGACCGTTCGGCTGCTCGAGCGTCTCGGTTGCACGGTGGATTTCCCGCACGAGCAGACCTGCTGTGGCCAGATGCACTACAACACCGGATATCGCGAGCACGCGGCGACGCTGGCCAGGCGACACGTCGCCGCGTTCACCGGCTACGACGCGGCGATCGCGCCGTCCGGCTCGTGTGCCGGGATGGTGCGCGAGGTCTACCCCGGACTCGTCGGCGACTCGGAGATCCCGGAACGCACCTACGAGCTGTCCGAGTTCCTCGTTGACGTGCTCGGCGTGGTGGACGTCGGGGCGTACTTCCCGCACCGGGTCACCTACCACCCGACCTGCCATTCGCTTCGCATGCTCGGTGTCGGCTCGCGGCCGGTGCGGCTGCTGAGCGCGGTGCGCGGCTTGGATCTGGTTCCGTTGCCAGAGGCCGAAACCTGCTGCGGGTTCGGCGGCACGTTCGCGATGAAGAACGCCGAGACGTCGACCGCGATGCTATCCGACAAGATGCATCACGTGCTGTCCACCGGAGCCGAAGTGGTGTCCGCGGGGGACAATTCCTGCCTGATGCACATTGGCGGCGGGCTGTCCCGGATGCGTAGCGGGGTGCGTCCGCTGCATCTCGCGGACATCCTGGCAAGCACCGAGGAGGCGCCATGGGCTCCCGCAACCCGGTGACCTGGCTGGGATCGCCGACGTTCCCCCGCGCCGCGCGGGAAACATTGCGGGACACCCAGCTACGCGGCAACCTGCGGCACGCGACCGGCACGATCCGCGCCAAGCGGGCCGACGCGGTGTCCGAGCTGGACGATTGGGAGCAGCTGCGCCGCGCGGGCGAAGCGATCAAGGACGACGTGCTGTCCAATCTGGACACCTATCTCGTTCAGCTGGAGGAGGCCGTGACCGCGCGCGGTGGCGTGGTGCACTGGGCGCGAGACGCCGCCGAGGCGTGTTCGACCGTGCTGCGGCTCTCCCGCGCCGCCGGAGCGTCCGAGGTTGTCAAGGTGAAATCCATGGCCACCGCGGAGATCGAGCTGAACGAGGCGCTCGCGGCTGGTGGGGTTTCCGCGATCGAGACCGACCTCGCCGAGCTGATCGTCCAATTGGGACATGATCGACCGTCGCACATCCTGGTTCCGGCAATTCATCGTAACCGCGCCGAAATCCGGGAGATCTTCCGCCGCGAGATGCCGGATGTGGACGATTCGCTTTCCGACGATCCACGTGCGCTTGCCTCCGCGGCGCGGGAGTACCTGCGTCGGAAGTTCCTTTCCGCGCGGGTCGCGGTGTCCGGAGCGAACTTCGCGGTCTCCGAGACCGGTTCCATCGTGGTCGTGGAGTCCGAGGGCAACGGCCGGATGTGCCTGACGCTGCCGGAAACCCTGATCACCGTGATGGGTATCGAGAAGCTGCTACCGACCTGGCAGGACCTCGAGGTGTTTCTGCAGTTGCTGCCGCGCTCGTCCACCGCGGAGCGGATGAACCCCTACACCTCGGTATGGACCGGCGTGACACCGGGCGACGGGCCGCGGGAATTCCACCTGGTGTTGCTGGACAACGGGCGCACCTCGACGCTGGCCGACACGGTTGGCCGGCAGGCGTTGCGCTGTATCCGGTGCTCCGCGTGCCTGAACGTGTGCCCGGTGTACGAGCGCACCGGCGGGCAGGCCTACGGATCGGTGTATCCAGGGCCGATCGGGGCGATCCTCGCCCCGCAGCTCGGCGGGGACATGCACGACCCGCACGCCGCGTCGTTGCCGTACGCCTCCTCGCTGTGCGGCGCCTGCTTCGAGGTGTGCCCGGTGCGGATCGATATCCCTGAAGTGCTCGTGCACTTGCGTTCCCAGGCGGTGGCCGCGAAGGGCAGGTCAGCCGAGTCGTCCGCGATGGCCGCGGCGTCCTGGGTGTTCGGCTCGCATCGCCGGTACGAGGCGGCGCAGAAGGCCGGCTCGCTCGCACGGTTCCTCACCAGGGACGGCCGGCTCTCGCATCTGCCGTGGCCGGGTTCGAAGTGGACGGACGCGCGGGATGCGCCGGTGCCGCAGGCCGAATCGTTCCGCGCGTGGTGGAGGAAGAACCGTGGCTGACGCGCGCAGCGAGATCCTCGGTCGTATCTCATCAGCGCTGGGATCATCAGCGATGGGCGCACCGCGGCCGGCCGCGACCCCGGTGCCGCGCGACTACCAGCGCTCAAGGGGATTCGACGACGTCGAGTCGCTGTTCGTCGCGCGGGCGTGCGAGTACAAGGCATCCGTGCACCTCGTCGAATCCGCCCCTGAGACGATAGCGTCCACTGTGGATGCTCGGGGGATGCGGCGGATGGTGGCGCCCGACGACGTACCGGAATCCTGGCTCGCCGCGGGCGTCGACTGGGTGCGCGATGCCGGCATGCTCGACGTGGCAACGCTGGATTCCTGCGACGGCGCGCTCACCGGGTGTGCGCTGGCGATCGCGGAGACCGGCACCATCGTGCTGGACGCGGGCGCGCGGCAGGGACGGCGGGTCATCACCCTGGTCCCCGACTACCACCTGTGCGTGCTGCGCGCGTCGCAGATCGTCGGCACCGTGCCGGAGGCGGTGGCCGAGCTCGACCCGGTGCGGCCGTTGACGTTCATCTCGGGCCCGTCCGCGACCAGCGATATCGAGCTGGACCGGGTTGAAGGCGTGCACGGACCGCGCACCCTGGACATCCTGCTGATCACCTCGTAGCCAAGCCAAACCGCAATATGGATGCATATTGGCGGCGGGCTGGCTACTTGATCAGGCGGGAAAGCCGGCGGTCGGCGAGCGGTTTGCCGCCGGTCTGGCAGGTCGCGCAGTACTGCAACGCCTTGTCCGCGAAGGACACCTCCCGCACGGTGTCGCCGCACACCGGGCACGGCAGGCCGGTTCGCGCGTGCACCCGCAGGCCCGAGCGCTTCTCCCCCTTCAACCGGGCCGCGTCCTGACCGACCGAACGCTGCACCGCGTCGTTGAGCACCTCCCGCAACGAGGCGGACAACCGGTCAACCGCGTCGTCGGACAGCTTGCCGGCCACCGCGAACGGGGACAGCCGCGCGGCGTGCAGCACCTCGTCGGAGTACGCGTTACCCACCCCGGCCAGGATGGACTGGTCGGTGAGCACCGTCTTCAGCCGCTCGCTGCGCCCGGCCAGCAGGCCAGCCAGCGCGTCCCGATCCACGGAAAGGGCGTCCGGGCCGAGCCGCGCGATGCTGGACACCTCGTCCGGCGAGGCGACGATCCACACCGCAAGCCCCTTCTTGGTGCCGGCCTCGGTCAGGTCGAACCCCGGCCCCTCGCCAGGTGGTCCCAGGTGCACCCGCAACGCGAGCGGCCCGCGCCCCTGCTTGGGCGGCGCGGCGCCCAGGGTGTCCGCCCAGCGCAGCCAGCCGGCCCGCGCCAGGTGCACGATGAAGTGCAGCCCGTCGCAATCCATGTCCAGATGCTTGCCGTGCCGCGCGATCGCGGTCACCTCGCGCTCGTGCAACACGGTCCACTGTGGATCGTAGGTCTTGAGCACACTGAGCGAGGCCACGTCGATCCGCGCGACCGTCCGACCGACCGCGTGCTCGCGCAGGTGATGAGCCAGCGCTTCGACCTCAGGAAGTTCAGGCACCCATCCAGTGTGCCCCGACCGGCGAGGTCAATCCACCGGTTGCAACGGCCCCTCGAAATCGGGCAGCGAATGCCGCTCGATACTTCTCGCGATCCGGTTCACCTCGCCACGCACCGTGAGCATGCCACGAACGGTGCCCACCCACTTCTCGGCCGGCAGCTCACCCTCGTCGCCGTCGGTCTCCGCGACCACCGTCCACGGCCTGCGCCACGCCCAGCGCAGCGGAAAGAACAGGATGACAAGCAGTATCGACCACAGCACCCACGCTGGCACCTGCACATCGCCCGGTGTCCACAACACCAGCACACCCGCCAGCACGAGCACCACGATGAGCATGAAGATCCCGGGCGTGTAGCTCGCGGCGACATCGTGTTCGAAGTCGTCCGCGGTCACCGGTTCGGTCCACTCCATCTGACCGCGCACCAGCCATTCCCGGCCATCAGCGCCGGTCACGGCCCGGTTCATCAACGCCTCCCGTAACAACCATGCTCACTACGGACAGCTACCCGCGATGTCCGGCCGGCCACTGCGCGTACACCAATTACGGTACCCCGACTGGAGCCGTCGTCGCGAGCCCCAGACTCTACGGGGGCTAGCGCGGCATGCAGGTCGGCGGCCGGTGCCAGCCGCTCCACAGTGGGCCGGGACGCCACGGCGGCGGAACGCACGTCGGCCTCGACTCGGTCGGCTCGATCACGGTGGGTTCCGGGTTCGGTGGCTGGGTCTCCGTCGGCTGCGGTTCGGTTGGCTCCGGCGGCTCTGGCTCTGTCGGCTCCGGTTCGGTCGGCGCCGGGCTCGGCGGCCGCGTTGTCGGTTCCGAGCTGGTCGGTGTCGGCCGCTCCGAATCCGTTGGCTCGGTGACCGTCGGCATCGACGTCCGGCTGCTCGTGGTGGTGCTCGTCGGCTCGCCGGTCGGCAGCTGACCGGGCCGGTCACCACCGGGAGGCTTCGGCAGGTCGTCCCGCGGCGCGGTCGCGTGCCGCTCCGGCAGCCCGCCGCCCGCATTGGCCTTCGGCAGCGCGGACGGCAGCACGGTGGGCGGCTCGGTCGGGCCCGGCATCGTCGGCTCGACCGACTCGACGGGCGAGGCGTCCGGCTGGTCCGCCCGGGTGCTCGGCTGGTCGGGCTGCTGGACCGGCGTCGACCCGTCGCTGCGCACCGGGGGCGTCTCGATGCGCAGCTCCTGGCTGGGGCCGCTCGGCAGGCGCAACGCCTGCGACGAATCGGAATCGCCCGTGATCGGCCCCACGGCCACCCCGAACGCGCCTGCCGCCGCGCTGGAGGCCACCGCGACGCCCACCTTCACCCTGGTCCCGATCAGCGCGCCCTTCAACGCGGTCGTCATACCGGCCGAACCGCCTGCCTGATGCATCGCGAACATCCCGATCGAGGCGGGCACCAGCAACGACCCGGCATGCGCGCGCAGCGAGAAGCACACGTCGCGTAGCTCGTCGTGGGTCGCCCGGCAGTCCGCGCAGCCGGCCAGGTGGGCGTCCACCCGGCTTTCCTCCGCGCCGCGCAGCGTGCCCGCGGTGTACGCGCCGAGCTTCTCAACCGTCGAGCGGCAGTCGTGCGGGCTGCGGTGCACCGTCAGATGCGCCTGCAGGTACGCCGCGCGCAACCCGCGCCGCGCCCGGCGAGCCAGCGCGGCCGTGGCGTTCGGGGAAAGCCCGAACTTCGGCGCCACCACCGCTGGGCGCTCGCCCTCCACCTCGACCTGCCACAACACGCTGCGCCAGCGCTCCGGCAAGCTGGTGAACGCCCTGGTGATCAAGTTGTGCTCGGTGGTCCTGCCGTGCGTGTCACCACCGATCCCGGCCCTGCGGGTCAGCTCGTCGTCGGAAACCGGCACGTCCCGGCGCTGCACCCACCACTCCGAGGCCACCCGCCGCGCGACGGTCAGCAGGTACCCCCGGATGTGCTCCGAAGGGCCCGCGCCACGCCGCAACGCTTGCAGCACCCGGAAGAACGTCTCCGCGGTCAGGTCCTCGGCCTCCGCACGATCCGAGGTCAGCCCCCTCGCGAAACGCCGCACCGCATCCGCGTGCTGGGCGAACAACTCCCCGAACGCGGTGTCCTGGCCGGCGCGAATCCGTCGCAGCAGCTCGGCGTCGTCCGTCGGGGCCCGACGAGCCCTGCTGAGCATCCTGCGTCCGGCGTGGCGACCGCGGCGCTCGCTCGCCCACCCAGGGTCGTCCACCCAGGCACCTCCCGAATTCCACGGCAAACTGATCTGCGTGGCCAGCGGTGATCGTGTTACACCCTACGGAGCCCTGTACAGCCCCGTCACCCCTTAGGTATAGACTTCTTGGCTGTTGCGGCCCTCCGGACGGGTGGCCGTAGCCCGGTGCGGACGTAGCGCAGCTGGTAGCGCATCACCTTGCCAAGGTGAGGGTCGCGGGTTCGAATCCCGTCGTCCGCTCGTCTCTGGGGGCACCGCAATATGGATGCATATTGCGGTTCGAGACCGGCCGGGTGGTAGGGATACGGGCGTGAGTGTGCGGCGCGTGCGGTCGACGTGGGAAGAACTAGGGCGATCCGACCCATTTTGGGCGGTGCTGACCCACCCTGACCGGCGCGGCGGGCGCTGGGAGCACGACGAGTTCTTCGCCCTCGGGCGCCAGGATGTCGCCGAATACATCGCGATGCTGGCTGAGCGCGAGCTGTTCCTCGGCGATCGCGTGCTGGATTTCGGCTGCGGCGTTGGACGGCTCACTAACGCGCTGGCCGAGCACACCCGCGAGGTCATCGGTGTGGACATCGCCGGCTCGATGATCGAACAAGCCACCGAACTCAACCAGCACCCCGAGCGCGTCACGTTCATGCACTACGACGGTCGCGTCCTGCCGTTCCCGGACGCCGGTTTCGACAGCGCGGTCAGCCTGCTGGTGCTCCAGCATTCCACGCCGGAAACCCAGCTCGCGAACCTGCTCGAACTACGTCGGGTGGTGCGCCCTGGCGGGATGATCATGGTGCAGATCCCCAGCCGGCGCCGCCACCCGGCACCGCTGCCCACCGAGGCGGGCCACGTCCAACTCGAGCCGCTCGCCGTGCCCGAGCGGCTCGGACGCGGCCAGCACGCCGAGATACGCGTCCGGATCACAAATCGCGGCGCGCACACCTGGCGCGCGGAACACCGGATCCGGTTGGGCAACCACTGGCTGGCCGGCGACCGGGTACTGATCCAGGACGACGGCAGGTCGGACCTGCCGCACACCTTCCGCCCCGGCCAGGACGCCGAGCTGACCCTGCCGATCACCGCTCCCGGCCGGGCAGGCGACTACCAGCTGGAACTCGACCTCGTGCAGGAAACCGTGTCCTGGTTCGCGGACCTGGGCAGCCGGCCGGCGCGGCTGCCGGTTCGCGTCGAGCACGCCGAGCACGTTTCGGATGGCGAGCACACCGCGCACGTCGAACCGGACCTGGCGCCGGCACCGGAACCGGACTTACCGGAAGTGTCCCCCGAATTCGATGACGCCGGGATCGAAATGCACGGCCTGGAGGTCTCGCTGGTCCGGGCGCTATTCAACCACTGCGGCTGCCACATTGTCGACGTCGTGGAAGATTCGCTCGCCGGCGAGGAATGGGAAAGCTACACGTATTTCGTGCGGCACGGCCCGTCCTGACTAGATACTCGCGATCTCAATCGGGATATCCCGCTCACGCAATTCATGTAGCACCGGCTCCGGCGTTCGATCGTCCACGATCACCAGATCGAAATCGCGCAGCGGCGCCAATTCGTGCAGCGCGCGCCGTTCGAACTTGGTGTGATCCACGCACAGGATGCGCCGCGCGGCGACGTCCATCATGGCCCGCTTGAAAAGCACGGTGTCCTGCGACTGGTGATAGCAGCGCCCGCCGGTGATCGCCGAGGTGGACAGGATCGCCAGGTCCGCGGACAGGCTCCGGATCGCGTCCACGGTCATGCCGCCCATGAACGCCTCGGCCCACTCGAAATACGTCCCGCCGAGCAGGATCAGCCGGATACCGGGCGTACCGGTCAATTCTTGGAACACGCCGAGAAAATTCGTGATCACGCTGGCCGGCCCGACGTCCCGCAACAGCCGGGCGAAATGAATCCCGGTCGTGCTGTCGTCCAGCACCAGTGCCTGCCCGGGCTCGACGTGCTCGAGCGCGGCGCGTGCGAGCGCCCGCTTTTCCTCCACATTCGCGGCCAGGCGGAAAGCCACGCTGCTTTCGAACAGCGCGGAGGGCTGCACGGTGGCCCCGCCCCGCGTCCTGCGCAGCAACCCCTGCAGATCCAGCGCGTTGAGGTCGCGGTGCACGGTCATCACGCTCACCCCGAAGCGGTCCGCGAGCTCCTCGTTCCGGACCGAGCCGCGCGCGACCACCTCGGCGACGATGCGCTGCTGCCGCTCGGACGGCCGCAACCCCTCGGCGTCACTCACCCCACAAAACTAACACCGAAAACGTTTGAACACACACTTGACATGTTGGTTCCAGCGGCAGCAGTGTGACCACACTGTTGCCGTCCCCGGGAGGCGCCATGCGCGACGACGCGCGGTACGTCATCGGCATCGACAGCTCGACCACCGCCACGAAAGCCGTGGTGTTCACCGAAACCGGCCACGCGGTCGCCGAGGGCAGGCACACCTTCCCGCTGCGGCGACCGTATCCCGGCTGGCACGAGCAGAACGCGGCGCACTGGTGGGAATCCACCCGGGACGCGCTGCGCGACGCGGCCGCCCAGGTGGACGCGAACCGGATCGCGGCCATCGGCATCACGCACCAGCGGGAAAGCTTCGTCTGCCTCGACGCGCGGGAGACCCCGCTACGCCCCGGCATCCTGTGGCTGGACGGCCGCGCCGGCAAGCAGATCGCCGAAGCCGGAACACCCGAGGTGCACGAGATATCCGGAAAGCCACCGGACGTCACACCCGCGTTCTACAAACTGTTGTGGCTGAAGGAAAACGAGCCGGACGTGCTGCCCGGCAGCGCGCACGTGGTGGACGTGGCCGGTTACCTCAGCCGCAAGCTCACCGGTAACTGGCGGACCAGCTACTCCTCCGCCGACCCGCTTGGTCTGCTGGATCTGGCCACCTTCACCTGGTCAGCACGGCTGCTCGAGGCGGTCGGCCTCACCGAACGGCAGCTCCCCGAACTGGTGCCACCCGGCTCGGTACTCGGCGAGCTGCGCGGTGACGTGGCGGACGAAATCGGGCTGCCACACGGCATCCCGGTGGTTGCCGGCGCCGGCGACGGGCAATGCGCCGGCCTCGGTGCGGGCGTCACTGCACCCGGGCTGATGTACGCGAACATGGGGACCGCGCTGGCGTGCGGCACCTGGTCGAGCGAGTACCGCTGGTCCCACGCGTTTCGCACGCTCGGCGGCGCCGTACCTGGTACCTACATCCTGGAAACCCTGCTGTCCTCGGGCAGTTACCTGGTCAGCTGGTTCATGGACAGGTTCGGCCCGGGCGACAACCCCGATATCGGGCTGTCCGCCGAGGAAGCCATGGAGGCCGCGGCCAGCAAGGTCGAACCGGGCGCCGACGGGTTGATGGCGTTGCCGTACTGGAACGCGGCGCAGACGCCGTACTGGGATCCGAACGCGCGCGGGACGATCATCGGCTGGTCCGGATATCACGGCAAGCAGCACATGTACCGGGCATTGCTGGAAGGCATCGCGTTCGAGCTGCGGCTGAACACGGACGGCATCGCGGCCGACACCGGCACCCCGATCGAGCGCTACCTCGCGATGGGCGGCGGCTCGCGCAGCCGGCTGTGGACCCAGATCGTCGCGGACATCACCGGGCGACCGGTCACGGTGTGCGCGGAAACCGAGACCACCGCGCTCGGCGCGGCCATCCTCGCCGCGGCCGCGATCGGGATGCACGGCACGACCGAGGTTGCCGCCGCCGCGCAACACATGGCGCACACGAAGTCCACAGTGGACCCCGACCCGGCGACCGGGGTGCGGTACGCCGAGCTGTACGAGGTCTACCGGCGGATCTATCCCGCGGTCCGGGACCTGTTCCCACCGCTGCTGGCCGCGACCGAAGCCAGCAGGCAGCGCGGCGAAGCCACCCCGCCCAGCTGAGTCCGGAAGGAGCACCATGCCAGAAGTCGTCACCATTCTTGGCGCCGGCGCGATGGGCAGCGCACTGTCCACCCCCGCCGCCGACAACGGGCACGACGTCCGGTTGTGGGGCACCTGGTTGGACGACGAGCTGCTGGACGCGGTGCGCGCCGGCCGCCCGCATCCGCGGACCGGGGTACCCGTCGATCAGCGGGTACGCACCTTCCGCAGCACCGAACTGGCCGATGCGTTGCGGGACGCGGACTATGTCGTGCTGGCGGTCAGCTCCGAGGGAATCGTGGAGGTGCTCAGCCGCGCCGCGCCGCACCTGCGCCCATCCGCTCCCGGGGGCGGGCAGCTGCTCGGCATCACCACCAAAGGGTTCGTGCGCGAACCCGGCGGGATCGTGCTGCTGCCGGATGCGGTGAACCGGGTGCTCGCCGACGTGCGGCCGCCGGTGGTGGCGATCGGTGGGCCGTGCAAGGCGAACGAGGTGGCCGCGCGCAGGCCGACCGCCTCGGTGCACGCGGCGAGCGACGTCTCGATCGCGAAACGGTCCCGCGATTTGCTCGGCACCGCCGGCTACGCGGCCGCGCTCAGCGACGACCCGATCGGGGTTGAGGTGGCCGCCGCGATGAAGAACGTGTACGCGATCGCGATCGGCATCTGCCACGGGCTCGGCGAGCGCGGCGGCGAGCCGTTTCACGACCTGCAGGCCGCGACGTTCGCGCAGGCCGTCACCGAGATGATCCGGCTGGCCGAGGCGCTCGGCGGCCGCGCCGACACCGTCGCGGGGCTGGCCGGGGTCGGCGATCTGGAAGTCACCGCGCTCTCCGGGCGAAACCGGGTGTACGGCACCCGTCTCGGGCGCGGCGAGCCGGCACCGGAGGCACTGCGGGCCATGCGGGACGCCGGGCAGACGGTGGAAGGGGTTCCCGCGGCCGGGCTCGCCGGCGAACTGATCAAGCAGGTCACCGCCGGGGATTTCCCGTTACTGAGGGAAATCCTGGCGCTGCTGGACGGCGAGGGCGGCGACCGCGCCGACCGGCTCGCCGCAGCCGTGCTACCAGGCTCGTGAGTCAGCGAGACCTGCTCGCAGGGTCAAGCCATTCAACACCGTTTCAGGGTTATAGCACCTAAAAAGACTCACGAGCGCTGAGCAGGGCGTTTAGCAGTGGGCGGGCGTCCGGTGCCGCGGGCAGGTCGTGTACCAGCTCGTGGATGTGCCGCGCACGCCCGGCGCCGAGCACCGGTGCGGCGTAGCGCAGCGCCTTGTCCCGGAGTTCGGCGTCGCTGAGCGGATCGTCCGGGCCGCCGCGTGCCGCGCGAACCGGCGATTCGACGGTACGGCCGGCGGCGAGGGTGAGCCGGACGGAGGCCAGGCGCTCGGCCGGGAACCGGCGGGTGAAGTCCGGGTTCTCGCGCACCACCAGATGCTCGGCCAGCCGGCGGACGCGCGGATCGTCGCTGGTCAGCTCCGCGGGGTCGAGGCGGCCGTGCACCACAGCCAGCGCGACGCTGAACGGCAGGCTGTACTGCGCCTGCTCGGTGCTGCCCGGTGCCCGCACGGTCAGCCGCGTGGCGGGATCGAAGGTGATCACCTCGATGCTGTCGACGTCCTCGGCGCGAAGTTCGTGTCGCCGCACGGCGTCGATCGCCGCGCGCACCGCGGGATGCGCCCAGCGGCACACCGGGTACGGCTTGAGGTACTGCTCCCCGATCCGCCAGTTTGAGCCAAGATCGTCCCACGGATCACCGGTCATCGTGGTCGCCGCTGGCGCGCCGGTGAAGCCGCGGGCCGCGAGTAGCACCGCGCTGACTCCCGCGGTGGCACCCCACGCGGAACCGTCCTTGACCATCGTCGGGTGCTCGATGCAGCGCATCATCTGGCTACGCGGGCCGTGATATTCCGCTATTCCCAACGCATGTGTGATTCCGTCAGTGTCCAAATCGGACGATCGCGCGCCGATCGCCGCGCAGCCGAGGGCGTTCCACGCTCCGGAGGTGTGGTAGTCGGGTGCCGTGGCGTGCAGCGCGATTCCCGCGCGGATGCCAATCTCGTAACCGATAACGAGGCGGGTGATGAACTCCGCACCGGTGAGCTCGCCTTCGGTGTCCGCGAAGGCGAGCAACGCGGGCAGCACCGCCGCGCCCGCATGGCCCTTGGTGAGGTCGTGCCCGTCGTGCGCGTCCAGGCTGTCGATGGTGGCCGCGCCGGCGAGCGCGGCACCGACCGGGCTGGCGCGGCGGCCGTCCGCGAGCAACCGGACCCCACCGTCCGGCGCGGCGAAGTTCTGCACCGCGTGCTCGCGGACCAGTTGGGACATCAGCGTTTCCGAGCCGGCGATCGCCACGCCGGCGAGATCGAGCAGGCAACGCCGGGCGTGGTGCACCGCGGCTTCCGGAATGTCATGAGGTTTCAGGTCACGGACGAACTCGGCTGGCCGCACACTCGGATCCTCCCCGCGCCGTGCCGTGCAGGGCAATCGATGGTGCGGCCGGCGCACCCTAGATCAATGATTCCTAATTGCCCTGGCTCGGCCTGGCGGGTTGATCAGGTGAGAGGAGGAGGGCATCCATGATCGTTCGTGACAACAGACCTGGATACCCTCCTGGCCGCACTGTACGTGCTGATCCACGACTATGTGATCCCTCCCCAGCAGCGCCGCCCGGGTCGTCCGAAGAAGCTCGCCGAGGCTGAGTTGTGTGTCTGGCGGTGGCGCAGGTGCTGCTGGGCGCCCGTTCGGAACACCACTGGCTGCGGATGTGCTATGCGCGGCTGGGGCATCTGTTTCCCTACCTGCCCAAGCAGCCCGGCTACCACAAGCGGGTAAAGGCCGCCGCGCCGCTGATCTGCCAGGCCACCCTGTACCTGGCGACGTTATGCCCATCGTGGGGCGATCAGCTGCGGCTTGTGGACGCGACCCCGGTGCCGTGTGGTGCTTCCCGGGAGACGGTCCAGCGCTCGGAGTTGACCGAGTGGGCCAGTTATGGCTATTGCGCCGCGCATTCGCGCTGGTACTGGGGCCTGAAGCTGTATCTGATCACCACCGCCGAGGGCATGCCGGTGGCGTGGTGCCTGGCCGATCCCAAGCTCGGCGAACGGGAGGTTGCCGAAGAACTGCTCGGTCACACCCGCGACACCGGCGCGCTGCGGGAAGGGATGGTCGTGCTGGCCGACAAGGGCTTGGCTGGCAAGGAGATGGAGCGCTTCGCCGCCGACATCACCGGTGTGTTGCTGGCGCGCCCGGACCGCAAGGACGAAAGAAACGCCGCTTCGGCAACCTGGCCACCGCGATCTGGCACAACTGGACAATCAACGCCGAGGTCAAACGGCCCCTCATCGCGTACGACTACTAAAGATCGCGATAAGGAATCACTGATCTAGGGGGACCGGCCAGCTACACCACGCTGCGGACTGGCCGTACCACTGGCGTTATGCGGCGGGGGTGTTGATGGGGTTGCGTCTGGGTCTTCGTTCCGGGTCGATGACCGCTGGTGGCAGGAATTCGGGTCTCCCGTCGGCGGCCATCCGAACTTGCCACGGACTGTTGTGCAGCAGTCGATGGTGAAATCCGCACAACAGGCACGTATTCGCCAGTGAGGTTTCGCCCATGTGTTCCCACTCGGTCAGGTGGTGAACCTGGGTGAGATGCGGCGGGCGGTCGCAGCCGGGGAAGCAGCATCCCCGATCCCGCGCCACCAGG
>WHSZ01000013.1 GCA_009379845.1 Pseudonocardiaceae bacterium | reverse complement strand
GGACTGCCCCTGGTGTCGCAGAGGCTCGGGAATCCAGGACGAACCGCCCGGAGGCGGTCCGTCGCGACAGCGACGCCGAAAGGCGTCCTGGAATCCCGAGAAGCGACACCATAAAATCCGCGCACCCCACACCACCGCACAGCAGCCTCACCCCGAAACCCGGACAAGCGACACCATAAAACCCGCGCACCCCACACCCCGCGAAGTCCCAAGAAAAGAAATTCCGCCCGTCGTAGGACAGTAGCTATTCCGCACGCCCTCCCGGCCGCTAACGGCCCCCGGAAAGGAGCCGGCGGGCGATCACCATTCGCTGGATCTGGTTGGTGCCCTCGTAGATCTGGGTGATCTTGGCATCCCGCATCATCCGCTCCACCGGGAAGTCGCGGGTATAGCCGGCGCCGCCGAACAACTGGACTGCGTCCGTCGTCACCTTCATCGCCACGTCGGAGGCGTAGCATTTCGCGGCCGCGGCGGAAAGTCCCGCGTCCGCTTCGCCGCGTTCGGACTTCGCCGCTGCCGCATAAACCAAGTGCCGCGCGGCCTCCACGCCAGTGGCCATGTCCGCGAGCATGAACTGCACGCCCTGGAACTCACCCACCGCGGTGCCGAACTGCCGGCGCTCCCGCACGTAGTCGATCGACGCGTCCAGCGCGCCCTGCGCGATACCGACCGCCTGCGCACCGATCGTCGGGCGCGTGTGGTCCAACGTGGACAGTGCGGTCTTCAGCCCGGACCCCGGCTCGCCGATGATCCGATCGGCCGGAATCGCGCAATCCTCGAAGTAGATCTCCCTGGTCGGCGACCCCTTGATGCCGAGCTTGCGTTCCTTGGGACCGACCGAGAACCCTGGATCGTCCGCATGCACAACGAACGCGGATATCCCGTTCGACTTCTTTTCCGCGTTCGGATCCGTCACCGCCATCACGGTGTACCAAGTGGACTCGCCAGCGTTGGTGATCCACGCCTTGATGCCGTTCAGCACCCACCGGTCGCCGTCCAGCCGCGCCCTGGTGCGCATCGACGCGGCATCCGAACCGGCCTCCCGCTCGGACAGCGCGTACGAGCATCCCGCTCCGGCCGCGACCTGCGGCAACACCTGCTTCTTCAGCTGCTCCGAACCGGACAGCAGGATCGGCGTGGTATCGAGCTTGTTCACCGCCGGGATCAACGACGCCGACGCGTCGACCCTGGCGATCTCCTCGATCACGATGCACGCCGCGATCGCATCCGCCCCCTCGCCCTCGTACGCCTCGGGCAGATGCACCGCGTGGAATCCGGCGCGGGTCAGCGCCTCGCGGGCCTCGGACGGGTAGCGCTCCTGCTCGTCGACCTCTGCCGCGAACGGCGCGATCTCCTTTTCTGCCAAGGAGCGCATCGCTTCGCGCAGCGCTTCATGCTCCTCGCCAAGCTGGTAGTAACCCGCGGTCATCTTCGCCCGCCTCCCATCACCGGTTCGCCGCTAATGTTAGGAGGCGTTTACTTGGATGTCCTCGTGTTCTGAGCCTCACTCGGCGGAGTGCGACTCGGCGGAGTGCGACTCGCGCAGCGCGGTGTCCTTGTCCAGCACGGTCTGCTCCAGCGTCGCCTGAAACTCTGCCATCTTCTCGCGGAGCGACGCGTCGCTCGCGGCAAGGACCCGCACCGCGAGCAACCCGGCGTTGCGGGCCCCGCCGACGGACACGGTGGCCACCGGCACCCCGGCCGGCATCTGCACGATGGACAGCAGTGAGTCCAGCCCGTCCAGGTACTTCAGCGGCACCGGGACGCCGATCACCGGCAGCACCGTGGCCGAGGCAACCATGCCAGGCAAGTGCGCCGCACCGCCGGCACCCGCGATGATCGCCCGCAGCCCGCGGCTCGCGGCCGAGCTCGCGTAGTCGATCATGCGCTGCGGGGTGCGGTGCGCGGAGACTACGCTCACCTCGTACGGCACACCAAATTCGTCCAACGCCTGCGCCGCCGCGCGCATCACCGGCCAGTCCGAGTCGCTGCCCATGATCACGCCAACCTGTGCCGCCTCGGCCACCTGTGCCATCCCTTCTCTCCCCGCGTGCCGCATTATGGATGCATATTGCGGAATCAGTGCACCTGGTAGCCGTCCGACCACTCGCCAGTGGACAGCCAGTGCGCGGCCAGCCCGGCACGCTCACGAAGCGTGGCGTGCTCCGCGCCCAGTATCGTGACATGGCCGATCTTGCGCCCCGGCCGCTCGGTTTTGCCATACATGTGCACGTGAATCTCAGGGAACCGCGCGAACAGGTGATGCAGCCGCTCGTCCAGCCGCATCGCAGGGGTACTCGACGCGCCGAGCACGTTCGCCATCACCACCGCCTGGCTGACCTGTTCCGTTGAGCCCAGCGGGTAGTCAAGCACGGCCCGCAGGTGCTGCTCGAACTGCGAGGTCCGCGCCCCCTCGATGGTCCAGTGCCCGGAATTGTGCGGGCGCATCGCGAGCTCGTTGATCACCGTGCGGTCCCCGGTGTCGAACAGCTCCACGGCCAGCAGCCCGACCACGCCGAGTTCCCCGGCGATCCGCAGCGCGATGTCCTGCGCGGCATCCGCCTCGCGCTCGGTCAACCCCGGCGCCGGCGCCAGCACCTCGACGCAGATGCCGTCCCGCTGCACGGTTTCCACTACCGGCCACACGGAACCTTGGCCGAACGGCGAGCGGGCGACCAACACGGCCAACTCCCTGCGCATCGGCACCCGCTGCTCCACGAGCAGCGGGGTACCGGCGGCGAGCACCTCGGCCACCACCCGACGCGCCTCGGCTGCGTCATCCAACATCCACACGCCGCGCCCGTCATACCCGCCACGGGCGGCCTTAAGCACACACGGCCAGCCGTGCTCCCCCGCGAACCGCACCACATCGTCCACATCGGACACCGCAGCGAACGGCGGAACGGGCAGCCCGAGTCCGGCGAGCCGCCTGCGCATCACCAGCTTGTCCTGCGCGTGCCGCAACGCATCCGGCCCCGGATGAATCCGCACGCCCTCGGCGGCCAGCGTCCGCAGATGCTCACCGGGCACGTGTTCGTGATCGAAGGTCAGCACGTCCACATCGGAGCCGAACGCGCGCAACGTATCCAGGTCGGTGTGCGCGCCAATCCGCACGTCCGGGCTCACCAGCGCGGCGGGATCGTCCTCGGAAAGTACGAGAACCCGCAACGACTGCCCGAGCGGGATCGCCGCCTGGTGCGTCATGCGGGCGAGCTGACCACCGCCGACCATGCCGACAACGGGAAAGCCAGTTCGAGAGTCCACAAGAGCTGAACTTACCCAGGGTGGCTTGGCACGCCGACACGCGAGGGTCCGGTAAGTGCCCGAGCACACAGGACCGCGCCGAGCAGCACGGGGAAGAACACGTAGGCATTGCCGAACACGAACTCCACCGGCCCCCAGTTGAACTCGGTATCCCTGCCGTTCGGCACGATCATCACAACGCAGCTGGCGAACCCGAGGAACGCCGCGCCGGCAGCGAGCCACCGCCCGCGCGCCACCAGCAGCACCACGAACGGAACCACCCATACCCAGTGGTGCGACCAGGACAGCGGGGAGAGCAGCAGCCCGTAGAACGCCGTCACCAGCAACGCCGCCGCGGCGTCCCCGCGCATCGCGTACTGCCGCACCAGCCAAACCGCCGGCATCGCGAGCAGCGCGCCGACCGCCACCGCAACGTCCGTCGACCACACCGCGCCGTCCGCGAGCCGGATCATCATGCCGTTCAGCGACTGGTTGAAGATCCAGTTCCCGGTGTTCACCAGCTCCAGATCGGTGCCGACATCGGACCAGTAACCCGCCGCCTGCCAGGGAACCAGCGCGAAAGTCAGCACCTGCAAGCCCGCGAAGGTGCACAGGCCTCGCGCCGCATCCGCGCGCCTGCCAAGCACCAGCAGGTGCGCGATGAAGATCAACGGTGTCAGCTTGACGGCCGCGGCCACCCCGACAAGCACGCCACCCCAGCGCTTCCCCGCGGCGCCAACGACCAGCACGTCCAGCACCACCAGGGTCATCAGGATCAGGTTGATCTGGCCGAGAAACAGCGTCTTCCACACCGGTTCGAGCGCCAGCAGCAGAACGGTCAGCCCGACCGCCGCCGTCCCGGAAGCCACCCACGCAGGCGCGCCCCAGTCCGAACCGGCGCGCACCGTGCCGAGTACCGCGCGGACCACGGCGAACACCCCGAGCACGGACGCGGCGACGAACAGCCCCCACGCCAGGCCGACCGGCACCGTGGCGAGCGGGGCGAACAGCATGGCGGCCGAAGGCGGGTAGATGAACGGCAGTGTGGCCCAGTTCGGCAGGAACTCCAGCAGGCCCGTGCCGTAGAGCGGCCGATCGTGCAGCAGGCTCAGCGCGCCGGCGCGATACACCGCGCTGTCCGCGCCAAGTTGCCAGCCGGCCAGCCCGGCGACCACCCCGATCCCGATGCCGAGACCGGTCACAGCCAGGACCACGCCCAGCAGGAGTCGCCGATCGCCGGCCGCCGATTCCGCCTTCGGCTCTGCCCGCAGTCCCGTCATGCCGCTCGCTTCCCGCGTAACCCGGAGACGGTCAGCACCGTACCGATGACAACGGGAACGATCAGATACGCGCTACCTGGTACGAACTGCAGCGGCGACCAGAACAGCTCGACGTCGTGCCCGTTGGACATCCAGAGCAGCACCCCGCTGGCGTACACCAAGATCACCCCGGCCGGCGGGGCCCACTGCCGCCACTGCGGAAGCGAGACGCCACGCGGCACCCTGGCTGCGAGCAGCACGATCAGCGGCACGACCCAAACCCAGTGGTGAGACCAGGACACCGGGGAGACAAGCAGCCCGTAGAACGCGGTCACCAGCAACGCGGGAAGCGCCAACCCCTGACGATGGAAGCGCAGCATCAACCACACCGCCGGTACCGCCAGCACCAGCCCGACACCGACCGCGGCGTACAACGACCACGGCGCCAATCCGGACAACCGGGACACCAGCCCGTTCAACGACTGGTTGCCCGCCCAGTGGATCGGCCCGGTGCGTCCCGGATCGGACACCGCGTGCCCCCAGAAATCCCGGCTGTCCCCTGGTACCACCGCGAAAAGCAGGCCCTGCAGCAGGACGAACGTCAGCCCGGCGCGCGCCGCGTCGGCACGCCGGCCGATGAACCACAGGTGCGCGACGAAGATCAGCGGCGTCAGCTTCACGGCCGCGGCGACACCGACAAGCACCCCACCCCAGCGCCGCAGCCGTGGCCCGGACGAGCCGATAACCAGCACGTCCAGCACCACGATGGCCATCAGGATCACGTTGATCTGGCCGAGGAACAGGGTGCGCCACACCGGTTCCAGAGCCAGCAACGCGATGGAGAACACCACGGTGGCCTTGGCAGGCGAGGCCCAGCGGCGCTCCCCGAGTGTCGCGATCGTCACCCGGATCACCAGTGACAGCAGCAACACCGAGACCGCGGCGACGAAGCCCCACGCGAGCTGGGTCGGCATCGCGGCGAGCGGCACGAAAAGCAGGGCGGCCGTCGGCGGGTAGGTGAACGGCAGCAAGGCCCACCACGGCTCGGGGCCGAGCGTGCTGAACTCGTACAGCGGCTCGCCGTTCAGCAGGGTCAGCGCGCCGGAGCGGTACACCGCGCTGTCCACCCCGAGCCGGAGATCGAGCAGCGTGCCAACCAGCCCGACCAGCAACACCCCGAGCGGGATGAGCAGCAGCAACATGATCAGCCGTGGGGAACGCAGTAGCCGACCGACCGAGACGCCGAGCCAGAAACCGCTCGGATTCGCCGGCGTTCGCGGCAGTGCCTGTTCCACGTCGACAGGAAATCATGCCGCGCGTGGCGGCCGTCAGCCGCTCAGCCGGGCGAGCATCTCGCACGCCCGCTCGTGCGTGGCCGGCAGCCGGGCAAGCCGGATCCGCGGCTGGCTGACCGCCCGCAAAGCCGGGTCGGCTGAGGCCCGCTCGTTGATCAACCGGCGCACCAGCACGGCCTTGGTGCCCAGCTCGTCACCCCGCTCGGCGAGCACCACCACGGTGGACGCGCCGAGCACGGCGAGCGTCTCGCCACTGTCGAACACCCCGCGAACCACATCGGCCACCAGCACCATGCTGGTCAGCCGCGACCATCCGGACGCGACGCCGGCGCCGAGCGAGACGGTCAGCAGCGCGTAGTCCGCGTCGAGGATGCGGTGGTCGTGCTGCGCCCGCCGGTACATCTCGCCGAGCCGGGTGCGCAGGTAGGCGGTAGTGGTCAGGCCGGTGAGTGGGTCGGTGACCTCGGCGTTGTGTATCGGCTCGAGCGCGGCGTCCGCCCACGCCAGCGCGGTCACCCTGAGCAGCCGGGACGGCATGGTGTCGGCGTCCACCAGGCGCTCCGGCTGCTCGGCGTCCGGCTCGACGAGCACCGCGTGCAGGGCGGCAAGGTCGGAAAGGGTCTCCGGTAGCCCGGCGCCAGCCGCGGCCCTTGCCCGGCCCAGCTTCGCGAGCGCATCGGTGACGTCCGAACCCTCGAGGATCGACGAGCACACGTCGTCCACCTCGGGTATCGGCCAATCACTGGGAAAGCGCCATCCGGTGGCCAAGCTCGCCACCCGCCACCGATGCCGCAAGACGTGCAGCGCGAGGTCGGTCGCCGCCCCAGTACTCGCGCGCTCACCGATAGGCGGGCCCGCCGAGTGCTTTAGCCACCCGGTAGCTCGCGCGTCCACTCGTCCCTCGCCTTCGCCGTGAGTCCCTCACCACGTTGACGTTCCACGTACCCAACCGTGACGGCACTCCGTGCGGAGAGTTACGAGCCGCCCGTGTCGATGCGCATGGTCGAACGCGTGTTGGCCGTGCGAACTGACCGGTGGGGACATGCGGTGTTTCGGGGCACGGAAACGTCACGGAAGTGGCTGCACCCTAGCGGCCAGGCTACGGTTTGACGACCAAATCGCGACCATCGACCGCTAAGGGGTGTCCGTGGCCCCAAATCGTGACGACGAACACGTCGTCCGTCACACTTAGAGCGTTAACGCGTCTGGGTATTAGCAGGTACGTCGTTGGCCGGAGAGGGCAGAGGAGGGCCGTGTCCACCGTTCCCGCTGACGTTCACGGATCGAGCGATGCCGAGCTGATCGCATCGGTCCGGGACGGCAAGATCGAGGCATACGGGACGCTGTACGAACGCCATGTCGCGGCCGCCTACAACCTGGCACGGCAGCTGGCCAAGTCGCCGGCCGAGGCGGACGATCTGGTGTCCGAAGCGTTCTCGAAGGTGCTGGACACGCTGCGTGGCGGCGGTGGCCCGGACTCGGCGTTTCGCGCCTACCTGCTCACCTCGCTGCGGCACACCGCCTACGACAAGACCCGCCGGGACCGCAAGGTCGAGCTGTCCGACGACGTGACGGCGGTCGGCGGAGTATCGGCCGAGGCGGTCAGCGTGCCGTTCTCGGATACCGCGGTGGCCGGGCTGGAACGCTCGATGGCGGCCAGGGCGTTCGCCTCACTGCCGGAGCGCTGGCAGACCGTGCTGTGGCACACCGAGATCGAGCAGCAGTCTCCCGCGGAGGTCGCGCCGATCCTCGGGCTCACCGCGAACGGCGTGTCCGCGCTGGCGTATCGCGCGCGGGAAGGGCTGCGCCAGGCTTACCTGCAGGTGCATCTCGCGGAGACCACCGCGACGCGCTGCCGGGCGACCACCGACCGGCTCGGCGCACACGTCCGTGATGGACTGTCCAAACGCGAGCGGGCCCAGGTGGAAGCGCATCTGGACGAATGCGACCGGTGCCGGGCGCTCGCCGCCGAGCTGGCCGACGTGAACGGGGCGCTGCGCGGGATCATCGCTCCGCTGGTACTCGGTGGTGCGGCCGCCGGATACCTGGCGACCGCGGGAGCGGGCAAGGCGGCCGCGGCCACCGTTGGCGCGGCGGCAGCGGGTGGCTCCGGCGCGGCAGCCGGTGCCGCGGCGGCCGGGCCACGGCAGTTCGCGGGGGTCGCCGGATCCGGCATGGCGATCGCCGCGGCTGTGATCGCCGCACTGGCCGCCGGTGGCGGGAACACCGAAATCCCGACGGCAGCGCGGCAACCGCCGCCTGCCGTCCAGCAGCCACCCGCACCGCAACCACCGGCGCCGCAGCAGCCGCCCGCTCCTCCCCCCGCGGCGCCGCCGCCACAGCAACAGCCGCCGCCACAACAACCGCCCCCACAGCAGCCGCCCCCGCAACCGGCTCCACCGGGGCAACCGCCGCAACCGCCTGCGCCCCAGCCGGCGAACCTGGTCGCCGAACCGCCACCCACGATCGAGCTCGAACCGGGCGGTGCACCCACCGATCTGCCGATCACCGTGCGCAACAACGGCGGCAGCACCTCCGAGCCGGTTCGGGCGACGCTCAACCTGCCGAACGGGGTCAGCGCGCAGGGCGGCCCGAACGGCTTCGCGGGCGACAAGCTGTTGCGGCTGGACGCCCCCGCCGTGACGTCCTCAGGGGCCGCTCGATCCGCGGGCTCTGCCCAACCGAGCTCGCGTACCGTGCGCTGCCCCGGCGGCACCGGCAAAGTCACCTGCCGCACCGACAGCGGGTTGCGGCCTGGCCAATCCGTCACGCTGCTGTTCCGGCTCGTCGCGAACGAGGACGCGCAGCCGGGCCGGATTACCGGCTCGGTGGTGGCCGGCTCCAAGGTGAACATCACGATCAACGTGCCGATGAAGGTCAAGCAGTTGCGCGACGAGGTGCGGCTGACCGCACACCGCGACTGGGCGGGCTGGTTCCCGTGGCACCACAATCGCCCGATCGTGCACGCCATCGTGCGCAACGAGGGGGAGAGCACGAAGCCGGTGACGGTGACCATGGACAAGCCGGGCGAGTTGCTCGCGGCCTGGCCGAGTACCCAGTGCGCGTCCTCCGGCGAGAGCATCACCTGCACCACGACCGGGGAGCTGGAGCCAGGCGACCGGCTGAACCTGCGGGTTCGGCTGGACAGGCGGTCACACAAGGACATGAACGTGAACGTGACCGCGACACTCGGCACGGCGCGGGATTCCGCGAGCGTGCACGTTCCGGGTTGGCACTGGCCGCCGGTGCCGGACGTCGATCGCCCGACCGTCACGCCGCACCCGGACATGCCGGACGAGCCGGATGAGACCGACGAGCCCAGTTCGGAACCGCCGACCACGACGACACCGAAACCCAAACCGAGCCCGTCGTGGCCGGGTTCGACCAAGCCGAGCCTGCCGGATCTGCCGTTGCCGAACACCACCGGCAGCAGCTCGTCAAGCCCGTCAACCACGACCACGACGACCACGCCACCTGCCGGAAAGCCGCCAGCCACGACCGGCCCGCCGGCACGGCACGGCGGTCCGTTCATGTCGGGCTGGGTGCGGTCGATACTGACCGGATAATCGGTGTGACCGCCCGTCATTTCCGACGGCGCCGGGCCGGTAATTCGGACGAATCGGCGTGTGGTTTTCGTTAAATCGTAGCTTCGCTACCCGCACGCCGCGCAATTCCGCGCTGGAATACACTTCTGCGACATGGTCCTGGTGGGAACCGTATTGCGGCGCGTTCCGGCGCCGCTGCGTTCACTACTTTTCAGACATCGCGAGCTTCTCAAGTTCGCGGTTGTCGGCGGCGTGTGCTTCGTGATCACCGTCGTTGTGAATTACTCGTTCAAATTCACTTTTTTAAACGATAATCCGGTAACCGCGCAAGCCGTCGCCGTGCTCATCGCCACAATCGTGTCGTACGTTTTGTCCAGGGAATGGTCGTTTCGTACTCGCGGGGGCAGGGAGAGCCGGCACGAGGCCGCGCTGTTCTTCCTGATCAGCGGGATCGGTGTGGCGATCAACTCATTACCTCTCGCGGTGTCCCGGCACGTTTTCCAGATCAGGGTTCCGGCGGTTGGCCTGCTCACTCAGGAAATCGCCGATTTCATCAGTGGAATCGTTGTCGGCACGCTGCTGGCAATGGCGTTTCGCTGGTGGGCGTTCAAGAAATGGGTCTTTCCAGAAGAAAAAGGCGCGCTACCGGCCGGCGAGCCGGCAGGGTGGGTTCGGTTTCCGGTGAGGTGACCAAGAGCGCGGCCTGATTCGGCGGGCGCCGGTCGCCTTTCCGTAGACTGCCGATGTGACCGCCGTCGACTCCATGCTCGGATACCTGCCAGAACCGCTGCGGTCCGTGCTGGTCAAGCATCGGGAACTGTTGAAATTCGCGGTCGTCGGCGCGACGACATTCGTCATCGACAACGGCCTGTGGTTCTTCCTCAAGCTCACCGTGCTGGAGACGAAGCCGGTGACCGCGAAGGGGATCGCGATCCTCATCGCGACCATCGTGTCCTATGTGCTCAACCGCGAGTGGTCGTTCCGCACCAGGGGTGGCCGGGAACGTCATCATGAGGCCGCGCTGTTCTTCCTGATCAGCGGCGTGGCCGTGGCGATCAACCTGGTGCCGCCGTACATCTCGCGGTACGTGCTGAACCTCGAAACGCCGCATGTGTCGGTACTTGTCCAGGAACTCGCCGACGTGCTGAGCGGGTCGATCATCGGCATGCTGCTCGCGATGTTCTTCCGGTTCTGGGGGTTGCGGCGCTGGGTCTTCCCCGACGAGCTGGGCGCCCGCCGGCGGAGTGACGCGCCATAGCGCTACGGCCAGGGCCGCACGGGTCAGCGGGGCTCGGGTCCGGCCGGCCATGGCACGCCGCGCACGTCGCGGGCCCGCGGGATCCGCAGGAAGAGGCTGAACGTCGCCGGGCGCTTGCTGGACAGCTCCAGCCGGCCGCCGTCCGCGTCAACCAGCGCCCTGGCCAGTGCCAACCCCACGCCGGTCGAACCGCCGCCGGACACCCCGCGCTCGAACACATGCGGCGCCAGCTCGTCCGGCACACCGGGACCGGTGTCGCTGACCTCGATCACCGCGGTGGCCTCGTTCTCGTTCCGCCGCGCGGAAACCGTGACGGTCCCCTCCCCATGCCGCAGTGCGTTGTCGAGCAGCACGCCGATGGCCTCGGCCAACCGGCCGGGCGTGGCGCTGACCATCAGCCCCTCGGAGGCCCGAAGCCGCAACGTCCGGCCCTCCGCGCGCAGCAGATCGCGCCACTCATCGGTGATTTTCGGCAGCTCGTCGTGCAGATCGACGGGTTCGGCGCCGACCGCGCGGGCGGCCCTGGCCGCGGCGAGCAGCTCATCGAGCACCGCGGAGAGTTGATCCGCCTGCGCCTGCGCGGCTTGGGCCTCCTCGGCGGCATCGGCATCCGGGTGTTCGGTGAGCGCCTCGAGGCGCAGCTGCAACGCGGTCAACCTGCTGCGCAGCTGGTGCGAGACATCTCCGACCAGCTGTCGTTCACGCTGCACGAGCTGGGCGAGCGCGATCCCGGAGTCGTCCAGCGCCTCGGCGACCATGTCCAGCTCGGGAACCCGGTAGCGCCGCTCGTCCGGACGGAAATCCCCGGCGCCGAGCCGGGCCGCGCGGCCGGCCACGTGACGCAGCGGGGCGGCCAGCCGGCGGGCGGTCACGGTGGCCACCACCGCACCGATGCCCACGGAGAGCACCACCAGCAGCACGACGACCACCAGCACTTGGGTCTGGGTGCCGCGCATCGGCGCGGCCGGAATCTCCAGCCGCACCGTCCCGTCCCCCGCGATGGGCACGTGTTCGGACACGGTTGGCTCGGTGATCCGCCGACCGTGCCGCAGCGGTGGCTTTCCAGGGCGTTCCACGATGAGCTCGCCGTTGCGCGGCACCGCGACTCGAACCTTGCTCAGGTCGAGCGGGCGCTCGCTCGCCAGGTCGTCGTCGATGATCGCGCCGATCTGCTGGGCGCGCGCGGCGAGGCCCTCCCTGGTGCTGTTCTCCACGATTTCCAGAGCGGTGTAGCCGAGCGGCAGCCCGAGTGCGGCGCCGGTGACCGCGATGGCCAGCAGGATCGCGAGCAGGATACGGCGGCGCAACGGGGTCCCCCGGTGGTCTAGTCAGCGTTGAAGCGGAACCCGACGCCACGCACCGTCGCGATGCGCCGCTCGGGGGAGCGGTTGCCCGCGTCCCCGAGTTTGCGGCGCAACCAGGACATGTGCATGTCCAGCGTCTTGGATGTCTTGCTGGTCTTCGCGTCCAGGTCGTTCCACACTTCGGCGAGGATTTCGTCCCTGCTGACCACCTGGCCCGCGCGCTGCAACAGCACCCGCAGCAGCTCGAACTCCTTGTTGGCCAGCTGGATTTCCCCGCCATCCACGGTCACCATCCTCGCCCCGAGGTCCATCCGCACCCCGGCGACCTCGAGGGTTTCCGGGGCGCGGCGGCGCAGCAGCGCCCGAATCCTGGCGAGCAGTTCGGCGAGCCGGAACGGTTTGGCCACGTAGTCGTCGGCCCCCGCATCCAGGCCCACCACGAAATCGACCTCGTCGGTGCGGGCGGTGAGCATCAGCACCGGGATCTCACTGCCGGACGTGCGCAGCCTGCGGCAGACCTCGAGACCATCCATGCCCGGCAGGCCGAGATCGAGCACGAGCACGTTGACCTCGCCGTCCGCGGCGAGGTCGAGCACCTCGTGCCCGTCGGCGACCACCCGCACCTGGTAGCCCTCGCGATGCAGCGCGCGGGACAGGGGCTCGGCGATGGCCGGGTCATCCTCGGCCAGCAGCACCATGCTCACGGGCCCAACTCTACGATTAGCCGGGTGTCCGACTACGCAGCCGACCTGGCTTGCGCGTCGCGGCTGGCCGATGCCGCCGACGCGATCACGCTTTCCCGCTTCCGATCACGTGGTCTGCGGATCGATCGCAAGCCGGACCGCACGCCGGTGACCGACGCCGACACGGCGGTCGAGGACGCGGCGCGGTCGCAGATCGCGACGGAGTTTCCCCGCGACGCGGTGGCCGGTGAGGAGCGTGGCGGGCAGGTCGGCGCCGGCCGTACCTGGATGCTCGATCCGGTGGACGGCACGAAGAATTTCTCGCGGGGTGTACCCGTGTGGGCGACGCTGATCGCGCTTGTCGTGGATGGCGACCCGATGGTCGGCGTGATCAGCGCGCCGGCACTTGGCCGCCGGTGGTGGGCGACGGCAGGGGACGGTGCCTGGTTGCGGGATTTCCAGGGCACCCGGCGTATCGGGGTCTCCGCGGTGGCCACGCTGGCCGACGCGTCGGTGTCCACTACGAACTTGAGTACCTGGACGGAGTACCACTCGCTGGCCGCCTACCTGCGGCTGGTGGACGCCTGCTGGGAAAACCGGGCGTTCGGCGATTTCTGGCAGCATTGCCTGGTCGCGGAGGGCGCGGTGGATGTGGCCGCCGAGCCGATCGTGAACCCGTGGGACGTCGCGGCCGCGCAGATCCTGGTCACCGAGGCAGGCGGGCGGTTCACCGACCTCACCGGCGCCGCCCGCTTCGACGGCGGTTCGGCACTGTCCTCCAACGGGCTGCTGCACGACGCCGCCCTTTCCACCCTCTCACCCTGACCACCCTGTTTTGCCGTGCAGGTCACCTTCCAGGCGTTGGTTGTCGTGAAGGCCACCTTACGGGCAACCAACGCCCCCAATGGTCCCCTCGCTCGTCGAACCGCAATATGGAGGCAATTGGGGTTCCGGGTGCTCAGCTGGGCTGATCGGTTCACCGGCCGTTCTTTTCGGGAAGTAGCCCGACGGCGCCGCGTGCCACCTGTGCCCAGGTGAGCCGGCCAAACAGGTAGTGGCAGGCCACCTGTTCGTTGGTGAAACGGGCCCAGTCGTACCGGTTGCCCTGCTCGCGCCAGAACACTTCCCAGCCGAGCGTGCCGTCCTCGTCCGGCTGCTCGTCCCGCAGCAGGCACCAGGCGTTGTCCGCCTCCGAACCGATCGAGATCACCTCGGTCGGCACGCCGACCGCCTCCAGCCAACCGGTGATCGCCTCGACGTTCATCAGTCTTCCTCCGTGGTGGTGATCTCCTCGAGATACCCGAGCGCCACCAGGTCGGTGGCCGGGTAGACGGTCCGGTACCGCTGGCCGCCGCCCGGTTGGCCGAACCAGCCGGCCGTTACCGCGGACCACACCGGCAGCGGCTGCGAAACGCGGTACCGGCGATAGCCGGCCTCCAGCAGTTCCGGCGGCAGCGAGCGGTGCGCGAACGGGATGCCGTCCGCCCCGAAAACCCGGCCCTCCGGCGTGCCGAACCGGTCGAGCACGGTGTCCGGTTCGAGCACCACGGCCTCGCCGTCCTCGCAGCCGCCTTCCGGGTAGAGCTCGCTCGGCGGCCACACGTACTCGGCGGTGCGCTCGCATTCCTCCGGCACGGGCACCAGGAACCGGCGTTCCCAGTCCCGCTCGTGCTGCCCGCCGAGCGGGTCGTGCCCCTCGGCCAGCACGTCCACCGACGGATCGTCCGCCGGCAACCCCGGCCCCGGCCGGACCGGTTCGCCACCCTCAAGGGCTCGCTGCCGCGCCTGCTCCGCGTCGATCAGCTCCGAGTCGGGGTGATCGTGCGGCGAGAACCGCAACCCCGCCGCGTAGTCGAGCTCCTCGGGCGGCGGGGGAAGCTGGCGCGCGGGCCGGTCAGAGGCAACCGGCAGGTGGCCGATCGGGAACATGTGCACCAGGAACAGCGCGACGATCGCCTCGCGCTCCTGCCGGGGCGCGCCGAGCGGCGGCTGCGCGGCCGCCCCTTGCCCTGCGGGCTGGCCGGGCTGTCCACCGAGTTGGCCACCGAGCTGACCGCCGGGCTGCGCGCGAGGCCGCACCGGGTGCTGCACGGCCGGGCCCGCGTCGCCGAGCGGCGCGAACCGCAGCACGTTGCGGTCGGCGCCTCGTGGTGCGGCCGGGCCAGCGGGCGGCCCCGCGGCACCACCCCCGCCCGCTCCTGGCCCTGGTGCCTGCCCGAAGCCCTGGCCGTATCCAGCGGGCCCGCCGGCGACCGCGCCACCGCCGAACGACGTACCGCCGGCGAAACCGTGGCCACCTGCGGCAGGTGCGGGTCCACCGGGTGCGGACCCTGCCTGGGCGGCCGGCCCGGCATGCGGCACGTCGACGACACCGGCGGCCGACGACGCCCGCACCGCACCCGGTGGGTCGTACCGGATCCCGGAAGGCGGGGTCGGCGCGTCCGCCGCCCATCCGGCCGCCACGCCTCCCGCCACGCCCGGCGCGAACCCCGTGCCATACCCCGCTCCCGCTCCGGCGCCCACACTTGGCGGCTGCCCGCCGGCGCCCGCGCCGCCGCCGATCGGGATCGGTCCGGTGTCCCCGTCCGGCACGAACCCGCCGTGCCCACCACCACCGAAGCCTCCGCCACCGGGTGACACTCCGCCGACCGCGCCCGCCACGTCACCGGCCGCCTGGCCGAGGCCGGCGCCGGCATGCCCGGCCGTCTCCGCCACATCGCGCATCGCTTCGCGGGCGGGTTCGGCGAGCCCGGCGTCCTCGGCCAGCCCGGCTCCCGCGCCGAGCAGCCCGCCGTGCCCGCCCCGCGAACCGTGCCCATGGCCGGCCTGCGCCCCGTCCAGCAGCGCCCCGTCCGGCAGCGCCGCGTCCACCTGTCGCCCGCCTGCGCCGATGGCGTCCGCGGCACCGTGCACCGCGGTTTCCGGTAGCCCGGTCGCCGCGCTGAGCAAGCCGCCCTGGCCGGGTTGCCCGGAGGTTCCTGGGTGGCTGGCGCTGCCCGGCTGGCCGGATTGGTCGCCGTGCGCGCCAGGATTCGGGTTCACCAGGTCGGTGGCCTCCCGCACCGATCCACCGGCCGATCCGACCGCGCCGACCAGCGTCTGGCGCACGTTTTCCACGTTCGTCGCGGTGCCATCGACAGCCGTCCGCAGCCCGGCGAGCGCCATCGGGTGCCCAGCGTTCGCCGCCTGCTCAGCGGCATCGTTGTTCTTCGCGAGCGAAACCAGCTGCCGCACGATCTCGACCTTGGCCGAGCCGACCTCATCGGCCGCGGTTTCCAGCCGGTCCGCCGAATCGGCGCAGCCGCGCGCGGTGCCGGTCAGCTGCCCGGAGTCCGGCTCGACGAAGCCGGACCAGTGCTTGCGTGCGGCGTTGCCGGCTTCCCCCTGGATGGCATCCAGCGCACCGCCCGCCGCGCCGTCCGCCTCCCCGGCGAGCGCGTTGATCCGGTCACCGGCCTCCCGCCACGCCTTGGCCGATTGGCGCATCGCGTCCTCGTCGGCCTCAGGCCAGGACACCCCCGCTTTGCTCGCGACATCGGCCAACTCGGCGGGCAGCTCGATTCCCACGGGTGCTCCTACTCCTCGCCACTGGCCTGGACGCCGGACGCCGCCTCCGCATCGACCTCGCGGTAGTCCGACGCGGTCTGGGCGAGCCGGGTACCCATGTCCCCGAGGTCCTCCCGCAGTGAGCTCATCGTCTCGATCACGGCATTGGACGGCCCGGAATGCGCGGCGGCGAAGCTTCGCCCGACCTCGTCGGTGCCCCAGCATTCCCCGACGGCATCCAGGTTTTCCCGCAGCTCACCGAAGATCTTGCCGGCCCGCTCCGCGAAGCCGTCGAACTCGCCCGCCTTGCTCGCCAGCCGCTCGAAGTCGGCGTGAAACCCACCCGTCGTCATGCCGGGCCCCTCCGATCGGGTGCGCGATCGTCGCCCTGCAACCATTCGTGGTCTTCGAAGCTGTCGTCGTCCTGCTCGGCGGTCTCAGCGACCGGTTCGGGCCGCAACTCGCCCGGCGACAGATCGGCCGTGCCGAGCAACAGCGCCTCCGGGTCGGTACCGGCCGGCAGCACCGGGGCGAGCACGTCGCTCGCGGTGCGCATCGCCCGCACGCCGGCCTCGCCGGTCAGCTGGACGATCAGCTCGGCGAGCTCGGCCGGCCGGTAACGCTGGTACGCCGCGTCGGTGATGGCCAGGTTGGTCAGCGTTCCGCGAGCGCCGGCGGTGGCGGCTACCGCGCCATCCGCGCTGCGGACCGTCTCGCTGATCGAGGAAAGGGATCGATGCACCGAAGCGAGTTGTGCGCGACTGCGCTGATAGTCCGCGAGCAACTCGTCCACCTGGGCACGGTGGTTGGTGTCCTCGGGCACGTGGCCACCTCCGGGCTGTTCGGCTGCCACGACGAGTATCGCCGTGCAGGCCTCGGGTATGCATCAGACGGCCGCAACAGCATGCGGGTTCCCCCGCTCGTGAGTCTTTTCAGGTGTTATAGCACCTGAAAAGACTCACGAGCCTATGCCGCGGCGGCCCGCGGCATAGGCTCCGCGGCGGACCGCAGCATAGGCCGCGCGGGCGAGCGCGGAGCCCACTTTCGAACGCGGGCCGCCGTACGGCTCGGCCGGGCCGTCTGTTGGGCACAGTAGTGCGGTGGCATCGGTGCACGTGCCGGTACCCGCGATCCCCGCGTCGCCAAGCGCTTGCGCCTTGGCCTCCGCGACCGTGGCGACCGCGTTCACCAGCGCGCCTTCGGATAGCCGCACCGGCAGCCAGCACACCGCGTTGATCGTGCCGGCAGCCGCCTCGTCCACCGTCGCGGCGTCGTCGGCTGCCCACACCGGATGACTGACGCCCGTGGTCACCGACGCGATCACCTCGGCATCCACCCTGGTCACCACCTTGCGCACGTCGACGGCGGTCAGCAACCCGATACCCTGACCGGTCACGCCGAGCGATCCGGCCAGCTCAAGCACGTGCCACTGCGGATCGAGACGGTCGTAGCCGCTAGGCACCGTGGCGTTCAGCACCCAATCGCGTTCGCCGATCCCGCCGCCGTGCACCGCCGAGGACACCGCGAGCCACGGGCGCACGCCGCGCCACAGCAGCACCGGGTGTCCCGCCACCCAGTGGTGTTCGGGGGTCGGCTGGGCACTCTCCGGCATCGGCTCAGCCCCGCAACGCGCGAACCACCCGGGACGGGCTCGGCCGCCCGAGCCGTTCGGCCATCCACGCGCTGGTGTCCGCGAGCGCGTTGAGGCGCACGCCGTGCTCGATGCCCAGCCCGTCCAGCATCCACACCAGGTCCTCGGTGGCCAGGTTTCCGGTGGCCGATTTGGCGTACGGGCAGCCGCCGAGCCCGCCGGCCGAGGAGTCCACAGTGGATACACCAGCACGCAGCGCGGCCAGCGTGTTCGCCAGCGCCTGCCCGTAGGTGTCGTGGAAGTGCACGGCGAGGGCGTCCAGCGGGGTCCCGGCGGCGACGAAGCCGCCAAGCACCGCGTCCACCTGGCCCGCGGTACCGACCCCGACGGTGTCCCCGATGGACAGCTGGGAGCAGCCGAGATCGAGTAACCGCTTGCCGACCGTGACCACCTGCTCGGCGGCGACCACGCCCTCCCACGGATCACCGAAGGCCATCGACACGTACGCCCGCACCGCAAGGCCCGCCGCGCGAGCCCGGGTGACAACCGGCTCGAACATGGCGTACTGCTCGTCAAGGCTACGGTTCAGGTTTCGGCGCGCGAAGCTCTCCGTGGCGCTGCCGAAGATCGCGATATGCGAGACACCGGATTCCAGCGCGCGATCCAGACCCTTCTCGTTGGGCACAAGCACCGGATAGCTCACCCCGGAATGCCGCCGCAGCCCGGCGAGCAGTTCCGCGGCGTCCGCGAGTTGCGGGACCCACTGCGGATGCACGAAGCTGGTCGCCTCCACAATGGACAGACCGGAGCTGGCGAGCCGATCGATGAACTCGAGCTTCACCGAAACATCCACAATGGACGACTCGTTCTGCAGGCCGTCCCTCGGACCGACCTCCCAGATCCTCACCCGCGCGGGCAGCTCGGCATCGGCCGGCGTCCGCGCGGGCAGTCCCAGCTCCAGCGGGCCCATCAGCGAGCCCGGCCGGGCGGCGGCTCCGGCGGGTACTCCTCGTCCACCGGGTACTGCTGGGTCTGCGAGTGATCGGCCTGGAAATCGTCGTACGGGTTGTCGTTGATCTCCCGATAGAGCAGGGAATGGACCCTCTCGACCCGGGGGATGTCGTCGAACTCCAGCGGCTCCTCGGAAGCCGATTCGATGATCAACGTGCCGCAGCCGACGATCCGGTCGATCAGCCCGTGTTCGAAACGCACGCTGTTGATCCGGGCCAGCGGGATGTCGATCCCAGTGCGGCTGATCAGCCCCTCGCGAGCCATCACCCGGTCGGTCGTGACAATGAAATGTGTGGTCCGCCAGCGCACGAACGGCGCGAGGAACAGCCAGATCAGCAGGATCAACGCCACCACGCCGATCGCGATGAGCGAGACCATGTCCCACGGCTCGCCCAGGTCCCTGGCCAGCAGCACCAGCCAGATGCCCCCGCCGACCGTGATCAGGAAAACCAGCACCGGCAGCAGCAACGCCTTCCAGTGCGGATGTTTGTGGAGCACGACGTGCTCGTAGTCGCTGAGCAGGTCGTCTGGATAAGCCACCGCTCGTTCCTCCCGTGCCGCACCGGCCGGTGCGCTTTATCGTACCGACCCGTTCCGTGTCGCAGTATCCGTACCGCGTGCCTACTCCATCGTCGACCGCAAGTGCACCACGTCGCCAGCGGAGAACGCTTGCCGACGCCCGTCACTCGACTGGAGGATCAACGATCCGCTGGTGTCGACGTCGACCGCGCGACCGTGGTACACGGTCTCCCCCACCCCCTCGATCCGGATATCCCGGCCGATCGTGTCGCAGGCATCCCGGTATGAGGCGAGCACTCCACCGGCCGCCAGGTCTCCACGGGCCGCGCGCCACGGCGCTTCCAGGCCGGCGAACGCGGTGAGCAGCTCCGCCGCGATCTCGGTCCGCGACGCCGTCACGCCGTGCTCGGCGAGCGAGGTGGCCGGTAGCCCACCAGGACCGGCGACGGCCGCGCCGAGCGGTGCGGTGTTCAAGCCGATACCGACGATCACCGACATCTCGGGGGTGGGGACCGCCTCGCACAGGATGCCCGCGCACTTGGCGCGGGCGGTGCCGGCGAGCAGGTCGTTTGGCCATTTGAGCACCGCGTCGACCCCCAGCGCGCGCACCGTGCGCAGCAGCGCGAGCCCGGCGATCACGGCCACCGAGCCAAGCTGGGCCGCGGGAACGTCGCTCGGCCGCAGCAACACGCTGAGGTAGAGGCCACCCGCAGGGGACATCCAGCCGCGGGAGCGCCTGCCCACCCCGGCGGTCTGTTCCCCGGCGATCAGCAGGGTGCGGTCCGGGGCGTCGCCGCTCGCCGCGTCCCGCAGGTCGGCGTTGGTGGATCCGGTGCTGCGAACCACGTCCAGCCGGGGGTAAACCGGTGCCAGGCGGGCCCGCAGCGCGCCGGCGTCCAGCGGGTCGGATGTCTCGTGCACCACGCCAGCCTAGATTTCACCCGTTCTTGATCGTGCCAAGGCCGGTTTTCTCCTACTCTGGCGTGGTGCGAATTCGTCCAAGGCGCCCGTCGGTCCACGCGTGGCAGCGGGGCGCCGTGGGGCGCGGCATCGTGGTGCTCGGCTTGGTCGCCGTGCTCGGGTTGGGCGGATGGCTGGTCGCGCAGAGCGACCGCGACGACGAGGCCGCCGCCAAGCCCGCCGGCCGGAAGCCGGTCCCGTCGGTGTTGATGGCCAGCGCCCCGCTGGACGCTCAAGCGCCGACGCCGCTCGGGCCAGAACTGAACGCGTGGATCCGCGACATGGCCCGAAAGCTGGAGATCCCGGAGCGGGCACTGATCGGCTACGCCAATGCCGAGCTCGAGCTACGCGACGAGATGCCCGGCTGCGAGCTTTCCTGGATCACGCTCGCCGGGATCGGCAAGGCGGCCTCGGACCACGGCCGGATCGGCGATCGCACGATCGAATCCAACGGTGCGACGTCCCCGCCGATCGGCACGGTGCCGCTCGGTGTCCCCGGCGGCGAGCAGCAGGAGACATCCGCCGCCGAAGGCCCGATGCAACTCTCCCCCGAGCTGTGGGACGAATGGCGGCGTAGCGCACGAGACGGCCGCGAGGCCGATGTGCAGAACATCGACGATGCGGCGCTCACCGCCGGCCGCGCACTCTGCGCCGGCGGCCGGAACACCTCGGACGGTCGCGGCTGGTGGCAGGCGATCGAGTCGTATCACGACTCGGAGCTGTTCCTGCAGCGCGTGCTCGCCAACGCCAACCTGTACGCCGCGCTGGCGTCCAGCGACGTGACGCCCAGCTCGCGGGCCGTGCGGGCGGTGAAGTTCGCGATCGGCCAGCTCGGCCTTCCCTACGTGTGGGGCGGAAACGGACCGCAGGCAGGCGCGAAGGGATTCGACTGTTCAGGGTTGACGACCGCCGCGTACGCCCGGGCCGGTGTGCAGCTGCCCCGCACCGCGCACTGGCAGTTCGGTGCGGTGCCCCGCGTCCGGCCGGACGAGGAACCACAGCTCGGCGATCTCGTGTTCTACGGGAATCCGAACACCAAGATTCACCACGTCGGCCTGTACATCGGCAACAACCTGATGATCAACGCGCCGACGTTCGGGCAGGCCGTACAGATTCACAATTACCGCTCCGAAGGTGACGACTACGCCGGAGCCGGCCGACCAGCCAATTGACCATTATTGCATCTGATGCAGCAACATTGGCCACGGTGCGGGCGTTGGAATCGGCGAGGGGTCGGTCAGTGCGCTCGCGCGTGGCTTTCTTCCAGTGAGAGGCCGCGCTGTCGCCCTTCGATGATCAACCAGAATCGGGAGCACTTCATGGGATCGCTGGCCGGGCATTGCCGACCGTGCTCGAGTGCGGTGCTGGCCACCTCGATACGGTGTTGCTGCTCGGCCAGCTCGGCCAACTTGTAATCGATCATCTCCCGTCGGCCTTGCCGCTCGCCCGCGAGGAAGCGCCCGATCTCCGCCAGCGAGAATCCGATCTCGCGGAAGAAAAGGATCAAGGTGACGTCCCTGACAGCCGACGCGGCATAGCGCCGCCGTCCCGCCGCACGCGCCGCCGGCCGCACCAAGCCGAGTTCGTCGTAGTAACGCAGCGCGCTCGTCGGCACGCCGGTACGTTCGGACAGTTCACCAATGGACAACGACGTCGGCGGCGTGGTCGACGGAGCCGGGGTGCGTTCGGTAGCAGACATTGACTTCAAGCGTACTCGAAGTGCTTGGCTCACCTCATGAAGATCAAGGAGAGGGTGCTGGGCCGCATCCTGCAATGGTGGGGTCCCCGCGGCGGGCTGGCACAGTTCCACCAGCCGACCGGATCCGTCGGGCATTTCGCCGGCTGGATCATGGGCCGACGCTCGTCGAACGTGGCGCGCAACAGCTGGGCGGTGCAGCTACTCGACGTCTAGCCAACCGACCGCGTCATCGAACTCGGCTGCGGTCCGGGCGTGGCCATCGCCGCCCTCGCCACCCGAGCGTCCCGGGGCTTGGTCGTCGGCGTCGACCACTCGCAGGTGATGATCCGCCAGGCCCGCCGCCGCAACAGGCTCGCCATACGGGCCGGACGAGTACGCCTGGTGCACACGCCGGTCGAGAGCCTGTCGATCAGCGACGGGCCATTCAACGCCGCGCTGGCAGTCAACACGGTCGGCATGTGGCCCGACCCAACCGCTCGGCTACGCGAATTCGCCCGGCTGTTGCGGCCAGGCGGGCGCATCGCTTTGGTATCCCAGCCCCGCTGTCCCGGTGCCACCGCGGCCACGTCGGCGGCGGCCGCCCACGAGCTGGCAGGCCAGCTTACCGAGGCTGGCTTCGAGCGCCTCCGAACCGAGATGCTCAACCTTGACCCCCCGGCGGCGTGCGTCATCGGGCACGTGGCACCTGCCGATAACGCCGAACTCGCCGACCATCCAACAGCGCGGTCATGACCGGGTGCGCAAGTCGTCGACCTGACGTGGACCGCCCATGACTACCGGTCAAGATGTAGATACAGCATGGTTCGAATACTGCTACTGCACCAGTTAAGAAGGACTGACATGAACACCGAAGGGATCGAGGCAGAGACACCGGACAGCACGGCGGTGCGGGTCGCTCTCTGGCGGGCGATGCACGTCGACGTCGACCTACCGCCCCATGTGCTCGAAGACAAAATCGGCCTGCGACTCGTTGCCCCCGACGAGGGCTGGCGTCAGCGCCCCGACATGGACCCGAACGCCACCAGGAGCTTCCGGGCAGCCATCGTGGCCCGTGCGCGTTTTGTCGAGGACCTGGTCACCGAGCAGGCCGCACACGGCGTCGGCCAATACGTCATCCTCGGGGCAGGCTTGGACACTTTCGCCCAGCGCAGGCCAGATATCGCCGCCCGGCTCCGGGTGTTCGAGATCGATCAGCCCAACACCCAAGCCTGGAAGCGTCGGCGTCTCCTTGAACTCGGCCACACCATTCCCGACTGGCTGCGGCTGGTACCGGTGGATTTCGAGGCCGGCCAGTCCTGGTGGCAACAGCTGGTCGCCGCCGGTTTCGACCCGAACCGGCCCGCGGTTGTCGTCTCGACCGGCGTCACCATGTATCTCACGAAAGAAGCCACCGCAGCCACGCTGCGCCAGATCGCCGAACTCGCCACAGGCTCGACACTCGCCATGACGTTTCTGCTACCCGCCGAGCTTGTCGACGAAACCGACCGCCCCGGACTCCGGGCAAGTGAAGAAGGCGCACGGACTTCCGGAACGCCGTTCATCAGCTTCTATACCCCCAAGGAGATGCTGACGCTGGCCAGCAAGACCGGTCTCAAAGAAGTTCGACACGTGCCAGGAACTTCGCTGGCCGAGTATTACTTCACCAACCGACCCGACGGACTCCGCCCGTCAAGCGGCGAAGACTTCCTGCTAGCCACCACCTGACCTCTCGCCCGGACACCCCGGCCCCCACAAGGGCAGCAGCGAATACGACATGGGTTCGTGCGCCTGTTGAGCGCTGCGCGGCCCTCGTTGAGGATGTGCGGCCCATCGTCGATTCTCGCATGTGCTCGATGACCGGAGAGTTGGCAGACTGCTGGGCCATGAACCCGTGCAACGAAGAGGCGCTGACGATGCTCGACGAAAGTGTTCAGCCCAACGAGACCACCGTGCCGTTGCTGTCCTGTGTCGCACCGGAAGAAACTCTGGCCTTCTGGCGTGCCCTCGGGTTCGACGTGACCTACGAGCAGACGAAGCCCTATCTGTACCTGGCGTTCCGGTGGAGCGGGTTCGAGCTGCACTACGGGCGTGCGTCCAGCGGCGTGGACCCGTCGCTGGAGAACACCGGCGGGTGCCTGGTGATGGTCGATGCGGTCGCGCCCTATCACGTGGCACTCACCAAGGCGATGCGCCGCACGTACGGGAAGGTGCTGGCCAGGGGGCTACCCCGGATCACCCGGTACCGGCCCGGCGCCTCACGGTTCACCGTCATGGACCCGTCGGGAAACTCGATCATCTTCATTCAGCGAGACGAGCCGGCGGAACTGGAGTACGGCGGCGCCAAGCACCTCCGCGGGCTGGCCCGGGTCCTGGACAACGCACGGATACTGCGTGAGTTCAAGAACGACGACCGGGCCGCCTTCCGAGCGCTGAACTCGGGGCTACGACGCCACGGTGACAGCGCGCCGGCCGCAGAGCAGGCGGTGGCGCTGGCCATGCTCATCGAGCTGTCGATAGAACTGGATGAGTCCGAACGGGTACCGGAATGGGGAGCCCGACTCCGGCAACTCGTCCTGACCATGGAGGAGCGACGACAGGCCGAGTCCGCCATCGCCGACCCCACGGTGCTCGAACCCTGGATGCCAGACACGACCTGAAACACACTGGCGTCGCGGCCCACGGCTGAGCTGGACGAGCGCACTCTCCGGCTACTTCGGACCTGCGGCACAGCCGGTGCCGGGCCGCTCGGTCGAGGCGCAGAGTCGGTGAGAAGGGTGCGCAACCAGCCTGGTCATGGCGAGCAGCGACGAAAGGTCCGGCGAGAACCTACACATTTGATCAAACATGTGGTCGCGCACCGGAGGGTTGGGGGTGGTCCTGCGGAGTGAGCAGGATGATCGGGATTACCCGGTCGGTCTTCTGTGCGTACTCGTCGTAGAGCGGGAGTATGCGCGTCATCTGGCCCCAGAGGGGCTCGCGCTCGGCCGGGGAAGCGACACGGGCGCGGGCGGTGAACCGGCGGGTGCCGACCTGTACCCCGACGCTCGGGTCCGCCTGGAGGTTCGTGAACCACGCCGGATCTTCGTCGGCTCCGGCCTTGGAGGCGACGACGACGAAGTCGTCCCCCGAGGTGCCGTAGATCAGGCAGGTTGGTGATCGCGTGCACGGCCCCCTCGGCAGCCGTCAGCTGAGCTGCTCGGCGAGTCCGATGATGATGCCCTCGGGGCCGCGGACGTAGCAGAGCCGATAGATGTCCTCGTACCGCACCAGCTCGTGGACGAGTTCGGCGCCGTGGGCGCGCAGGCGGGCAAGGACGTCCTCGATGTCGTCGACCGCGAACATGATGCGACCAATGCCCAGGCTGTTCACCGCCGCCCTCGACCCAGTGCTGGTGGCCACCGGCGTGTGGAACTTCGTCAGCTCCACTCGTCCGTGGCCGTCCGGGGTCCGCACGACCGCCATGTCTGCTCGGACGCCGTCCAGCCCGAGGAGGCGGTCCACCGATTGACCCTCGACCGCTGTCTTGCCCTCCAGCTCCAGGCCCAGTTCGACGAAGAACGCGATAGCAGCGTCAAGGTCGTCGACGACGATGAGGACGTTGTCCATCCGCTGGACTGCCATGCTGGGACTCCTTCGTTCGGTGCGGCCACGGTGGCCGAATCTGCCTGGGATGGACCGACAAGCCATTCTCGCGCGATGGTGGCCTCGTCCACGTCCTCGTAGGTGCCGAAGAACCGGCTCGCCGTGCCTGCGGGCAGCTGGATTGATTGCGCGTGCAGGTCGGTCGCGGGATCGCCTGTGCACATCTCCGAAGTCGATCACTCCGCGCATCCGATGGCGGTGGCCGCGGTTAGGCGCGCTGACGTTCCTCGCGCTGCCGGACCAACTCCTCGACAGCGCTCGGGAGGGTCGTTTCGAAGTCGATCAGTTTGGCCCAAGTCGGCGTCACGACGATCCGGACCATGCCGTCGTAGAGCGAGCGGACTTCGGCCTCCCACTCGACCCGTTGCTCGGGCGTCATCTGGTAGGTACCACTCGCCTCGAGATACTCGTCCGGGATGCCCTCGACGACGTCCAGCTCGGCCGGACCGCGGATCAGCAGCATCTTTGGCGGGTGCACCTCGGTGTCGATCGTCATGGCCACCGCCGGGTTGTGACGCAGGGCCGAGAGCTTCGGGGCGTTCTTCGACGTGCACATGACGATCTCCGCGCCATTCCAGGTGAACCCGATCGGGATAGCGCGGGGTGTGCCGTCCTTGGCGACGTAGGCCAGTCGGATCAGGTCGCGGGCCAGGAGTTCCTGGCTGATCGGTCGGTTCAGGACATCGGTAATCTCGTTCGGCTGCACGGTCAGCTCCTTCTTCGTCACGTGGCCCTTCGTGGCCACTCGTGTCCCTGGGACGGAGCCGGCGCCACATTCTCGACATCCGACACGACAACTATTCCGTTACTGGCGAGCGCCGCTGCGAGCGGCATCAAGATGGCATCAACACGCCTGCCGCCGCATCAACACGGTCGTACAGTCCGTTCGGAATCCGCTGAACGAACTGCTGGGCGGTCTGACAGGAGTGAGCGATGACGGCTGGGAAGGTCGATTTCACCGGCGTGCAGTCCACGATGCTCGTCACGTTGTTCCTCAGGGCGCTGGACGCCAAGGAGAGGGAACCCATCCTCGGCGACCGCTTCGCCGCTGAGGCCGTGGACCGGATCGAGTACGACTGGACGAATCTCGACAAGCCGATCATCACCCGCACCCGGTTCACGGTCACACTGAGGGCCAGGCAGTTCGACGACTGGACCACCGACTTCCTACACCGCAACCCCGATGCGACCGTGCTGCAACTGGCCTGTGGTTTGGACAGCCGGGCGTTCCGCCTCGACCTGCCAGCCGGGGTGCACTGGTTCGACGTCGACATGCCCGACGTCATGGAGCTGCGCCGCAAGCTCTACCACGAGACCGACGACTACCGGATGATCGCCGCGTCGGTGACCGACGAGACATGGCTTGGTGAGATCCCCGCCGACAAGCCGGTGCTGATCATCGTCGAGGGTCTGCTGATGTACCTGCGCGAGACCGAGGTGCGGCAGTTGCTGCGGCGGCTCACGGATCACTTCCGCACCGGCGAGCTCATCTTCGACGGCGTGGCCCCCTGGGCCGCCAAGACCACGCAGTTGCTGAAGAAATATCTCAGCCGCTGGTACGACTATCCGGCGTACTGGACGGCCACCCGCGATGGCTCGGACATCGAGCGCTGGAACTCGCGGCTGCGCTACCGCGACGATGTCGCCCTGATGGCCCAGTATGAGCGGGTCCCCGACCCGAACAAGCGCCGCTTCTACCGGGCGGGAAGCCGATTCGACTGGTTCAAGAACTTTCTGCGCGCGTTCCGTGCCGACTTCTGAACGGCCCGCGGGGACCGTGCCGCGGGGCTTCGGCTGCGGGGTTCGAATTCCGTGATTCCACCGATCAGGTTTCTGTCGCGGTCACCGTCGAGGTGAGGAATTCGCCCAGCTTGCGAGCGACGATTTCGGGCTCGTCGAGCATCGACAGCACGTACGCGCCTGGCACTTCCGCGTACTGGGCGTTGGGCATGAGTGCGGCCAGCCGGCGACCGTGGGCTGGTGGCATGACCCGATTGTCGGGCGACCACAGCACGAGCACCTCACCCTGGAACCGGCTCAGTGCCTCGGTGTCCCGCACAAGAGTTGCCTTGTCGAAGGTTCCTCGACAGTAAGCGAGCAGGTCGCGGCGCACACCGGGGTCGCGTAGCAGCGGTTCCGTCCAGCCTCGGACGAGATCATCGGGAAGCGGTTGCCGCGCCATCTGACCGAACAGCAACGGCAGCCGGCGCAACCAGCCCACCCGCAGCTGACGCGCCGCCAATTGGGGGCCTTTGGGGATACGGACCGCGAGCGTCGCCACCTTGCCGGGCAGCCCCGGTGGGAAGTTGTCGAACGCCTCGCACGGCAGGATCACCTGTCGCGCCACGCGGTCATCGAGCCCGCGCGCGGTGAGGAACAGCGCCCCGCCCCAATCGCTGTGCACGAGCGTCACCTCGCGCAGCCCCAGTGCTTCGAGGAAGTCGGCCACGAGCCGCACCTGGCCGGCCAAAGTCAGGTCCGCACCCGGGTTCATCGCTCGACGGTGCGCTCCGAGCGGCAGGACCGGCCGCAGATACCGCCGGCCCTCGGGCAGCAGTGGAAGCACGCGGTCCCAGACAGTGTGGTCCATCAGCAGCCCGTGCAGCAGGACCACCGGTGGCCCGGACCTCACCTCGTCGTACTCGATGACGCCCGCGGGCACCTCGATCGTGTGCATACGGCCTCCACTAGAGCGATCGTTCTAGAGTGACTGTTCTACCATATCCACGTGAAGGCGGACCAGCGAATAGTGAACGCGATGGCAGAGCTGCTGCGCGTGCAGGGCTACGCCGCGACCGGCATCCAGCAGCTAGCTCGAACGGCGGGGGCACCGACCGGCTCGATCTATCACCACTTCAAAGGCGGCAAGCGCGAGGTCGTGGCCGCCGCACTTCGCCAGACCGGCGCCGTCTACATCCAGCTCCTTCCGCTGCTGCTTGATCAGCACGCCGACCTGGCGACGGGGATCGAGGCGGCTTTCGCGACCGCGGCCGACGATGTGGGGCACACCGGCTGGGCCAACATGTGCCCGGTCGGCACCGTCACCGGCGAGATCGCGGACGTCGAACCGGAACTGCGCGAGGTCGCGGCTGGGGTAATCGCGTCATGGGTCGACGAGGGCACTCGCTACCTTGCCAGCCGGGGGCTATCCGATGCCGACGCCCGCGCCGTGACGTACGCGGTGCTGTCCGCACTGGAAGGAGGGTTCCTCCTGGCGCGCGGACAGCGCTCCGCCGAGCCCCTGCTCGCCGCCGGCCGGGCCATCTCTACCTACGTCGCAACACTGCCCGTCACGGCCCCCGCCTCCGCGGAAAACCAGTCGACGTGAGGCATCCACAGCGCCGGCATGGGCGGCGTACCCAGCCCGTTCAGGTACGAGTCACCAAACTCAGCCAGCAGTAAGGCAGCAGGAAACCCAGCGACGTCGTGCGCTAATCGGTGTCCCACAGCTCGGTGCTGTGCGCGTTGATCAGAGCCGCGATGCGGGTGAGCGCCTCGGTGGCCGGCAGCGCAGCCAGACGGCGCCTGTCCCGCAGCCGCAGGGCGACCCGGTCGTTGGCGGCCTCCTTGGCACCGATCACCGCTTGGTAGGGCACCAGGCGAGCGGTCCGGACCCTGGCAGCCAGGCTGCCGTGCTCGGGCCCGGTGATTTCGGCGCGCAGCCCGTGATCGATGGCTCGCCGCACGAGTTCGGCGGCATCCGGCAACTCGGCGTCGGACACAGGGAGGACGGCTAGCTGGGTCGGCGCGAGCCAGCCTGGGAAGGCGCCGCCGTGCGACTCGATGAGGTGTGCGACGGCCCTTTCCACGCTGCCGATGATGCTGCGGTGGACCATCACCGGCCGGTGTTTGGCGCCGTCCGGGCCGACGTAGTGCAGATCGAACTGTTCGGGCTGGTGGAAGTCGACCTGGACGGTGGACAGCGTGGCTTCACGTCCAGCGCTGTCGGCGACTTCGACGTCGATCTTGGGACCGTAGAACGCCGCCTCGCCTTCCACGGCCTGGTAAGCCACGCCGGCGCGATCGAGCACCTCGGTCAGCAGCACGGCGGCTCGCTGCCACATGCCGGCGTCCGCGACGTACTTCCCGCCCGCACCGGGCAGCGAGAGACGGTAGCGGACCGGGCGGATGCCGAGCGCGTGGTAGGCCTCGCGGATCAGAGCCATGGCCGCGCTGGCCTCGTCCGCGACCTGTGCGGGCGTGCAGAAGATGTGCGCGTCGTTCAGCCGCATCGCCCGTACTCTGGTCAGCCCACCGAGCACTCCGGAGAGTTCGCAGCGGTACTGGTCCCCCAGCTCCGCCAGTCGCAACGGCAGTTCGCGGTAGCTGTGGGAACGGGCGCGATAGATCAGCGCGTGGTGCGGGCAAAGGCTCGGCCGCAGCACGATCTGCTCGCCACCCAGCTCCATCGGGGGAAACATGTCGTCGCTGTAGTGGGACCAATGCCCGGAAAGCTCATACAGTTCACGCTTGCCGAGCGCGGGCGAGTACACGTGCCGGTAGCCAGCCCGCCGTTCGATGCCACGGATGTACTCCTCCAGGGTGTGCCGGACAACCGCGCCGTCGGGCAGCCAGTACGGCAAGCCCGCGCCGATCAACGGGTCGGTGTCGAACAAGCCCAGCTCGCGCCCGAGCTTGCGGTGATCATGCATGGTGGTGGTTTCCTCGTGGACAGGGAGGCGAGTGACCACACGAAAAAGCCCCGGGGACACTCGCCCCGGGGCTTTGGATGAAGACAGCTTTCAGCGCGCCGGGACCCGTTCCGGCGTCGTCGTCAAACCAGCGCGCTTCATGTGGACAACAGTAGCAGACCTACCGATACCGGGAATCCGGTCAGTTCGGTCATGTGACGCCGTAGGCGGCCAGAAAGACAGGCACGTCGGCTCGGCTGACCTTCTGGCACCGGTGGTAGCGGGGTTCCTCACCGACTAGAACCCGGTGAGTGGTCGCGAACGCCATAACGCGCGGCCGGCGGGGCCGGCGGGTGATCCGCTCCGACGGGCACGCTGGCCGCGACGTATATCAACGAGTTCACGGCGATGTTCTACGGGTCGAAGCGGATGGACCGCCCATAGGCGAACGTTCGGTGCCGAGGTCGTCCGGCCGCGCCGCTTTGCGGTTTTCGCAAACCTATTTGTCGTTGCCACACGGGGCGGGCAGATTGGGATGTGGAGGTGGTCGACATGACCCAACAGCCGCCGACCGTGAACACGGGGTCCTCTCCCCCTGCCGCCGACCCCCGCTCCGGGATGGACGAACATCTCTGGGACGAGCGGTACCGCAGCCAGGATCAACTCTTCAGCGGTGCACCGAACGGAGTGCTCGTCGCCGAAGTGACCGGCTTACCTCCGGGACAAGCGCTGGACGTCGGCTGCGGTGAAGGCGGCGATGCCCTGTGGCTGGCCCGCAACGGCTGGTACGTGACGGCGGTCGACGTCTCGCGAGTCGCGCTGGAGCGCGCCGCCAGCCACAGCGAAACCAGCACCGGTGCGGTGGCGTGGATCCGCGCCGACCTGACCGCGATGGCGCCACCCGCGAATGCCTTCGACCTGGTGTCGGCGCACTACTTTCCCCTGCCACGCCGGAAAAATCACGGTGCGTTGCGCGGGCTGCTCGCCGCTGTGGCCCCTGGCGGAACACTGCTGGTCGTCAGCCACGACATCGCCGGCCTGACCCCGGACAGCGGGCAAGGTTTCGACCCGAGCCGGTACTACCAACCCGACGAGATCGTCACCTTCCTGGACGACACCTGGACCGTCGTCGCCAATGAAACCCGCCCACGAATCACCCCGGCACCCCCGGGAACCCATCACACGCACGACACGGTGCTCCGCGCGCGACGTAAGCGTTGAGGCCTCATACCGGGTGGACTTGAGCGGTCGACGAAACCGCCATCCCGCGGCGATGTAGCGACTGGGGCTGCGAGCACCAAAAGCCCAAGATCGCTATTGACACGGCCAGGTGGCCTGGATCACTCTAACGGGGCGCTTGCGCGCCCGGCTGGCGGCGCGCCCGGCTAGAGGTTCATTCGCCCGCGGTGAGACGAGGCAGCCGTATGACGGAAACCAGTGGCCCCGAGTACTCAACGACCATTCCCAGTAAGCATCTTCCGGCAGTCGAATTCCGGGACCTGCCGGAACCGGTGCCGCTGCGCAAGATTTCCGGCGCCAGCGTCATCATCCTGGCGACCGCCATCGGGTCGGGTGAGATGGTTCTCTGGCCATACATCACCTCCCAGATCGGGTTCGTCTTCATGTGGGCCGCGATCGTAGGGTTCGGGATCCAGTTCTTCCTCAACATGGAGATCGAGCGCTACACGCTTGCCACCGGAGAGTCCGCGATCACCGGCTTCGCGCGGTACTGGAAACCGTGGTGGTGGCTGTTCATCATCTTCGCGCTGTTGCAGAACTTCTGGCCTGGCTGGGCAACAGGTGCTTCCACAACGGTGTCGTTCGCACTGGGACTCGGCGATGACCCGCCGGTCGTGCCCATCACGATCGCGGCGCTGGTGGCCATCGGCATCACGCTCACGCTTTCTCCTGTTGTCTACCAATGGGTCGAGAAGATCCAGGCCGTGCTGGTCGGCCTGATCATGCTCTTCGTCATCGTCGCCATTCCCGTTGCCACAACGGGAGAGGCGTGGGGTGCGCTGTTCACCGAAGGTGTCGGCGACATCGGCTTCCCGGCCGGAGACTCAGGGTTGGGTATCGCCCTGCTGCTCGGAGCGCTGGCGTTCGCCGGCGCCGGCGGGGCGAACAATCTGGTGCAGAGCAACTACATCCGGGACAAAGGCATGGGGATGGGACAACGCATCCCCCGGATCGTCTCCCCCATCACGGGGCACGAGGAGGCGCGGCCCTCGCTCGGCTACATGTTCCCGACGAACGAAGAGAACATGCGCCGGTGGCGCGGCTGGTGGAAGGTCGCCAACTGGGAGCAGTTCATCACGTTCTTCCTCATCGGTGTGCTCTCCCTCATCATCCTGTCCGTGCTGGCCTACTCGACCTTGCCGGTCGGCGAGGTACAGCAAGAAGATCTCGCCTTCCTTCAGCTGGAAGGGCAGGCACTGAAGGAAACCGTGGCGCCGTGGTTCGGCACCACCTTCTGGCTCGCCGGGACATTCGCGCTGTTCTCGACCAACCTCGGCATCATCGACTACACGTGCCGGCTGATCGCCGACCAACTCAAGATCAACGCGCTGAAGGACAGCCAGTACTGGTCCGAGAGCAAGATCTACGTCGCGTTTATCTGGCTTATGATCATCGTGGGCTCGGTGATTCTCCTCGCGGGTGTCGATCAGCCGTTCGTGCTCGTCGTGATCTCCTCATCCATCGCGGGCGTGCAGATGTTCATCTACTCGGGCCTGCTGATGATGCTCAACCGCAGGGCCCTTCCTGAGCAGCTGAAGATTCGCGGGACACGACTCGCCGTGCTTGCCGTTTCGTTCGTCTTCTTCGGCATCCTTTCGGTCTTGCTCGTTCTCGACGAGCTCGGAATCTGATCCGTGCTCAAACGGCTGTGGTTGCGCATACTCGTAGCCCTGGTGATCTGGATGGTCTTGGTCTTGCTCATGTGGGCGGTAGGGATGCTTGACTAGCAGGTACATCAGAGCTCGCCGTGCGGATCCTCTGCCGGCAGCACGGATGGAGGGCGGCTGGTGGGCGCGGGCGGTGAGGACGTGATTGTGGCCGCGGCGCGGGCAGGTGACGAGCCCGCGTTTGCGGCGCTCGTCGAGCGTCACCGCGCTGAGCTGCGGGTGCACTGCTACCGGATGCTCGGCTCGTTCGACGAGGCGGAGGACCTGGTGCAGGAGACGTTCCTGCGTGCCTGGAAGAACCTCGGCGGATTCGAGGGGCGATCGACGTTGCGTGCCTGGCTGTACCGGATCGCGACGAACGCGTGCCTCGATGTCCTCGACGGCCGGGCACATCGGGTACTCCCGCACCACCGGACGGGACCGTCGGATCCGCGTACCGCACAGCCGATGGAGCTCCGTACCGACATCCCGTGGTTGCAGCCGTTCCCGGACCGGCTGTGGGAACCGGTCGCGCCCAGCGAGGACGAGCCGGACACCGCCGTGGTCAGGAGGGAGACGATCGAGCTGGCGTTTCTCGCGGCGATCCAGTACCTGCCGCCGCGGCAGCGTGCGGTGCTGATCCTGCGCGACGTGCTCGGCTGGCCGGCGAAGCAGACCGCGGAGCTGCTCGAGGGCAGCGTGGCGTCGGTGAACAGCGCATTGCAGCGGGCCAGGGCGAGGCTGCGCGAGCAGCTTCCCGAGCGCCGCCTTGAATGGACCCGGCCATCGACTGAGCCCACCGAGCGGGAGCGTGCGGTGCTCAGGCGATACATGGATGCGATGGAACGCGCCGACCTCGCCGTCCTCGCCGACCTGCTCGCCGAGGACGTCCGGACGACAATGCCGCCCTACCCGCTGTGGTTCCAGGGACGCGAGGCGGTCGTGGCGGCACTGGCGGCGAGCTGGGACGCCGACGCGCCGGACTATGTTGGCCGGTTCCAGATGCTGCCGACCCGGGCCAACGGGCATCCGGCGGTGGCGGCCTACGTCCGTGGCCGCGACGACCCCGGATACCGTGCCTTCGCGATCTCCGTGCTGCGGATCGAGGACGATCACATCGTGGAAGCCGTCGCCTTCCACGATCTCGGCCTGTTCTCCGCGTTCGACCTGCCCATGGCGTTGCCGGCGCACCGATGAGTTTTCCCTCGGTCCGCCGTCCCAACAGGGGTCAATCATCAGATGATCTCTACGGAGGTAGGTCATGGGTAAAGCGCTGTACTCCGCCACCATGTCGCTGGACGGCTTCATCGCCGGCCCAGGCGGCGACATGTCCTGGTTGACCGAGCATCTCGGGCCCAACCCGACGGTGCGGGAATTCGTCGAGGACATCGGTGCGATCCTCGCCGGCAACCGCAGCTTCCGCGGCGACGACCCACACAAGGGCGAGCCGGGTAAGGAGGGCAAGGCGTTCGGCGGCGGCTGGGACGGTCTGCAATTCGTGCTCACCCACCACATCCCGGACACTCCGGTTCCGGATGTCACCTTCGTCGGCGACCTGGAAAGCGGGCTGGCCGAGGCGAAAGCCGCCGCGGGTGCCAAGTACGTCAACATCATCGGCGCCGACGTCGCCAGGCAGTGCCTGGAGGCTGGCGCGCTCGACGAGATCCTGGTGTGCGTGGCACCCGTGCTGCTCGGCGACGGCGTCCGGCTGTTCGAGGCGCCGGGTGGGAGCAACGTCAAGCTCGAACGGCTCGGCGTGAGCGAGGCGCCGAGTGCCACGAACCTCTGGCTACGCGTCGCCGGATGACACCGGTTTCGGGGGAGTTCCTTGATTCACCGCGGCGTCGACGCCGGCCGCGAGCACCGGCGCCTCGGTGGTGAACGTGTTGAACTTGAGCCGTCGATGGTCGGTGAGGCGCAGTACGCATTGAAAGTCGATGCCGAGTGTGTGGGGACCACCGGTCCGCTCCACACCCTGAAGGCGCACCGACACGATGTCCGACCACCTGATCATTGAGGCGGTGCCCGCCACGCGATGGACGATGCCCTGCTCGTACACCTCGAAACACTCGCCTTTGCTGCGGATCGTCTTCACCAGCAACGGGAGCCCGAAGGCAAGGCCCACCAGGCCGAGAGCGACCAGCCCGCCTGGCAGCAACCCGGATCCCGCCCAGTGGCGCGGGTCCTCGGCCACGGATCCCCATGGTCCGGCGAAATAGGCGATGCTCAGCGGCACCCCCGCGGTCAGCCCGATCGCCGCCAGAACCAGGAAGCCAACGGCTGTTCTGCGCCGCCTGCCGTTGTCGGTCCAATGCTCGGCTACCCGTTTTCCCAGTTGCTCGGTTTCCATGACCGCCTCCCGCTCTCGATCGTCACGAGACGTTTACCAGTCGTCGCCCGGCCCGGTCCCGAAATGCTGGTTCGCGCGAGCGGCAGCCCTATCCAGATCGTGGGTTTATAAAGAGAGTTATACCAATCGAGGAGCCGCGGTGCCGATCCGACGGCTCGGCTCTCCCGCTTCACCGAGCGGGCGCGCGCCGTGCTCAAGCTGGCGATCGACCAGGCACGCGCGGACGGTGCGGCGCTGTGGGCACCGAGCATCTGCTGCACGGGATGGTTTCCGAGGGCAGCAATCTGGCCCTACATGTGCTGCGCGCCGTGGAGGCCGAACCCGAGAACGTGACGCGATCGCTTGACACGAGTACGTCCACCCCTGCCGAAACCCCGGCGGCGCGGTTCAGTGGACCCGCCGCCAACGCACTGGAGCTGACGGTGACCGAGGCCGTCGCGCTCGGGCACAACTACGTCGGCTGCGAGCACCTGCTGCTCGGCCTGATCAGCGAACAGGACGGCGCCGCGGGCCAAGTCTTGCGCGGGCTCGACGTCGAACTCCGGTCGACCCGGCGAGCCGTTGTCGCGGCACTGAGTGGTTGTGTCCACCTGCGTGCCCAGACAGCCAAGGACACTCCCGCGGGTGCTCCGGAGCTGATCACCACGACCATCCGGCAGGAGCCGCGACCGGTTATCGACCGGATCGAACGCCTCGAGCCGCACGCCGGCCTCCAGGCCGGCACCTAAGTGTACTCTTTGGACATCGGCTGCCACCCTAGTGCCACTCGGAGCGCAGCAATTCTCGTTCGGAGAACATCAGCGCACGCTCAGCACGATCAACGTATCGCTCCAGATCCTCGGTGCGCAGCCGTCGCTTCGCTATGTAGTAGAGGGTCGTACCCACCTGTACTTCGTCCGACCAGGACGGACTGATATCCGGCTTCGCGCCGGTTCGAACCGCCAGGATCGTCGCCGCGTTCCAGAAACCGAGCGCCCGCTGGAACTCTCCGAACGTCCTGCCGGCAAGGGTTGACGGCACGCGGATCGAGTACGTGTTGCGATCACTGTGATGCATCAGTTCGTTGTAGACGTCTGACATGCCGGCGTCTTGCACTTCCTCGGTGATGAACTCGATGGAGTGCCACGGAACGCAGCAGGCGGTCGCCGCGATCCTGGAAATGGTTCTGGCATGTGCCAGATCGTGCAGTGCGACAACGGTGTGCACGTCGGGCCGGTTGTGGCTGGCCGCCACGGTGACCTTCAGCGCCTCGTCATCGTCTCTGGCATCGACCAGTACCGCGACGGCCTCCGACAGCACGGCACGACCGAGGACAGCGTCCTCGGTCAGATTGCCACGAACGAAGTGCACGCCTTCACGATGTGCGAGCGGGTGCTCCATCGCCTGATCGTCCCAGGCACAGATCACCACGTCGCGTGGTTCGTCCGCGACGAGTTCGTCGATGATGCGCTCGGTCCGACCAACCGTATAACCGAGAATGACGATGTGGTTGGCGACCTTGAGCGTGCCGTGTCCGTGCATGCGCAACCCCTTCGCCTTGTCGATCATCTGCGCGATTCGGGCGAAAAGCGCGGTGATGGTAACGATGCCACCGACAACCACGTACACAGTGACCAGGTATCCCTCGGTCGTCGTGGGAGCGTAGTCGCCGTAGCCCACCGTTGCCGCGGTGACGATGAACCAATACCAGTAGACGCCGGGGTCGACGATGCGCTCGCCGGGCTCCGCCCACGCCATCAACGGCCAGCTGGTGACGAAAACGAAAAGCAAGAGTTCAGCCGGCAGCCCCCAGGTGATCCGGCGCGTGAGCCGGTTCAACAAACGGGACAAAAGTAACGGCATCTATCGAGATTAGCCGACTCTCACAACGCCTCCGGCGAAATGCCGGGACGGCCCCGGGAGTTGACATGCAGGTATTTACCTGCATGTTGTGAGGTGTGCGCCAAGAGATGGACAAGGTCTTCAAAGCGCTGGCCGACGAGACTCGGCGATACCTGCTGGACAGGTTGTACGAGCACAACGGGCAGACACTGGGCGAGCTGTGCGAGCGGGTTGACATGACGCGCCAATCCGCGACGCAACATCTGTCCGTACTGGAGGCCGCCAACCTGGTCAGCACCGTGCGGCGAGGCCGGGAGAAACTCCACTACCTCAATCCGGTCCCGCTCAACGAGATCCAGGAACGCTGGATCGACAAGTTCGAGCGTCCGCGCCTTCGGGCGCTGAGCAACCTGAAACGACGAGCAGAGGAAACCATGGCAGACAAACCGGAATTCGTGTACGTCACCTACATCGAGAGCACACCGGAAAGGGTGTGGCAGGCGCTGACCGACGCCGAGCAGACGGCTGAATGGTGGGGCCACAGCAACGTTTCGGACTGGCAGGTCGGCTCCGGTTGGGAGCACCGGCGCTCGGACGGTTCGGGCATCGCCGATGCCATCGGCACGGTGCTGGAAAGCGAGCCGCCCACCCGGTTGGTGCTTACCGGCGAGGCGCCCGGCCAGGAACGGCCGGACGGCCCCTCCCAGCTGACCTTCGACATCGAGCCGTACGGAGAGATCGTCCGGCTCACCGTCACCGAAGGGAATTTCGCCGACGAGGCCGAACGGGACGAAGCCGCGGCTGGCTGGGCGGCTGTGCTGTCGAACCTCAAGTCCTTCCTTGAGACCGGCAGCCCGCTTCCTCAAGAGCCCTGGCTGGTGCCACAGCGGTGAGCGCGCAGCCGGCCGCCTGGTGTCGGCCGGCTGTGTTGATGAGCGTGACGTGCGACGTCCGCCGTCGATCCCGACACGTTCTACTGTGGACAGCAGAGTGGCCATCTCGCCGCTGCTCGCTCAAACGCTCACGGCTGCTCTGCTGTCGATGTGTCGTTCTCGCCGGCTGGTTTCGGGGCATACACCCGCAAGCCGTGTTCGGTAACGCGAAGGCGCGAGCGCCGAGCTCGCGGACATCGGACGCGATCCGGGTGGGCTTCTCGTCGGTCACCAATCGACCACGTCCGTAGTCGATCAAGGTGCGGTGCACGCCGATCAGCGCGTTCGCCACCACGTGTGCGCTGAGGTCGCCACGCCTCGCGGATCTCTTCGAACCGGGCACCGCGTCGCGAGATCCCCTTGGAAAGCGACGCGGTGCGGCGCCGCGGGCACGGTCGGTACCGCTAGGCGGCGCCTAGCACCGGCGGCCGGCTACCTAGCGCATACGGAGTAATAGCAGACGTATGCGCATGTATCGGAGGTAGCCGTGACCACAACCGAGCTCAACCAGGAAAAGCTCGAAGAGTTGATGGGCCAGATGGTGGGGAACATGACCGGAGGGGCGTTGTGCTTCAGCATCTGGGTTGGAGACGAACTCGGCCTGTACGGCGCGCTGGCTGGCGGTGTTCCGTTGTCGGCCGACGAAGTGGCGACCGAGACGCGATGCCATCCCCGGCTGGTCAGGGAATGGCTGGACAGTCAGGCGGCCGGCGGGTTGATCGACTACGACGACAAGTCCGATAGCTACACGATGAGCGCGGAATCCGCGGCGGTGCTCGCCGATGACACCTCGCCGACATTCGTGGCACGGGCCATGGCCGCGTTCGGGGCGTTCTTCAGCGACATCGACAAAGTCACTGCCGCTTACCGGGGTACCGGCGGGCTCGCCTGGGGCGAGCACCATCCAAGACTGTTCGAGGGCACCGAGTGGTTCTTCCGCACGGGTTACCGGGCTGAGCTGCCGAACTGGTTGCAGGGGCTTGACGGGGTGCACGACAGGCTCGTGGCGGGAGCGCAGGTCGCCGACATCGGCTGCGGGCACGGCGCTTCGGTCGTGGTGATGGCCGAGAACTACCCAAACTCCCAGATCACCGGTTTCGACAGCCACCGGCCGTCGATCGACACCGCGCGGCTGCGCGCCAACGAGGCCGGCACCTCCGGAAACACGCACTTCGAGGTCGCCGAGGCTAAGAGCTACAGCGGCACCTTCGACCTGATCTGTTTCTTCGATTGCCTGCACGACATGGGCGACCCGGTCGGCATCGCTCGCTACGCCAGGGAACACCTAACGGACGACGGAGCCGTGCTGCTCGTTGAACCGTTCGCGGTGGACGGGCGCGCCGCGAACCTGGCAGGCAACCCGATGGCGGCGCTGCTCTACACCGCGTCAGCCACGGTCTGCACACCGAACTCGCTGTCCCAGGAAGTCGGGCTGGGTCTCGGGGCTCAGGCAGGCGAGGGCAAGCTGCGAGAGGTCTTCGAAGAAGCCGGGTACACCCGCTTCCGCAGGATCGCCGAAACTCCACTCAACTTGATTCTGGAGGCACGCGCGTAACCAAACCCTACGCATCGGGTCGGGCCCGCTCCGGCTGGTACGAACAGTACGTTCCGGTGGTGACGGACTGTTCGAGGTGCCGGCCGATCTCCAGGTTCGCGTTGCTGATCACGCGGGTTGCCCTGCGGATACGCCAGGTTACGGCCTTGCGGGCCCGCTCCGTCGCGTCGCTCATGCGGCGGGGCCGGCCGTGCAACCCGACCGCCGCCGCGAGGTGGGAGACGAGCGCGTCGTGCTCGGCGCGGGCCCGCTCTGCCCTTGCCATGTCCGCGTTCGCCTCCGCCTCGACGATATCGGCCTCCAGCTCGGCGATCCGGTTCCGGTAGGCCGCCTGCGCCCGCTCGTCGATGACCTCGCCGGTCGCCGTCTCCCTGACACCGCCGAAGAGTTCGGTGACGTGCACCTGCGCGCCGGGTATCGACACCAGCGTGGCCATGTCGGCGAGTCCCTTGGCGTGCCCGACGCGGACGGTCGCGCCACGGTAGGTGATCACCCAGACGTCCTGCTCGCGGCGCAACTCACAGGTCGTCGGCCCGACTTCCTCGGCTGACGCGACGGCGAGCAACCGCTGCGCTCGTTCGGCGAAACCGTTGAGCTCGAGGGAGCGCATCTGATCAACCACCTCCGCGAGAAGCCGCTCGGCGGTCACCCTGTCGCCCGGCGAATCCCTGGCGAGCAACACGGCCCCGCGCTCCCGCTCGGTCCATAGCGCGAACGCCAGATTGCCCATCGCGAGGTTGCGGTCGTGGCCGCGCCGCAGCCACCGCAGCGCCTGGTCGTAGCGCCCCTGCGCGGCGTCGAGCAGGCCGATACCGGTTGCCATGCAGCCAAACGCGTCGATCGGGGCACGGTCCGCGTACGGCAGTACCATCGGATACAGCAGGGCGGCCCGGCGCGCATCCCGGGTTGCGAAACAGGCGAAGGCCAGGCAGTACATGGCGAACAACCAGTTGCCGTCCCGTGGTAACCGGAATCCTTGCCCGGCAAGGAGATCGAGTTGCCGTGCCACATCGGTGAGCTTGTCGAGCTCGACCTGACTCGCCGCCAGCGCCGCCTGCCACAGCGGCACGTCCGGCATCTCCTGTGCCAGCCGGCGGATGAGCGGTTCGACAACTGTGAGCGGGCCCTGCAGGTAGCCGGTCAGCGCCGAGGTGGCCAGCAACGTTGCCGGCGCCTGGGCGGCTTCCGGCAGCGCTCGCACCGCGTCGACGTAGGCCCGGGCGTCCGCGAACCGGCAGGACATGAGCGCGCGGATGGCTTGGCGCAGGCCGACTTCCATCCGCAACGCTGGAACCTTGACGCGATCGGCCAGCTCGGCACAGGTGGTGAGCTCGTCCACCACCGGAAGGCACTGCTCGCTACGGGTCCAGGTGCGGAACAGGTATCCCCAGAAGGCCAGCTCCGAGTCACCGGCGCGGCGCGCGAGCGTCAGGATCTCGTCCGCGGCGTCGATGCGGTCGGCGAGTCCGTCCGGCCCGACCATGGCGACCTGCCGCGAATACAGCGCGATCGCCAGCGCGCGGGGTTCGGCAAGGCGCCGCGCCATGGCGACGGCCTCAGCCGACAGCGCGGCGCGGCGCTCGGCCTGCGGTGTCAGGTAGAGCTCGACGGCAAGCCGGGACAGCACGCGGCAGCGCAGCTCGCCGTCCTCGGCCGGCAGCTGCCACAACGCGTCGTCGAGCAACGTGATGAGCCGCCGGCTGGCCGACGCGGTTGGTGACTGGATTCCGCCCAGCCCGTGCCCCTCCGCGAGCGCGGACCTGGCGAGCAGCTCGGCGTCATCGATGTCGTGGGCGATGTCGGCGGCTTCGTCGATGGCCATTCTGGACGTGTCATCCGCCTGCATGCGCCACCGCGCCTCGGCCAACCTGATCAGCAGGTCGGCCCGGCGGACGCTGCGTTCCTCGTATGGCAGCGCTGCGAGTGCCGCCGCGTAGAGCGCCTCGGCCTGCTCGAGCGCGCCGAGACTGCTGGCCCGCTCGCCCGCCTTGACGGCATAATGCACCGCTTTGTCGACACCGGCGATCGGCGTCGCGGCCAGGAAATGGTGGGCGAGCTGCGACGACACTGGGGCCTTGCCGTTTGAATGCAGGCGTTCCAGTGCGCGGGCGATCGCGAGGTGCAGCCGCATCCGCGTGGTGTTTGGGAGTCGCTGGTAGAAGGCTTCCCGGAACAGGTCGTGGGCGAACGCGAACCGTCCGGATCCCTTTTCGGTGACGATTCCGCGGGTGAGCGGCTCGTCGAGCACGGTGAGCAGCTCTCCACTTGGTGTATTCGCGGCGGTGCAGAGCACATCGACACCGAATTCGCTGCCGACGACGGACGCGAGCTCGAGCGTCTCACCGCAGGCCGGCGACAGCCGGGCCGTCTGGTGGTGCAGCACCTCCCGGATGCTGGACGGAAGCGGCTCCGGCAGGTCCAGCGTGCCGCGAGCGACGTGTAGATGGATGAGCTCCTTGACGAAGAACGGGTTGCCCGCGGTATGGGCGTGCAGCGTGTCCAGCACGCCGTCGCTGACCGGATGTCCCGTCTCCACCTCGGCGAGTGCGTGCACCTCTTGCGGCGCGAGGCCCGCCAGCGTGATGCGCTCACCGTCAAGGGAACGCTCCTCCAGCAGTTTTTCCATCGGCCCGTCCGCCGCGATCGCGGTCTCCCGGAACGCGGCGACGAGCACAAGTCGTTCGGTGTGCAACGCGGAGGCGATCAACGCGAGCAACTCGAGTGACGACACGTCCGCCCACTGCAAGTCGTCGATCACCACCACGGCCGGGCGGTCCCGGGCGGCGCGGCACACCCTGCGCGCGATGCGATCGAACAACCGTGCCTTGGTGCCGGCCGGATCGGCATCGCCAAGCATGGCACCGCCGCCGGCGCCGGTCGCCACCCACTCGGCGAGTTCGGCATCGGTGCCGTGCCCGCGCGTCGCGAGCTGCCGAACGACCTGCAGCCACGGCCACAACGCCGGCGCGCCGTCCCCGTAGGAGCAGGCCGCCCAGAACGACTCGAGGCCTCGCCGCCGCGTGTCCGCGACCAGCTCGGACATCAGGCGGGTCTTACCCGCACCGGCCTCGCCGTCGATCAGAATCAGCTCTCCGCGGCCTTCGACGGCGGCATCCAACGCCGCCGTGAGCACGCCGAGCTCGCGGCGCCGACCAACGAACCGCCGACCAGACATCCCAGCCCCCCGGCCGTAAGGCCTTGGGCACAAGTTCCTCTACTGCCGCTATCGCCATGAGACCGTCAGAAGTTGCGCGACCGGCGACGATTCCACTGGAAATTTTGGCTGGTTTTCCGAGCGTGCGTTACGGAAGGGCTTGGTACAGCCGTGGAATGGCGTCCCGCGCCTTCTTCGGGAACGTGGTGAACGGGGTGGCGAGTACCTTCCGGGCGGCGCCCCGCCCGGAACGTTTCCAGGTGCCGACGATCTCGCCATCCACCACCACGGTTGGCTGGAACACCCCGTTGTTGCCTGGAACGACGCGTTGCGCGAACTCGGCTGGCAACGCCGCGCCGCGGTCCTGGTAGCCGAGCAAGTATTCGTCGAAGCCGGGGAGCAGCAGGACGCCCCTGGCGTGGCGCCGGTATTCGGCGAGCCGCTCCGGAGTTCGCGGGTCGAGGAAGTACTCGGCACCGTCGAGTTCCAGCCGTTCGAGGCCCGGCCGTGCCACCGCGAGACCGGTCTTGACGTCGGCCGCGACGAGTTTCGCCCACCACGCGAAATCCCGTGCGGTCGCCGGGCCGTGGCCGCGGAAGTACCGCGACGCCCACTCCCCCAGAGCCTCGTCGCGGTCCGGCCGCCTCGGGCGTGGCACCCATTCGTCGAGCAGCACGATGCGCTGTTCCCCGTCCGCTGTCGGGCCGAAGCAGAGTATTCCGGTCATGGCGAGATACCGGATGAGGTGGTAGCCGCGCTGTTTCGCCGTCTCGAGGCCGGCCGCGTCCCAGACAGCGAACAGGTCGTCCCTGCGCAGTTGCCGCCCGCCCGCCAATGCCCCGACGGTCAGCTGCGTTGCGCGCTCGAAGGTGGCTTCGTCGAGGCCCAGCTCGGCATACCGCGACGCCGCGCTCGCGATGACCCGGTTCGCCGCCAGATCCAGCATCCACGGCAGGTCCTCGGCCGGCACGAAGTGCAGGGTGCCCCGCATCGGCCAGGATTTGACGACCTCGCCCGCGTTCAGCGCCGCCTCGACGGTCTCGCGGCTCGCAGCCTCGGTCCGTATCGCGATCGAGGTGATCGCACCCGGATGGTCCTGCGCTTGCATGGCCGTGAGCCAGCGCACCGCCTCGGTTGCCGTGCTGAAACCAGGGCCCACCAGGCGTTGCCCCGCAAGGCGAAGCAATGCGATCTCGTGCAGCGTGGTCATGTCCTTACCGAGCCTACCGGCGCGCACACCGGCTCCCGGCCGCTGCGGGAGTTCGGTGTCGACGGAACAGGCGAGCGACATTGCCGGAGAACTGTCGCGTCGTGATGTCGAGATCGCTCCGCGGGCTCCGATCTCTGTTGTGAGGCGCCCGTTCGGCGCACCACGACAAAGCGCCGAACCATCGGCGCGGAAGGGACTGGCGATGGGACAGCCAGTAGTGCATTTCGAGATCATCGGGAGCGATCCGGCGAAGCTTCGCGGATACTACGGCGAGCTGTTCGGTTGGGAGTTCAACATCGGGGACGCGTCGACCGAAGCGGTCTCCCAGCCCGGCAATTACGGGTTCGTGGACGGGAGCACGACCGGCGATGGAACCGGCATCAACGGTGGCGTCGCCGGCGGCGAGGGCTACCGACCCCGCGTTCTGTTCTACGTGGGTGTCGCCGACGTCGAGGCCGCGTTGCGGAAGGCCGAGAGCCTTGGCGGGACGCGGCTGATGGGTCCCGCGCCCGAGCGGCCACCCGCAGGGGACCTCGTCGTCGGGCATTTCACCGATCCAGAGGGCAACGTGATCGGCGTCGCGGGTCTGGCGTAGCCGACAATGCGTTTCGGCACGGCAGGGGCGAGGTGAACCAGAGGAGCTCGCGATGAAGTACCTACTCCTGATCTACAGCAACCCGGCAAGCTGGGAGCACCCGATGTACCTGCGGAGTCCGGAGTTTCTCGCGCTGTCGGGCGAGGAGCGCGATGAGATGATCCGGCAGGCCGAGGCGCTGCACGAGGAGATCACCGAGTCCGGAGAGCTGGTCGGCGGCCCGGCGCTCGCCGACCCTGGTCGTCGCCGCCGTGGAGTTGCGGCCGATCACGGACATGTCCGGTCCGGGCTGACGTCACGGGTCCTCGCCGCGTTCGCCGGCGGTTCGGAACTTCGCCGCCATGCACGGCAACGCCGAACGGCGGGCCGCCCCCGGGGTTCAGCCAGTGCCGGGGTAACGGCCAGGCCGCTAGATCCGGAACGTTTGGACGAACCGGTGCAGCAGGTCGGCCGGACCGGTGAGGGCCACCTGCCCGTCCGCGATTGCCTGCTCGGGACCGAGCTCGCCGGCCATCAGCGCCTTGATCGCCGGGCCGGTCTCGATAACCAGGCCCGCGTCCGGCAATCCGCCCTCCGCGACCTCGAGATCGCCGTCGTCGACCCGCACATGGATAACGACGTCCCCCACGCGCAGCTCGTAACTGGCCGTCATGTCACGGGCGGCCTCGGGGCGGAACGTGGAGCGCATCGCCATGATCAGCGCATCGGCGGTGACGATGTCATCCGCACCTGGCTCACCAAGCGTTCGCGCGCCCCACCGGCCGAGCGCCAGGACGATGTCCTCGAGTTCGTTGCCGTAGTCGGTCAGCTCGTACACCACCGAGCCGTCCGGCCGGGGCAGCACGTGGCGGCGGACCACCCCGGCGCCCTCCAGCTCCTTGAGCCGCGCGGAGAGCACGTTCGTGGGTATCCGCGGCAGTCCTCGCTTGAGATCCGTGAATCGTTTCGGGCTCACCAGCAGATCGCGGACGATCAGCAGTGCCCATCGCTCACCGACCAGATCCACGGCGTGCGCGAGGCCGCAGTACTGCCCGTAATATCGCCTGGCCATGATCTGGATTCTAACGCCTTATCCTCTTAGTAGACTGAACTTGCTTATCACAAGTCGCGCTTCGCTGACCGCCGAACAGACCGGCCAGTGCCCGCGCCTGGCGGGAAAGCCACGCGGCGATCTCCAGGGTTGATCATGTCCTGCCCGGTGCGGAACGGCAACGGATCCTGCTTCGCGGGAACCCGCGGCGTGGCGGCATCTCACGCGCCGGATCAGGGACAGCGACAGGTTGCGGAATTTCTCCGAGTGGCCGTTCTCGCCGGAACGTGGTCAGCCGAGCAGGCGGCTCAGTTCGGCCAGCAGATCCCGGGCGCGCGCCAGGTCGGCGGGGGTTGGCGTGCCGCCACGCCCGTCGTCGGCTGACGGTTCGGCACGGGTGGGCGGCTCGGTTTCGAGCGCGTCGATGCGCAGCGTCTCCGCCGTCTCCGACACGTCGACGTCGAACACCACCCGATCCGCACGATGCCAGGTGGAAAACCACTCGAGCGGCCGGTCGTGCTGATCGGCGGTCTCCCCCTCGAGGAGCAGCAACGGTCCGCCGAGCTCGGTGTGCAGCGCGGTCGCGAGCCGCTCGTCGGCCGCGACGGCCCGAACCTGCCGGCGCCCGCTCACCGGCCGCAGGTCGTAGGCACGAGTGAGCAGCCGGTGCAGCGACGCGTCGGTCAGGTCCCCGGCGCGCAGGCCCGGCACGCGCGCCGCCGGCAACCAAGTGCGGACGTAGGAAAGCGGATCGCCGTCCACCAGCCGAACTCGCTCCAACCGGATGGTGTCCTGGGTACCAAGGAACGCGCGTGCCCTCGGCGGCGGGTGATCTTCACCCAGCTCGAGCACCGTGGTGCGCAGTTCCTGCCCTCGGTTGGCGAACTGCTCGAACAGCCCGGTCGCACGTTGCACCAGCCGGCGATACTCGGCAGGCGACGCGACGACCGTTGGCCGGCCCTGGCTGCGCACCACCAGCCCATCGCTGGCCAGAGCGGCAATTGCTTGCCGCACCACGCTGCGCCCGACGCCGAATCGGGCGCATAGTTCCGCCTCGCTCGGTAGCGCAGCTCCCGGCGGCAGGTCGTGGCCGAGGATCTCCTGGCGCAACGACTGGGCCACTTGCTGGTGCAACGGCCGCGTGTCCGTCCGGTCGACGCCCATAATCCGCGAGTTTACGAGGCCACGCCGGCACTGGCGGTTTCCCACACCTGCCGCCATCCGGGCACCAGCTCGGCGGCCCGGCGGGTCGCCAGCACCAGGCTTGCCTCACGGGCGAGGCCCGTGCCGGCGATGTCGAAGGCGGTGCCGTGGTCCACGGAAACCCGCACCACGGGCAGGCCGACCGTGATGTTCACGCCGTCGTCGCCGTAGACCGCCTTGAACGGGGCATGGCCCTGGTCGTGGTAGCAGACCACGACGAACTTCCACTCCCCGCGCACAGCCGCCGGGATGAGCGCGTCGGCCGGCAACGGCCCGACCGCGTTGATGCCAGCGGCCCTGGCCTTCTCGATCGCCGGGGCGAGCACGTCGGCGTCCTCGTGGCCGAACAACCGGTTCTCCCCGGCATGCGGGTTCAGCCCGGCGACGCCGATCGGCTCGTCCGCGCGGTCGAGCGCGCGAGCGAACGACCCGACCAGCCGCAGTACGTTGTCCGTTCGAGTCGGGGTGATGCCGGCGATCGCCTTGCGCAGCGACACGTGCGTGGTGAGGTGAAAGAAGAACAGCTCTCCCGCGGACAGCACCAGGCTGAAGTTCCGCACCCCGAACTCGTGCGCCAGCAGTTCGGTGTGGCCCGGCCAGGTGTGGCCGGCCGCGTGCATCGCGGCCTTGTTCAGCGGCGCGGTGACGATGCCATCCACCAGCCCGTCCCTGGCCAGCTCGCACGCGGTCATCACGAACCGCGCCGAACCGTGACCGGCGTCAACGCTGATCTCGCCGTACGGCACGTGACCGAGCGGCGGGCCGTCCTGCACCACCTCGATCGTCCCCGGCTCGTTCCCGGCCGCCCTCGGGGAGTCCACGACGTGCACCGCGGCGGTGTCGCCACCGATCACCGTGACGGCCTTGCGCACGGCGTCGGCATCCCCGATCACGACGGGCCGGCAGATGGTGCGCAGCTCGTCGTGCTCGAGCAGGCTGCGGGCGGTGATCTCCGGCCCGATACCCGCCACGTCGCCGAGCGTGACGGCGAGCGTTGGCACCTGCTGTTCGTTCAACGAGGGCTCCTTGTCGGTCGTACCGCGTCCGCGGCCTTGATCAATACGTCACGTTCCCCGAAGCCGCCTGCCTTGGTCGCGATCGGCAACCCGGCCATCCACCCACCAACCACGCTCCCCAGCGGCACGCCCGGCGCCACCTGGTCGTGCAGGCGAATACCGGTGCCGTCCACGCCGGCGAGCAACGCGCGGGCTCCGTCCCCGCCGGTGACGACCAGCCCGGAGATCTCGGCGGCGCGCAGTACCCGCGCGGCCACCTCCGCGAGGCGGCGCGCCACCAGGTCCGGTGCCACCTCCAGACCCGTCCGATCCGGTGCGCTGATCAGCAGCACCGGTGGTTGGCTGGCGGCCGCGTCGAGCACCCCGGCCACGAAGGACTCCCACGCGTCGTCGCCGAGCAGTTGCCGCTCGCTCGGCTGGCGGCGCTCGGTGCCCTGCTCGGTGAGAGCCCGCGCTTGCTCGCGGGCGGCGTCGTGCAAGGTGGTCACCACGACCAGTGCGGTGCTGGACACTCCGGCCGGCTCCGCGCGCGTTCCGGCGGTGGAGACGTCTTCGTGGACATGTCCAGCCGGCCGCCACAACGTCGCCAGCGGTTCGGCCAGCCCGGCTGAGCCCACCGCGACGGCGTGATCACCGAGTTCGGCGACCACCCGCGACACGCGATCCAGTTCGGACTTGTCGGCGGCATCCAGTACCACGATCCGCCCGGCCGCGCGCACCCGTCGCGCGCCGCTCGCCGGCGACTCGGTCGGATCCAGCCGCACGTGCGCGGCATCGAGCAGGGTCGGCAGGTGGCTTTCCGTCACGGGGGTGACCGGGTCTTTGCCGGCCGCCGTTTCGGCCACCGGCCGCCCGTTCACCAGCAACGTCCCGTCCACCAGCGTCCGGCCCACGTCCGGGAAGGACGGGCAGACGACCGCGACCACACCGCGCGGGAGCGCGTCAAGCAGCGCATCGATCTCGGCACGGACCGGTCCACGCAACGTCGAATCGATCTTCTTGTACAGCCGCGGCGCGCCGCCGCGAAGGAGTTCCTCGGTGGTTCGCCGGACCCTTTTCGCCGCGTCGGCGTCCGCACATGCCCGGGAATCGGTGGTCACTGCCACCACTTGCGCATCGCTGTCCCCGCTGCCCAAAAGCAGCTCCGCCGCCCACCCCGCATCGGAGAACTGGACGGCGGTGTCCCCGGCACCGGTCAGATCGTCGGCGATGATCGCCACCTGGTAGGTCACGACGGATGCGCCCCCACGGTGTCCACCGGCCGCAACGCCCCGGACCGCTTGAGCATCAGCGAAGCGAGCATCGGCGCCAGGATCGCGGTCACCAGGACGGATGCCGCGATTTGCGCGGTGGCGGTGCCGACGAATTCCTGGAATCGCGGATCGGCGGCGGCGACGATGGCAGGCGTGGCGATCGCGTTTCCGGCTGTCGTCCCCGCGGCGAACCCGATGCCGGAACTCGGGCCGCGTCGCAGGATGAAGCGGTACCCGAGGTAGACGAGAAAACCGGTGAACGGCGCCACGATCAGGCCGAGCAACACGCCGGTGATCCCGCCGGTCACCACATCGCCAAGGTCGATACCGGTACCGAGGGCGAACGCGAAGAACGGGATGACGATGTTCGGCACCGGCTGGACGACCCGGCGCCACTCGGCGTCGATGTTGCCCACCAGCACGCCGAGCAGGAACGGCACGATCGCGGCGACCAGGGCGAGGATCGGGATATCACCGAACCCGGACGCGCCAAGGAACAGCAGGGTCAGGAACGGGCCGTCGTTAACGGCGCTCGCGAGGTACGCGCCCCGGTCCCGCTCGTCGCCGTACTGACCGGAAAACGCCAGCCACAGCCCACCGTTGCTGTTGTCCATCGAAGCGAGCAGGCCGAGCAACGAGATGCCGAGCAGCCCGTCGATGCCGACGAACTGGCCGAGCAGGATCACCAGTCCGGCCGGGATGAGGCTCTTCGTCAGCAGTACCGTGCCGGCGGTGGCGAGGATCGGTCCGCCGGTACGGCCGGTGACCTGAGTACCGGTTGCGAAGATCAGCAGTGCGATGAGGGCGAGCGCCCCGTCCTTGAACAGCGCCGTGGTGAAGCTACCGATATCCAGCGCGCCCGGCGCGAACGTGCCGACGATCGCCCCCAGCACCAGTGGGATCAGCATGAGGCCGCCGGGGATGCGCCGCATCGTGGCGAACAGGGGGACTCGAGATCTGTCGGGACTGCTCACGCCGGCCTCCTTGTCGGCAGCACCACGCCGCTCGATTACTTATACGTATATCTTGTACGTACAAGATGCCACAGCGCGGGGTGCCGCGGAAGACCCACGTCGAGCCGACCGGCGTTCCGAAAGGTCAGGGCACCAGCACGACTTTGCCACCAGCGTGGCCTGCCGCGACGAGTTCGTGCGCGGCAGCGGCTTCCTCGAGCGGGAACGTCGCGGCCACCACCACGTCCAGCTTCCCGTCGGCGGCAAGCGAGACGAGCTCCGAACGGGCCTGCGACCGAATCTCGGTGCCCGGATCGGCGCCCGGCGCACTGCCGAGTTGCTTGATCCCCGAATCGGCCGCGCGGTGGAACCCCGCGATGGTGGCGATCCTGTCCCGGTCCGGAACCAGCTCGAGCGAGACGTCGATCGCTTCGTCGGTGCCGATCGTGTCGATCGCGGCGTCGATCCCGCCCGGTGCCAGTTCCCGCACCCGGTCGGCAAGGCCGGGCCCGTAAGCGACCGGCGTGACCCCGTAGTGCCGCAGCCGCTCGTGCCGCGCTTCGCTCGCGGTGCCGATCACCTGCGCGCCGCGAAGGATCGCGAGTTGCGCCGCGGTCAGCCCCACGCCGCCTGCCGATCCGTGGATCAGCACGGTGTCGCCGGCCGTCACACCGGTGGCCGCGAGGGTGTGCACCGCGGTCACGCCGGTGAGCAGCAACCCGGATGCTTGCTCCCAGCTGAGGGTGGCCGGCTTGGGCAACACGGCGTCGGCTGGCACGGTGAGCTCCGTGGCGTAGGCGCCGGAAACTCCACGCCCGTACGCGATGACCTCGTCCCCGACGCGGATCTCCCCCGCCGGTCCGGAGGCGTCCGGCCCCACGGCCGTCACCACCCCCGCGAGTTCCTGGCCCAACCGCCTCGGCAATGAGTCCGGGTTGGTCCCGAAGACACCGCTGTAGAGCTTGTAGTCGATGGGATTCACGGCGGCCGCCTTGACCCGGATCGTCGCCTCACCCTGCCGTGGCTGCCGAACTGATGCCTCGACGGCGGACAGTACGTCCGGACCGCCGTATGCGCTCGCCACTATCGCCGTAGCCATACCCCGCACAACACGATCTTGGTGGAGAAGATTCCTGCCGCGGCACCGTTATCCCGGCTGCGCCACGAACAGCCGTTCGAGCCAGCCCTGCCACGCCGCCGTTGCCTCGGCCCGGTCCATATCCACGCCGTAGAAGTAGTGCGTGGCCTGGACCATCCCGTGCCCGTAGGCTGCGCGTCCCGAGAAGCGGTAGAGAGCGTTGTCCGTTCGCACGCCGAGTACGCCGTCACCACGGATGTCGACGACTCCGCTGATGGCATCCAGTCCGGTCGGGGTGAGCTTCACCCGGTCCCCGACGGCCACCGCGGCGGGCACCCCCAGTTCCCGGTAGAACATCGCCCACAGCGTCTCGGTGTCCAGCGTGGTAATGCTCATCGCGACGACGCCGGTCACCGGCAGGCCGGCGAAAAACTCGAAGTACTGCGCCAGGTTGTGGAAGAAGATGGCCCAACCCTTGCTCGTGCCCTCGTACTCGTCTTCCCAGCTCTCGCCGTCAAAAAATCCACTTTGGACCAGGCGGAGCACGGTAGTTCCGCCCTCGCGCCCCTCTACCAGGAACTCCAGCGCGAAGGGCGCTGATTCTTCGGATTCGCTTCCCGGAGCGCCGTAGACGACCCGCCTACCGGGCTCCCAGGCCAGTATCGTGCCGCCCTGCGTGTTGCCGCCGCCGAAATCCCCGAAAGGCTGGCCGTCCTCCCCGATCTCGTGCGGCACGAACCAGGTGGACATGCCAGGCGCCGTTGAGACCGCCTCCCAGACCTGTTCGGGGGTCGCGCGCAGCTCGACCTCTTTCTCGAGGCGCCATCGTTCGGTCATTCCCACTGTCCTTCGTGGACTATCAGATTTCGGCGACCATGATGAGGTTGCCGCAGGTGTCGTCGAATATCGCGGTGGTCACCGGGCCGGTCTGGGTCGGTTCCATGGTGAACTGCACACCCCGCTCCCTGAGCCGTTCGTATTCCTTCTGGATGTCGTCGGTGCCGAACGACGTCCACGGTATTCCAGCGTCGACGAGAGTCTTCTTGAAAACCTTGGCCGCCGGCGCGCCGTTGATCTGGATGTCTGGGTTCCAGTCCGGCTCGAGTAGCAGCTCGACACCTTCCGCGCCTTCCGGAGAAGTGACGGTCAGCCAGCGAGCGTCTCCAACCGGAGCGTCCTCCTTCGTGACGAATCCCAAAACATCCGTGTAGAACTGGTGAGCCTTTTCCTGGTCGTCAACCAGAACGCTGGTAATGCCGATCTTCATCAGGGTCTCCCTCTCTTTTCTTTTCATTTTCATTGCGAACACTCGGATGCACGGCCACAACGATCTGGTGATCCCGTCCGCCGGACGCGGACTCGTCGTGGTACTTCGAGACCAGCGACGTCACCGTGCCGGCCAGTTCTTCGGCGAACGCCGCACGATCCGCCGCGGAAGCGAACCGGACCTCGCCGTCGATGGCGAACGTGGCGAGCCGCTTGCGGGCTCGCGCCGCACCGGTGATCAGCTGCCCGACATCGCGCACCAACCTCGTTGCCACCGCGAGCAACCACCGCGCGGACAACCGATCAGGCGCCCAGGCCGGGTCCGGCTCGAGCTCCGCAAGGACGCTCGGCGAGATCACGTACGACGAAGCGGTGGCCTGCAGCATGCGCTCTGTGAAGTTGCCCTTTCGCCGCTCCTCCACCAGCTCCACCAGACCGTGCCGCTCCAACGTCCGGAGGTGGTAGTTCACCTTCTGCCGCGCCAAGCCCACCCGGTTCGCCAGCGTCGACGCGGAACCCGGTTCGGCGAGCTCGGCCAGCAGCCGGGCACGGACCCGATCGAGCGAGACCTCCGCGGCGGCCGGGTCGTCGATCACCGCTACCTCGTGCATGGCGCTATCGTTTCACCGACAATTTTTTTTGTCAAGGACAGCCAGCATTGCCTGGTTAGCTATTTCAGAACATACTGAACTAACTAGCCCTACATGAAAGATGGGAAGGCGTGACGGAGTCCAACGTCGACGGCGCGGAGCTGCCGAGCTGGGTCGAACGGGTGGCGATGTTTCTTGCGCAGGACGGTGTGCCACCGATCGCCGGACGGATCCTCGGCTGGTTGATGATCTGCGAGCCGCCGGAGCAGTCCGCCCGCCAGATCGGCGAGTCGATCGGGGCTAGCCGAGCATCGCTGACCACGAACATGCGGGTGCTGATCACCATGGGGTTCGTCAGCCGGCGCACCCATCCCGGCGAGCGCACCGGGTACTACCGGATCGTTGACGGCGCATGGGAGAAAGTGGTGCGGCGGCAGATCGCGACCTTGGCGTCGTTCTGCGAGATCACCACCGACGGCATGGACCTGGTCGGCTCGGACGGCGCACGCGCCGCGCGGTTGCGCGAAGCACACGACGTTTTCGACTGGATGGCGAAGGTGTTCGACGACGCGCCTCCCCTGCCGTCCGGCAGCAGGCGTAAAGCGGATGAATCGTGAGGAAGAACGTGACGAACCGAGCCGCCAGAACCGCGTTCGGTCCCATCGTGATCGTGGCGATCGAGCAGCACGAAGAGCACAGCCTTATTCAGGACGAGCTGGCGTACCGATTCCTACCGGCCGGCATGAAATTCGTGGTGCGGCTGACCCGATGGCGCCCGTTCAGGAATTTCATGTTCAACGGAACGGAACGGGCCGGCACCGGGATGTGGGCACTCTTCCCGTGCCGGAAGCGATACATCGACGACAAGATCCGGAACGCCTCCGACGCGGGAATCGAGGCCGTTGTGATCCTGGGAGCCGGCCTGGACACCCGCGCCTACCGGTTGACCGAGCTGGCTGAGACACCGGTTTTCGAGGTGGATCTGCCGGAGAACATCGAATTCAAGCGGAAACGGCTCGAGAAGATCTACGGAAAGGTCCCGAAGCCGGTCACCCTGGTGCCGATCGACTTCGAGAGTCAGGATCTGGCGAGCGTCCTCGCGGAACACGGCTATCAATCGAATGCGAAAACGTTCTTTGTCTGGGAGGCGGTCACCCAGTACCTGACCGAGGAAAGCGTCCGGAAGGCGTTCGACTTTCTCGGCAAGGCGCCCACCGGCAGCCGGCTGGTGTTCACCTACGTCCGCAAGGATTTCATTGACGGTACCGCCAGCTACGGCGCGGAAGCCGCGTACCAGAAATTCGTTGTGAAACAGCGGTTGTGGCTGTTCGGCATGGCGCCGGAACGGGTAGCCGCGTTCCTGGCCGAATACTCCTGGCAAGAAGTGGAGCAGGCCGGTGCGGACGAGTTCGGCGCGCGATACGTGCGGCCAACCGGGCGAGTTGCGCCGGTGTCCGAAGGCGAAAGGGCGGTGTACGCCGAGAAGACCTAGCGGGCGCCGCGCACCGTGATCCCGTCAAGCAGCTCGGCGGTGGCCGCCTCGACCGCGTCCACCGCGCGATCGAACGCCTCCGTGTTGTGGGCGGCAGGCTGCCGAAACCCGGAGATCTTGCGGACGTACTGCAGGGCGGCGGCCCGGATGTCCGTTTCCGTAACCTGCTCGGCATAGGGCGCCCGAAGGGTCTTGATGCTTCTGCACATAGCCGCATTATCCGCCATTCTCCGGATTCTTCGAACGTGCCGTTCGTAACCGCCGAACCGGGTAACGGCGACCTTCGGCCAGGCTACCCGCCCCGCCGGCCTACGTGGCAGTGTGCGCGGCGGGCTCGGCGCTGAGCTCACGGCCGTTGTCGTCCAGCACATGCCCGTGCTCGCACACCAGCCGGGCACGTACCGGCGCCTCGCAGCCGGCGTGGCTGAGATGCAGCGGTGGCCCTTCCGGCCCCGCCAGATACCGGTCGCCCCACTGCATCAGCGCGGTCAGCACCGGTTGCAGGTCCCTGCCGGCTTCGGTGAGCCGGTACTCCTCCCTTGCCCTGGCGCCTTCCTCGCGGTAGCCACGCCGCTCGAGCACCCCGGCGGCCACCAACGTGTGCAAACGTCGCACCAGTACGGCCCGCGGCGCCCCGGTCGCCGCGTGAATCGCGTCGAACCGGCGGACGCCGAGGAACACCTCGCGGAGAACCAGCAGGGACCAGCGCTCACCGATGATCTCCAACGTCCTGGCTACCGAGCACGCGCGCGGTTGTGACATACGTCCACTGTAGCTCAGTTCGCGATTTGAACTCAGATGTGTATGGTGCGAATATGACGACCACCGAGGCAGCGACCGCCCATGACTGGGGCGAGCCGCGCAGCAAGACGGTTACCTGGTACGACCCGTTTCGTGCCGTGCGGACCGGCAGCACGATGTCCGGGCGCGACTACCTGGAAGCGATGATCGAAGGAAAGCTTCCACCGCCGCCGATCAGTGGCTTGCTTGACATGCGCGGCATCAGCGTGAGCGACGGGCAGGTGGTGTTCGGCTGTACCCCGGACGAGTCCACCTACAACCCCATCGGGCTGGTACACGGCGGGCTGGTCTGCACCCTGCTCGATTCCGCCGCGGGGTGTGCCGTGCACTCCACGCTGCCGGCCGGAACCGGGTACACCTCGGCGGAGATCAAGGTCAACTATCTGCGGCCGATTCACGCGCACACCGGCGAGCTGACCGCACGGGGCTGGGTTACGAAGCCGGGCAGGCGAATCGCGTTCGCCGAGGCCGACTTGCGTGACCCGGACGGCAACCTGCTGGCGACCGCGAGCAGCACCTGCTTGATCATGAGCATGTGACGTTCGAGAGGGCCACAAAGCTCGCGGCGTGAGCCGCGGTGGCGGGCCACGTGATCGACGTCAGCGCCGTCGAAACCGCCCAGTCGCACGGCGAAACGCGCCGCACCCGGGATTTTCGCCCTACCGGGCGCGCCAGCAGGGCGGCTACAGTGAGGCATGGCCATCGCGGCCGACGACGCCCCGCTCACCAACCTGCTGCTGTACGTGGGACTCGTGCTCGCGCAGTGCGCAGTGTGTTGGGCGGTGTTGTACGGCCCGAGGACGGTGCGCCGGTTGGCGCGCTGGCGCGTGCGTCGGCGCCCTCGGCCGCCGAAAGGTCCACCGATCCAGTCGCTGGCCGCGGATCTTCGCCGGGTGCACCGCACGCTCGCGCAATACGGGCCGGGGACGCCGATCGTTCGCCGGGTCGGTGCTCGCCAGGCATACGACGCCCTGCTGGTGCAGGCCTGCGCGGCGGTTGACGTCGAGCACCATCTGGACACCTTGCCGGAGGGCATCGACCGCGAGATGGAGCGACTCCGGGTGGAGGAATCGCTGCGATCCGCCGGACTCGCGATTCCGTAGCGCTCAACGGCTCGGGCGGCCGGGTGTCGGCGCGGATGTCGGCGCGGATGTCGGCGCGGATGTCACAGTCGACGCAGCGTTTAAAGTCTGGGAGACAATACCTTTCGTTGCGGGGGGCGAACCGTGGCAAGATCCATCTTGGTGACCGGTGGCACCGGCACGCTCGGAAGTCTTGTTGTCCGGCACCTTCTCGACGCCGGTTCCGACGTGCGCGTGCTGAGCCGCCACGCCCTGCCCGGCGAGGGGTACGCGCCGGTGGCCGTCGATCTCCGCGACGGCGCCGGACTCGACACGGCCGTCGAAGGCGCGCACACGATCATCCACTGCGCCACCACGTTGCGCGGTGGGGACATCGAGTCCGCCAGGAACCTGATCGAGGCCGCGAAGCGGGCCGGTGTCGAGCATCTGGTGTACATCTCCATCGTCGGGATCGACAGGCTGCCGCTCGGCTACTACCGGACGAAGCTCGCGGTGGAACGGTTGATCGAGAACTCCGGGCTGAGGTGGACTATCCTGCGCACCACCCAGTTCCACGATCTGGTGGCCCGGTTCTGCCGCGCGCAGGCGAGGCTGCCGGTGCTGCTGATACCGGCCGGGATCAGCGTGCAGCCCATCCACACCGACGAGGTCGCCGCGCGGCTCGCCGAACTGGGCACCGGTGAACCGGCCTGGCGGGTGCCGGACTGGGGTGGCCCGGAGGTACGCGGCCTCGACGAGCTGGCGCGGGCGTATCTGCGCAGCGCCGGCCGCCGGCGTCCGGTACTGCGAATTCGCTTGCCTGGCAAGGTTTCTCGCGGTTACCGCGAGGGCCGTCACCTGACTCCGGAACGGGCCGTCGGCAAGATCACGTTCGACGAGTTCCTCGCCGGCACGCACTAGACGCGTTATTCCCAGATCGAACCAGGGCGCGGAGTTGACAGGTATCGCCAGCGGCCGAAGGATGACCACGCATGTTCTCGCAATTTTCGAGAAAGGTGTCGCATGCGTACCCGCTTCCTCGGCAAAGATCCGGAGTCCAACACTGGTGACTCGCCAACCCTGTTCTCCACCGACCGCACCGACACTCCGGAAATTCCTGGCAGGTGAGCCGAATAACCTGGAGTGGATGCAGGGCTGGCTTCAGATGGTGCGGGACGCTACAGCCGCGGGATGCCAGTTCAGCCGGGTACGGGTCGTTGACACACCGATGAGCGACTACAACCGCTTCAGCCATATGGTGGCGCAGTACAACAACGCGGCCGGCGAAGATATCCGCTATCTCAGGCGCGAGCAGGCCGAAGCCGCCGGGCTGCCGAATGACGATTTCTGGTTGTTCGACTCGAAGTTGTTGCTCAAGATGCGCTTCAGTGACGATGACCGGTTCCTCGGTGCTGAGATCATCGAAGATGCGGCCGTTATCGTGCGGCATAACTACTGGCGTGATGTTGCCTGGCACCACGCGACCCGACGGGATGAGTTTGCGGCCCGGTAAAACATCGGGTGCCGCCGCAGTCCACGAAGCGAGGCTGGCACTTGGGCGACGCCTCCGTGAGCTGCGCAAACAAGCTGGATTGACTGGTGTGCAGTTGGCGGAGGCACTGGGGTGGCCGCCCTCCAAGGTGTCGAAGCTCGAAACCGCCCGTCAAACCCCCACCGATGACGATATCCGTGGGTGGGCTCGTATCTGCGGGGATGAAGCGGAAGCGCTCCTGGCTGCCCTGCACAACCTTGAGCAGCAACACACCGAGTGGCAACGGCAACTGAAACCTGGCCTACGGCCGCACCAGATCAAGCTGGGCGAGCTCGATGTCAAGACCCGCCTGTTCCCAGGTGTTCGAGCCCAGCACTATCCCCGGGTCGCTTCAGACGGCCGATTACGCCCGAGCACGCCTGGCCGAAGGGGTTGCCCTCTTTGCGGCGCCCGACGACCTTGACCAAGCAGTACATGCCCGGATGCAACGGCAGGAACTGCTCTACCACCGTGACAAGCGCTTCCACTTCGTGCTGACCGAGGCAGCCTTGCGATATCGCCGGTGTTCCCTCGAGGTGTTGGTGGCACAGCTCGACCGCCTGATGTCGCTCTCAGCCTTGCCAAACGTCAAGTTCGGTGTCATCAGCGAAGAAACCGAGTACATCATCGGCCCGTGGCATGGCTTCTGGTTACGCGACCGGCAACGGGTGACAATTGAAACCTATTCGGCTGAGCTCAATCTGACGCAGCCGCAGGAGATTGAGCTGTATAGCAAGGTGTTCGACGCCCTTGCCACTGTAGCCACTTACGGCCGGGCAGCCCGTTCGATCCTCAGCCGGGTGCTTGACGATCTCTCACCCGAAGCGCCGGAAACTGGCTCGTAGTTTCTTCCCGCCTTACGGGAAAATCTCTTTCGAGAAGATTCAAGAATATTTCTGGATAGTCCCATCACAGGTGCTTAGCGTCCTCTGGCGTGAACGGTTGACATAGCCTCGCCAAGGGCTGGTCAAACGCCTGTCCGGCGGCGCATCCTCCGTTCCGCTTCTGCGTCGCCGGACATCGACTTGGGAGGCACGAGGTGGGCACCGGACAGCGGCAGGTACCGGCGCACGGTCTGTACGTCACCTGGCATCGGTGTGTGGTGGACGGGCGCGACCACGCGGTGACCGATGAGGAGTTCACCCACGGTGCGCACCGGCCCACCGGCTGTTACGAGGCGGTCTGCGGCGACCTGGTCACGATTGGCTCAGCGCTGTCGCCACCGGCGCCCCGGTGTCCCTACTGCCGCAACGACTTGCGCGCACGCGCGACCGGGCGCGGCGTTGGCGACCCGGCGGGGACGACGCGCGACAGACCAGGCCTGCTCCGGCGCCTTCTCGGTCGTCTGCACTCGTCGAGCGGGGCCTGATGACGGTGCCGGTATTTCTGGTGCGGCCGCTTCCTGGCGTGGTTGGGCAGCGGCAGCGGGTCGTTCACCTGGTCCCGTACCCTGATGGCGTGGAGCTGCCCGACCGGTTGACTGCCTATTGCGGTGTCCACTTCAAGCCGGGGGAACTGGAGCTGCTCGACCAGATAAGGGGCATGCCGTGCGAGTCATGCCTGCGGTTCGCACCGGTGCCCCATCAGTCGTTGCCGGCCACCCCGCCGAACGGGCTCGCTGCCCGCGAGGCACGCTCGACACTGGAGGCAATCATTCTGACCCCGATCATCTGTGCGCCGTGCTGGCACTCGCCCGTCTGCTTCAAGAAGAGCCAGTGACCATGCAACGCACACCCGATGGGTACTTCGACGTACTGCGCGGCGATCGGGTCGTCGGCTCGATCGATGACGACATACTGGCCGCCTTCCTGGCCAAAGCACCCCCGGTGTTGGATCGCCTCCGACAGCACATCGGTGGCGAGTGATCTAGTGTCCTGGGTCAGGACACTAGGTCTGCGGCCCGGCGGCATCGGACGCACCCACCTCCTCCTTCGAAGCGGCTGCGCCGCTGCCGCCGCGCGCGAGGGTGAGAAACACCAGCATCGCGGCCGCCCCGAGTGCGGTCATCAGCACGGCCATCGGAACCGCGGTGCCGCCGCCAGCCGTGCCGACGATCGGCGCGATCAGCCCGCCGATCAGAAACTGCAGCACGCCCAGCAGCGCCGAGGCACTGCCGGCGACTTCTTGGCGCCCGGCAAGGGCCAGCGCGGTGGTATTCGGGAACACCATCCCGATACTGGACACCACCACGAACAGCGCCGGCAACACACCGGCCAGCCCGACACCGGTCAGTACCGCGAGCAGCAACGACGCCGTGCCGAAGACGATCACGCTCAACCCGATCACCAGCAGCCGGCGTGGCTCCGCCCTGCCGACCAGCCAGCCGTTGAGCTGGCCCACCAGCACGATGCCGAGCGAGTTCGCCCCGAACACCAGGCTGAACGCCTGCGGCGACATGCCGAACACGTCCTGCAGCACGAACGACGAGCCGGAGATATAGGCGAACATCGTGGCGAACGCCAACGCCCCGGACAGCGCGTAACCGACGAACGAGCGATCGGCAAGCAAGCTGCCGAACACCCGCAACGTGGCAAGCAAGCTGCCAGGACGCCGGTTCTCCGCCGGCAACGTCTCGCGCAGTCCGAACGCGGCCGCGAGCAGCAACAGCAATCCGATCACGCCCAGGATCACGAACAGGCCGCGCCACGACATCAGCCGCAGCACCTGCCCACCGAGCACTGGAGCGAATACCGGTGCCGTGCCGGTGGCCAGCATGAGCAGCGAGAAGAACCGGGCCATCGCCGCACCGGAGTAGAGATCTCGTACTACCGCCCTGGCGATGACGATGCCGGCGGCACCGCCGAGCCCCTGCAGCACCCGTAGCCCGATCAACGCCTGCGCGGACGGCGCGAGCGCGCACAGCAGCGAGGTCAGCGTGTACGCCGCGATGCCGACCAGCAGCGGGCGCCGCCTGCCGAGCGTGTCGGAAAGCGGGCCGGCGATCATCTGACCGAGCGCGAGGCCGATCGTGCAGGCGGTCAGCGTGAGCTGTATCTGGGAAGGGCCGCTACCCAGGTCCCCGGCGATCTGCGGGAGCGCCGGCAGGTACATGTCGATGGACAGCGGGCCGAATGCGACCAGGCCGCCGAGGATCACCACGAGTCTGGCGGTGCGTGGCCGAGCGGTGCCCGTATCGGCCATCCCGACTCCCTGCTCGAACGTTGCGTCCCACAACTGCTTGCCCACCGATAGTCCGCTCCACACTCGCGCGGGAAAAGTCGCGGGAAAAGTCATTGAGGCGATCGCCATGACCGGCGATACTGCCGCGGTGATCAACACGCCCGGGGCGATCAGCACCGTGGACTACCACACCGGCGGCGAGCCGTTTCGCATCGTTCTCGGCGGGGTGCGCGCACCGAGGGGCACGACGATCCTGGACAAGCGGGACGACGCGATCCGCAGGCTGGACGACACCCGCGTGCTGCTCACTCACGAGCCGCGCGGGCACGCCGGGATGTACGGCTGCTTCGTCACCGAGCCCGACGACGACGGCGCCGATTTCGGCACGGTGTTCTTCCACCGTGAGGGGTTCAGCACGGCGTGCGGGCACGGCAGCATCGCGGCGGCCACCTGGGCCTACGAGACCGGGTACGTCACGCCGCGCGCCGGCAACACCATCACGCTGGACGTGCCGTCCGGGCGGATCGCCTGCCGCATCCGGGACTCGGGCGACTATCCCTCGGTGTCCTGCACGAACGTCGCGTCGTACACCTGGGCGTTGGATGTCCCGCTGCCGACCGGGCGTGGAACGGTGCGGGCCGACATCGCTTACGGCGGCGCGTTCTACGCGATCGTGGACGTGGGAAACCTTGGCATGCGGGTCGCGCCGAACCAGCTGCCCGCGTTGACCGCGCTTGCCGCCGAACTGAAGGCCGAGGTGACGGCGCGGCACGAGCTTGCCGACCCGGACGATCCGCGCATCGCCGGGTTGTACGGCGTCATCTGCTACGAGCGGTTGGCATCCCGGCGCGGCCGGATCGAGGAGCGCAACGTGGCCGTATTCGCGAACGGGCAGGTGGACCGGTCCCCGTGCGGCAGCGGCACGTCGGCACGGCTGGCCGCACTGTCCTCGCGGGACGAGCTGGACGCGGCTGGCGAGTTCGTCAACCACGGCATCGTGAACACCACGTTCCTCGGCCGGATCGCAGGGAACACCACGGTTCACGGTCACCCGGCCGTGGTCCCGGAAATCGAGGGCACCGCGTTCCGGACCGGGTACAATACCCTGCTGGTTCATCCGCGAGACGAGCTCGGCACCGGATTCCTCCTCTAGGTCGTTATCCCAATTTGCCTCCATATTGGGATAACGAGCCCGCGCGCGCCGACCAGTCCGGATAGGGCACCGGCGGAGGCGCCGGTGAGCAGCATGACCCCGCTACCGCAATATGGATGCATATTGCGGTAGTCGAGCACGCCGCATTACCGCGTTTAGCGGGCTAACCGCGGTAATGGGTCACCCACATACGCGCCCACTCGCGCGATGTGGAGCGGGGCGTATCGCGGCGCGGGAGCGGCGAAATGTCGGTGGTCTCGGCGAGAATAATGCTATGCGGGTACAGACGCCGATCGGGCCACTCGTGGTGGCCGCGACCGAGGACGGCCTGGCCGGGGTGGCGTTCGGTGGGGACGACCGCGAGCCGGACGGGCCGCCCGAGGCGCTCGCCGAGGTTCGGCGCCAGCTCGAGGAGTATTTCGCCGGCCGGCGCCGGGTCTTCGAGCTGCCGCTCGACTGGTCGAGTATGTCCCCGTTCCATCGGCAGGTGCTGCGGGCGTTGTTCGACGAGGTCGGTTTCGGGCATACCGCGACCTACGGGGAACTGGCCGCGCTGGTCGGCCATCCGGATGCCTCGCGTGCGGTCGGCATCGCGATGGCCACGAACCCGATCCCGATCGTGGTGCCCTGCCACCGGGTGGTCGCCAGCGGTGGCCAGCTCGGCGGGTTCGGCGGCGGCCTCGAGACGAAACGATGGCTGCTGACCCATGAAGGCGTGCTCCCACCCACCCTGTTTCCGATCAACGCGGGCTAGCGTCCGCACTTTCTCCCTCGGAACGGTTCCGTGCGTCCGTACCGCGCACCGATACTTGCCCGGTGAACGAACACCGGCTCCTGCTAGGCGGCTACGTCACCGCGCCACGCGCCGCCCGTCAAGACTGGCAAGATGCCGAGATCCTTCCGGAACAGCTGATTACCGTGAGCGAGTGTTTGACCGGCGGTGATCACGGGCCCGAGTTCCTCGCCTGGCACACCGGCCGGGTCGGCGATGGTCCGCTGCTCGCGGTCGGGTTCCATCCGGACGACGTGATCGAGTTCATCGCGGAGGTCACCGCCGACTTCGCCGGGGCCAATGGTGGCGAGCTGCCGGACGGCGAGCGCCCGGAATGCCTGGAATTACTGGCAAGCGGCACACCGATGCCGGCGGAGGCGCGGCTTCGCGGGTTCGAGGTGATCGGCGTGGAGTACGCGCTTTCCAGCCTGCACTCCTGGCTGTGCCACGGCTACGAGGGCGACGTCGCGGAAGCGCTGGACATCCGGCCGAACGACTGCGGCCTGCACGACACGCACCAGCAGGCCATCGCCGTGCTGGACTGGATCGAGGCGCTTCCCGCCGACCGCGCGCCGGAACCGGTGTACTGGACCGTCGCGGCCGTCGCCGACCTGGCGAGCTAGCACCACGGCCACACCGGACGTGACCGCGGATGAACGTGCGATTTCCCGAAATGGACGGTCTGGAGGCGACGGGGCGAATCTTGACGAGTACGTGTACTCGTTGTCGCGCGAGGTTTTCCGCTGACGGTCACTCCACCGAGTGACGAACTCTCCGCGATCCGGGTTATCGCTGCCGGTGACGCCGCGGCTGGCACCTACCGTGCGAAACCGCCGGCCCGTGATGGTGCGCGGTTTGTGACCGTCGCTAGGAGACAGACCTGGTGGGTCGCTTAGACTGACCGGCGGCCGGGACATAGTCTTTGGGCGCGTAGTCATTGCCAGGTTTTCAGTGGGGTCCACACATGTCGAACGCGGATGACACCGACACCGACGAGTTTCCGTCGGTGAAACTCGACGTCACGCAGCCAAGTATCGCCCGGTCCTACGACGCGGTGCTCGGTGGCAAAGACAACTACGAAATCGACCGCAAGGTGCGTGACCAGCTCCTCGCGGCCGCGCCCGAACTGGGGAAACTGGCATGGGACAATCGGGAATTCCTGATCCGGGTGACCCGCTACATCGCCGGTTCGCTTGGCATCAGCCAGTTCCTGGACTGCGGATCCGGCCTGCCGACGGTGGAGAACACGCACGAGGCCGCGCAGCGGGTCAATCCGGAAGCCATCGTGGTCTATGTGGACAACGACCCGATGGTGATCGTGCACGGCCAAGCGCTGCTGGTGGAAAACGAGCGAACCCATTTCGCCGCCGCCGACTTCTCCGACCCGGAGGCCGTGCTGCACAACGAGTCGGTCGTCAAGCACCTGGATTTCGACCAACCGCTCGCGCTGTATCACATCGGCACGCTGCATCACCTGCCCGACGAGGCCAGGCCGGACGAGATCATGGCGGCCAACATCGCGGCCCTGCCTTCCGGTTCGTATGTCGCGTTGAGCCACTTCTACAACCCCGGTGACGAGGATCCGGAACTCAGCGCGTTGGCGAATCGCCTGGAAGACAGCTTCCTGAACAGCCCGATGGCTTCCGGCCGGTTCCGCACCCGCGCGGAGCTCATGCGCTACTTCGACGGACTCGAACTGGTTGAACCCGGCCTGGTGGTGCTCGAGGACTGGTGGCCTGACGGGCCGCGCCTGAAGCCGCGGGATCCGGTGCAGCGGCTGATGGTCGGGGCGGTCGGCCGCAAACCCTGAGGCGCCGGCCTCCGCGTTGTGGACCCCGGCCCCCGACCACGCGTGAATGGGCGCGCATGTGGGTTACCGACAACCGCGGTTAGCCCGCTAAACGCGGTATCGGGGGCCACGTGCTCCAGCCAAACAACCGGCGGCCGGCGGGCACGAACGGGCGCGCAGGTAGGCGACCCAATTACCGCGGTTAGCCCGCTAAACGCGGTGGTTAGGCACACTCAGCACCGCGGTTAGCCCGCTAAACGCGGTGGTTAGGCACGCTCAGCACCGCGGTTAGCCTACTAAACGCGATAGGTGGGCACGCTCAGCACCGCAGGATCGCAGGTATCTCGCGGTACGGCCGCGGGCCGCCACACGCCAAGGCGCGCCCTCTCGCGTTGTGCCCATAACGCTATTCTGACGGTGTTACTTCGGCATTGTGAGTACCCAATGCGGCGTCGAGGTCCTCCCAGAGATCGTCGGCCGATTCCAGCCCGACCGACAGGCGCAGCAAACGATCGCTGATCCCGGCCGCGTGCCGGTCGGTGGGCGCGACGATGTGGTGGGTCAGCGACGCCGGGTGCTGGATCAGGGTGTCCACGCTGCCGAGGCTGACCGCTGGGGTGATCAGCCGCACCGCGCCGACCACCGCGACCGGGTCGCCGTGCACCTCGAACGAGACGAGCGCACCGCCGGACCGCGCCGGGTAGTGCACCCGCGCGACGTTCGGGTGCCCGCGCAGCCGCTCAGCGAGCGCTCCCGCGGTGGCCGAGGCGGCCCGCACCCGCACCGGCAGCGTGGAAAGGCCGCGCAGCAGCAGGTACGCCGCCATCGGGTGCAGTACCGCCCCGGTCACCATCCGCAGTTGCCGCAACCGGCGCGCCCACCCGGCTTCGCAGGCGATAATCCCGCCCATCGCGTCGCCGTGCCCTCCGAGGAACTTCGTTGCGCTGTGCAGCACCAGGCTGGCGCCGTGCTCGCGAGGGCGTTGCAGCACAGGGGTGGCGAACGTGTTATCCACGAGCAACGGCACCTCGCCGCACGCCTCGGCCAGTGCGTCCAAGTCCACTTCGGTCAGCGTGGGGTTGGTCGGCGTCTCCACGATCACCAGCCCGGTGTCCGGCCGCAACGCCGAGCCGACGTCCTCCGCCCGGGCCCACGTCACCGAGGTGCCGAGAACTCCGGAGTCCAGCAGGTGATCGGTGGTGCCGTAGAGCGGCCGCACCGCGACGACGTGCCCGTGCCCGGCGGTCACCGCAGCCAGCAGGCAAGCCGACAGCGCCGCCATGCCGCTGGCGAACGCCACCGCGTCGGTGCAGCCCTCCAGCTCGGCCACCGCCGTCTCGAAGCGCTCGACCGTCGGGTTGGAGATCCGGCCGTAGACCGGCATCCGACCGTCCAGCTCCCCGCCGGCCAGCACGTCCAGCCTGGCCGCCTCGGCGGCGCTGTCCCGCGCCGGGTAGGTGGTGGACAGGTCCAGCGGTACGGCGTGCACGCCGAGCTCCACCAGGTCGTCACGGCCGGCGTGCACCGCACGGGTGCGCAACGTAGACATGCCCACCATGGTCGGCTGATATCCGGCTTGGCACCTCGATTCTCGGATAGTATTCCGTGAATGGCTGGGACTGTTTCTCTCGATTCGGTAGACGTCGCGATCCTGCGGGCACTGCAGAACGATGCCCGGATCAGCAACAAGCAGCTGGCCGCCGCGGTCGGCGTCGCGCCGTCGACCTGTCTCGATCGGGTGGCGCGGTTGCGTACCGCTGGCGTGATCACCGGGTATCGAACGCTGGTTGACCGAGCCAAGCTCGGCTACCCGCTCGAGGCGTTCCTGTTCATCCAGGTACGGCCGCACCGCCGCCCGCTGGTGGAGCCGTTCGTCCAGCACCTGCTCGCCCAGCCCGAGGTTCGCGCCGTCTATCACCTCACCGGACCTGACGACTTCCTGGCACACGTGACCACGGCCGACGCCGCCGAACTACAGCGCCTCGTGCTCGACGAGCTCACCGCGCGCGACGAGGTCGTGCGGGTGCACACCAACCTGGTGTTTCAAGCGTGGGATGGTGGCGCCATCCCGGCGTCGTGAGACTCCCGCCAGCGGTGGAACGAGCTCACGACGGCAGCGGCACCACGTCCGCGAGCACGGTTCCCCGCTCCACAAGCCGCGCGGCGGAGGGGCTGTCGTACACCACGAGCAGCTCGTCGTTCGGCAGCAGCGCGATGCCCTCGGCGTGATCGTCGCCCTCGCCGTACGGCAGGTCGAGCACCCGGTGCAGCTCCGAGCGGTGCACCACGTCGGGCGCTTCCAACCGGGCCGCACCGGGCCAGCGGTATACCCGCACCGGCCCGTCAAGATCCATCGAAGGGCCGGCCAGGATCAGCAGGTCCTCCCCGTGCTCGCACAGATCCCGCACGCCGAGACCGTCCAGATCGAGGAAATGCTTGGCGTACCGCTCACCGTGAGCCACCTCGGCCAACCGGAGCTCGTCACCGTCCTCGCGGGGGGAGAGCTGCAGCACCGCCGCCCAGCCGCGCAGCACCGGCCCGCGCAACCCGAGGAACACGCTCTCCGATCCGGGGTCGCCGTGTACCGCGATCCCCTCGACGTCCAGCCCGTTGTCCTTGCCGGGGATACGCAGGAACGGCGCCAGGTGATCGTCGTCGCCGAGGAGATCGAACAGCCCTGGTTCGCCAAGGGCCATGCTGCGCTCACCCTCGGAGGTCGACTTGACCGGGGTGTACTGGTCGATCGCGAGCCTGGCCAGCACCCGACGACTGGGTTCCTCACTGACCGTCGCCAATCGCTTGGCCGCCTTGGCGTCCGAGTGGTGCGATTTGAGCTTCTTACGTTTGCTGCTGTGCGAGCCGACCGCCCAGAGGTACGGTCCGACGTGCGCCATGCCCTCGATGTCCACCTCGTCGTCCGGTCCGCCTGGCAGTCGAACGAAATCCCCGAGTGCGAAGCTGACGTGGTACCGATATTCCCCAGGGCGGCTGGCATCGTCGCAGGTCAACCGCTCTACGGTGGCCGTCTCGTCACCGGCGATCCAAAGGTAGCGATCGTCGGTGTGGATCGCGGAGAGGTTGACGTGGGTTTCGGTCTCGACGGCGACATCCTGGAACCGCAGCGGCACGGTGCGTTCGATATGCATGCCAGCGTTTTTACCAGTTGGGATCCTGGATAGGTTCGATAACAGCGTGCACCCCAGCTTGCCGAACCGGCGAGCACACTGGTAGCCAGAAGCAACATCTGACCATTGCATGAGGAGGTCGAGTAGAGGTGTCGATTGACGAGCTGGTCACGACGGCCGCCGCGCTCGTGGCACCGGGCCAGGGAATTCTTGCCGCCGACGAGAGCACCGGCACCATGGAGAAGCGCCTGGTCGCAGAGGGGCTCGAGTCGACGGAGGAAACGCGGCGCCGGTATCGCGAGCTGATCGTGTCCACGCCGGGACTTGGCGAATGGATCAGCGCGGTCATCCTGTTCGACGAGACGATCAGGCAGAGCTCGAAGGATGGCACGCCGCTGCAGAAGGTCGCCGCGAGCAACAACGTGATCCCCGGGATCAAGGTGGACAAGGGCGCCAAGCAGCTCGCAGCCGCACCGGGCGAGAAGGTCACCGAAGGGCTCGACGGGCTGCGGGAGCGCCTCGAGGAGTACGTCCAACTCGGCGCGAAGTTCACCAAGTGGCGCGCCGTGCTCAACATCGGCGATCACCTGCCGACGCCGGCCGGGGTGCACACCAACGCGCACGCCCTCGGCCGGTATGCCGCGCTGTCCCAGGAAGCCGGGCTGGTGCCGATGGTGGAGCCGGAGGTGCTGATGGACGGCTCGCACACGCTGCAGCGCGCCGAGGAGGTCACCACGGACGTGCTCGCCCAGGTGTTCACCGAGCTGCGCAAGCAGAACGTGGTGCTGGAAGGCATCGTGTTGAAGCCGAACATGGTGGTCGCCGGCGCGGAATGCCCGCAGCAGCCGAGCGTGGACGAGGTCGCCGAGGCGACCGTGCGGGCGCTGCGCCGCACGGTGCCGTCCGCGGTGCCCGGCATCGCGTTCCTGTCCGGTGGGCAGAGCGACGAGCAGGCCACCGTGCACCTGGACGCGATCAACCGCCGAGGCCCGCTGCCGTGGCAGGCGACGTTCTCGTTCGGACGTGCGTTGCTCGCCCCCACGCTGCACACCTGGGCCGGGAAGGACGAGAACGTGGACGCCGCGCAGCGCGTGCTCGCGCATCGGGCGAAGCTGAACGCCGCCGCGCGGCAGGGCGAGTACGACCCTTCCCTCGAGGGAAAGTAACACCTGGGGGCAGTCCGTCTGGGGTGCCCGGTTCGACCGCTTTCGGGTGGTGCGGCCGCGTGAGTTGAACAACGTCGCGCCGCACCATCCGTCCAGCACCGATACGCTGACCGGTCATGAGCAGCGCGACGGAGCCGATCGGATCACCGCCCGAAGAGGAACCGGATATCCACACCACGGCTGGCAGGCTCGCCGACCTGTACCGCCGCAACGCCGAAGCGGTGCACGCGGGCTCGGCACGTGCCGTGCAGAAGCAGCACGAGAAGGGCAAGAAGACCGCACGGGAGCGGATCGATCTGCTGCTGGACCCCGGGTCGTTCGTCGAGCTCGACGAGCTGGCCAGGCACCGCTCAACCAACTTCGGGCAGGACCGCAACCGCCCGTACGGCGACGGCGTGGTCACCGGCTACGGCACCGTGGACGGTCGGCCGGTGTGCGTGTTCAGCCAGGACGTCACGGTGTTCGGCGGCAGCCTCGGTGAGGTGTACGGAGAGAAGATCGTCAAGGTGATGGACCTGGCGATCAAGACCGGCCGCCCGATCGTCGGGATCAACGAGGGTGGCGGCGCACGCATCCAGGAAGGCGTGGTCTCGCTCGGCCTGTACGGCGAGATCTTCATGCGCAACACCAAGGCCTCCGGCGTGGTGCCGCAGATCTCGCTGATCATGGGCGCGAACGCGGGCGGGCACGTGTATTCGCCCGCGCTCACCGATTTCGTGGTGATGGTGGACAAGACCTCCCAGATGTTCATCACCGGCCCCGACGTGATCAAGACCGTCACCGGTGAGGAGGTCAGTTTCGAGGATCTCGGTGGCGGCCGCACGCACAACACGAAGTCCGGCAACGCACACTACCTCGGTGCCGACGAGGACGACGCGATCTCGTACGTGAAGGAGCTGCTGTCCTTCCTGCCGTCCAACAATCTCTCCGAGCCGCCGGTTTTCGAGGCGCCGGAGCCGGGTGGCGACGCGATCGCGGACGGCATCACCGACTCGGATCGCGAGCTGGACACCCTGATCCCGGACTCCGCGAACCAGCCGTACGACATGCGTGAGGTGATCACGCGCATCCTGGACGACGGCGAGTTCCTCGAGGTGCACGAGCTGTTCGCGCCTAATGTGGTGGTCGGTTTCGGCCGGGTGGACGGGCAAAGCGTTGGCGTGGTGGCCAACCAGCCGACGCAGTTCGCCGGGTGCCTTGACATCGATGCGTCCGAGAAGGCCGCGCGGTTCGTGCGCACCTGCGACGCGTTCAACGTGCCGGTGCTGACCTTTGTGGACGTGCCGGGCTTCCTGCCTGGCACCGACCAGGAGTGGAACGGCATCATCCGGCGCGGCGCGAAGTTGATCTACGCGTACGCGGAGGCCACCGTTCCGAAGGTCACCGTGATCACGCGCAAGGCGTACGGCGGCGCGTACGACGTGATGGGCTCCAAGCACCTCGGCGCGGACATGAACCTCGCGTGGCCGACCGCGCAGATCGCGGTGATGGGCGCGCAGGGCGCGGCGAACATCGTGTACCGCAAGACGTTGGCGCAAGCCGCCGAGGATGGCAAAGACGTCGAAGCACTGCGCTCCGAGCTGATCCAGGAGTACGAGGACACGCTGTGCAACCCGTACGTGGCGGCCGAGCGCGGCTATGTGGACTCGGTGATCCCCCCGTCGTACACCCGCGGCTACGTGGCCCGCTCGCTGCGCATCCTCGCGGACAAGCGGGAAACCCTGCCGCCCAAGAAACACGGCAACATCCCCCTGTAGCTCGTGAGTCTTTTTCGGGGTTATAGCACCTAAAAAGACTCACGAGGGAGGACACGAAGTGGACGACCTACCAGGCCAGAGGCCGGCGCTGCGCGTGGTGCGGGGATCGCCGGATGACGCCGAGCTGGCTGCCCTGACCGTCGTGGTTGCCGGGCTGGTCTCCGGCGGCGCCGGGCAGCCGGAGGAGAATGACGAGCCACGGCGTTCCCGCTGGGCGGATCGCGCCACGCTGGTGCGCCAGCCGCTGCGCCCGGGACCGGGCGCGTGGAAGGCATCCGGCCTGCCGGGTTGAGGCACCGGCCTACCGGGCGGGGACGGCGAAATCCGGCGGTTCGTTCTCGGAGACGTGTACCACGGCATCCGGTAGCGCGGCGCGGACCGCGTTCTGTTCGGAACGGCGCACGCCGAACAACTCGACACGCACCGAATCCAGCGGGCGAAGCCGAACGAGGTCATCGACCGGCCGGGCGTCATGCAGCACGAGACGGCGCAACACGGGTAGCCCGCCAAGGGCGCGAACCTCGTCGAGGCTCGGGACACCGTTGGCGGTCACCGCTTGCAGCGCCGGAAAGCGGTCGACGCCGAGCAGGGATCGCTGCTCCGCGCGCGCGTCCAGGGTCAACTCCTCGAGCGGCAGGTCGGCGGGCAGCGGGTGCAGGCCGGACGCCAGCTTTGGATGGTTGGTCGACAACCGGCGCAGCCGGGAACCGGTAAGCGTGCCCAACTCGGGCACCCGCCGGTTCCGGAACTGTGGCGTGGGGTGCAGATGCAGTTCCTCGACATCCAGCTCGGCGAGCATGGACATGTCCCGAAGCGCGCTGTAACCCGACACCCGCAGCGTGCGCAGCGCACGACAGCCCGTTAGCCCGCTCAGATCGGAAACCACCTCGTTGGACCGCATCTCCAGATCGTGCAGGTTCGGCATCTCGGCGAGCGGAAAGCGGCCTTCGGTATGCGCACCGAGCGCGACGTCGCCGATCAGCTGCACCGCCGTCAACGTCCTGAGGTGCCGCAGCCGGGTCAGCACATCCCAGCGGTGCACCTTCAGCACCAGCGCACCGAAGTCCACATTGGACAGCAGGGTTCGTGCGTAGTCATCGGAATAGTCGTACTGCCGCCACGCCCTCAGCAACTCGTCGATGACCACACCACCGTGTGTACCGGTGAAAGCCCGGATCTTCTCCCACGCCTCCTCGCCACCGACCATCGCCAGCGCACGGATCACGTTGGCCGCCACCTGATCGCGGTTCGAACCGGCCTGCTCCGCGTACTTGCCGACCTCGATCGGCTCCGGCAGCAGATCGACCACGAAAGATCCTGCCCTGGCAAGCATTTCCGCGTCCTGCAGGCTGCCGGGCGGGATCAGCCGGCGCACCGCCTCCAGCACGTCGGGCCGTACCTGCTCAGGATCGATCACGTCGACGTGGCCGAGGCATGCCGCGGCAAGCAACACCAACCGGTTGGCCACCTGGTGATCCTTGCGAGTGACCCGTTTGGTTGCCCGCTCCAGCAGGCCGCCGAGCAGGGCACCGGCCTCCCGCGCCCTCGCCTGCGCGGCCGCCATGAACAGCACCTCGTTCAGCGAATCGTCATGCGCGTGCTCGATCAGGTAGCCGAGCTCACCCGCCTTGACGAACTCGCCCGCGGCGAGGAAGTCCCGGAACGTCCGGTGCACGAACGCGATCTTGCCGTCCGTGTCGCGTTCCCTGAGCAGGCCGGTGCGCTCCAGCATGTGCTGCACCACCTTGGTCGCATCCGTACCTTGCGAACGAAGTCCGGACATCGCCCTGCCGAACCGCTTCTCCGCGTCACCGCGATCCACCATGAGTTCGGAGTTACGCACCATATGCGCCGCGAACCGCTCGAGCAGAATGATCTTCTCGTTGTTGGACATCCGCAGCTGGTCCTCAACCCGCACGCCGCGCCGGTCGTCCCACTGCCCGAGCAGCAGCTCCAGAGCCTTGTCAAGCAACTCCTTGCGGCTCTGCGGAAGGTACATGTTCTCCCGCCGGTACAGCGCACACAGCAGGGAGCACAGCAACGGGCTGGAGACCAGGGTGCGCACCTTCGGCCGGGTGGACAGATCCCGCACCAGCCGCTGCTCGCAGTTCGTCAGCCACTCCTGCTGTTCCCGCTCGGTCTCCAGGTCGCGTGCCGCGTCGTACCAGTGGCCGATGACGCTGCGCAAACCGTTGCTGCTCAACGGAAGGAGCTCGAAGCGCAGGAAGCCGGCACCGTTCGGCTGCGCGGCGGGCCAGTCGTCTTCCACCGCGGACGGCCGGGTACTCACCACGTAGCGTGCGTCCGGATAGGCCCGCACCAGATCCGCCAGCCACCGCCGGACCTTGTCGCGTCGCGCAGGGAGCAGCTCGTCCACGCCGTCCACCAGCAGCATGGCCCGCCCTGTCCGCAGCAGCGCGCTCACCCAGCCGCGCGGTTGCTCCCCGGCGAGCACCCCGGCGGCCACCCGGACCAGGTCCTCGGGCTCCGGCAGTACCCCGTCCGGAAACTGGCGCAGCGGTATGAAGAACGGGACGGCGTCGCGCCACGGGAGTTCGCGTCGCTCGCCTACCGACGCCGCGGCGGTATACGCCAGCCAGCGCAGGAACGTGGTCTTGCCGGCCCCTGCCCCACCGAGCAACAACACCCGCCGGGCCGCGCCAATGGCGTTGGCCCCGTCGGTACCGGTCCCGGTGAGTTCGGTGTCCGCATCACCGCGGTGCAGCCGGGCGATCGACGGGATCGCGTAGAAGCGGTCGAACGCGTACCGCGCCGGGGCGCGACCGACACTGACCTGAAACAGCTCGAACGTGGCGTTGTCTTCGGCGATATAGCGGAGGTGCGCCCGCTCGAAATCGTTGGCCCGCTGCCGTTCCCGCCTGTCCGGCTGCTCGGTGATGTCGTCCACCGCGACCTTGATCTCCTTGACGGAGCCGGCGGTTTCCGCGTGCAGCTCGCGCATCATCTCGTCCACGGCCTGTGCCGCCTTGGCGATCTTCTTGCAGGACTGGAGAAGCAGTCGCTGGTAAGCCGCGCGGCCACGGTCGTCGAGGACAGCGGAGGCGAGCGCACCCCGACCGGCCGATTCGACACGTTCCCGCAGTGGGTCGGCCCTGACCAGCACATCGGGCGCGGACTCCACCAACTCGGGGATCGTCGCCGCTCGCAGGGATTCGGCGACCGCGTCCTGCACCGCCGCCCAGTCACCGTCCGGCATGCCGGCGAACTCGGCCCGTTTGAGCTCGGTGAGCTCCCCGCCTGCCTCCGCGAGCAGCCGGTCCGGCTCAGTCGCCGCACGCAACCGGCGCTTCTGCGTTTGCCTGCCGGCGGTCCTGGCGACTCCCCACTCGTAAAGGGCCGAGAAAGTCGCGCTCAGAGCGCCCAGCAGTGCGGACGAGACCGGATCGACCAACGGAGCCAACCCCCAGAGGCAAGTGTTGCGCGGATCCGCAACAGGAGAATTGAACGAATTCTACGTCGACAACAACGATTCGTGGCGCGGCATCACGGTGCCCGCCGCTAGAGTTCGCGCTATGACACAACCAGATCGCCCGCTGCTGCGCGACGAGCAAGTCATGATCGCGGATGAACGCACCACGCTCGACGCGTTTCTTGATTCCTACCGGGAGGTCATCAAGAAGAAGGCGCGGGGGATATCGGAGGACGACGCGCGACGCCGGCTGGTGCCGTCGGCGACCACGATCGGCGGGATCGTCAAACACTTGCGCTGGGTGGAGATGGGCTGGTTCCAGCGGGTGCTGGCGCAGACCCCGAGCGATGAGCTCCCGCCGTTGCCGTATACGGACGACGACCCGGACGGCGACTTCCGGATGGAACCCGGCGAGACTCTGGACGGGTTGATCGCCGATTACGACCAGGAATGCGAGCGATCGAGGAACAGGGCCGCCGGGTACGCGCTGGATCACGTGGTGCCGCACCGCCGCCACGGCCAGGTGTCACTGCGCTGGATCGTCGTGCACATGATCGAGGAGACCGCCCGGCACGCCGGGCACGTGGACATCCTGCGCGAGCAGATCGACGGGAGCACCGGCTTCGACGGGTAACCCGGGCAACGGCTGCTTACGAGATCACTCGTCCAGCGAGCGGAGACCGTCGGTCACCACTCGCCCACCAACCTCGGCGGTTCCGGGCGGGCCGGGACGGGCGTGCACGACGGAGCCGTTGCCGTGCTGGATGATCAGTCGCCGACCCAGCGCGGCGGCAAGGCGCATCGACGCCGATCCGCACGCCTCGTCCTCGGCGACCGCGTAGCGATCGGCGAACACCCGCGCTCGCACCACGCCTGCTTTCTCGTCCTGCCATGCCCAGAGCTGGGTCGCGTCCTGGTCCGGGCTCAGTGGCCCCTGCAGCGCGGCAACCTCGTCCGCGGAGGAAAGGCGCTCGTGCCACCACGGCGGCGTGGCGGCCAGCGGGCCGCGCACCCACACGTCGTCGCCCTCAGTCCGGGTTGGCACGTCGCCGCCCGGTGTCCGCAACAGCTCCGCGGTGCGACCGAGCTCTCGAGACATAATCCACGCGGCATCGACGGTGGGATGCCCGGCGAACGGGATCTCGACCGTTGGCGTGAAGATCCGCAGCTCGCCCCGGTCCAGATCGTCGAAGAAGATTGTCTCGCTGTAGTTGAGGCGCGCGGCGATCCGTTGCCGATGCCCGGGATCGGAGACCGATGCGCCGTCCACCACGCCGAGTGGATTGCCGAACCGGCCCTCCGCGTCGGTGAACACCCGCAGCACCTCGACCTTGACCATGGCCTGTACTCCTTTTCCAGTTTTCCAGCTGTTTCGTCCAGCTGTGTTGTCCGGCCGCGGCCCTGCGCCGGCAAGCGTGCCAGGTCGTCGCGGCGGGTGTCGGCGCTGCCGGTAGCCTGCACACCCGTGCGATTCGTGCTGGCTTCCGCTTCCCCCGCTCGGCTTGCCGTGCTGCGGGCCGCGGGCATCGACCCGGTGGTCCGGGTGTCCAGTGTGGACGAGGAGGCGCTCGCCGCCTCACTCCCCGACCGCGATCCTGCCACCCTGGTGACCGCGCTGGCCAGGGCCAAAGCCGACGCGGTGGCCGAAGCGGTGCGCGAGGAGTTCGGTGACGCGGTGGTCGTCGGTTGCGATTCGATGCTGGAACACGACGGGCAGGTCGTCGGAAAACCCGGTTCGGCGGACGTCGCCCGCACGCGGTGGGCGGCAATGGCCGGAAGCACCGGCACGCTGTTCACCGGCCACGCGGTGCTGCGGCTGGCTGGCGGATCCTCGGTGGATCGTGCGGAGGCCGCGCAGGCGACGGTGGTCCGCTTCGGGTCGCCGAGCGAGCGTGAGCTGGAGGCATACCTGGCGACCGGGGAACCGCTCGGGGTTGCCGGCTCGTTCACGTTGGACGGGCTCGGCGGCTGGTTCATGGCGGGCGTGGACGGCGATCCGTCCAGTGTCATCGGTATCAGCCTGCCCTTGACCCGCCAGCTGCTGGCCGATGTCGGCGTCAGCGTAGTCGACCTGTGGACGGCTTAGCTCCGTAGTTTCGCGCTGCCGGAAACCGTTTGGGCAGCCCGCTGCTACTGTCGAGACGAAACCGTGTGCCGCACGTCGCAGGGGGTCGTGATGCCCGAGCCGATTCTGATGTCCATCGCCGGCGCGCTGGCCGCTCGCGCTGCCACCGGGCTTTACGAGCTGGTGAAGAAGAAGTTCTCCGGAAACCAGGAAGCCGAAGCCGCGCTGGATGCCGCGGAGCGCGAGCCGGAGAATTCCGAGCGGATCAGCGAACTGGCCACCGCGCTGGAAAGCGCCGAGCACGAGGACCCCGAGTTCGCGGGCGCGTTGCGCGCCGAATGGCAACAAGTGTGGCAGCACGCCGAATCCGGCGGTGTCACGAATCAGATTTCCGGAAGCGTGGACGGCAAGGTGGTGCAGGCACGCGACATCCACGGAGACATCAGCTTCTGAATCTCATGGATGACGGATGGCGCGTGCCGGAACCGACCAGGTTGCCTTCCATCTGCCAGGCCCGGATCGCCACGGTAACGACGTTATAGCCGCGAGTAACCACGCGTGGTTTTGGTCACCAGGCACGTCGACGGCCCGCGGGCACGCCGCCGGTGTCGGGCGTGGGCAACGGACACATCAGCGTTACCGTAGGGGCAACCCAGGGGGCCGGGCGCCTGGCGCGGGCGCACGACGTGAGGTTGCTCTCGGTTCCCACATACAGTGCTGTCCGTAAACTCCCTTCGAGGTCACGCCCCCAAACGCGAAGGCCGAACGGGGGTGTGGTGCGGACTCGTACGAGGAGGTAGGCGTGCCCGAGCAAGCCAGCGCGAGCCGCGGCGGGCCGGTGACGAAGGTACTGATCGCGAACCGCGGCGAGATCGCGATCCGAGTCATCCGGGCCTGCCAAGATGCCGGCCTGACCAGTGTGGCGGTATACGCCGACCCGGACCGGGATGCGCCGTTCGTCCGCCTTGCCGACGAAGCCTTCGCGGTCGGCGGATCCACCGCCGCGGATTCCTACCTGGTTTTCGACAAGCTGCTGGACGTAGCCGCGCGCTCCGGCGCGGACGCGGTACATCCCGGTTACGGTTTCCTGTCCGAGAACGCCGATTTCGCGCAGGCGGTGATCGACGCGGGGCTGACCTGGATCGGCCCGAGCCCGCAGGCAATTCGCGACCTCGGCGACAAGGTGACCGCGCGGCATATCGCGACCAGCGCCGGCGCCCCGCTGGTGCCTGGCACCAAGGATCCGGCGACCGGGCCGGACGAGGTAGTGGCCTTCGCGAAGGAGTACGGGCTGCCGGTGGCGATCAAGGCCGCGTTCGGCGGCGGTGGTCGTGGCCTGAAGGTCGCCCGCACCGTCGAGGAGATCCCGGAGATGTTCGACTCGGCCACCCGGGAGGCCGTCGGTGCCTTCGGTCGCGGCGAATGCTTCGTTGAGCGCTACCTTGACCGGCCACGGCACGTGGAGGCCCAGGTGCTCGCGGACAAGCACGGCAACGTGGTCGTGGTCGGCACCCGGGACTGCTCGTTGCAGCGTCGGCACCAGAAGCTGGTCGAGGAGGCGCCGGCGCCGTTCCTTTCCAACGAGCAGCGCGCCACCATCCACGAATCCGCGAAACGGATCTGCGCCGAGGCCGGCTACTCCGGTGCGGGCACCGTGGAGTACCTGGTCGGCGAGGACGGCACGATCTCGTTCCTCGAAGTGAACACCCGGCTACAGGTCGAGCACCCGGTCTCCGAGGAGACCACCGGCATCGACCTCGTTCGCGAGCAGTTCCGGATCGCCTCCGGCGAGGTGCTGCCGTTCACCGAAGACCCCCCGCCGCGCGGGCACTCCATCGAGTTCCGGATCAACGGCGAGGACGCTGGCCGCAACTTCTTGCCGGCGCCCGGCACGGTCACCCGGTTCATCGCCCCGGACGGCCCCGGGGTGCGGACCGACGCGGGCGTGGAATCCGGCAGTGTTATTGGTGGCCAGTTCGATTCGTTGCTCGCCAAGCTGATCGTCACCGGTGCGGATCGCACCCAGGCGCTGGAACGGTCCCGCCGCGCGCTTGCCGAGATGGTTGCCGACGGGCTGGCAACCGTATTGCCTTTCCACCGCGCCATCGTGCGCGATCCGGCCTTCGTCGGCGACGAGCGCGGATTCGGCGTGCACACCCGATGGATCGAAACCGAGTTCGACAACACCATCGAGCCGTTCACGGCCACAGCCGACGCGGAAGACGAGACCGAGCCGAGGCAGCACGTCGTCGTCGAGGTCAGCGGGCGCAGGCTGGAAGTGTCGCTGCCCGGCGACCTCGCACTCGGCGGCGGATCGGGCGGTGCGGCCACGAAATCCAAGCCCCGCAAACGTGGCGGCGGCACCAAGGCCACGGTCGGTGGGGACGCGCTGACCGCGCCCATGCAGGGCACCATCGTGAAGGTCGCCGTCGAAGACGGCCAGCAGGTCGAAGCGGGCGAGCTCATCGTGGTGCTGGAGGCCATGAAAATGGAGAACCCAGTCACCGCGCACAAGTCGGGGACCGTCACCGGGCTCTCCGTCGGCGTCGGCGAATCGGTGAGCCAGGGCAACGTGTTGTGCGAACTCAAAGATTAAGAGCGGTCTCAGGTTCAGCGGCCGTACTATCGAAGTGTGGGCGATGAGGAATCCGAGCTGCGGCTGTCCGACGCCGAAAGGCAGGACGCACTGGACGCGCTCGGGGAGCATTTCAAGAGCGGCCGGCTCGACGTAGACGAGTACGGCGAGCGCACCGCGCACGTGGCCGCCGCCCGCATGCGAAGCGACCTGAAGCCGCTGTTCGCCGACCTGCCGGACCCCAAACCCGGCGTGCTACGGCCGCGAAAGGGGCAGGTGTATGCCGCGCAGCCGGTCGCACCCCGGCCCGGCTGGCGGCTGCCGCAACCGATCGCCGCGGCCGCGGTCCCGATCGCCGCGGTGCTCGCGGTGCTTCTCGTGCTCACCGTGTTGCGCGGGGCCTGGTTCATCGTGTTCCTGCTGCCCGCACTCGTCGCGATGATGGTCGGCGGTTGGGGTGGGCCACCGCACCGCCGGCGCCACTGGCATCGGCGTCACTGGCGCTGATCGCTCGCCCGCGGACCGAGCAGCTAGGCTCGGCCCAAGTGGAACCCGTGGAGATCAACGCAGGGCTGTACTACCTGCGACAGCTACGCGCCGACCGGCACATCGACGACCGGCCGGCCCTGGTCGACGCGTTCGCCGACGCGGAAACCCAGCTCTACCGCACGGCCCGCATCCCGGATGTGACCGTCGCGGACCGTTACCTCGAGACCCGGGCCGAGCAGTGGCGCAACGACCAGCGGTACAGCTGGGCCGTCGCGGAGCAGACCACCGGCGAACTGCTCGCCGAAGTGGACCTCACGGACCTGCGTCCGGACCATCGCTATGCCGAATTGACCTGCTGGACGCATCCGGAGCATCGCGGGCGCGGCATCCTCGGCGCGGCCATCCCGGCGGTCCTGCGGTTCGCCTACGGCGGGCTGGAACTGCATCACGTCAGCTACCGGCACGCGGCGAGCAACGTCGCCTCCCGCCGGGTGGCTGAGAAGTGCGGGTTCATCCTGGACGGCAGGATGCGGGAGGCTTTCGTCGTCGACGGCACGCCGGAGGACATGCTCATCTGGTCCCGGCTGTCCACCGACTAGCTTCGAAGTCGCGCTTACCGCAATATGCATCCATATTGCGGTGTCGGGTCACCCACGTGCGCGCCCACTCGCGCATATCGCGGGCGAGCTCGCTAGCCGGCGAGCAGTGCGCGGGCCTCCGGTGCCGCCGAACGGCGCGCATCGGCGGCCTGATCGTCCGGCTGTTTCTGGGAATCCCGCTCCGCGTCGACCCGCGCGTTGTACACCTCGATCTCGCGTCGCACGGTCGCGTTGTCCCAGCCGAGCACCCCGGCCATCAGCTCGGCGACCTGCCGCGCACAATCCACCCCGCGGTGCGGGTACTCGATCGAGATGCGGGTTCGCCGGGCGAGCACGTCCTCGAGGTGCAGCGCGCCCTCGTGGCTGACCGCGTAAACGATCTCGGCCCGCAGGTAGTCCGGCGCGGCATCCAGCGGGCGCAACAGCTCCGGCCGATCGTCGGCAAGGCCGAGGACCTCGTGCACGAGCGCGCCGTACCGATCGAGCAGGTGCCGGACGCGGTACGGATGCACGCCGTGCTGGCTGGCCAGCCGGTCGGCCTGATTCACGAGCGCATGGTACCCGTCCGCGCCGAGCAGCGGCACCTTGTCCGTGATGGACTCCTGGATCCGGCCAGCCAGATCCCCGGACACCGCGTCAACCGCGTCCGCGGCCATCACCCGATAGGTCGTGTACTTGCCACCGGCGATCGCCACCAGCCCCGGCGCCACCCGCGCGACCGCGTGCTCGCGAGACAGTTTCGAGGTTTCCTCGCTCTCCCCGGCGAGCAGCGGCCGCAGCCCGGCGTACACGCCTTCGATGTCGTCGTGTGTCAGCGGAGTCGCCAGCACGTGGTTCACGTGTTCGAGGAGGTAGTCGATGTCGTGCTTGGTGGCGGCCGGGTGTGCGAGATCGAGGTTCCAGTCGGTATCCGTGGTGCCGAGGATCCAGTGGTTCCGCCACGGGATCACGAACAGCACCGACTTCTCGGTTCTCAGGATCATTCCGGTTTCCGAGACGATCCGGTCGCGGGGCACCACGATGTGCACGCCCTTGCTCGCCCGCACCCGGAACCGGCCACGGCTGCCGGCGAGGTTTTGCAGCTCGTCGGTCCACACCCCGGTGCAGTTCACCACCACCGACGCGGAGACCTCGGCTTCCCTGCCGTCCTCCACATCGCGGATCCGGACGCCGGAAACCCGGTCGGCCTCCCGCAGGAATCCGGTGACCTTCGTGGACGGACGCACCACGGCCCCGTAGTGCGCGGCGGTGCGGGCAACCATCATGGTGTGCCGGGCGTCGTCGGACTGCGCGTCGAAATAGCGGATACCGCCGATCAGCGCGCTACGTTTCAACGCAGGCGCCATGCGCAGCGCGCCGGCCCGGGTCAGATGCTTCTGCCCCGGCACGGATTTCGCGCCGCCCATGCTGTCGTACAGCAACAGCCCGGCCGCGGTGTACGGGCGCTCCCAGAGGCGCTTGGTGAGCGGGTAAAGGAAACTCACCGGCTTCACCAGGTGCGGGGCAAGCCGGGTCAACATCAGCTCGCGCTCCCGCAGCGCCTCCCGCACCAGCCCGAACTCGAGTTGCTCGAGGTACCGCAAGCCACCGTGGAACAGCTTGCTCGACCGGCTGGATGTGCCGGACGCGAGGTCGCGAGCTTCCACGAGCGCCACGCGTAGCCCCCGCGTCACGGCGTCCAGGGCGGTGCCGGCACCGACAACGCCCCCGCCGATCACGACCAGGTCGAACGACTCCGAGCCCAGCCGTTGCCAGCTCGCTTCGCGCTCAGCGGTATCGAGCCGCCCGAGTCGTGTAGTGGACACGGCGCTCCTTTCTCGCGTCGATCGCTCCTGCCGCCCGTCACGCTACCGGCTAGCGTTGCCCGCCGCCCGCGTCGCGGACTCGATCAGATGGACTAGTCGGGCCCCGTGTTTGGACCTTGTCGCGTGACCTTCGCCACCACTAGCGTTCCCGATCAGCGGGGACGACGGTGCCTCATGCCGTCGGGCTTCCCATGTCCAACGACGGTCGTGGAGGTTGCGATGAATGCTGGCACGATCTTCCTCTGGGAGATGCTCGGCACCGCGACACTGGTCCTGCTGGGTACCGGTGTCGTAGCGAATAACGTGCTTCGAAAGACACTCGGCAGCGGCACCGGGTTCCTCTTCGTCAACATTGGTTGGGGTTTCGCGGTTTTCACCGGTGCCAGCATCGCGCACCCGACCGGAGCGCACATCAACCCGGCTGTCACGTTCGGGGTCGCCATAGCCGGCGACATGGCCTGGGCCGACGTACCGATTTACGTCCTCGGCCAGATGGTCGGCGGCATCCTCGGTGCGGTGCTCTGCTGGGCTACCTACAAGCTGCAGTTCGACGACCACCCGGAACCGGCGAACACCCTCGGTATCTTCTCGACCGCACCGCAGATCCGGAACTACACCTGGAACCTGGTCACCGAGATCATCGGCACTTTTGTGCTGGTGTCCTGGATCCTGCTCAGTCCGGCCGCGGAGCAGGGCGAGAACGGCGTCCCGATCTTCGGAAACGCCGCACTCGGCTACGCCGGCGTGGCTTTCGTCGTTCTGGTCATCGGTACCTCGCTCGGTGGTCCAACCGGGTACGCCATCAACCCGGCGCGCGACCTCGGGCCCCGGATCGCCTACGCGATCCTGCCGATCCGCGGCAAGGGCAGTGCGGACTGGGGCTATTCCTGGGTTCCGGTTGTCGGACCACTCGTCGGCGGTGGGCTGGCCGCGCTGCTCTACCTCGCCCTTCCGGTCTGAATCCGCCAGCCTGGAGGATGTCGGCCCGACCATGGGCACTGACAAGTCTCGCCGAGAAAGGATAGCTCGATGACCACCTACGTGGCCGCTATCGACCAGGGCACCACATCCACCCGCTGCATGATCTTCGACCACTCCGGTGGAGTGAAAGCCGTCGATCAGATGGAACACGAGCAGATCTTCCCGAAGGCGGGTTGGGTCGAACACAATCCGGAGGAGATCTGGAACAACACCCGCGAGGTGTGCGCCGGGGCGCTGGCCAAGGCCGATCTGACCGCCGGTGACATCGCCGCGGTGGGGATCACCAACCAGCGGGAAACCACCGTGGTGTGGGATCGCACGACCGGAAAGCCGGTGTACAACGCGATCGTCTGGCAGGACACCCGCACCGACCGGATCGCCACGCAGCTCGGTGAGTTGGGCGGCGGGCAGGAACGCTACCGGGAGCGAACCGGCCTGCCGCTCGCCACCTATTTCTCCGGGCCGAAGATCAAATGGATTCTGGACAATGTGGACGGTGCCAGGGAACGCGCGGAGGCCGGTCAGCTGCTGTTCGGCAACATGGACACCTGGGTGTTGTGGAACGCCACCGGTGGAACGGATGGTGGCGTGCACGTCACCGACCCGACCAACGCCTCGCGCACCCTGCTGATGGACTTGGACACGCTGTCCTGGAACGAAGAGATCTGCGCCGACATGGGGATTCCCCCCGCGATGCTCCCGGAGATCCGGTCATCGTCCGAGGAGTACGGAAAGGTCCGCGCGCGGGGCGCGCTGGCCGACGTGCCGATCGCGGGAATCCTCGGTGATCAGCAGGCCGCCACTTTCGGACAGGCGTGCCTGTCCGTCGGCGAGGCGAAGAACACCTACGGCACCGGTAACTTCGTGCTGCTGAACACCGGCAACAGCAAGGTGATGAGCGAGAACGGGTTGCTCACCACGATGTGCTACAAGATCGGTTCCCAGCAGGCGGTGTACGCGCTGGAGGGCGCGATCGCGGTCACCGGTTCGCTTGTGCAGTGGCTCAGGGACAACCTCGGGATGATCACCAACGCCCCGGAGATCGAAGACCTCGCCCGCGGGGTCGACGACAACGGAGGCTGCTATTTCGTACCGGCGTTCTCCGGACTGTTCGCCCCGCACTGGCGTTCCGACGCGCGCGGCGCGATCGTCGGGCTGACCAGGTACGTCAACCGCGGGCACCTTGCCCGCGCGGTGCTCGAGGCGACGGCGTTCCAGACCCGAGAAGTGATCGACGCGATGAACGCCGACTCCGGCGTGCCGCTCAAGACGCTCAAAGTGGACGGTGGGATGGTCGGCAACGAGCTGCTGATGCAGTTCCAGGCGGACCTTCTGGGTGTCTCGGTCGTCCGGCCGAGAGTCCCGGAGACGACGTCGCTCGGTGCGGCATACGCGGCCGGCCTGGCCGTGGGCTTCTGGCAGGGCGAAGAGGACATCCGCTCGAACTGGGTCAAGGACAAGCAGTGGGATCCGCAGATGGATGCCGAGTCCAGGGACCGTCAGTACCGGATGTGGCAGAAAGCCGTTACCCGCACCTTCGACTGGGTCGAGGACGACTAGCGCACCGACCGTAATATGGATGCATATTGGGGTGCCGCTAGGCCGGCGGTGGGGTCCAGGAGTGGGCCAGGCGGGTGCGTGTCTGGTCCAGCTCCGCCCACGGACCGTGCAGCTTGATAGCGGCGAACGACGCCGGCGGGAAACTCGCGGGCGCCTCCTCGGCGAGCAGGGCGTGAGCGAACTCGTGCACGGTCGGGTTGTGCCCGACCAGCAGTAGCGTGCCGATCTCGTCGCCGGTGCCGCGCACCAAGTCGAGCAGCGTCGCGGTGTCGGCCGAGTAGATGCGCGGTTCGTAGTCCACGGCGGGGCCGGCGGGCGCGGCCAGCTCGGAGCTCAGCTGCTGCCAGGTTTGCCGCGCGCGCAACGCCGTCGAGCACACCACGTGGTCTGGCGGGGTCAGCTGGCTGGCGGCGCGCCTCGCGTCCCGGATACCCCGCTCGGACAGCTCCCGCTCCGCGTCCGGGATACCGGGGCCCTGCCCGGCGTGCGCGTGCCGCAGCACGATGAGCGTATGCGTTTCCTGTTGGCCCGCAACGGTGTTCGCCACAGCCGTGACCTTACCCCGGCCCCATCCGCGCCCAGGCGTGTGCTCGATCAGTCCAGGTCGTCGTGGCGCATCAGCTGGCGGCCGGCTTCGGTGATCGAACCGGACAGCGACGGGTACACCGAGAAGGTGAGCGCCAAGTCGTCCGCGGTCAGCTGGTTCTGCACGGCCAGCGCGATCGGCAGGATCAGCTCGCTCGCGTTCGGCGCGACCACCACACCGCCGATCACCGCGCCGGTCGCCGGGCGGCAAAACAACTTCACGAACCCGCGCCGCAGACCCTCCATTTTGGATCGCGGGTTCGCCGCCAGCGGCAACGTCACGGTGCGCGCCGGGACCTCGCCCGAGTCGATGGACTGCTGGCTGATGCCGACCGTGGCGATCTCCGGATGGGTGAACACGTTCGCCGCGACGGTCTTCAGCTTGATGGGCGCCACGCCTTCGCCGAGCGCGTGCCACATCGCGATCCGACCCTGCATGCTGGCCACCGAGGCGAGCATCAGCACGCCGGTGCAGTCCCCTGCCGCGTACACGCCGGGCGAGGACGTGCGGGAAACCCGGTCGACCGAGACGAACCCGCGCTCGTCCGGTTGGATACCGGCCGCCTCGAGGCCGATGTCGCCGGTGTTCGGCACCGATCCCACGGTCATCAGCGCGTGGCTGGCGTCGATGGTGCGCCCGTCCGTCAGGTGCACCTGAAGGCCCTTCTCGGTGCGGTCCACCCGGTCGGCGCGGGCGTGCTTCGCTACCGCCGTGCCCCGCTCGGCGAACACCTCCTCGAGCACCGCGGCCGCGTCCGCGTCCTCGTGCGGCAGCACCCGGTCGCGACTGGATACCAGGGTGACCTTCACGCCCATCTCGGTGTACGCGGAGGCGAACTCGGCACCGGTGACGCCCGAGCCGATCACCGCCAGGTGTTCGGGCATCTCGTCGAGCTCGTAGAGGTGCCGCCAGTCGAGGATGCGCTCGCCGTCCGGCACGGCGCCGGGCAGTACCCGTGGCGTCGCACCGGTGGCGACCAGCACCACGTCGGCCGCCAGATCCTCCCGTGCACCGGTTTCCGTGGTCACGGCGACACGGTGAGTAGCAAGCCCAGGACCGTCGTCGGCCAGCCGCGCGCTGCCGGACACCAGGCGCACACCCTCCCGCTGCAACCGGGCGCGCACCTCGGCGGACTGGGCGAGGGCGAGCCCTTTGACGCGGCCGTGCACGCTGGGCACCTCGACCTCAGCCTGCTGGTTGTTGGTACGAATGCCCAGCTCATCGGCGTTCCGGAAAGCGGAGCGCGCACCAGCCGACGCGATGAACGTCTTGGACGGCACGCAGTCGTAGAGCACGCACGCGCCACCCAGCCCTTCGCGCTCCACGACGGTCACGTCGGCCCCGTGCTGCGCGGCGACGAGCGCCGCATCCCACCCCGCCGGACCGCCTCCCATGATCACAATGCGGGTCACGAGCTTCCTCCTCGTTCACGGTGGTGGGCGGTGAGCAGGCCTGCTGCGCGACCTAAACCGTACGCGGTGACCGATTCTTTCTTCCAACACTCCCGCCTACCCGCCAAAAGAGTGATCGAAAGGTCGTTACCCTGTCGGCGTGCCCCTCTACGCCGCTTACGGCTCCAACATGGAGCCCGCCCAGATGATGGAGCGTGCCCCGCACTCACCGATGGCGGGCACCGGATGGTTGGTGGGCTGGCGGCTCACCTTCGGTGGCGAGGACTTCGGCTGGGAGGGCGCCCTGGCCACGATCGTGGAAGACATCGAATCCCAGGTGTTCGTGGTGCTCTACGACGTGACGTCGGAGGACGAGGCGAAGCTCGACCGCTGGGAGGGCTCCGAGCTCGGCCTGCACACCAAGATCAGGCTGCGGGTGCAGACGATGGAGGGCTCGGTACTCGCCTGGCTGTACGTCTTGGACGCCTACGAGGGCGGGCTCCCCTCGGCCCGCTATCTCGGGGTGATGGCGGACGCCGCGGAAGCCGCCGGTGCACCCGCGGACTACGTGGCGGATCTGCGCACCCGCCCGTGCCAAGGCATCGGCCCCTGACCAGGCCAAACCGCCCATTGCCGCAGGGGTGCGCGCCGGCGGCGTGATGTCGCCGCGACACAAGCGGGTACCCCAATATGGATGCATAGTGGGGTACTGAGCATGCCTAACTACCGCGGTTAGCCTGCTAAACGCGGTAATGGGTCACCCACTTGCGGGCCCACTCGCGCCCCAAGATGCCGGCATATTGCGGAAGTGAGTCATGCCCAGCCGCGGGTGCGCAGTTCGTCGACGAACCGCTGGTAGTGCTCGTCCAGTACCGCGATCTCGCCGCGTTCCGGGTTCACCAGCTCCGGCTCTGGCACCATCGCCGCGGCGGCCGACCGGAGATCGTCGTGCACCGAGCCGGCGGCGGCAAGCAACGCGGCCCCCAGCGCGGTGTCGGCCCGGCGGGTGCGGCACACCGGTTCACCGAGCACCGAAGCCCGGATACGGCACCACACGAGGCTGCGCGCACCCCCGCCCGCGGTCCGCACCGGCGGCTCGGCTGGCGCGCCGAGCGAGGCAAGCCGCTCAAGTGCCAGCCGCTCGCAGAACGCCACCCCCTCCAACCGGGCGCGGTGCGTGTCGACCGCGTCCACCGGCTCGCCAACGGTGAACCCGTGCGCGGACGGAGCAAGGAACGGGAACCGCTCCCCCGTGCCCCGTAGCGGGTAGTCGACCACCGTGGACGGACCGTGCCTTGCCGCGGCGGCGTCCAGCTTCGCCAGCTCCCCTGGGGCCACATCGGACAGCGCGGAGCCACCGGTGTTGGACGCGCCGCCCGGCAGCCAGGCGCCGTCCGGATGCCGGTGGCTGTACACCACGCCGCTCGGATCGTGCACCGGCTCCCTGGATACGCCCTTGATCACCAGGGTCGTGCCGATGACCGTGACGAACGAGCCGACGTCCACCGCTCCGCAGGCCAGCTGGCCCGCACACCCGTCCGTCATCCCGGCCCGCACCTCGCAGCCGGCCGGCAGGCCGGTACGCCGGGCCGCGGCCGCGCTTACCGTGCCGAGGACCGTGGTGGGCCTTGCCACCGGTGGCAGCAGCGCGTCGAAATCCGACCGCGCCCACTCGCCGCGCATCGGGTCGTAACCGGTTTTCAAGGCATGGCTGGAATCCGTGCCGACCGGTTCGCCGATCAGGTGCCAGCACAGCAGATCCGGGGTGTGGCACAGCCGTGCCGCGCGGTCCTCGAAGCCGTCGGCCAGCAACGCCACCCGCGCAACCCCGGTGGCGCGCCGATCGTCGTACATCAACGCGGGCCGGAGCGGGATGCCGGCCGCGTCGACCAACACCGCCGTTCCCGAGGTCGCGGAGACCGCGAGCGACCGGATCTCGGCGGCGCGCGAGCCGAGCGCCGCGGTGCTCTCGGCGAGCGCGTCAGCCACCGCCGGCCACCAGCTCGCGGCGTCCTGCTCGGAACGCCCATCGCCGGGCCGCACCGGCGCCGGCAGCGGCCGGGTGGCCTCGGCGAGCCGCGCGCCGTCCGCCGCGTGCACCGCAACCCGGACCGCGGCGGTGGCCACGTCGATGCCCGCGACCAGGCTCACCGCGAGCCGCCGGCGAGCCGATCGAGGGCGGAAGGCAGTTCGGCGAGCGTACGCACCGCCACGTCCGGCTCGGCCAGCTGCGCGGTCGTCGGCTCGGGCGGGGCCTCGCCACGCAGCACCCACACGGTGCGCAGCCCGACCCGCTGCGCGCCCCGCACGTCGGTGTCCAGCCGGTTGCCGACGTGCACCGCGTTCTCCGGCGCCACCCGCGCCTCGGCCAGCGCGTGCCGGAAGATCGCCGGGTCCGGCTTCTCCGCGCCGACCAGCTCCGAGATCGCCCACACGTCCACGAAGTCGGCAACCCCGTCCCGGCGCAGCGCATCGGTGACCACGGCCCGCTGGTTGGCCACCACCGCGATCCGGTAGCGCGGCGCGATCTCGCGCAGCGCCGGGAGCACGTCCGGGTACAGCGCGGACGGCGGGTACTCCCAGTACTTGCTCGCGAGGTCGGAGAGCCACTGCCGGTCGCGGGGCCGGAGGAACCGTTCGGTGATCGCGGTCCGCAGCGAACCGCCCTGCCGCTGGCGATGCGCGTCGTACACGGCGGTGAACTCAGCCCGGTCGAACCGGTCCGGCGCGAGTTCCTCGGTCGCCCGGCGCAGCGCCGCGAAGTAGTGCACGTCGTCGTAGATCGGTCCACCGACGTCCAGCAGCACCAGGTCGACGCGAGCGCCTTCGTTCGCCGTCAAGAAGTACTCCAAATCTCACGCTGCCGTTGCAAATTATCACATCGCCAGCGTGAGAAATAACAGCAATCCTCGCAACGGCTGTCAGGACAGCGCGGCCAGCGCGGTGTGCACGAACACCCGCACGCCGGTCAGCAGCGCCCGCTCGTCGAGCTCGAACGTCGACTGGTGCAGCTCCCGCTTGGGTCCATGACCGGGCCAGACGCCGAGTCGCGCGAACGCGCCCGGCAGCTGCTCCAGGTACCACCCGAAGTCTTCCCCGCCGGACGACTGCGGCGTGCCGGTCAACGCCTGCTCGCCGAGCGCCGCCCGCACGCCCGCCCGCAACAGCCGCGTGCTTTCCCGCTCGTTGACAACGGGCGGCACGCCACGCCGGTAGTTCAGCTCGTAACCAACACCGGTGGGCGCGAGCAGCGACTCCACCAGCGAGGTGACCAGCGGCTCCAGCTCGGCCCACACCTCGTGATCGGCGGTGCGCAGGGTGCCGCGCAGGGTGCCGTCCTGCGGCACGGCGTTCGGCGCCTCGCCCGCGTGCACCGAGCCCCACACCAGCACGGTGCCGGACCTCGGATCGACCCGGCGGGACAGCAGCGTTGGCAAGCCGGTGATGACGGTGCCGAGCGCGTGCACGAGGTCGGCGGTCAGGTGTGGCCGCGAGGTATGCCCGCCGGGGGACTTCAGCCGCAGTTCGATCAGGTCGGTGGCCGACGTGATCGCGCCGACGCGGGTACCGACCTTGCCGACCTCCAGCTGCGGGTCGCAGTGCAGCCCGAAGATCCGGTCCACGCCGTCGAGGCCGCCCGCGGCGAGCACGTCCTGCGCGCCGCCCGGCATCACTTCCTCCGCGGGCTGGAACACCAGCCGCACCCTGCCTGGCAGCTCGGGCGCGCTCGCCATGGCCAGCCCGGCCGCGAGCAGCGCCGTGGTGTGTGCGTCGTGCCCGCAGGCGTGTGCCACACCGTCCACGCCGGACGCGAACGGCAGCCCGGACCCCTCGGTGATCGGCAGCGCGTCGAGGTCCGCGCGCAGCGCGACACACTTCTCGCCGCTGCCGATCTCGCAGATCAACCCGGTGCCGGGCAGTACCTCGGGGCGCAGCCCGGCCGAGCGCAACGTCGAGGCGACCAGCTCGGTGGTCGCGAACTCGCGACGGGACAGTTCCGGGTTCGCATGGATGTGCCGTCGCCAGGCGATCACGTCGGTTGCGTGCTCGGCGAGCCACTTGTCCAGCCATTCGGGACCTTGGCCGTCGCCGACATCCTGCACACCGGCAACACTCACTCCGCTTTCGGTGATAACCACCTCGGAGTCGGAGTCACCTGGCGTGTGTGCGCGCGAGTCCAGCACGGTCACGACGTACCTCCGGCACGGACAGCGCTCAAAGCGTCAACATTGGTGCGTTTCGTACTCATCGTGTTCACAATCCTGCCGCGTATCGGTGCACGTATACACCCAGATGGCGGTGTGCGGAGACAGCCGGTAGCGGTACTGCGGTAAGCGGCAGCGCGAATTTCGGTAGCGGTGAACCCGCGCATGCGCGCTAACTACTTACAGAATGCCGCCCATACGCGCACTTTCCGTCGTCACAACGACCGAAAGTACGTGTCGGCGGCCGTTCGGCGGAGTCCACGCGCTGGCGTCACCCACATGCAGGTCGATTCAGACGGTTTGGGTAGCAATAGCCGGCTAGTTTCCCCTCTGCTTGCGGCGCTTCTTCCGCACATGGCGGCCGTACAGCACGATCAGCACCAGTCCGGCCGCGATGCACCCGATGACGATCTTCCGCTGGGCGAGATCGCTGTCCGCCTGCGCGTTGTCGTCCGGATCGATACGTGGCCCCGGCGGTGCCGTGTCGTCCTGCGCATGGTGCACGTCGGCCCGCACGGCAGTGACCACGTGCTCCGGCTGTGCCATCGAAGGCGCCGGCGCCACCAGCAACGCGACGACACCCAGCAGCAGGGCACACGCTATCCCGCGGACAACTCGCATAACCGCCCTTCCGTTCACCGGCGTGAGGCTACCGATCCTCCCCGGTGCGGTCACGCTCCGCGAAGGCGGCCAGTATCCGGTCCGCAGCCAGTGTCGCGGTCAGCTCGCCGTCCCGCACCGCACGCTCCACGTCCGGCACGATCTCCCGCACCCGCTCGTGCAAGCTGGAGAGCAGCTGCTCGCGCACCATCGACCAGGTCCAGTCCACCTGCTGCTGCGCTCGCCGCGCCTCGAACTGTCCGGCATCGCGCAGCGTCTCGGCGTGCCGCACGATCTGCTGCCACACCGTGTCCAGCCCCGTTCCGGTCATGCCGCTGCACGTCAGCACCGGTGGGGTCCACACCGACTCGGCCGGATAGAGCATCCGCAGTGCTCCGGACAGCTCGCGTGCGGCTTTGCGTGCCTCCCGCTCGTGCTCACCGTCGGCCTTGTTCACCGCGATCACGTCGGCCAGCTCGAGCACACCCTTCTTGATGCCCTGCAGCTGATCCCCGGTGCGGGCCAGCGTCAGATACAGGAAGCTGTCCACCATGTTCGCCACGGTGATCTCGGACTGCCCCACGCCGACCGTCTCGATCAGCACGATGTCGTAGCCGGCCGCCTCCATCAGCACGGTGGTTTCCCTTGTCGCGCGGGCCACCCCGCCGAGCGTGCCGGAGGTGGGCGACGGCCGGATGAACGCCGAGGGATCCACGGCCAACCTGGCCATCCGGGTCTTGTCACCGAGGATCGAGCCGCCGGTGCGGCTGGACGACGGATCGACCGCGAGCACCGCGACCCGGTGCCCTTCGGAGGTCAGCATGCTGCCGAGCGCGTCGATGAACGTCGATTTGCCGACCCCGGGAACGCCGGTGATGCCGACTCGATACGCCCCGCCCGCGTGCGGCAGCAGCTCGACGAGCAGCTCCTGCGCCCGCGCGCGGTGGTCCGCACGGCTGGATTCGACCAGCGTGATCGCCCTGGAGAGCGCGCCTCGCTGCCCGGCGAGTACGCCCTTCGCGTATTCGGCGACGTCGATCTGTTTCGGCATGAGCGGGCTCGAGGCTACTCCTGGTGCGCTTCGCGGAGCTGCCGCAGCAGATCCCCGGCCGCCTCGGCGATGACCGTGCCGGGCGGGAAGATCGCGGCCGCGCCTGCCTCGCGCAGCGCGTCGAAGTCCCGCGGCGGGATCACGCCGCCAACCACCACCATGATCTCCGGCCTGCCGAGCTCGGCGAGCTCCGCGCGCAACGCCGGCACCAGCGTCAGATGCCCGGCGGCCAGCGACGAGACGCCGACGATGTGCGCGTCCGCCTCGACCGCCTGCCGCGCGACCTCGGCCGGCGTGGAGAACAGCGGGCCGACGTCCACGTCGAAGCCGAGGTCGGCGAACGCCGTGGCGATCACCTTCTGGCCGCGGTCGTGCCCGTCCTGGCCCATCTTGGCAACCAGGATGCGCGGGCGGCGTCCTTCCGCCTCGGCGAACGCCTCCACCTGCGCACGGGCGTCATCGACGTTCGATGAGGCACCGACCTCGTCGCGGTACACACCGGAAATCGTACGAATCTGCCCGGCGTGCCGGCCGTACACCTTCTCGAGCGCATCGGAGATCTCCCCGACGGTGGCCTTCGCACGTGCCGCGTCGATGGCGTGCGCGAGCAGGTTGTTCCGCAGCCCATCGCTCGCGGACTCCCGCTCGGCCGCCGCGGTCAGCGCGCGCAACGCCTCGCTGGTGGCGTCCTCGTCGCGTTCCTCCCGCAACCTGCGCAGCTTCTCGACCTGCTCGCCGCGCACCTGCGCGTTGTCCACCTTGAGCACGTCGATGTTCTCCTCGGCGTCCGGCCGGTACTTGTTCACGCCGATCACCGGTTGCCGGCCGGAGTCGATGCGGGCCTGGGTACGCGCGGCCGCCTCCTCGATACGCAACTTCGGGATACCCGCGTCGATCGCGCGCGCCATGCCGCCCGCGGACTCGACTTCGCTGATGTGCGCCCACGCCTTGCGAGCCAGCTCGTAGGTCAGCCGCTCGACGAACGCGCTGCCACCCCACGGGTCGATCGCCCTGGTGGTGCCGGATTCCTGCTGCAGCACCAGCTGGGTGTTCCGCGCGATACGCGCGGAGGAATCCGACGGCAGCGCAAGCGCCTCGTCCAACGCGTTGGTGTGCAACGACTGCGTGTGCCCCTGGGTGGCTGCCATGGCTTCCACGCAGGTGCGCACCACGTTGTTGTAGACGTCCTGCGCGGTAAGCGACCAGCCGGATGTCTGGCAGTGCGTGCGCAGGCTCAGCGATTTGTCGTTCTGCGGCTGGAATTGTTTGACCAGCTTGGCCCACAGCAATCGCGCGGCGCGCATCTTGGCCACTTCCATGAAGAAGTTCATGCCGATGGCCCAGAAGAACGACAGCCGGGGCGCGAAGGAATCGATGTCCAGCCCACCGTCCAGGCCGGCTCGGATGTACTCCACGCCGTCCGCGAGCGTGTACGCCAGTTCCAGATCGGCGGTGGCTCCGGCCTCCTGCATGTGATAGCCGGAAATCGAGATGGAATTGAACTTCGGCATCCGCTGTGAGGTGTAGGAGAAGATGTCCGAAATGATGCGCATCGACGGCTGCGGCGGGTAGATGTAGGTGTTGCGGACCATGAACTCCTTGAGAATGTCGTTCTGGATGGTCCCGGCGAGCTTTTCCGCCTCCACGCCCTGCTCTTCGGCCGCCACCACGTACAGCGCGAGCACCGGAAGCACCGCGCCGTTCATCGTCATCGACACGCTCATCTTGTCCAGCGGGATCCCGTCGAACAGCTGGCGCATGTCGTAAATCGAATCGATCGCCACGCCGGCCATGCCGACATCGCCGGACACCCTGGGGTGATCCGAGTCGTACCCGCGGTGGGTGGCCAGATCGAATGCGACGGAGAGGCCTTTCTGACCGGCCGCGAGATTTCGGCGGTAGAACGCGTTCGATTCCTGGGCGGTGGAAAACCCGGCGTACTGCCGGATGGTCCACGGCTGGTTGACGTACATCGTGGCGTACGGACCACGCAGGTACGGCGCGATTCCCGGATAGGTGTTCAGGAAATCGAGCCGCTCGGTATCCGCGGCGGTGTACACCGGCTTGATACCGATGCCTTCCGCGGTTTCCCAGACGAGCGCGTCCGCGCCCTTGCCGGTACTGGCGTGCAACGCGGAAGCCCAGTCGGTGCCGCCGCCATCGCCGGGCTCGCCGAGCTCGACGTTCGCGAAGTTCGGAATGCTGGTCATTCGGCGACTCCCAACGCGTCAAGGGTGTCGGTCAGCGCGCGCAGCGCGTTGCAACCGGTGAAAACGCATTCGTCCACGCCGTCGTAGTCGCGTGGTTTTCCGGCCAGCAACACGCGGACCGCGCCGCGCTCGTGCAACGCGGTCGCGAGCTCGGCCGCGTGTTCCGCGTATCCGGCTTCCGTGCCGCAAAGGCAGGCGACCGCTGTGCCGCTGCCGGCGAATTCCTCGAGGGTGCCGCTCACCGTCTCGATCCCGCCTGCCTGGAACAGGTTGGCCGCGAACGTCGCGCGCGCGGTGTACTCGGCGAGCGAACCAAGGGTCAGCAGGAAAACCTTGGGCCGCGCACCGGTCGCCGACAGGTGGGCGTCCGCCCGGTCGCGCAACACCTCGTAGCCCTGCGGGTACCGCACCTTCGGCAGGCCACCGGTTTCCCGCTCGGCCGGAAGCGGCTTCCGGTTGATGGGCTCTTCCGCGAGGTCCGGGAATTCGCTGACCCCGGTCAGCGGGTCGGCGCGGGTCGCGAGGTTCGCCTGCCGCCGCTGCCAGGTTTCCGCCAGCGCGTCCGCCACCTGCCCGGATTCCAGCGCGGTGATCAGCCCGCCGCCGCGTTCGATCTCGGTAAACCAGTTCCACGCGGTGTGCGCGAGCTCGTCGGTCAGCTTCTCCACGTACCAGGAGCCGCCTGCCGGATCGATAACACCGGCCACTTTGGACTCTTCGAGCAGTACCGACTGGGTGTTGCGAGCGATCCGCCGTGCGAAGGCGTCCGGCACACCGATCGCCGCGTCGAACGGCCGCACCGTGATCGCGTCCGCACCGCCGATTCCGGCACCGAAACACGCCAGCGTGGTGCGCAGCATGTTCACCCACGGGTCACGGCGGGCCATCATCGCGGCCGATGTCACCGCGTGCTGCCGTTGCGGGTGCGGCGAACCGCCGGCGACCTCGGTCACCCTGGCCCACAGCCGTCGTGCGGCACGGAACTTCGCGATGCTCAGGAACTGGTCCGCGCTCGCCGCGTACCGGAACTCCAGCTGCGCCGCGGCGGTGCCCACGTCAAGGCCGGCATCGGTGAGCACCCGCAGGTACTCCACGCCGGCCGCGATCGAGCAGGCGAGTTCCTGCGCGTCCGAGCCGCCCGCGTCGTGGTACGGCTGCGCGTCCACCACGATCGCCCTGGCCTTCGGGAACTCCCGCGCGGTGCGGGTCGCCAGTCGCACGGCCGGGTCCAGGTCGTGGCGCTGCCCAGAGCGGGCGTGCACCGCGATCGGATCCGCGCCGAAGTTGCCGCTCAGCTGGCTTGCCGGGATGGAGCGCTCGGCGTGCAGCGCGAGCAACGCCTCGGCCGCGGCCGGGTAGTCCGCACCGGCATCCAGCACCACCGGTGCCAGGTCGATGTGCACGCCGTGCAGCGCCTCCCCGAGCGCGTCCACCGGAACTCCCCCGGCCCCGACGGTCAGCCACAGCGAGGTCACGCCGTTTTCCAGATCGGCGATCGCGGCCGCGTTGGTGGCCGCCGGATCCGGGTCGGCGTGCAGCTGCCGGACATCCCAGCCGGTGAGCACCCCGCCCTCCGGCCGGCCACCGCGCACGAACGGCGCCAGCCCGGGCAATCCGGCTTCCGGCGCGTCACAGGCGGCGGTGTACAACGGTTGGACGGTGATCCCGTCATACGTTTCGGTTGCCAATGCGGATTCGGGGGCGCCATCGCCCGGCGCGGCGCCCGATTTCGCCAGCACGGCTTCGACCAGCGCGCGCCACCGTTCGAGATCACCTGCCGGGAAGTCACCGGCGAGCGCGAGATCGTCCAGATCCGCGTCCGCGGGCATGCCGGAAGCGCCCGTGGAGGCCTGCGATGCGGTCACGAAGAACACCCTCCTCGGTGCGGACGCCGGGCGGCAGGGTCAACCTTCACCTGGGGTTATCCCGGTAATGGTACGGAAACACACGGTTCGCCACCTGTGACCCGGATCGCGGCGAACGTCACGCTACGGTGGCGTTCTCCCACTACAAACGAACCCGGCGGGCCGCTGCCGCCCAATATGGATGCATATTGGGCTACGGTGAGCGGCCCTCGGGGCCGCAACCGCTGCTGCGCGACAATGTGGCCGTGAGCACGCCCGAGCCGCCGACGGAACGGTTGATCGCCGAACGCTACCGGCTGCGCGGCATGCTCGGCCACGGCTCGATGGGCACCGTGTGGTCCGGCTACGACGAGGTGCTGCACCGGCCCGTTGCGGTCAAGGAAGTGCGGCTGCCCCCGGACTTTCCGGCCGCCCGTGCCGGCGAGGTCCGCGAGCGGGCGCTGCGGGAGGCGCGTGCCATCGCGGTGCTGTCTCACCCGAACGTCATCACCGTGCACGACATCGCCCGTGAGCAGGGCGAACCATTCGTGGTGATGGAGCTGCTGCCATCCCGCAGCCTCGCGGCGATCCTGCGCACCCACGGCGCGCTGAGCGTCACGCAAACGGCGGCGGTGGCGGACGCGGTGGCCGCCGCGCTGGAGGCAGCGCATCACGCCGGCATAACCCATCGCGATGTAAAACCCGGCAACGTGCTGGTCGCGGAGTCGGCCACCAGCTACTCACAGGCCAGGATCAAGCTCACCGATTTCGGTATCGCGCGCAACATGGCCGAGGTCAGCATGACCAGGACCGGGATCATGCTCGGCTCGCCTGCCTACATCGCGCCCGAAGTCGCGTCCGGGCAGGAGACCACGCCGGCCGCGGACCTGTGGAGCCTCGGCGCCACCATGTTCGCCGCTGTGGAGGGCCGCGCCCCGTTCGACGCGAACGGGGACGCCATGGAAACCGTGCTGAGGGTGGTGCACGGGGATGTGCCGAGCCCGACGCCGGGGCCGCTCGCGCCGCTGATCGAGGCGTTGATGGTGAAGGATCCCGCGAAGCGCATGCCGTTGCTCCAGCTGCGCCGCTCGCTGTATCCACTGCTGCCGGAACCCGGCACGAACCTGTTCAGCGAGTCGATGTTCACCGACGAGCTGCCGGCACCGTCCACGGCGGCGCCCGACCCGTCGTCAACGCAGATCATCCCGCCGGAACGCAGCGGTGTGGGTGGCCGGCCGGAGGCTGGAAGCGAGGCGGCCGAGCTCGCCTCCGACCCGGGTCCACTGCCGTTCACACCACCTCCGCGGCCGACGACGCAGACCCCATCGCTCTCGTCGTCCCCGCCGGTCTCGTCGTCACCATCGGGTTCGCCGGTTCCGCCGGTTCCGCCGCGTCCGCCGCGTCCCCGGCGCCGGAGCGCGGCGGCCACCGTGGCGTTGATCATCGGTGCGGTGCTGCTGTTCGCGGCCGCGGGCGCGGGCGGGTTCGCCGCGGCCAGGGCCATCGGCAGGCAACCCTTGCTGCCGCCCGCCGCGGCCGGCGGCTCCCCGGAAACCGTTCCGTCCGCCGAGGAGTTGACGACCGTCAACGGGACGGCATCGACGATCAACGGCGCGCCCGGCGGGGCGTACACCCTGCGGGTACCGGCCGGATGGCGGTTGTTCCGGTCCCAGCAGCCCGGCTCCACGCTGCCAACCAGCTCGACCGTGCAATACGTTTCGCCCGATGGTGCGCAGGCGTTGACCGTCGAGCATTTCGCCGACTTCTACGCTGGCTACTCGATCGACGACTATCGCAGTGCGCTCGGCGAGATCTGGCCAGGGCAGGATCTACGGTTCCGACAGGATGAGCGGCTCAGCGCCGGCCCCAGCGGCGCCGAGCCCGCGAGGGAGTTGCGCTATCGCACCGTGGAGCGCGCGCAGGCGGGCGCATCGGGGCAGGCGAGGACGGAAACGCGGGCCACGTTCGCACGAGCCACACCGGCCGGCGACGAGCTGTGGGTGCTCAGCGTGACCGTGCCAGCCGACCGGGCCGAGGCCGGCCGGCAGCTGTACGACCTGATCGCCCGCACGCTGCGCCCCCACGGCTGACCAATTACCGCGTTTAGCCCGCTAAATGGGGCGCCGAGCGTGCTGAACTGGCATTTCGACATGATGAACCAAATCAAGGGGCGCGGCCAGGTACTCGAGAACCTCGTCGCTCGAGAAAGTGTCAAGGCCAGGGGCGAGCATTCCCAGCGGATTCACCGCCCGCCACCGTTCAGGCCACACTATTCGACGAGATCGGCGGCGAGTACGCGCAGCGGCGCGTCCAGCTGGGCGAGGTCCCCGGTGCGCTCGATGCGTTGCAGGATCTTCGCGGCAGCGTCCAGAAGCACGGCGCGCCCGTGGTCGCCGTCGAGCAAGTCGGCGAACACATCGCGCACGGTGGCCGCCACATCCGGCACCAGGAGTGAGTAGCAGTACAGCCCGGCGGCATCCATCGCGGCCGGTGCGCGCCCCCACATCTCCCAGTCGAGAATGCCGAGCTGAGGGCCAAGCAGGTTTGCCCAGTGCAGGTCGCGGTGACATGTTGCCCACCGAGAGAACCGCACGTCAACGCCGAATACCTCGCGTGCCGGGCGGCTCGTGTCTCCCCGGTCGGAGAACCGCTCTGTGCGCACGGTGGCCAACATATCGAGGCTGCGGCGCAACTCGTCCCACCATGACGCGCGCAGCTCGGGCTGCGCGCGCAGCACTTCCGAGTCGGAGCACGGGCGTCCCGGTAGCAGGGTCATCACGTCCGCGCGGACGCGGCGACCCTGCTCCGGTTCGTCCCACTCCATGCTGTCGAGCACGCGAGGCTTGGCTACTCCGGTGATCGCTCCCGCCGAGACGGTGCCGGTCCACATCTCCGGCATGGCGTCAATGTGCCGCCCCTGCTCGGATCCGACGCGTAGCCAGCACGGACCGTGTACACCATCGGCCGGGGCGCTGATCGAGCGCCAGCACCAGCCCCACACCGGCTGGCTGGTGACGACGAGCCCGAACGCGTGCGTGGCGCGGTCCAGGTGTTCATGCATCCAGGTGCGAAACAGCGCGTTGGCGTGCTCGACGTTCGTCATCTATCGCGGATAACAGTTGATCGGGTAGCACTGCCCACCAGACGGCGCGCAGTCGGGGCCGCATTGCTGAACACCCACGCTCGCAGGCATCCCCTGCTCGCGCAACACGCCAACCACGCCCGGCAACGCGGCCACGATTTCCTGCAACGACTTCTCATGGACGTTGCCGACCGCCATCCACCGAGACATGACGCAAGGCCACACCGAGCCGTCCGGCGACACCGCAACGGCGCCATCCCCGCAGCGCCCGCACAGCTGCGCTGCAGACTGGCCGCCACCACGGCCCAACTCCCGCAACCGGTCGGTGCCGACGTTGGTCACGCCGAGCGCCCGCAGCTCGTTCACGGCCTGCTCGCTGCGCTGCCCATCGTGCACGTCGATCACGCCGACCCGCAGTGGGATCGACCGGCGCAGCGCCTCGCGGATATTCTCGGTCGTCCGTCCGTGCGTGGGTCGCTGGGTGATCGCCCGATGCTGGCGAGGATCATCGGAATAGTAGGACGTCGCCAACCGCACGCCTGGCTGCGCCAGGACATCCCACAGGGTCGCGGGCACGTGCACGAGGTTACTAAACACCTCTACGGCGACATCGTGGTTGAGCGCGTGACCGATCAGCGCGGGCAACGCTGGGTGCAAGGTGGGCTCGCCTCCGATGAATTGCACCATGCGCGCACCGAGCTGCTCGGCCTGATCGATGACGCGCCGCCAATCCGGCTCCCGCATCGTGCCGTGCGTGCCCGACGGTCCCGATGAGGCATAGCAATGCTGACATTCCAGCTGGCACCGGCCGGTGAGCTCCAGCCACACGAACGAAACCTGATCCACGAGGACCTCCAGTGTGATCGACAGATCCTTCTTGTCACTCACGGCGCACACGCGGCACCGCTACGTGGGGGTGGAACCGGACGCATCACGCGTCGTGTCAGGGGTCGGGAGGCGCGACGATCAGCGCGGTACGCGCTGAGGCCAACGCGGCCGGTGCGGCGGCCAGGAACGCGGTGATCACATCGTCATCGAGCGAGCCGACGACCCGCTTGCCGCGTAGCACGTCGAGGTAGCCGTCGGGTACGCGGTGGACGGTCACCGGCTCGTCCAGCAGTAGCCGGGCGAGTGACAGCACGTTGGATAGGTCGTCGTGGTTAGCCATCGCTACCTCCGTTGTCGGGTCGGGTGGGGAAACATTGGGGGCACCGCGTTCGCCGCGCTGCCGTCGCTCGCACTGGCGGTATGCACACCGCGCCGCAGTCGGCCAAGCCGAATGTGCGGCCGCGGTGCTGCATTCGATGCCGGTTGGCTGGCGTGACTCGGTGCAGCAGATGGTGACTGAATAGCCCTGGCCACTCGCCCGCCTCATCCGTCACTGCCTCGGCCGGTCGCCCGCGTCGATGACGACGACTGGTTCGGCGTCGATCACCCGACCGTCGAGCTCGGCGGCGCGGGCGAGCATGTCGGTGCCGAGCTGGCGGAGGTGCTCACCAAGCACGCGCAGGCCATCGG
>WHSZ01000063.1 GCA_009379845.1 Pseudonocardiaceae bacterium | reverse complement strand
TATGCCGAGCCCACCACGCCCTGATCCACAACAGCCACTGGCACATCCGGATGGCCCCCGACGGACACCCCGAATTCCTGCCACCCGAAATCCTCGACCCCAAACGACAACCCAGACGCAACACCCTCCACACCCAACTAGCGTTCCAGGACACCAATTAAGGATCCGGTTGGGCGCCGGGCAAATCGCCCGTCATGACCGAACAGTCGACCTGCTGGGCAACGGTCTCGGCCATGCCGGGACGGGCACCGCCACCAACGCGCGGTGCCCGTCCCGGGTATCAGAGCCAAAGCGGCACGGTTCAGTCGGTACGCACCCAGGCCTTGGAGAGCGCCACCTTGCCACCGGTCCGCAGCAGCGACCCGGAGTACAACCGGCTCGCCAGCAGCACGACCACGACCACGGTGACGGCAAGTAGACCCAGTGCGGCGAACGCCTCCCACGCCGGCGCCTCGTCCGCGAACATGCGTACCGGCATCGCGATGGCCGAGGAGAACGGCACGTACGACAGTACGGTCAGCACCGCCGGGTTGTCGTTAAAGAACATCACCCCGAAATACGGGCCCATGATCAGCATCATGACCACGCCCATGCTCGAGCCGAGGTCCTCCTGCCGGCTGACCAGCGCGCCGGCGACCGCCCACATCGAGGCGAGGAGTACGAACCCGAGGCAGAGGAATGGGACAAACCAGCCGAGCGCGGGTGCCACCACCGCCAATAACTCCGAATGCCCACCTAGTCGCAGCGCGATTGGTGCGGCGAGGGCGAAGACCGCGATCTGGCCGATGGACAGCAGTGAGTGACCCACGATCTTGCCGGCCAGCAGGGCTCGCACCGGGATCGTCGAGACCAGGATCTCCACGACCCGGGTCTGCTTCTCCGTCACTGTGCTCTGCGCGATCGCCATACCGCCCATCCCGAACATCAGGAATACCAGGGCGAAGACCATGATCACGAGATAGCGGGTGCTCTGGCTGATCTCGGCCGGCTCGAGCAAATCTACCGGTGGTGCGGTGTTCAGCGCCGCCACGACATCGGTCGGTGGATCGGTCAGCGCGATCACCCGCACACCGGTGGCCGACTGGCCGGTGGTGTCCGGCACCACCGCGGCGTCCACCTCATCCGCCCGAACGAGTTGCTTGGCCGCGGGAACGTCCGGCGTTTGCCGGACCTCGAGATCCGTTCCGTCAAGCGCCTGGGACGTCCCCGTGCCAACGGCGGCGACGCTGGTCTGGCCGCCACCGAACACCGTCGGCAGTATCGTGATCGCGAACAGGCCGGCCAAGATGACAACGAAGCCGATCCAGAATCCTTTCATGCGAAGGAAGCTCTTCATCTCCCGCTCGGCGACCAGCCGGGTTGCGGAGACGAACGACGTGCCAGGAGCCGGCCCGGGGTCCGTGGCATGTTGCGTTTCCGGTGTCGCGGTCGTCATCAGATCGCCTCCTTGAAGATCTCGCCGAGCGACGGAACCACGGGCGTGAAGCTGCGGACCGCCCCTCGCCGCAGGGCGTCTTGCAGAACCTGTTGATCCGTCTGCGCGCCACGGCCGTTGTCGAGCGGGGCGTCGTGCTGAATGTCGAAAACGGCGCGCGGCCCGTCGATGTCCACGACGTGCACCCCAGGAAGATCACGTAGCCAGCCTGCGTCGGAGTCCACGACCAGCTCGAAACGCGGTGTTCCGAACTCCGACTGCAGGTCTTCCCGCGCGCCGCTTGCCGCGATCCGGCCGGCGGAGATGATCACCAGGTCGTCGCAGAGCCGCTCGACAACCTCGAGCTGGTGGCTGGAGAACAACACCGGAACCCCCGCGGCGGAGCGCTCCCGCAGCACGTTCAGCACGGTCTCGACGGCGATCGGGTCCAGCCCGGAGAACGGCTCGTCGAGAATCAGCGCGGCAGGGTCGTGCACAAGCGCGGCGGCGATCTGCACCCGCTGCTGGTTGCCGAGGGACAGTTCGTCGAGCGGGTCGTTCGCCCGCCCCGCGAGGTCGAGCTGTTCGAGCAGCCGGTCCGTGTTGTGCCGGGCCGTTGCCGGCTTCAGCCCGTGTAGCCGGCCGAACCAGGTGATCTGCTCGGCAACCTTCATTTTCGGGTACAGCCCGCGCTCCTCCGGCATGTACCCAAACCGCTGCCGTACCGGCCCGGTAACCGGCGCGCCGTGCCAGCTAACCGAGCCGCCGTGCGCGCCGAGCACGCCAAGGATGATCCGCATCGTTGTTGTCTTGCCGGATCCGTTGGCGCCGACAAATCCTGTCATCCGGCCGGGGCGGACGTCGAACGACACGTCGTGGAGAACTTGGTGGTCGCCGAAGCTCCGGCTGACCGATTTCACCGTCAACATGCCCGAAAGACTAGGCATCGGCCAGCCGAGCCGGCGTCCGGCGCGGGATCGATTCGCGGGTCCTCCGCGCGAACCACCCAGGCGCTTATCCGCCGCCCGGCGCGACGATTCCGTGCTCGTAGGCGAACACCACCGCCTGCGTGCGGTCCCGCAGGTCGAGCTTGGTCAGAATCCGGGAAACGTGCGTCTTGACCGTCGTCTCACCCAGGTACAGCTCGCTCGCGATCTCCGCGTTGCTCACTCCACGTGCGAGCAGCACGAGAACCTCCAGCTCGCGGTCGGTGAGCTCAGGTGGACGCCGAGCCGGTGCCGCCGGCACCGGACCGGTGAACCGGGCGATGACCCTCCGGGTGACCTCCGGGGACAGCAACGCGTCGCCTCGCGCCACGATCCGGACCGACTCGACGAGTTCCTCCGGCGATGCGTTCTTCAGCAGGAAGCCGCTCGCGCCGGCCTGCAGCGCCTCGAACAGGTAGTCGTCGCGGTCGAACGTGGTGAGGATGACGACCTTGACCGGGCTCGCCGGCGCGGCAGAGCCCAGTATCCGGCGAGTTGCCTCCAACCCGTCCACATCGGGCATCTGGACATCCATCAGCACGACGTCCGGTCGCAGCTCGGCGCTCTTGGCCACGGCCTCCAAACCATCCTTGGCCTCACCGACGACCTCGATGCCGTTCTCCGCCCCGAGGATGACCCGAAAGCCCGCCCGAACAAGATCCTGGTCGTCGGCGAGTACCACCCTTAATGGCCGGGCGGAATCGCCGCGACCGGCCGCGCCGCCGGTGTGCTCGTCGCTCATACCGTCCGCTCCCCGGAGTCCGCGCCGTTCTCGCCAGCCGGATCCCGAACCGCCGTCGGCAGGCTGGCGCGCACACGGTACCCGGCGCCACGCCGTGGACCCGCCTCCAGTTCGCCGCCATGGACCGCGACCCGTTCCCGCATTCCCACCAGCCCGAATCCGCTGCCGGCTGAACGCTCAGGCGTCGCCTGGCCCCGGCCGTCGTCGGTGACCTCGACCTCGAGCGTGCCTTCCAGGAACCGCACGCGCACGTCGGCGCTGCGCGCCCTCGCATGCTTGACGACGTTCGTCAACGCCTCCTGGATGATGCGGTAGGCCGACAGCGCCACGCCGTCCGGCACCGGCCGGGTTTCGCCGTAGACGCCGTAGTCGACCTGAAGTCCGGCCGACCGTGCCGTTGACACGAGCTCCGGCAGCTGGTCCAGCCCTGGCGACGACGAGTGCGCCTCATCGTCTGGGCGCTCCGAGGACTCGTCGTTCGGCTCGGCGCGTAGCACATCGAGCAGCCCGCGAAGCTCTCCGATCGCGGTGCGGGCGGTTTGCTCCACGGTACGCAGCGCGCTACGCACGAGATCCTGATCGGTGTCGAGTACCCGCCTGGCGGCGCCGGCCTGAACCCCCATCACGGACACGTGGTGGGCGACGACATCGTGCAGATCGCGTGCGATGCGCACCCGTTCGGCGACGATCGCGCCACGGACGTTCTGCTCCTGGGACCGGCGCAGCTGCTCGGCGCGTAGCTCGAGCTCGGCCCGCCGGCGGGCCGCCAGCCAGGCCAGGTTGCCGAAGAAGTAGGCGGACAGGAAAAACAGCAGGTTGAACCCGATGCCGTGCAGTACGGAAGCCAGGATCGGATCGAGCGGTCCAGCCGCTCCCTCGAACTCCGGAGTCGGCCGGACAAGGAACCGCACGAGCCCGATCCCGAGCCAGCAGAACATTGCCAGGATCACGATGATCCGTGACCAGCGGGCCACCGTGCGATTTCGCTCCCACGCGCCGACGGTGTAGATGGCGAGGAACAGCGCGATGGACGGCACCAAGTTGTCACCGATCTGGCGTGCCTGCGCCGCGATGAGCAGCGCGCCGACGACGAGCAGCACGGCGATTGGATACCGGCGCCGCACGACCAGCGGGAGGGTCATCGCGGCGCCCCACACGAACTGCTCGGTCAGCGAGGGCGCGGAGCCAAACGCGAAGGTACCCATGCTGTTCACGAGCACCGTCATCACCGCCGCACCGGCGAGTACCGCGAGCGCTACCCAGATGTCGTGCCGTTGCTGGGCAGGCGTGGGTAGCGGACGCCGCCACGAGCTCCAGTCCCGGTCGCCTTCCGTGCTGGGATGACCGGCCGAACCGGAGCGGTCGCCGGGTGCTGACGTGGTCGAGTGCGCCGTGCCCATGGGCGGCAAGGTAGCGCACGCTACGTTCGCCGGTGGCATGAGAACGACGGTAGAAGGGCGGTGCCCTTGCTGGTGTCCACAAGGGACAGGCTGCTCGGCGTGCACGTGGAACGCTTCAGCACCTGATCGGCCAGACAGCGGCGCGCCTCGCGATGACGGCCCGGGCCCCCGATCGCCTGGTGAGGACCAAAGGCTTCACTCTTGAGGTCACCGGACCCTGTAACGACAACCCGCCTGTTGCGGATAGTGAGACCACCCAGTGGCAGGTCCGGAGGTGGTCATGCGCGATCAGCGTCGTGCGCCAGTCGTGGTCGGTGTGGATGGCTCCGCCTCGGCGCTGGAGGCAGTACGTTTCGCGGCCGCGCAGGCCGAGCGGCACGGGGCGCCGCTACGACTGGTCGCCGGCCATCGCGACGGCGGCAACGCCAGGAGCTGGCTGCGCGATGCCACGCAGGCAGCCACGCTGGAAGCTCCCTCGATCGGTGTGGACACCACCGCACGGGCCTCCGACGGTTCGTCCGCGCTGATCTTCGAATCCCAGCGTGCCAGCCAGGTCGTGGTGGGCTACGCGGGAAGCGGCGGAATAACCAGCCTGCTGGGGTCCACGGCCACCTCCGTTGTGGCGCACGCTCGATGCCCGGTCATCGTGGTGCGGGGCACGGAACCCGGCGAAGGCGGCATCCGGAACTCCGGGCCGGTCATCGTCGGAGTGGACGGCTCACAGGCGAGCGAGGAAACCATCGGGTTCGCGTTCGAGGAGGCGTCGCTGCGCGAAACGGGACTGGCGGCGCTGCACGTCTGGAGCATGTTCACCGTCGAATTGGTCTGGCAGGGCCCGAAGGTGGAGTTCGATTCGGCGACGATCAACCGAGCACAGCGAAGGACGCTCGCCGAGCAGTTCGCTCGGTGGCACGAGAAGTACCCGGACATCCATGTCGATCAGATCGTCATGCGGGGCAGCGCCGCGCGCAGCATGTTGGATTACGGCGCACATGCCCAGCTGATCGTGGTTGGCAGCCGTGGTCGTGGGGGCTTCACCGGCATGCTGCTCGGTTCGACGAGCCAGGCGTTGATCACCCGGGCACCGTGCCCAGTCGCAGTGGTACGCTCTGCTACGGCCCGCTGAGGACTCCACAGTGGATTCCGCATTCCGGAATCGGAATTCGAAGCCCTCAATCAGGGAAGTTCGTCCTTCAACAATGGGGACTTTGGTCCGTAGCTCCCTGCGGATCCCTCGACAATACTCATTCCTGCGCGAGGCACTCGCGAAATCGCGGAGGCATCTTGGGGTCGGCCGCGGTGAGCGCACTCAACGTTTCGGGGACGACGGGTGCGTGGAGTACCACCGTTTTTCGGTCGGGGCCGGAGACGGAGCAGGGGTACATCGAGGTGTGGGGCCGCCGGACTGGCACCGCCGGCCGCCCCACACCGATTTTTTTGCGCTGAGGGCGGCGCGCCATCATCGATCCAGAAGAGCATCGATCCAGAGAAAGCGCACCCCTATGTGATTAATTGACTTCAGTCCGTCTTTCTCATCGCACGCACACTGGCGGATTCGATATCCGCGGCGGCCGCTTCGATCAGTTCCTCGATCAAATCAGCGAGCGCTCGCGCCACAGCCAACTCGGCCTCTACTTCTGGCACGTCGGAATCATGCGGCCCGCGCCGCGCCAATCCGATTCCCACCAGGGACAACTCGTCTTCCGCGTGCAATCTCGCCTGTGCACGGGTTGTGCCGTTCTGCTTGTCGAGCACGATATCGACGGTCCACTTCTGCTCGTCCCGCACGCCAAACCTCCTACCCCCGGCGGGTTCATCCTGGCGGTATCGCGGCCGCCTGCGGAGAGGCGGAAGTCCTTCAGTCGGCTCCACTGACCCCCAGTTGACGCGATGCGGCACCCCGTCGTACGTTCGACACAAGAACACGTGTGCGGTATGTGAACGAGGGGTGCGTATGGCTCGGATCGTCTCGCTCCGGGAGGGCGTGGCTGAGCTGGTCGGCGACGGCGACCTGGTGGCGATGGAGGGGTTCACCCACCTGATCCCGGTCGCGGCTGGTCACGAGATCATCCGGCAGGGCAGGAGGGACCTGACGCTGGCACGGATGACCCCGGACATCATCTATGACCAGCTGATCGGCGCGGGCTGCGTGCGCAAGCTGATCTTTTCCTGGGGCGGGAACCCGGGCGTCGGTTCCCTGCACCGGTTCCGCGACGCGGTGGAGAATTCCTGGCCACGGCCGCTGGAGATCGAAGAACACAGCCACGCGGGGATGGCGAACCGCTACGTCGCCGGGGCGTCCGGGCTGCCGTTCGCGGTGTTGCGTGGCTACGTCGGTACCGATCTCCCCGAGCACACCCCGAACATCAAGCCAATCCGTTGCCCGTTCACCGAGGAGCAGCTGACCGCGGTTCCCGCGCTCAACCCGGATGTGGCGATCGTGCACGCGCAACGCGCGGACCGCGCGGGAAACGTGCAGATGTGGGGCATCACCGGCGTCCAGAAGGAAGCGGTGCTCGCGGCGCGGCGCAGCCTGGTCACCGTGGAGGAGGTCGTGGATGAACTCGAGCCGAAACCCGGCGGGATGGTGCTGCCTACCTGGGCGGTCGGCCTGGTCGCGGAGGTACCCGGCGGGGCGCGGCCGTCCTACGCGCAGGGCTACTACGAGCGCGTGAACGACGACTACCAGGAATGGGACTCGATCAGCCGGGAGCGCGAATCCTTTGAACGCTGGCTCGCCGAGCAGGTATTCACGGCGGGCGAGCAGGTGGGGAGCGCGTCATGAGCGAGCAGCGGGAGCACACAGCCGACGAGATGATGAGCGTCGCGGCGGCCCGCGCGTTGCGGGACGACGCCTCGTGTTTCGTCGGCATCGGGCTGCCGAGCACGGCGGCGAACGTTGCCAGGCGGATGCACGCACCGAACCTGGTGCTCATCTACGAGTCCGGTTGCCTTGGCGCGAAACCGGACCGGCTGCCGCTTTCCATCGGGGACGGGATGCTCGCCGAAACCGCGGATGCCGTGATCGGCGTGCCGGAAGTGTTCAACTACTGGCTGCAGCCGGGCCGGATCGACGTGGGCTTCCTCAGCGCCGCCCAGCTGGACAAGTTCGGCAACATCAACACCACCATCGTCGGTGGTGACTACGACAATCCGAAGGTGCGGCTGCCGGGCGCGGGCGGAGCGCCGGAAATCGCCGCCTCCTGCCGCGAGGTGTTCATCGTCGTCCGGCAGAGCAGGCGCACCTTCGCCAGCAAGCTCGACTTCGTCACATCCGTCGGGCACGGCTCCGGTCCCGGCGAGCGCGAGCGGCTCGGCCTGTCCGGCGCCGGGCCGACGCTGGTGATCACCGATCTCGGCGTGCTCCGCCCCGATCCCCGGACAGCCGAGCTCACCCTGACCGAGCTGCATCCCGGCGCCACGCTCGAGGAGGCGCGGGACGCGACCGGCTGGGACCTCGCGGTGGCCGAGGATCTTGGCCAGACCCCGACACCAACCGAACAGGAGCTGACCGTGCTGCGCGCGTTGACGGAGGCGAGCCCCTGATGACCGACGTATTCGTACTGGACGCGGTGCGCACCCCGTTCGGCCGGTACGGCGGCGCGCTGGCCGAGGTCCGACCGGATGATCTGGCCGCGCACATGCTGCGCGCCCTTGCCGACCGCACCGACTTCGACCCGGCGGACGTTGACGAGGTGGTGCTCGGTGACGCGAACGCCGCGGGTGAGGACAACCGGAACGTGGCACGGATGGCCGCGTTGCTGGCCGGATGGCCGACCTCGGTGCCCGGATCGACGGTGAACAGGCTGTGCGGTTCGGGGTTGGACGCCACGATTGGCGCCAGCCGCTCGATCGCACTCGGGGACACCAGCCTCGCCGTCGCCGGCGGCGTCGAGTCGATGAGCCGCGCGCCGTGGGTCATGCTCAAACCGGAGCGCGGTTACCCCCGCGGGCACGAGACGCTGCATTCCACCACGCTCGGCTGGCGGATGGTGAACCCCGCGATGCCGAAGCAGTGGACGGTCTCGCTCGGCGAGAGCACCGAGCTGCTCGCCGAGAAGTACGGCATCGGCAGGCAAGCCCAGGACGAGTTCGCGATGCGGAGCCATCACAGCGCCGCGCGGGCGTGGGACGAAGGCTTCTACGACACGCACGTCGTCGGCCTTGACGGTGTCGAACTCGAGCGGGACGAGGGGATCCGTGCGGATTCCAGCATGGCCGCACTCGCCAAGCTCAAGCCGGTTTTCCGGGCGGACGGCACGGTGACCGCGGGCAATTCCTCGCCGCTGAACGACGGCGCGTCCGCGGTGCTGCTCGGCGACTCCGGTGCGGCCGCGAAGCTCGGCACCGAGCCGCTGGCCCGTATCGCGGGGCGCGGCGCGGCCGGCGTCGATCCCGACATGTTCGGTATCGGCCCGGTGCGGGCGGCCGAGAAAGCCTTGCAACAGGCGGAAATCGGCTGGGCAGACCTGTCCGTGGTTGAGTTGAATGAGGCGTTCGCGGCGCAGTCGCTTGCCTGCCTGGCGGATTGGCCGGAGCTGGATCCGAAGATCTTGAACCCGAACGGTGGTGCGATCGCGATCGGGCACCCGCTCGGTGCCTCGGGCGGGCGCATCCTCGGTGCGCTCGCGCACGAACTACGCCGTCGTGGCGGCGGCTGGGGTCTTGCGGCGATCTGCATCGGCGTTGGCCAGGGACTTGCCGTCGTGCTGGAGGCCTAACTCACGGGAGTGAGGAGTCAGTGAGGAGTCATCGTGAACCCATCGAAAACCGCGACGCCGGATACCGCGCTCAGTGAGCTGCCCGGCTACCGCAACGACCCGGACGGCACGCACCCTTCGCTGAACTTCGCCGACTACAAGTCCACCCGGCTGCGGCACCCCAAACAGCCGCTGGTGCTATTGCCGCACATGCTGACCGAGGTGACAGGGCCGGTGCTCGGCGAGGGGAGGATCGGTGAGCTCGACAACGACCTCACGAGGCAGCACGCCGGCGAGCCGCAGGGTCAGCGGATCATCGTGCACGGCAGGCTGCTGGACGGCGACGGCCGCCCGGTGCCGAACTCGCTGGTGGAGATCTGGCAGGCCAACGCGGGCGGCCGCTACCGGCACACCGGCGATCGGTGGCCGAGCCCGCTTGACCCGAACTTCGACGGCGCCGGCCGCACGCTCACCGACTCCGACGGTCGCTACGAGTTCACCACCATCAAGCCGGGCGCCTACCCGTGGGGAAACCACGACAACGCCTGGCGCCCCGCGCACATTCACTTCTCGGTGTTCGGACGCGCGTTCACGCAGCGGCTTGTCACCCAGATGTATTTCCCGGACGATCCGCTGTTCTTCCAGGACCCGATCTTCAACTCGGTGCCCGACCCGGCCGCACGGCAGCGGATGATCTCGCGCTTCGACATGGACCGCACAACCGATCACTGGGCGCTGGGCTTCGAGTTCGACATCGTGCTGCGTGGCCGCGAAGCCACCCCGTTCGAGAACGATGAGGATGAGGACGAATGAGTACGCCATCGCAAACCGTTGGTCCGTTCCTGTCCATCGTGTTGCCGTGGGAAGACGGGCCGTTCGTCGTTCCGGACGGCACGCCCGGCGCGGTGTGGATCCGTGGCGTGGTGACCGATGGAGCCGGCGAGCCGATCCCGGATGGCCTCGTGGAGACCTGGCAGGCCGACCCGCAGGGCCGGTTCGATCACCCGGACGACCCGCGGGGCGCGGCCCCCGGATTCCGCGGCTTTGGCCGCTGCCCGACCGATCCGGAAGGCAACTACGCGATCCTGACCCAGCTGCCCGGCGCGATCCCTGGCCAGAACGGTGTGCGGCAGGCACCGCACATCAACGTTTCGGTGCTCGCCCGCGGCTTGCTGCATCGGGTGGTCACCCGGATCTACTTCCCGGACAACGCCGAGGCGAACGCGGCCGACCCGGTGCTGGCCACGGTGCCGGAGGAGCGCAGGGGAACGTTGCTCGCCGAACCGGTGGACGGCGGTTACCGCTTCGACGTGCGCCTGCAAGGCGAAGGTGAAACCGTATTCTTTGATGTCTGACGAACTCTTCTCTCGGGTGCTTGCCGCCGGGCCGGTGCGCGCGCTGGTGAACGACGAAGCCTGGCTGCAAGCCATGCTGGACGTCGAGGGCGCGCTGGCGAGCTCGCAGGCCGAAGTTGGCCTGCTGGACACCGAGGAAGCCGACCGGATCGCCGAAGCGTGCTCGGCGTCGTACTACGACGTCGCGGAGATCGCCGAGCAGTCGCGGGGTGTCGGCAACCCAGCCGCGCCGCTGGTGCGGGCCCTGACCGAGCGCGTCGGCGGTGCGGCTGGGCGTCACGTGCACCGCGGAGCCACCAGCCAGGACGTGGTGGACAGCGCGGCGATGCTGATCGCCGACCGTGCACTCGGCGCGTTACTGTCCGAATTGGACGAGTGCGCGGGAAGCGTCGCGGCGCTTGCCGAAGACCATCTTGACACGGTCCAAGTTGGACGGACGCTCGAACAGCACGCGACGCCGGTGACGTTCGGGTTCACCGCGGCCGGTTGGCTGTCCGGGCTGGACGCGAGCGCTCGCCGGCTGACCGAGGTACGCGATCGGCTGGCCGTGCAGCTCGGCGGCGCCACCGGCACGTTGGCCTCGCTTGGCCAGGACGGCACCAAGGTGCTTGCCGCGATCGCGCGCAGACTCGGGTTGTCCGAACCCACCCTGCCGTGGCACACCGAGCGCAGCCGGGTAGCCGAACTCGCCGGTGCGCTCGGCGAAACCTGTGGCGTGGTGCGGAAGATCGCCGGTGACATCGTCTTGTTAGGGCAGACCGAGATCGCCGAACTCAGCGAAGAGGGACCGCCGGGTAGTGGTGGCTCTTCGACCATGCCGCACAAGCGCAACCCGGTCGCCGCGATCGCCGCGATCGCGTCCGCCCGGCAGGCACCCGGCCTCGTGACGACCCTGCTGGACGCGATGGCGCACGAGCATCAACGTGCCGCCGGCGCCTGGCACGCGGAGTGGCGGCCGTTCAACGAGTTGTTGCGCAGCACCGGATCCGCGGTGTCCTGGTTGCGAACGAGTGTGCGGCGGCTTCGGGTGAACCCGGATCGGATGCGGGAAAACCTGGAGCACACCGGTGGCCTGCTGCTCGCCGAGCGGGTGACAACCGAGCTGGCGCCAATTCTCGGCCGTCTCGAGGCGCACGACGCGGTTTCCGCATGCTGCCAGCGGGTGGCGAGCGGCGAGGGCGAGCTCGGGGACCTGCTTGCCGCCGACCCCGTAGTGGGCGGGCAACTCAGCCGCGCACGGATCGGGGAACTACTCGACCCGGCCGGATACCTTGGCAGTGCGACAACCTTCACCGAACGCGCGCTCGCCGCGTACCGCCGTGCGAAAGGGGTGTCATGAAATACGTTGTGGACGGGCCGCCGGACGGCGAGGTGGTCGTGTTGAGCGGATCGCTCGGCAGCGATCTGCGGATGTGGGATCCGCAGATCGAGCCGCTTACCTCAGCCGGATTCCGGGTGGTTCGTTACGACCATCGAGGGCACGGCGGTTCGCCGGTGCCGCAAGGCCCGTACAGCCTCGCCGAGCTCGCAGGGGATCTGCTCGAGCTGCTCGACTCGCTCGAGGTCCGCCGCGCGCACCTGGTTGGCCTCTCGCTCGGCGGCATGGTGGGCATGTGGCTCGGCCGGCACGCCCCGGATCGGTTGAACCGGCTCGTGTTGTGTGCTACCTCGGCCAAGCTGCTCACCCCGGAGGACTGGGAGGATCGGGCCCGCCTTGTCCGGGCGGAAGGGACCGTAGCGGTGGCCGACAGCGTCGTCGGCCGATGGCTCACCGACGGGTACCGGGCGGCGAATCCGGAGCGGACGGCCGAGCTACGGGCGATGGTGGAGTCGACTCCTGCGGAGGGATATGCCTCCTGCTGCGGCGCGATCGGTGCCATGGATCTGACTCCCGACCTCGCCTCGATCACCGCGCCGACGCTGGCGATCTTCGGTCAGCAGGATCCCGCCACCCCACCTGATCACGGGCAGCGCATCGCAGACGCGATACCGAAGGCGCGATTGGAAGTGCTGGACCCCGGCGCGCACCTGGTCAACGTCGAGCAGGCAGCACGGGTCAGCGAGCTGATCGTCGAGCACCTGTCCGCGAAGGAGTGACGATGACCGACCCGCACGAGGCCGGGATGGCGGTGCGCCGCGAGGTGCTCGGCGACGAGCACGTGGACCGGGCGGTGGCCAGGACAACCGAGTTCACCGCACCATTCCAGGACTACATCACCCGTGCGGTGTGGGGATCGTTGTGGACTCGGTCCGAATTGGACCGCAAGACGCGTAGCTGCATCACGCTTGCCGCGCTGACCGCGTTGCAGTGCCACGACGAGCTTGCCATGCATGTTCGAGCGGCTGTGCGCAACGGTTTGACGGCTGACGAGATCGGCGAGGTGTTGCTGCACACCGGCGCGTACGCGGGCGTGCCGGCCGCGAACACCGCGTTCGCCATCGCCCAGCGCACGCTCGCCGAGCTCGGCGAGCCGAAGGCAAAGGGCGACGGTTAGGGTGCCGCGGACCAGCCGGGTGGCAGAACGGGGATTGTGATGGACGAAGCCGACACGCCGGAGCGTGGAGCGCACCATGTGCAGTCCCTTGAACGTGGCCTCGCGGTCATCAGGGCCTTCGACGCCCGCACCCCCGAGCTGACGCTCAGCGACGTCGCGAAGGCCACCGGGCTCACCCGCGCGGCGGCTCGCCGTTTCCTGCTGACCCTTGCCGATCTGGGCTACGTGCGCACCGACGGCAAGCGGTTCTCGTTGACGCCAAGGGTTCTGGAACTGGGATACTCGTATTTGTCCAGCATCACCTTGCCGGAAGTCGCCCAGCCGCATCTGGAACGGCTCTCTTCGGAGGTCCACGAGTCCAGCTCGGTGTCCATTTTGGATGGACTGGACGTCGTTTACGTCGCGCGCGTGCCGGTTTCCCGCATCATGACGGTGGCGATCAACGTGGGAACCCGGTTCCCCGCGTACGCGACCTCGATGGGTCACGTGCTGCTCGCCGGGCTCGACGAAGGCGACCTCGCGTCCTACCTGGACACGGCCGAACTCGAGCAGCTCACCCCGCGCAGCATCACGTCGGCGGCGGACCTGCGCGCCGAGCTCGAGAAGGTGCGTGAGCAGGGCTGGGCGCTGGTCGACCAGGAACTGGAGCAAGGGTTGCGCTCGATGGCCGCGCCGATCAGGGACCGGCGTGGCCGGGTGATCGCGGCGATCAACGTGTCCACTCAGGCCAATCGGCGATCCCTGGGTGACATGCGGCGCGATATCTGCCCGCCGCTGCTGAGCGCGGCGGCGCGGATCGAAGCCGATCTCGCGGTCAGCGGCACCCGTTCCGCCAGCGGCTGACCCCGGCCACGAGAATCAGCCAAGGGTGAAGGGGTCGCGGGTCTCGGCGGACAGCTCCACCCAGATCGCCTTCGTCTCGGTGTACGCGCGGATCGCATCGCTCCCGTTCTCCCTGCCGATACCGCTCGCGCCGAAACCGCCGAACGGTACCTGCGGGCTCACCGTCCGGTATGCGTTCACCCAGACACTGCCGGCCCGCAGCCGTGCCGCCATCCGATGCGCGCGGTGCACGTCCTTGGTCCACACCGAGGCCGCCAACCCGTACTGGGTGCCGTTCGCCAGCGCGACCGCGCCGTCCTCGTCGTTGAACGGGAGCACGGTGAGCACCGGGCCGAAGATCTCCTCGCGCACCGCGCGCATCGTGGGGTCGACGTCGGTGAGCACCGTTGGCCGTACGAAGTAGCCACCGAGTTCGGCAACCGACTGCCCGCCGCAGGCAACCGTCGCCCCTTGTTCGCGGGCGGATTCGAAGAAGCCGAGTACCTTCTCGAACTGCCGATCGTTGGCAAGCGGACCCATCTCGGTCTCCGGCGCGGTCGGGTCGCCGACCTTGATCCGCTCAGCCCGCTCCACGATCTTGGCTACCAGCGCGTCTTTCACGGACTCGTGCACCACGAGCCTTGAGCCGGCCATGCAGGTCTGCCCGGTAGCGGCGAACACTCCCGCGATCACGCCGTTGGCCGCGGCATCAAGATCCGCGTCGGAGAACACGACCTGCGCGGATTTCCCACCGAGCTCGAGCGTGACGCGCGCCAGATTGTCCGCGGCGGCGTGCGCCACCGCGATCCCGGTTGCGGTTGATCCGGTGAAAGCCACCTTGTTCACGTCCGGATGCCCGGCGAGCGCCTGACCGGCAGGCGGACCCCAGCCGGTGACCACATTGAACACTCCGGGAGGAAAACCCGCTTCCTCGACCAGTTTTGCGAGCTCGAGCGTGCTGGCTGGCGTGTAGTCGCTTGGCTTGACCACGAACGTGCAGCCAGCCGCGAGCGCCGGTGCGAGCTTCCAGGTCAGTAGCAGCAATGGCGAGTTCCACGGCACGATGGCGCCGACCACGCCGACCGGTTCGTGTCGCGTGTAGACCAGGTAGTTCGCCCTGTCGGTGGGAATGACGCTGCCTTCGAACTTGTCGGCCAGCCCCGCGAAGTAGTAGTACCACTCGGGCAGTGCTTTGGCCTGCCCGGCCATCTCGCGCAGCAGCTTGCCGTTGTCCTTGGTTTCGATCTCGCCGAGGCGGTCGGCATCCCTCGCGATCAAGTCGCCGAGCTTGCGCAGCAGCTTGCCGCGCTGCGGGGCGGTGAGCTCTCCCCACGGGCCGTCCAGCGCCCGGCGTGCCGCACCGACCGCGCGATCCACGTCGGCCGCACCCGCATCGGGTACCCGTGCCCAGGCATCGCCGGTGAACGGGTTGATCGACTCGTAGCTGTCCCCGGATTCGGCTGGCATCGAATTCCCGTCGATGTACAGCGCGTATTCGGCAAGCTGTGTTTCTGTTGTGGTCATGGCGACTCCTTTACCGCGAAAAGGCGCGACGAAATAGCTCGGTGGGTAAACCGAGTTAGGCTATATACCTCTGGTTTATCGACTCGAATAGTCCTTCCCGATTTGCCGATCGATATTGACAGCCGAAGTGCGCCGGATAGGATCAGAGTTGCGAATCCAGGTCGACGAATTATTCCAGTTTCCATTTTCGGAGGTTTGCCCGTGACGAATTCCGGCGATCCGGTACTCGGATTCATTGGCCTCGGGCACATGGGTTTTCCGATGTCCCAGCGGTTGCTGGCAGCCGGATACCAGCTCGTCGGCATGGATGCGTCGAATGAGGTCGCGAAGCGGGCGGAAGCGAGCGGTGTCGCGATCGCGGAATCCGCGGCCGAGGTCGCCGACCGCACGGATATCGTGCTGACCAGCCTGCCGAGCCCACCGGTGGTGCGCGAGGTGGCGCTCGGCCGGAACGGCATGGTGGACGGCTCGCGGGCCGGGGTATGGATCGAGCTGTCCACCACGGGCGCCGAGATGATCAGGGAGATCGCGGCGGCGCTGGCCGATCGCGGCGTGGAAACGGTCGATTCCCCGGTGAGCGGCGGCGTCAACGGGGCATCGGCCGGCACGCTTGCCGTGATGGCCGCGACCACGCCACATCGTTTCGACACCGTGAAACCCATTCTTGAGGTACTCGGGCGAGCTTTCCACGTCGGGACCGAACCAGGGCTCGGGCAGACGATGAAGCTCGCGAACAATTATCTGTCCGCGACCGCCATCGCGGCCACCTCCGAAGCCGTGGTTTTCGGCATGAAGGCCGGACTCGATCCGAGCACGATGATCGAGGTCATGAATGCCGGGACCGGACGGAATTCGGCGACGGTTGACAAGTTCCCGCGTGCCGTGCTGAATCGCCGGTTCGATTTCGGGTTCACCAGCGGTTTGATGTACAAGGATTTGCGGCTCCTCTCCGAGCAGGCCGATGAGATGGGTTTGCCGATGTGGGTCGCCGAGTCCGTGCGCCAGCTGTGGCTGTACACGGTGAATCGAGGCGGCGCCGACGCGGATTTCACCTCGCTGATCACTCACCTGGAACGGTGGGCCGGGGTGGAGGCGAGGGGCGCTCAAGAATCCCCGGATTCCTCGTCGTAGACCTCGCGCGCGACGCGGAAAGCGTCCACCGCGGCAGGCACGCCGCCGTACACCGCCACCTGCAGCAGCACTTCCTGAATTTCCTCCCAGGAGCAACCGTTTCGCCGTGCGCCCGCGGTGTGCACCTTGAGCTCGTGTGGGCGGCCCAGCACGCTGAGCATCGCCAAGTTCGCGATACTGCGGGATTTGTGGTCGAGACCGTCGCGCCCCCACAGCATTCCCCAGCAGTAGCTCGTGGTGAGTTCCTGCATCGGCCGATCGAAATCGTTTGCCTTGTTGAGGGAGCGCTCGACGTGCCCATCGCCGAGCACTTTCCGGCGGATGTGCATTCCGGTCTCGTACAATTCTTCCGACATGACGCTGCTCCTGTTCGTCGTTACCCTGCCGCTATCTCGTCGAGGACCGGGTTCAAGTACTCGAGCAAGCGCCCGGGATCCTCGGCCATCGGGAAGTGCCCCATTCCCTCGAGCAATGTGAACCGGCCGCCGAGCTGCTGCGCGGCGGCTCGGGACATCTCCGGCGTCGAGGAATAGTCGTATTCGCCGCAGAACACGTGCAGCGGGCATTTCGCGGGGCCAAGCGAATCGGCGATATCCGGGATGCGCGCCATGAAATGGGTGTCGCCGTGGTAAACACCTGGCCCGGACTGGCCGTATTCCCAGAGCACCTGCTCGCGCAGATCGATCGGGCTGGCGGGGGACATCAGCCCGGCGACCCAGGTGGAAAGGAAGAGGCTGTGGTCCACCTCGGCGTGCCGTGTCCAGTCGACCTTCCGCGACGGGTTACCGAAGCCGCCTTCCAGCGAGATGACCGACCGGAACTTCTCACCGTGCTGGCTGGACAGTTGCAGCGCGAGCACGCCGCCCATCGAGCAGCCGATCAGCGCGGGCCGGTCGAGGCCGAGCGCGGCCTGGAAGGCGAGTACCGCGTCGGTATACCAGTCGACCTCGAGGGAGTAGGTGCGGCTGCGCCAATCGGCCGGCGGATTGCTGCGCCCGTGCCACGGCAGGTCGAACGCGAAGAACTGGAATCGTTCGGTCAGTGCTGGGTTTTCCATCAGGTGGTGGTACTGCCGGCTGTCCGATCCCGCGGTGTGCAGGCACACGATCGGAACGCCGGAGCCGGCTGATTCGTAGTACACCCGGTAGGTGGTGTCCTGGATCGTGAGCGGCAGGTAACGGCCGACGATGTCGCTCTTCCCCGGCAAGGTGGTCCCGGCCGCCGACGCCGTTTCCACCTTGCCGGCAAGGATCTGCAGCACTCGCTCCACCACCGGTGCGTACTGCGCCCAGCGCGCGCGGTCACCGGTGACGATGTCCGAGCCAAGCCGGGCCAGAAGTGCCTGTGCGGTGTTGAAACCAGGGGGCGGCACGGCCTGCCGGTAGTTGTGCCATGCCTGCTGCGGCAGGACGTACTCGAAATCCCAGCTGTCGTTGATGTCGATGCCGGACCTTGCCTCCGTTTCACGTCCAACATCGACCAGAACACGTTGCGCGCCAAGGGTTAGCACGAACCGGAACGGCTCCGCGCGGGGGAACGCGCGCAGGAACGGATCGTCGGATATCTCCCGCAACGCTCGCTCGGTGACACTCATCGGGCCTCGCTCGCGACCGGTTCGGCGGTGTTCTCGTAGTTGCCGGTCAACGATCGCTTCGAGGTCTCCGGTAGGTAGATCGCGAGCACGATCCCGGACAGCAGCGCGATGCCGCCGAGGAACCACGCAGGCGACACCGCGATCCCGGTGGCGGCGACCAGTGCCGCCGCGATGAGCGGTGCCATGCCAGCGACGTAGCCGAGGCCGATGTTGTAGCCGATCGCGCCCGCGGTCACCCTGGTTTCCGGCGGGAACAGCTCGACGAGCAGCACCACGGTCATCACGTTGACCATCGCCTCGCCGATGCCGAGCAGGAACAGGCCGACGAAGGTGCCGACGCCGCCCTGGCTCATCAGCAAGAACGCGGGGACGGACAGCACGACGAGTATCGCGCAGCCGATCAGCTTGACCGGCTTGCGCCGGCCCCATACGTCCGAGAGCAGGCCCATCACCGGGCACATCAGCGCGTAGAAACCGAGGCCGACGATGCTGATCAGTAGCGCGTCCGCACGGTCGAAGCCGACCGTTTCGGACAGGTAGTTCACGATGAACGTGGCCAGGTAATAGAAGCCGACACCGGTGATGCTGGAGAACGCGAAGGCGAGCATGATCAGCTTGACGTTCCGGCGGCCGGCCTGCCGAAGCGGGGACCGCGCGAGGCGTTTCTGCTCCCGCATCGCCTCGTACACCGGGGTATCGGTGAGCTTGCGGCGCAGGTAGAAGCCCACGATGCCGAGCGGTGCGGCCGCGAGGAACGGGATCCGCCAGCCCCAGCTGTCCACCGCGGCTTCGGACATCGTCGAGTTCACGGTCAGTGCGGCCACCGCACCGACGAAGGTGCCGAGCGCGGCGGTCGCGGAGATCGAACTCGCCCACAGTCCGCGCCGGTGTGCGGGAGCGTTCTCCACGACGAACGCCGAAGAGCTCGTCCATTCGCCGCCGGTGGAGATGCCCTGCACGCAGCGCAGCAGCACGAGCAGCACCGGGGCGGCGACACCGATGGTCGCGTAGGACGGCACCAGTGCGATCAGGGTGGTGGCCACCGTCATCAGAATGATGGCGAGAGAAAGCGCGTTTCGGCGGCCGAGCCGGTCACCGATGGATCCGAGGATGGCGCCGCCGACAGGGCGCATGAAGAACGCGACGCCGAACACCGCGAGCGAGCTCAGCAGCGAGGCGGTTTCGTTTTCCGACGGGAAGAAGACGCGGCCGATGTTCGTGGCGAAGACGCCGTAGACCGCGAAGTCGAACCATTCCATGAAGTTGCCGATGACCGCGGCGAGCACGGCTCGGGTGCGGACTTGTTGCCGCGGGTAGTCGTTTCCCCCGATCTGGGCCCCACTGGGCGGTTTCGGGCTCATGTTCCCTCCGAAAGCCAGGGCGACGCTGCCAACTGACGCACATTTCGTCGGACTGTAGTAATGTACGAGTGTCATACAATCTTCGCAAGCCGGTCCGGCTCGTGAGTCTTTTCGGGTGCTATAGCCCTCAAAAAGACTCACGAGGCACCATGTGCCACATGGCCCATCGTGTCGTCGTTACCACCCGGATCCCCGACCCCGCCGCGGACCTGCTGCGCTCAGCCGGCGAGCTCTGGATGCCAGAAGACGCGCGCAAGCTCGGCGAAGATGAGCTGCGCGCGGCGGTGCGGGGCGCGGACGGGGTGGTGGCGATGCTGCACGACCGCATCGACGGCCGGTTCGCGGACGCGGCGGGGCCGCGACTGCGCGTCGTGGCGAACACCGCGGTCGGCTACGACAACGTCGACGTGCCGGCGATGACGGAGCGAGGCGTGCGGGTCACGAACACCCCCGGCGTGCTGACCGACGCGACCGCAGACCTCACGCTCGGGCTGCTGTTGATGATCACTCGCCGGCTCGGCGAGGGGGAACGGCTGATCCGCGCGCGGCAGCCGTGGTCGTTCCACATCTCCTTCATGCTGGGTTCCGGGCTGCGCGACAAGACGCTCGGCATCATCGGGTTCGGCCAGATCGGGCAGGCCGTCGCCCGCCGGGCTCGCGCGTTCGGCATGCGAATCGTCTACTCGGCGCGCAACCGGGTGGATCCGGGTGTCGAGGCGGAGCTGGACGCCAGCCACCTGTCCCGTGAGCAACTGCTCGCCGAAGCCGATGTCGTGTCGCTGCACTGTCCACTTACGACCGAGACCCGGCATCTGATCGACGCGAAGGCACTTGAAGCCATGAAGCAGAGCGCGTTCCTGCTGAACTCCAGTCGCGGCCCGGTGGTGGACGAGGCGGCGCTTGCCGTCGCGTTGCGGGATGGACGTATCGCGGGGGCCGCGCTGGATGTATTCGAACGCGAACCCGAGGTGGACGCCGGCCTGCTGGACCTGGAGAACGTGGTGCTCGTGCCGCACCTCGGATCGGCGACCACCGAAACCAGAACCGAGATGGCGCTGCTCGCCGCCCGCAACGTGGTAGCCGTGCTGAGCGGTCAGCCGGCACTGACTCCGGTTCGGTAACGGACGGCAGGCCGGCGTGACGCCCGCCGGGCCGGTCTACTACTTTTCTGTTCCGGGTTCGGACCAAAAACGCTGTGCCGGGAGATGTAATGGTGTTGACTCTGTCGATGTGGATTCCTCCGGCCGAACCGCGCTCATGACCTCGGTGGATCAGCGATCTTCCGCGCCGCGTGATCAGGCGGAGCAGCACGATCGCGGATCCTCGTCCGGACTGGCCGGCCTGCTCGAGCTGCCACGAACGATCGGCCGCCGGCTGCGCCGTTCGAGGTCAACCACGCCAGGCCGGTTGACCATGATCGCGACCGGGTTGGTCACGCTGAGTCTGCTGACCGGGATCGTCGGCACGATCATGGCGCAGGAGAAGCGGGACACCATCACGAACCTCACCGACTACCGGGAACCGCTGAGCTCCGCCGCGCAGCAGATCTATCGCTCGCTGTCCGACGCCGACGCCACCGCGGCGACCGCCTTCCTGAACGGCGGCGTGGAACCGGGGGACCTGCGCGCCCGCTACGAGCTGGACATCGCGCAGGCGGGCGCGGCGCTGTCCAAGGCGACCAGCGACAAGGGCATCGCGTCCGAGGAAGACCGGATCGTGAAGACGCTCTCCACCCAGCTGCCGGTGTACACCGGGCTGGTGGAGACCGCACGGGCGAACAACCGCCAGGGCTTCCCGGCCGGTGCGGCCTACCTGCGCGAAGCGTCCGGGCTGATGCGCGAGAAGATCCTGCCGGCTGCCAGCAGGCTCTACCAGATCGACAGCGAGCGGCTGAGCGAGGAGCAGGACGACGCCAACTCCTTCCCGATCGTCACGACACTGCTGGTGGTCGGCCTGCTGGTAGCGCTGATCGCCACCCAGCGCTACCTCACCCGCAAGACCAACCGGGTGATCAACAAGGGGCTTCTGGTCGCCACGATCGCGGTCGGGGTCGCCTTCCTGTGGGGCGCGACCGCGTTGACGGCGCAGGCCATTCTGGTTGACAACGGCCGGGATCGCGGTTCGCGGCAGGTTGACGTGCTGATCCAGGCGCGGATCGCGGCACTGGAAGCCCGCGCCGACGAGACCATGACCCTGGTCGCACGCGGCGAGGGCGGGGACTACGAGAAGCACTTCGTCCAGGCCAGTCGCAGGCTGGCCGGCCGGGACGGGAACGGCGGGTTGCTCGCCGAGGCCCGCGAGCTGACCGCCGGCTGGGAGCATGAGCAGCAGGTGCGGGCTGCCGGACGGCAGGCGAAGGAATGGCTCAGCCGGCACGGCGAGATCCAGCGGCTCGACCAGGGTGGCTCGTACCAGGACGCGCAAGCCATGGCGATCGGCGATGGCGCGCGAACCGCGGCGACCGCGTTCACCGAGCTGGACGAAGGCCTGGTGCGGGCAATCACCAGCGGCCGCGAGGAGTTCCGCGCCGGCACGGTCAACGGTGGCCGCGCGCTGCTTCTGCTGGCGCCGGGGATGACGTTGCTCGCGGTGGTCGCGGCCGCCGGCATCATTATCGGTATCCAGGATCGGCTCAGGGAGTACCGCTGATGGGGAACCAGAAGGCGTCGTCGGCGTTGCTCGCTGTGCTTCTCACCGCGGCCGTTTCGGCTTGCGGGGACGTGGGGCAGCCGGTTGATCTGGCCAAAGTGGAGTCGGCGCAGCGGCCGACACCGCAAAACGCGGGTCCACCGGAACCGGGCAATGACGAGCCGGATCCGAAGTGCGGTGACCCGACGGCCAGCCTGCGACCGTCCGGAACGGACACGCCGGCCGGTTCCACGATGGCGAAGATCAAGGAGCGCGGTTACCTGATCGCCGGCATCGACCAGAACACCTACCTGTTCGGCTTCCGCGATCCGAGTACCGGGCGTCTCGGCGGATTCGACATCGACATCGCCAAGCAGATAGCCCAGGCGCTGCTCGGCGATCCGGAGAAGGTCCAGTTCCGGGCGCTGACCTCGGCGCAACGGATCGATGCCCTGAAAGAGGGCGACGTGGACGTCGTGGTGCGCACCATGACGATGACCTGTAAGCGGTGGCAGGACATCAATTTCTCTTCCGAGTACTACACGGCCGGTCAGCGCGTGCTGGTTAACGAGAGTTCCCGCGCGACGGGGATCCAGGACCTGCGGGGCAGGAAGGTGTGCGCCTCCAAGGGATCCACGTCGATCGACGCGCTCGCAGAGGTCGGCGCGAAACCGGTCGGCGTGGATAACTGGTCGGACTGCCTTGTGATGCTGCAGCAGGGTCAGGTCGAAGCGATGTCCACTGACGACACGATTCTCGCCGGTATGGCCGCGCAGGACCCGAATACCAAGATCGTCGGACCGCGGTTCACCACCGAGCCGTACGGGATCGGCGTGCCGAAGGCAAACGAGGACATGGTCAGGTACGTGAACGCGGTACTCGACCAGATCCGGAACAGCGGCGCGTGGACGCGAAGCTACGCGAGGTGGCTCGGCGAACTCGGCTCGCCACCGAGCCCACCTTCTCCTACCTACAAGGACTGAGCTGATCTGGAGGTGAGCGGCGGATGACTACCGGTCCATGGCCGGGCGATCTCGGCGACGCCGCACCGCGCTGGCCGCGGCAGGAGGCGGTCGATCCCGAGGAGACCGCGGTACACCCGCCGGTTACCGGTCAGCCGGACGCGCAGCTGCCAAGGGTCACGCCGCACACCCAGTACGTGACGCCGGAGTGGCAGGCCGTCGACGGCGTACCGCAGCCGACCAGCGCGCTCGCCGCGCCGCCGCCGACGCAGAACATCGTGCCCGCGCCACAACCCGCACCGCAGGAAGCGGAGGAGGAGCCGGGCACGGATAGCGTGCTGCCGCCGAGCACCAGTTCCGGCAGCGGTCCCACCACGGGGTCCGGCGCGTTTCCAGGCCTGAGCAGGCGGACGTCCTCGCGCTCGTCCGGCCGTGGCCGGCTTGGCGCCGGGCTGGTCGAGGTGCCACAGGTGCCGTACCGCGATCCGACGTCCGCGGTGAAGCACGATCCGGTCGTCTCGGAGGACAAGCGGTTCTGCGGCGGCTGCGGAGCCAAGGTCGGCAGGGGATCGAACGGCCAGCAGGGACAACCGGAAGGAACCTGCCAGGAATGCGGCGCGCCGTTCTCGTTCCGGCCGCGGCTGCGTCCCGGCGATCTGGTCGGTGGGCAGTACGAGGTGCTCGGTGCGCTCGCGTACGGCGGGCTCGGCTGGATCTACCTTGCCAAGGACCACAATGTGTCCGACCGATGGGTCGTCCTCAAAGGACTGATCGACACGGGGGACGCGACCGCGATGGCATCGGCGGTTGCCGAGCAGCGGTTCCTTGCCGAGGTCGAACATCCGAATATCGTGCGGATCTACAATTTCGTGCAGCACCCGGATCCGCAGACCGGGAACTCCATCGGCTACATCGTGATGGAATACGTTGGCGGGCAGTCGCTTCGGCAGCTGGCCCTCGCGCATCACAGGGAAACCAGGCGCGCCGAACCACTACCGATCGGGCAGGTCATCGCGTATGGCTTGGAGATCCTGCCGGCGATCGGATACCTGCACGGTCAGGGCTTGCTGTACTGCGATCTCAAGCCGGACAACGTGATCCAGACCCACGAGCAGCTCAAGCTGATCGACCTTGGCGCGGTTCGTCATATGGACGACTATCAGAGCCCGCTGTTCTTCACCAGCGGCTACAGCGCACCGGAACTGGCCACCCACGGTGCTTCCGTGATGTCCGATGTGTACACGATCGGCCGGACGCTGGCGGTGCTCAGCTTCGAGTTCACCGGTTACACATCGACCTACAAGCACTCGCTACCCGGCCCGGACCAGGTGCCGCTTTTCGCGCTTTTCGGCTCGTACTACCGCGTGCTCTGCAAGGCGACCCGGCAGGAACTCGAGCGCCGTTTCCATTCCTGTGAGGAGATGGCCGACCAGCTGCACGGGGTGCTCCGCGAGATCATGGCGCTCGGCACCGGAAAGCCACGCCCCGGCGTCTCGAGGGAGTTCGGTCCTGAGACGCGGGTCTTCGGATCGGACATGGTCGTTCCGGAACGGGATACCTCACCCGAGCCGCCCGATGTGTCCGATGTGGTCGGTGCGCTTCCGGTGCCGCAAGTCGACACATCCGACCCGGCGGCCGGGATGCTGGCGATGGCCACCACGACCGACGCGCAGCAACTGGTCGAGGTGCTGGCAAGCGCGCCGCCGTCCTCCGTCGAGGCGCGCTTGCGGATGGTGCATGCGCGCATTCAGCTCGGCGAATTGCGGGAAGCCAACACGCAGCTGACCGCCGCGCAGCGGCTGACTGAGGAAGCCGGTGCTCCGCACGACTGGCGGCTGCACTGGTACCGGGGGCTGATCAACCTTGCTGCCGGGCTGGTGAACGAGGCAAGGGCGGCGTTCGATGCGGTGTACGACGAGTTGCCTGGTGAGGTCGCGCCGAAACTCGCCCTCGCGGTGACGGCTGAGCATGCGGGCGATCACTTCGGCGCGTCGCGGTTCTACGAACTGGTGTGGCGGACAGATCATGCCTACGTCAGCGCGGCGTTCGGCCTGGCGCGGGTGTACCTCGCGCAGGGTGCGCGGGCCGGTGCGATCGAGGTGCTCGAGGGAGTTCCGGATTCCTCGAGCCACTACGTCGCGGCACAGGTCGCCGCGATCAAGATCAAGACCCGGCCGGTTGGGCGGGCGAAGTCCGGTGACGGCAACGAGATCGCCACGTTGGAGCGCAGCGAGTTGTTCGACGCCGCGCGCCGGCTGGAGCGGCTCTCGCTGGACGCGGAGCGCAGGACGAGGCTGACCGTCGAGGTGCTGGAAGCCGCATACGGCTGGGTTCGTTCCGGCGGCCACGGCGCGGCAAGGGACGGCGCGCCGTCGGAGGGCAGGGTGCTCGGCTGCGAACTGTCCGAACGGGAGCTGCGGTTCGGCCTCGAACGCTGCTACCGGGCGCTCGCCCGGCTGGCCGGCAGCACCGAACAGCGAATCGCGTTGGTGGACAAGGCGAACGAGATCCGCCCCCGCACCCTCACCTAGCGGTTTTGCGGGCGGGCGCTGCTACGGTTCCGGGTGCAGCTCGATCAGCGAAACGTCGGGCGGCGCGCCGACCCGAACCGGCGGGCCCCAGAATCCGGCGCCGCGAGTCACGTACAGCCACGTTTCGTCTACTTTGGACAACCCGGATACGGCGGGCTGCTGCAGCCGGGCGAGCAGCTGCCCCGGAACCAGCTGTCCGCCATGGGTATGACCGGAAAGCTGGAGGTCAACTCCGTGCCGAACGGCATCGTCGATCTGCACTGGCTGATGCGCGAGCAACACCGTCGGGATGCTGGTTTCCCTGTCCCGCAACGCTTGATCGAAGTCCGGCCCGTCCGAAAAGGAATTCCCGGCGACGTCGTTCACGCCGGCAAGGGTGAATCGCCCACCGCCCTGGCTGATCGTGGTGCGCGCGTTGAGTAGCGCGTACACGCCGAGCCGTTCCAGTTCGCGGCGCCAGCCGTCGAAACCGGTGTAGTACTCGTGATTGCCGGTGACGAAGAAGCTGCCCTCCCGGGAAACAAGTCGCCCAACGGTTCCGCGGCCGCACCGAGGTGCTCGGGGGTGCCGTCCACCAGGTCACCGACGATCGCGACCAGATCCGGCTCGAGCCCGTTGATGGTGTGCACGATTCGCTCGACGTGCCCGCGCCCGGTGATCGGCCCCAGATGGATGTCGCTCACCACCGCGATCCGGAACCCCACCATGCCCGTCGGTAACCGCGGCAGGCGAACCGGAACCCGTCTGACGGCAAGCGATCCCAGCGCGGAACTCATCCCGTAGCCGACGATCCCCAGCGAAGCCACGCCAGCGACCAGCGCGGTGCCGCGAGCGAGCAGCAGTCGCCTGCCGACGTCGATCCGATCGCGATCAGCCGGGGGCGTGGCTTGCTCGCCGTCCGGTTCGGGGATCGGGTCGCCTGCCGGCCCGGCGAGCTGCCTGACCCGCTGCGGCGCGGTGGTCCTCCCACGTACCCAGCGGCGCAACGCCAGCCGGGGCAGCTCGAAGACCAGCAGCAGCATCGAGAAGTAGAGGAACACCCCGATCCACAGGTAACCCGGCCACGCGAACCAGACGGCCACCCCCGGCGTCCACGCCCTGCCCCCGAACAGCGCGATGATCATCACCAGGAACAGCGCGACCAGGGCGATCGTGCCGATTCGCCTGGCACGCCCCGGCCGCGTGGTGTCCAGCACCGCCCGTTTCCACAGGTAGGCGTGTGCCGCAACGGCCAGCGTGAGGACGACGACGATGAACATCGTGTGCGGTGCCCTCTCGAGTCGTTCGGGCTCGGATTATCGGGATGGGTTATCGGGATGGGCTCAGGGGTTGAAATCCAACTGCTCGTCGCGCGTATCGGCCTGGCGCCAGCCCATCTTCTCGATCTGCTCGCGGTTTCCGTGCGTGAGGAAGTGCTCGACATCGACGATCACGAACAGCGCCCTGGCACGCAGCGCGACGTCGCCGTTCTCGTCGTTCAGCCGGCCCACCGCGCTGCTGTACACCTTGCGACCGGCGATGCCGTCCACCCGAGCGGTGATGTGCAGGCTCGAGCCGACCGGTACCGGGCGCCGGAAGTCGGTTTCCAGGTGACCGGTCACAGCCGGCATGCGCAGCAGCGCGTTCGCCCCGCCGAGCGCCTCATCGAAGGCACACGCGAGCAGGCCGCCGTGCGCGAGCCCGGGTGCGCCTTCGTGCGAATCGGTCACCTCGAACACCGCGGTCAGCGACACGCCTTCGCCGGCCGTCGCGGTCAGGTGCAGCCCACCGGGCACGTCACCGCAGCCGAAACACCGGGAGTAGTGCTGGCCCAGCTTGGTTCCCGGCGCGGGCGCGTCCGGATGCCGCTCGGCTGGTTCGGTTTCCACCGGCGGCCAGTTCTGCGAGTAACCCACGTTAACCACAGTAGAGTGGTCCACTGCCGGTCGGGTCGACCGGCCTGGTGAACTTGACCTCAACCTCGATCGAAGTTTGAAGCTGGGGGAATGACCACGGAAGCCGCATCACCGACGAAGGTCCAGCATCGGGGGAGGGTGCTCGCCGCGCTGGTGGCGACCATGGCGCTGGCCGCGATGGACACCACGATCGTGGCAACCACGGTGCCGCAGGTGGTCGCCGATCTCGGTGGATTCTCGCTGTTCAGCTGGGTGTTCTCCAGTTACCTGCTGACCCAGACGGTGACCATTCCGATCTACGGCAAGCTCGCGGACATCTACGGCCGCAAACCGGTCCTGCTTGCCGGCGCGGCAATCTTCCTGGTCGGCTCCGCACTGTGCGCGGTGAGCCCGAACATGGTCGCGCTGATCGTGTTCCGCGGGATTCAGGGCATCGGCGCGGGCGGCGCGCAGGCGACGATCAGCACGGTGGCCTCGGACCTGTACTCGATCGCGGAGCGCGGCAGGGTGCAGGGCTGGCTGTCCAGCGTGTGGGGCATCTCGGCGATCGTCGGGCCGACCCTCGGCGGCACGTTCGCGGAGTACGCGTCCTGGCGGTGGATCTTCCTGGTGAACGTGCCGATCGGCGCGGTGGCGGTGTTCTTGCTCGTGCGGTACCTGCACGAGGAGGTTCCGCGCACCGAGCACCGGGTGGACTACCTCGGCGCCACCGTGGTGCTGCTCGCCTCCGGCGCGGTGTTCTTCGGCCTGCTGCAGGGCGGCACGGCGTGGGGATGGACGTCCCCGGCAAGCCTCAGCGTGTTCGGCGCGGCCGCGCTGTTCGCGGTGCTCGCGGTGTTCGTCGAGCGCAGGGCCGCCGAGCCGATCATGCCGTCGTGGATGTGGAAGCGCCGGGTACTGGCCGGCTCCTGCCTGGCCACCGTCGGGCTGGGGCTGCTGGTGATCGGCCCGACCACGTTCCTGCCAACCTACGGGCAGACGTTGCTCGGTCTCGGCCCTGTCCCCGCGGGGCTGGTGCTCGCGTCGATGAGCGTGACCTGGCCGCTGGCCTCCGCGTTTTCCGCGCGGCTCTACATGTGGCTCGGGTTCCGGGACGCCGCGCTGGTCGGGGCCCTGCTGTGCGTGTCAGGTGCGGCGACGCTGTTCGTGTTGCCGGATCCCGGTTCGGTGTGGCTGCTGGTGCTGGCCGCGGCGATCCTCGGCGGCGGCTTCGGGCTGCTGTCCGCCGCGTTGCTGGTCGGGGTGCAGGCCGGGGTGGGCTGGTCGGAGCGTGGCGTGGTCACCGGCGCGATCCAGTTCGCACGGTTCCTCGGCCAGGGGCTGGGCGCGGCCGTGTTCGGCGCGGTGTCCAACGCGACGCTGTCCGCCCGGCTGGGGGATGCGCCGCCCGAGCTGGCCGGGGAACTACCGAGCGATGTGAACGGCGTCAGCGAGGAGCTCGGCTCGCATGGTGCCGCCGCGCCCGGCGCGGGCTACCTGCGGCACATCTTGTACGACGGGATGCACAACGTGTTCTTGACGCTGCTGATCATCGCGATCGGCGTGGTTGTCGTGCTGGTCGTCCTGACCCCGCGCCGGTTTCCGGTTCGGGACCAGGACTGACCCTTTGCCTGCCCGACGGTGGCCCCGGCCCGTTCGGCAGTGAGTTGGTGGTTAGCTGCGGGCGCCGGCTTTGGAGAGCCACTCGTCCCAGGACAGCGTCCAGTCGTAGTAGTCGCCGTCGGCCGCGGACAGCCGCTGGTCGCTACCTTCGATCTCCACCGGGTCGCCGACCAGCACATCGTTGAAGTAGGCCTGCGCGTTCGTCGGCGAGAGGTTCACGCAGCCGTGCGAGACGTTCTGGCTGCCCTGAGCCCACACCGAGTCGGCGAGGCCGTGGATGAACTCGCCGTTGTTCGAGATCCGCACCGCCCACGGCACCACGAAGTCCCGGTAGCCGTACTCCTCGTTGGTCATCGCGTACGAGGAGTGCTTGGACATCACCACGTGCGTTCCGCTCTTGGTGACCCGGCCGGGGTCGGTTTCCAGCCCGTAGCTCGCCGGGTAGTTCGCGATCTCGTTGCCGTCCCTGAGCACCACGACCCGGTGCGTCTGGGTGTTCCCCTTGACGATCTGCGCGCGGCCGATCGTGAAGTGCGAGCTCACATCCGAAGCGCCGTAGGCACCTTCCCCGAAATGCACGCCGTAGATCTTCGCGTCCACGGTGACCTTGGTGCCCGGCTGCCAGTACTCCTTCGGCCGCCAGTGCGCGCTCTGGTCGTCCAGCCACGCCCAGGCGCCCTCGGTGTTGTTTGAGGTGCGTACGGTCATCGCCTTCTCGACGGCGGCCTTGTCCGCGACCGGCGCGTCGAAAGTGACCTTGATCGGCATCGCGATGCCGTACGTCTGACCGTCTCCGGTGTTCAACTGGGCGGAGACGTGCTGCGCGGGCTCGACGGTGGTGAACGAGCCCTTGATGGCTGAGCGTTTGCCGTCGTCGCTGACCGCGGTGCCCGACCACGTGTAGGTCTTGCCGTAGCCGAGCGGCTCGGTGACCTGCCAGCTGCGGTTGTCCTTGGCCTGCTTGCCCTCGACCAGCTTGCCCTCGGGGTTGGTGAGCTCGACCTGCTTGATCGTGCCGTTCGGCACGCTGAGCTTGATCGGCTCGACCGGACTCACTTGCCGCGCGCCGTTCCCCGGCTGCGCCACGACCTTGGCCGCGGCCGGCTCCTCCGGTTCCGGCGAGCCGCTCGCGTTTCCGGACGAGCACGCGCCCGCACCGAGCGCCGTGACGAGCGTGAGACCTAACAAAACGCCCGGCAGCCACCGCCGCCGGACAGCACCCTTTTCCCTTTTCACCCCGAAGTCCCTTCCGTGCCGCATCACCCGATGCGCACGCACACCAACCTGACGCCCGAGCCACGCCACGCGTTGAGCTAACTGAACGTGTTACTTATCACATTCGGGGGAGCTCGAGCGGGCGGCCCCCACGTCCGTCATCGACGTATCGAAAGGAGGGGTGCGGACGTTGCCGGTTTTTCGGGAACGGAGCTGCTCAATCGGGTGAAATTCGCCTCACCCGATGGTTACCAGACGGGGTCGGCGGATTACCGGACGGGCGCCGGACCGGGCCGCGGCGGCATCTGAGCGGGCCGTTGTGGCGCGGGAGCCGCGTGTTGTGGCCCGGGAGCCGCGTGTTGGGGTGCCGGCCGTTGCGGCACTGGCCCTGGTGGCTGCGGAGCCGGCGCTGGCGGCTGCGTCTCCCAGGCCAGGCGCTGCAGCACCCATTCCTGAGCGAGGGCTTGCGCGGACAGCCCGCGGGCCTCGGCCAGCTCGCGCAGCTGCTCGCTGGCGATCGGGGTCAGCCGGAGCCTGTGGGTCTGCGCGCTGCCGAACCTGCCGCCGGTGTCGGTGGTATCGGCGTCGCCTTCTGGGGCCAGTGCCGCGAGGTAGGACTCGAGCTCCTGATCCGGAACCGCTTCCTCGGCTTCGTCGGAATCGCGGTGGCGTCCGGGATTTGTCGGGGGGTCGATCTCGGACGCGTGGGGTCGCTTGTTCTTTCGGGACAACGATGGGAGAGGCACGCGGCCAGGGTAACGGTTCGGTCTCGGTGTCGAGGACGGTGTGTTCGGGAACACACGGAGGATTCCGAATGTTGTTCCGGGGGAAGACGTTCTACTGGGCGCATGGAGAGGCCCCCGCGCCAGGGGGAGGAACGCGGGGGCCGGAGGGGATCTCCACAGGCGCTGACCGGGGGTGTGTCAGCACCTCGATTGTTGCACGAGCACGTACTGGTGGGCGAGAGCTCGCCAAGGAAAATTCAATCTAGTCGTTACCCACCCGATAGCTCTGGTTCTATGTAATGAGAGGTCCCGTTGAGTACGGAGCGTGGCGACGTTACGTATTTCTCGGTTCACTCTGCGGGGGGCTGTGGCTGGCCGCTAAGGCTGGCTAGCCTCGCCGTCGATGTCCAAGACAGGGGGAGGCCAAGGAGGCCCAAATGAGTGGTTCCCTTGAAGTCAGACAGTTCTTGATGCAGCAGGACCGCATTGACACCGGGTCTGCGCAGACCGGCGGCGTTCCGATGCAGCGCAATGGGGATGCCTCGCGCATCACCGACGACCAGGTGCGTCGCGCGCGGCTTTCGGTCGCTAACAGTGCGCTCGACTCGGAAGACTGTGCGCAACTGCTGGACATGCTCGGCCTGCTGCCGGGCGAGGACGGTGTGCCGCCGGTGCAGCGCTAGACGGCGTCGCACCCACGCACCCACCGGGCCGTTGCGGGCCGCGTGACGCCCGGACGACGCGGACGGGGTCGTGGTACGGGCACGGGCGTGCGGCGACTTGACGCAACGCTGGCGGCGCGCTCAGGCCGGTTGGCCAGTTAATCGCTGGTCAGTGTCGTGGCATGGGTAGTGGGTAACCCGTTTTGTAGGGAGTCTTGGGCGTGCCCTATGCTGGTAGCCGCTCCCAGGGGATCGGCTTTTCCGCCTAGCCACTGAGCGCACGGTCGGTCGGTTCGCCGAATCGGTCGGGCTCCCATCGTCTAGCGGCCTAGGACTCCGCCCTTTCAAGGCGGCAGCGCGGGTTCGAATCCCGTTGGGAGCACGCACGGTAAGCAAGGCCCTGTGGCGCAGTTGGTTAGCGCGTCGCCCTGTCACGGCGAAGGTCGCGGGTTCGAGTCCCGTCAGGGTCGCGGTCTTGGGTCAGGTATGCCCATCGAATGCGTGGGCCCGGCCAGGTAGCTCAGTTGGTACGAGCGTCCGCCTGAAAAGCGGAAGGTCGACGGTTCGATCCCGTCCCTGGCCACTTCTTCAGTAGGTCTGTGATCAGCAATAACGGGTCCCCGCCATACTTGGCGGGGACCCGTTTCGTGTCGTTAGTTGCAGTTGTTAGTTGCAGTTGGGGGTTTACGGCGTCTTCCAGAAGTAGCCATTGAGCTGCTCGGCGACCTCATTGCGGATGTCGTCGGTGACGTGCATGTACCGCTGCTTCATCGACAGGCTGGACCAGCCCATGATGTCCATCACCGTGCGGTCCGCGACACCGAGGATGAGCAACACAGTAGCTGCTGTGTGGCGCGCATCGTGGAGTCGAGCCTTCCGGACCTCGGCTTGGTTCAGCAGGTCAACCCATTCGTCGTAGTCGCGCCTCGGATCGATGGGCTTTCCGTTGGGCTGGGTGAAGATCCAGCCCTCCTCCTGCCACTCCGAGCCGGCCTGTTCCCGCTCGGCGTTCTGTTGCTCGCGGTGCTTGTGGAGTAGGTCGAGCAACTCGGCCGGCACTGCGAACTTTCGGCGACCGGCTTTCGACTTCACCGGTACCTCGACGAGCCCGCCGCCCGTGCGCTGCGGACACATGCGCGCATGCCCGATGCAATCCTTGGGGCATGGTGGTGGACACGGGCGCTTGTGCCGTTTGCACTTCTTCGGGCACGACTCGACCTTGTGGTATTTCTCGCCGCATTTGTGCGGGTCGGAGCATCCGTGCTCCCAGGTACGGCGCTGCAGCTGCGTACGGACTCGCAAGATCCCGGCTTGCTCATCCAACCGCGACCACTTGATGGCCAGCGACTCGCCCTGCCGAGCGCCGAGCGCGAGCGCGATGACGAACCGCACCCCGTTCCGACGACGGAGGGCCGCAGCGAGCACCCGCTGGATTTCCCCGGCGTCGAGAGGTTCCACCTCCTCTTCGTCCACACGCGGAGCCTTGGCAATCCGCAGAGGGTTCCGAAAGATCAGCTGGCGGCGTTCGGCCTCACCGAAGGCAGTACGGGCGGTGCGGTGGACCTGGTGAACCGTGCCGGGCTTCAGACCGGAAGCCAGCATCTTCGCGTAGAGCTTCTCGAACTTGTCCGGTTCAACGCGTTCCAAACGGTGTCCGCCGAGACCGGGGATCAGGTGGCGCCGTACTGCGGTCTTGTAACCGACCAGGCCCTTGTATCGCGTCGTAAGAGGCGCGATGTTCGCAAGCCAGTGTTCCAACCACGTTTCGACGGTCCATCGCTGTTGGCTGGCCTTGCGAACGGTCCCGGTGTCCCGTGCCTGGATGAGTTTGAGGAAGCCCTCCCAGGCTTCGCCCTCGTCGCGGCGCATGACGTGGCGACGATCGGGCTTCCCGTTGTCGAGAGTGCCGACGACTACCCACCCGTGCCAGTAGCCGTCCTGCTCGCTGTAGTAGAACGAGCCGGTTCCGTTGGCTGCACGACCGTCCTGGTTCTTCTTTCCCTTGGCCAAGGATGCCCCCTTGTCAGGCTGCGTGGTGGGTCGGGTTGTTGACGTTTGCCAGCTGTTCGGCGTACTCCGCTACGGCGGTGGCAGGTATGCGGCGGAGCCGCCCGATACGGACTGAGGTGACCTCGCAGTCGCTGACGAGCCGATACATCAGGGTTCGACCGATCCCCAGCCGCTGAGCGGCCTGTTCGACGGTGAGCATCACGCGTTGTGTGGCCTCCGGTTCAGGCGTGGTTTCGGCCGTCTCGTTCTCGCGCTCGGTGATCGTTTGGGCGAGCTGAGCCAGGGTGTTGGCTAGCTGGGTGATCTCGCTGGCTGTCGCCATAGCTGTGGTGACTCCTTTGTGGTCGGTGCGTGGTGGCTGGCGGATTGGGTGGGTTCGCGTATGGGGGCGCGAAGGTCGCGAACTTTCGAATGTTGGCTGCGGCCTGCGGTTTTTGTGGGGACCTAAGTTCGAAGGCGCGAACTTAGGTCTGTGTGTCTGTGCTGGTCAGGACCAAGGTTCGAAACTTCGCTAGGTTCGCGGGGTTGATTCGGTGGCGGTGTAGATCTCGGCGCCGCAGCCGGGTTTGCCGTCGGCGCGCGGCCCTTCGCGCGCCATTCCTGGAACGTCCGTCGAGATATGTCGAGGTTGGCGCAGACGTCGGCGATGGTGAGGTGCTGGCGTTGCGTGGCCATGTGGGGTACTCCTTCAGGTTCTGCAGCGGTGATCGGTCGAGGGAAGTGGCACAGGCATGGCTTCCAGAGTTGGCTGGAGTGAGGGGTAACTGGGGTAACTGCGGTAACTTGCCTGGTCAGGTGGTTACCGATGATTTGGCGGTTACCGATGGATCGGTAACCGGGTTTGGATCGGTAACCGGCTGACCTGCGGGGTTACCGGGGTTACCGTGGTTACTCGGGATTGCGGGTCTG
>WHSZ01000027.1 GCA_009379845.1 Pseudonocardiaceae bacterium | reverse complement strand
GTTGTTACTGGCGAGTTGGGAAGCCATGTACCTGAGGTTAGACGGGCAGCACGTTTCTGACTAGCGGTAAGTTCCCGCGCCCCGGTTACCGCGTTTAGCAGGCGAACAGCGGTACTTGCCCACCCTAAGTACCGCGTTTAGTTGTGCAAACTAAAGTGCTGCCCGCGTGGACTTGATCCGCGGGTTGGTTAGCGGTGCTCAGTACCGCGTTTAGCGGGCTAACCGCGGTAATAGGTAACCCACTTGCGGGCCCGTTCGTCGGCAATGTGCCGGCATCTTGGGGCGCACGAGACGCGGGCGGCGTCAGCCGCGGATGGTCAGCCCGACCTTCTGGAACTCCTTCAGGCTGGAGTATCCGGTCTTGGCCATCGCCCGACGCAGCGCGCCGAACAGGTTCACCACCCCGTCCGCGTCCATCGACGGGCCGAACAGCAGCGTCCGCAGATCCACCGCGCAGTCCGGGCCGGCGGCCACCCTGCTACGCGGCAACGACGGATGCGCGGCGGCGGACGTCCAGTACAGCCCCTGCCCAGGTGCCTCGCTCGCGGCCGCAAGCGGCGCGCCCAGCATCACCGCGTCCGCGCCGCACGCAACGGCCTTGGCGATATCGCCGGAGACCTGGACACCGCCGTCGGCGATCACGTGCGCGTACCGCCCGCCCGTCTCGTCGAGGTAGTCGCGCCGCGCGGCGGCGGCGTCCACGATCGCGGTGGCCATCGGCACACCGATGCCAAGCACCCGGTCGGTGCTGGTCACCCCCGCGCTGTGCCCGTAGCCGACGATTACCCCGGCGGCACCGGTGCGCATCAGATGCATCGCGGTGCGGTAGTCGCCAACCCCGCCCGCGATCACCGGCACGTCCAGGTCCGAGATGAACCGCTTGAGGTTCAGCGGCTCCCCGTCCCGCGCCACGTGCTCCGCGGAAACGATGGTGCCCTGCACGACGAGGATCTCCACCCCGGCGGCGAGCAGGTGCGGGGTGAGCTCCGTGGCGTGTTGCGGGCTCACCCGCACCGCCACCGTGATCCCGGCTTCTCGCACCTGCTTGATCGCCTCCGCGATCAGGTCCATCCGGATCGGCGCGGCATGCAGCTCCTGCAACGCCCGCACCAGCGCGGTCGGATCGTCGGTGTCCTCGGCCGCCCGCACGATGCGCAGCAGCGCATCGTCCACATTGGGCTGACGCGCCCACAGCCCCTCCGCGTTGAGCACGCCGAGTCCGCCGAGCTCACCGATCTGCACGGCGGTCCCCGGCGAGACGATCGCGTCCGTGGGATGCGTCACCAGCGGGATGTCGAACCGGTAGGCGTCGATCTGCCACGACGTCGACACGTCCTGCGAGGTGCGCGTGCGACGGGAGGGGACGATCTCGATGTCGTCCAGCTCATAGGCGCGCCGCGCGGTGCGGCCCATCCCGATCTCGACTTCGTCCCGCACGTGGAGTCCCTCCTCGAAACACAACCAAAGCCACGTGAGCCTAATAGAGGAGCGAATCCGGCAGACCTACCGCGCCACGTAGTTCGGCGCCTCCACGGTCATCGTCACATCGTGCGGGTGACTCTCCTTCAGCCCGGCGGCGGTGATCCGCACCAGCGAAGCCTGCTGCAACTCCGCGATCGAGCTGGCACCGGCGTAGCCCATGCCGGAGCGCAGCCCGCCGATCAGCTGGTGCACCACCTGGGCGAGCGGGCCACGGTACGGCACCCGCCCCTCGATCCCCTCCGGCACCAGCTTGTCCTCGGAAAGCACGTCGTCCTGGAAGTAGCGATCCTTGGAATAGGACCGGCCGGTGTCCCGCGACTGCATCGCGCCGAGCGACCCCATCCCCCGGTAGGTCTTGAACTGCTTGCCGTTCACCAGCACGATCTCGCCGGGCGCCTCGGCCGTACCGGACAGCAGGCTGCCGAGCATCACCGACGACGCACCGGCCGCGATCGCCTTCACGATGTCCCCCGAGTACTGGATGCCGCCGTCGCCGATCACCGGCACGCCCTCGGGACGGCACACCTGATCCGCCTCGTAGATCGCGCTGATCTGCGGCACACCAACCCCGGCGACCACCCGCGTGGTGCAGATCGACCCCGGTCCGACGCCGACCTTCAACCCGTCCACGCCGGCCTCGACCATCGCCTGCGCACCGACCTTGGTCGCGACGTTGCCACCAACCACGTCAACAGCGTTGCCGAGCTCGGTTTTCAACCTGGACACCATCTGCAGCACGGCCTTGGAATGCCCGTGCGCGCTGTCCACCACGAGCACGTCAACCCCGGCGTCGACCAGCGCCATCGCCCGCCGGTAGGAGTCCTCGCCGGTACCGACCGCGGCGCCGGCGAGCAACCGGCCGTCCGGATCCTTAGTGGCGTTCGGGTACTGCTCGGTCTTCACGAAGTCCTTGACGGTGATCAGCCCGCGCAGCTTGCCGGCCCCATCCACGATCGGCAGCTTCTCCACCTTGTGCCGGCGCAGCAGGCCGAGCGCGACGTCCGCGGTGACCCCGACCTGCGCGGTGATCAGTGGAGAGGCGGTCATCACCTCACGCACCGGCCGTGCGTGATCCACCTCGAAACGCATATCGCGGTTGGTGATGATGCCCACCAGCGTGCCGTCGGCGTCGGTGACCGGGACACCGGAAATCCGGTACCGGGCGCACAGCGCGTCCACCTCGGCCAGCGTGTCCTCCGGGGAGCAGGTCACCGGATCGGTAACCATGCCGGCCTCGGAACGCTTGACCACCTCCACCTGCGAGGCCTGCTCCTCGATGGCGAGATTGCGATGCAGCACGCCCATGCCGCCCTGCCGTGCCATCGAGATCGCCATCCTGGCCTCGGTCACCGTGTCCATCGCTGAGGACAGCAGCGGCACGCGCAGCTGGACGTTGCGGGAAAGCTGGGTTCGGGTGTCCGCCTCGCTCGGCACCACATCCGACTCGTCGGGTAGCAGCAGCACGTCGTCGAAGGTCAGCCCGAGCTTCGCGAACTTCTCCGGCAGGTCTTGAGCAATGAGCTCGCTGGTCATCGTGGGTGCTGGACCTTCCTCACAGGCGGTGGGCGTAGCCGACGCTCGCGACGCGAAACGCCGCCGCGAAGACGCGGGGACACATCTCGATGGTATCGAGCGGCTGTCCTGCGAGTACGGCTACCTGCACCCCGCGGCGCACCCGCCACGGTAGGTAGCCCTGGACTTACCCCCACCCTGGCCGGGTACCGTGCTAGGCCGTGCCGCACGATGCGATGCCCCCAGACCCGTTCGCGAACGATCCGGCCGACCCGGCGAAGGCTTTCGCCGAGCCGGTCGACGGAGCGGACGACGAAATCAGCTCGGCTGAGCGTGCCGAGCTGCTGTCCGACCTGTCCGACCTGGCTGTGTACCAGGCGCTACTCGAGCCGCGCGGGATTCGCGGGATCGTGGTGGACTGCGGGGAATGCTCCGAACCGCACTACCACGACTGGAGCCTGCTGCGGGCGAGCCTGGAACAGCTACTGGATCACGGTCACATGCGCCCGCACGAACCGGCGTTCGACCCGGATCCAGCCGCGTATGTGAGCTGGGACTACTGCCGTGGCTTCGCCGACGGGGTGACGACGACGGAAAACGCCCGCTGACTGCCGGGCCGACGACTGCCGGACCAACAACCGAAAGACTGACCGACAGGTCTACCGACCGCGACGTGCGGCGAGCGGATCTTTCCCGCCGTCTCACGTCGCGAGCCGTCTCACGTCGCGATACGGCCTGCCTGCCGACTCAGTTGCTCTCGCCCCCGGTGCCATCTGTCGAGTTCGGCTCGTAACCAGGCGCACTGCCGCCGCTGCCCGGAAGATCGTGCGACGTGTTCGACCCCGAGCTGGTGCTGCTGGTGGTCGGCGGGGTGGACGGGTCGGACGGGTCGGGGTCCGGTGGGTCGGACGGCGAGCTGTCGTCCGGCGGAGTCGGTTCGTCGGAAGTGGTCGGCTCTGAGGCGGCACTGCTGTCCTCCCCCGGCAACGCCGGCTTGTGGTTGCCGCCGCCGTTGCCCTGACCCGGCCCGTTGCCGGACTGGTTGCCGCCGACCTTCCGCATCAGCTGGTTGTGCTTGGTCCGCAGCTCCTGCAGTTCCTCTTCGGATACCGCCTTCATGGACGCCTCGGCCGCCTGCAGCGCGGACCGCGCTTCCCGCAGGTTGCCCTGGTTCAGTGCGGCCGCGGCACGCTCCAGATCGGTGCGCGCCGAGCTCGCCGCCTCCACCGAACGCGCGTGGTCGGTGTACAGCACGCGGGTCAACCCCCACAGCGTGTCGCCGGGTTTGGCGTCCCGAGCGGCCAGCCCGACCCCGCCGAACGTGATGGCCAGCACGGCCGCGGCCGCGGCGACCGGCACCAGCAGGCGCCGACGCTCACGCCCACCGTGCCGCTGCGCGACCTTCGCGGCGTGCACGGTGGTCATCGCGTAGTCGTGGTCCACCAGCTCCGGCAGCTGCTCGCTGTCGATGTCCCGGCGCCACGCCAGCAGCACGGCGTTCAATTCCTGCTCGTCGAGCGCGCCGGAAACCTGCGGATCCGCCCTGCCCAGCTCGTCGAGAAGCGCGTCGTCGGCCTGCACCATGGCGAGGTCGACCAACTGGTCGGACTCGTCGTCCTCGTCCTCGACCGTCGCATCCGGCTCGCCTGCGGACGCCATGATCGCCGGTGTGTTGTCGGACACATCGGGGCCTTCCGCGGTGTCGTGAACCGCCGAATCCTCCGCTGTCTGGTCTTCCCGCTCTGGTCCGGCCGCGGTTTCGGCGGCTTCGAACGGTTCCGTTCGCTGCTCGTCGACGGGGGTGTCGGAGCGTGACTCGTCCCGGTCAGTCACTCAGACCACCTCCTCCGCCTCGAGCACTTTACGCAGCCGCGCCAGAGCACGATGCTGGGCGACCCGCACGGCACCTGCCGTGGAGCCCACCGCATCCGCGGTCTCTTCCGCGGACAAGCCGACTACCACTCGCAAAACCACGATTTCCCGCTGTTTCTCTGGAAGGACCCGCAGCAACGCAGCCATACGGTCGCTGAGCTCGCTCTGCATAGCGCGTTGCTCGGGGCCAGCCCCGATTTCTACTTCGTCGGGGATATCGGCGACGGGCTCCGATCGGTTACGAGCGGACGCGCGGTGGGCATCGGCCACTTTGTGTGAGGCGATGCCATATACGAAAGCCAGGAACGGTCGCCCCTGGTCCCGGTAGCTAGGCAGCGCCGTGAGCACCGCGAGACACACCTCCTGTGCGACGTCGTCCGCGGACGCAAACGAACGCTCCTGCCGCCCCACTCGCGCACGGCAGTACCGGACCACAAGTGGTCGGATTGACGCCAGCACCCGCTCGATTGCTTGGGGGTCGCCGTCGACAGCCGCGCTTACCGAGGCGTCAAGGCCATCCCCCGAAGTGGTCATCGCAGACAACAGTCCTGGTGTTAACCGATAGGTGTACCGACAAGCAGGCACGCCGGTAGTAGGGTCCCACGTACCGGCGACCCTCCCACCGTACCGGTCCACCCCATCACTGCGGAGCGTGGCCGGTGCTCATTTCGGGTATGTGTCGGACGCGGAGTTTCGCCGAGTCAGGCGACGAGGCCACGGCGGAAGCCGTGTGCAACAGCCTGTGCGCGATCTTTCACGCCAAGCTTACGAAACAGCCTGCGGGCGTGCGTCTTCACGGTGTCCTCCGACAGGTAGAGCTCGCGGCCGATCTGGCCGTTGCTCTTGCCCTGGCTCATCCCGCGAAGCACCTGCAGCTCCCGCTCGGTGAGCTGCACGCCGGGATCGGAAGGCTGCCGGGGAGCCGGCACCGACGTGCTGGCCAGCGTGTGCGCCAGCGCGGCGACCAGCTCGGGGCGGGAAGCGTCCCACCGGAGGTAGCCACGCGCGCCACCGGCGATGGCGGCCGCGATGCTGCCGGCATCGTCTGGCGCACCGAAAACGATGACGTTAGCCTGCGGGTTCGCGGAGACGAGACGTCGCGTTGCCTCAACGCCGGTCGGCACGGCACGCTGGGTGCCGACGAGCACCACATCGACCGGCTGCCGGGAAAAACGGGCAAGCAACTCGTCACCGTGCGCTACGCAGTCGATGCGGCTGACCCCTGGGACAGCGGACATAACGCGGGTGAGACCTTCCCGCACACTGCGCCGGTCGTCACAGATCAAGACCGTCGTCACGGGGACTCCTTTCCTGCAGCCGGGTGACCTTCCTATTCCCCTATCGGACGCTGGCCCGCCGAACTTGACACGATCCGGTGGCGAATTTGGGAAAAAGTTCGCCCAGATGTCTGCCTCATGCGCGGAGAGGCAGCAAACGGTCCTCACCGAGATTGGATCCCCTGCTCGAGTGGCATCCACGCCGAGTCGCCGGCCAGCAGCCGCCCCGGTGGATCCGCCCGATGTAACACTCTCCGTAATAGATCGTTTACCTTCTCGCCACCTTCACCGCGCACGGAACCCGCGAGCAACTCGGCAGGCCACGCCAGTGAGAGTAGCTGGTGGCGCGCAGCCATCGAGCGCGCCCGATCGATCAGCTCCCCCGCTCGCGCCGTTTCGGAGGTGCCGGTGACCAGGGTCGCGGCGAGCACCAGATCGGATTTCACCCCGTGCCGAACGGCGCCGACGTCCACGCAACGCCTCGCGGCCCGCTCGGCGTGCGGCGCGGCCCGTTCCGGCCGACCGTCGGCCAGCTCGACCTCGCAGCACACCCAGCAGGTACGAACCTCAGTGCGCCAGCCGTGCTCCCCTTGGGATCGGGCGAGGTCCAGAATCCGGCGCGCCTCAGCGATACCCATCCCCGGCGTGCCCATCTCCGGGGTACCCAGCGCGTCCGCGGCCAGCCCGAGCAGCGCGTCGCAGCGCGCCCCCAGCACGTCGATGCCATCCGGATCGGTGCCGCGTTCCGCGCTTCCCGCGGCGGCCAGCGCGGCGAGCGCGGCACCGTCCAGCGCCCGCGCGGCCCGGTGCCCACCGAGCTGGCGCCGGTGCGAGGCGAGCGTGCTGAGCGCCAGCGAGGCGAGCACCGGATCTGGGTGGTCACGCAGGTCATGCAGCAGCGCCGCGGCCGAGGCGTAACGCGCCTGCCCACCGAGAACCACCGCGGCCAGCCAGCGCTCGCGCGCCCTGCCGCACCGCCGGGCGAGCAGGTGGATCGGTAGATCCGCGCAGTCTCCGAACGCGGCACGGCGAAGCTGGGCCTCCAGACGCGGTGCCGGCATCAGCGTGCCGCGCAGCTGTCCATGATCGTTCGCACCACGGCGTCCGGCTCGAGCAGCCAGTCCACATCGGCCGGCATCGTGCTCGAGGTCCAGCCCGGACCGCAGGCCAGCATCGTCGGCACCCGCCGTAGAGCGGCGAGTTCGTCGAACACCTCGGGCCGCGCGTGCCGCGGGTGTTGCGCCCACAGCGCCACCACGCACGGCTGAGTGCGCCGCGCCGCGGACACCAGCACGTCGACGGGCAGTGCCGCGCCGAGAATCTGGGTGCTCACGCTCCGCTCGCACAGCGCCGCGTCCACCACGTACATCGGCAGCCCGCAACGCCGCGCGGTCGGGCAGCACAACAGCACGGGCCGGAGCTGGCGCGGCGCGGATACCGCCGGCGTCGCCCGGAGCACGGCGGCCAGCACGCATTCCGCGAACAGGTGGCTGACCTCCGGCGCCCGGTCGGCGGAGTCCGCGTCGTGGCTCAACGCGCCGAACGCCGGTTCGATGATCTCGCGCCAGGCGCGGAGCACCCCGCGCTCCGCGATGGTGTGATCCAGCAGCTGGCGCAGCGCGAGCGCGTCCATCGCGCTCGCCGCACGGAAGACGCCCCTGGCCAGCCGGGCTCCACCGGCCGGCCGGTCCAGCTCGCCAACCACCGACTCGACACCGGGCGGTTCGCCCGCGTCCCGCGGATCGGGGATCATCTCCGGCACGGCTCGCTCGGACGTCAGGGCGTAGTGGGCGGCTTCGGCGGAGGACACCCCACGCAGTAGTGCCCGCCGCATGACCTCGAGCCGGGCGATATCGGCGGGACCGTAGCGCCGGTGCCGGCCGCTGATGTGTTCCCTCGGGCCGAGCCCGTACCGGCGGTCCCAGGTGCGCAGGGTGGCGGGCGCGACACCCAGCCGGCGAGCCACGGCGGCCACCGGCAAGGTTGGCGAATCACCGTGCTCGCGGACTGCGCGATGAACCCACGGTTCGCTCCTGCGCGCCACGTATCTCATCGTCGACCCGCTCGGTGTCCCCGGCAACCGGAGGCCGCGCCACCCGGGCGACCGGGACGAATCGGAAGCATGTGAACTCACACCGACGGGGGATGCCTAATGGTGGAAAAGCCCCCTTACCGGGCAACGACCCTTGAACAACCCTTGGCGCGCTTCTAACGTGACCGGCGCTACACCAAATGGAGTAGTCCAACTACGAGTCCTCATACCTGAGGAGGCGCTCACCATGGCAGATACGCGCAGACTCCCAGGCCCGAACGCCGACATTTGGGACTGGCAACTACGGGGCTCGTGCCGGGGGATGGACAGTGGCTTCTTCTTTCACCCCGACGGGGAGCGGGGTCCGGCACGCGCGAGGCGGGAGGCCAAGGCGAAGTCGATCTGCCAGTCTTGCCCCGTGCTCGAGCTGTGCCGGGAGCACGCGCTGGCGGTTCAGGAGCCGTACGGAATCTGGGGCGGGCTGTCCGAATCCGAACGCGAACGGATCATCAAGGCCGACGAACGAAGGCTAGTGCTCACCAAGAGCTAGCTTGGGTTGTGCTCACCAAGAGCTGACGCGGGCGTCCAAACCGCGATTTGCCGCCATATTGCGGAGTTGTCCCCCCGCAATATGGCGGCAAATTCGGGGCTGTGCCCGTGACTTAACTAGTGGCCGTGCCCGTGGCCGTGGCCACCGCCGCCCTCGGCCTCTTCTTCTTCCTTCTTCTCCACCACGGAGCTCTCGGTGGTCAGCACCATCCGCGCGATGGAGGCGGCGTTCGCCACCGCGGAGCGGGTGACCTTCACCGGGTCGACAACGCCGGCATCGACCAGGTTGCCGAACGCGAGCGTGGCGGCGTTGAAGCCGTGGCCCCACTCCATCTCGCGAACCTTGGACACCACGACCGCGCCCTCGGCGCCCGAGTTGGACGCGATCCAGTGCAGCGGCCCGGTCAGCGCGTCCCGCACGATGGCAACGCCGGTCGCCTCGTCGCCGGTCAGGCCGAGGTTGCCATCCAGCTCCTTCGCCGCGTGGATCAGCGCGGATCCACCGCCGGGCACGATGCCCTCCTCGACCGCGGCCTTCGTGGCCGCCACCGCGTCCTCGATGCGGTGCTTGCGCTCGTTCAGCTCGGTCTCGGTGGCCGCACCGACCTTGATCACCGCGACGCCGCCGCTGAGCTTGGCCAGCCGCTCCTGCAGCTTCTCCCGGTCCCAGTCGGAGTCGGTCGCCTCGATCTCCTTGCGGATGTGCTCGGCGCGCCCATCGATGTCGGCCTTGCTGCCGCCACCGTCGACGATCGTGGTTTCGTCCTTGGTCACCACGATGCGCCGGGCGGTGCCCAGCACCTCGCGCCCGACCTCGGACAGCTTGAGGCCGACCTCGCTGGCCACGACCTGCCCGCCGGTCACCACACCGAGGTCGTCAAGGAAGGCCTTGCGGCGGTCACCGAAGAACGGCGCCTTCACCGCGACGGCCTTGATGGTCTTGCGCAGGGCGTTGACCACCAGGGTGGACAGCGCCTCACCCTCCACGTCCTCGGCGATGATCAGCAGCTGCTTGCCGGTCTCCGCGACCTTCTCGAGCAGCGGGAGCAGGTCCTGCAGCGAGGAGATCTTCTCCCGGTGGATCAGCACGTAGGCGTTCTCCAGAACGGCTTCCTGCGCCTCCTGGTCGGTGGCGAAGTGCGCGGAGACGAAGCCCTTGTCGAACTGCACGCCTTCGGTGATGTCCAGCTCGGTGGCCAGCGTGGAGGACTCCTCAACGGTGATCACACCGTCCTCGCCGACCTTCTCGATGGCCTCACCGAGGAGTGCGCCGATCGAGGCCTCGCGGGAGACCACCGAGCCGACCTGGGCGACGTTGTCCCGGCCCTTGACCGGGGTTGCCTTGGTCCGGAGGGTCTCGATGACCTTGTCGGCGGCCTGCTGGATGCCACTGCCGAGCGCGGCGGGGTTCGCGCCGGCCGCCACGTTGCGCATGCCGTGCCGGACAAGTCCCTGCGCGAGCACGGTCGCCGTGGTGGTGCCGTCCCCGGCCACGTCATTGGTCTTGGTGGCCACGTCCTTGGCCAGCTGTACGCCGAGGTTCTCGAACGCGTCGTCCAGCTCGATCTCTCGGGCGACGGTCACGCCGTCCAGCGTGATGGTCGGCCCGCCGAACTTCTTATCCAGTACGACGTGCCGGCCACGCGGGCCCAGCGTCACCTTGACCGCGTCGGCGAGCTGGTTCACGCCTCGCTCGAGCGCCCGACGAGCGTCCTCGTCGAAAGTAATTTCCTTGGGCATTTCCTGCCTTCCTACGGGCTCTTAGAGCAAGACGCCCCGGGGCCCCTGAGGGCCGCCGGGGCGCTGCACTGTGGACGGATGGTCGTCAGTTGACGACGGCCAGCACGTCGCGTGCGGACAGAACCAAGTACTCCTCGCCGTTGTACTTGACTTCCGTGCCGCCGTACTTGGAGTAGATGACGACGTCGCCAACCGAGACATCCAGCGGGATGCGGTTGCCCTTGTCGTCGATCCGGCCCGGGCCTACGGCCAGGACCTTGCCCTCCTGGGGCTTCTCCTTCGCGGTGTCCGGGATAACGAGGCCAGAAGCCGTCGTCTCCTCGGCCTCGCTCGTCTGGACAACGATCTTGTCCTCGAGCGGCTTAATGTTCACGCTCACCGGTGTGACCTCCACGGGTCGTCGAAAGCGTTGGCAGGTACCTAGTTGTGATGCTCAACGGCGGGCTGGCCCGACGTCTCGCGGTCCGGCTCCTACCACCCCGCCGTCGCGGGTGCCGGGGCGTGCGGCGCCGTTCGACTAGCACTCTACCGAGTTGAGTGCTAAGTCTTCAACACGGGCCAGGAAAACTCCTGTATTCCCAGTTCACGGGCCTATTGGGGCCGTCAGGACCGGGCATGGGCGAGCAGTTGCCCGATCTGCTGGGTCAGCCGGGCGGCATCGCACGGCGTGACCGTGACCCAGTCCGCGCCGTCCGAACTCCGGGTGATGCCGGTGGTGTACTGCCCCTCGTCGGTGGCGAACCAGGAAAGCCCGCCGATCCGTTTCGGCCGGCCCGATGAGCCCGCGGTGGACACTCCGAACTGGCCAGCCCGAAGTACCCGCTGCTCCTGAATCTTGTTCAGCTGATGCAGCTGGCCGCGGTACTGCGCGGTGCTGTCCCGCGCCCTGGTAACTATCGGTCCGGATTCGTCACGGTGATGCTGGCCGCCCTGTCGGCTCCGTCCGCTCTGGCCGCTCTGGTCACTCTGGCCGGCGATCGCCGAGGACGGAAGCGAGACGGGTTGCCCTGGGCCCTGCCGGGTCGCCGGGATCAGCTCGACGAGGCTCGAGATCAGCGCGGTGTCCCGGACCGGACGGAACTCGACGACGAGTTCCCGTTGCACGACCAGCACCGCGTACCGGCCACTGGACGCGCCGAGGGCCCGTAGCGGCGTTTCGCCGCCGAGGTCGAGGTTCGCGACGGCGTCAACGCAGATCGATGGCCTGGCCACCAGCCGTAGGGTGTCCTCGACCTCCGGTTCCAGGCGTCCATTGTGGACCAGCTGGCGCTCGGTGAGGTTCGCGTACACGGCTTCGCGCAGCCGTGCGCGTTCCGTCATCGTGTCGCCGTGGCTGGGAATCTCCAGCGGGAACGGCTTGGGGCCGAGGTGCAAGTCTTCCCAGAGGAAGTCGAATGCGGGAAACGGTAGCTCGAACACGTGGTTGCGCGACTATTCGCCGATGACTGGGGGTGCGGTTTTTTCGTCCGTGCCAAATGTACCTTCGGCGTCCGGCTCGATGAGGAAGGAGGCACGCTGGTGCTCGTCATCATCGCCGCCCTGGCCGCGGCCCGCTCCGCCCATCGGCATGCCGCGTCCGCCCGTGCCGCCGGCCGCCGCACCGCGCCCCGGTACGGCCTGCGCGCCCGCCGCGCCGGCGCCAGAACCGGTTTTCGCGCCGGTGCCAGGGCTCTGCCCGGTGGTCGCACCGCTTCCGCCGCCGAGGCCGGCGCGGCCCGCGCTACCAGCGGAGCCGCCGCCGGCGCCGAATCCGCCCATCGCCCCGCCAACCGGCATTCCCGTCGCCCCGGCACCGCCGGGTGCTCCGGCGCCCGCGCCACCGGATCCTGGGCCGAAGCCGCCGGGGATGCTGCCGCTTCCGGGGCCGGTGTAGCCCGCGCTGGTGGTCGTACCTGGCTCGCCGGTGGAGCCGGGTGCGCCGCCGTAGCCACCGCCCGGCACGCCGCCGTAGCCACTGCCAGAGTCGCCGCCGGCGTTCGGGTAGCCACCGCCCGCGCCCGTGCCGCTGGCCGACCCGAGCGGGCCGGCGCCACCCGCGCCTGAACCGGCACCCGACAGCCCGCCGCTGCCGGTACCGGTGCCGGGATTGCTGGCGGAGAACTGGTGCGCCTCGGTGCCGCCGACCTGTTGCGCTTTCCGCGTCGTGGCGTCGCCGCCGGTACCGCCGAGCGAGGGTGGTGGGGCGAACGGCTGGACGTTGCTGCCCACGGCCTGCAACGTGGTGTCGCGAGCCTGCACGACCTGTTCGGCCTGCTGCTTCGCCGCATCGTGTGCGGCCTTCTGAGCGGCCATCTTGCCGGGCAGCGAGGCGATGTCGAGGATGTTGCCGCTCTTGACCGCGTCACCGATCATCTTGCCCGGCTCGTAGGGAACAGGGTCGGGCATCCGGTTTCGCGCGTCGGCCGCCGACGAGGACTGCTCGCCGACCGCGCCGCTGAGTTGCTCGGCGCTGGCGCCGGTATGAGCCGACCACTTGCCGTAGGCGGCGACCGCTTCGCGCATCCGTTCAGCCGCCGAACCCGTCCACCGGTCGGCGCTGCCCTCGACGGCGCCCTTCAGCAACTCGCTCGCGATGGTCAGGCGCTGGCCGACGTCGCGCCACTCGTCCGCGACGCCCTGCGAGCCACCCGGGTCATTGTTCTGATCCACCCAGCTCTTGAGCTGTTCGTGGCTCTGCGCCGGATAGTTGTGATCCGGTCCAGGGAGGCTCGGCCCCGCGTTCATCTCCGCTCCCCTAACATGCCCGCTTCTCTCCCCTGCTCACGACAGCTTCGGCTGCGTACTCATGGCAACTTCGGTTCGACGAGCTCGGCAACCTTCGTCGCCCGCTCACACGCCAACTTCGGATTCTCAACACCGCCGCTGTTATCAGCGCCGATCGAGACACTCGACGACTGGCCGACCCGAATCCACACAGCACATCCCGATCGCTCCTTGGTCGCGCCGCGTTGGGCTTCATGACGACCTAGTGTGATCGGATCCGGCTCGACGTCATATTGACTTAGGTTGAGGTCGTCCACACCTCTATTTGCCCGCACCCCCACCAGCACGCTCCACTCACCGGAAATCCTCCAATCACACGTAGGATTGCCGGCGACGTCGTCAGGCTCACCGGGCTCCGTGAAGCCAACTTGCTGAGCTTCCTGCTCAGTCAGAAGTTCGCAAGCATCGATATCTTCGAGCGCGTCAGTTCCCTTTGGGCTGCTATCGCCGCTGCTGCTTGCTGATACGTCGACCGCTGGTGCCGCCGCGCCTTCCTGACTAGCTGAGCAAGCCACACCGGCCAGCAATCCAACAGCACCCAACACGGCCAATGCTGCCGGACGAAGCCCTCTACGCTTGCGTAACGTCGTCACGCGCGTGATCTCCCGACTACTTGAAGGCATCCGCGTTGCTCGCGTCTGTCTGTTGGTAGTTGACCATGGCTTGTCGCACATCTTCGATAAGCTGTGTGATGTCCTGCTGCCCCTTCTTCATGGCCGCATCAACAGACTGCTCACCGCCCGATCCAAACTGGGCCATGAATTTCCCAACAATCTCCGCATAGCCACCGCCTAGCGGCACCTGCTCTCCGAGAAAGCGAGCCTTCATAGCGATTTCGCTCATGATGTCGTGGACCTCGGTGAGCTGCTTGATCACCGCGTCACCGACGTCCGGGTCCACCGCGATCGTCTCGGCACTCGCCTTCGCGTCGGCGAGTGCCTTCTTGTACGCGAGTTGTTCCTTGAGATCACGCCCGATGTCCTTGACGACATCGGTGACGTTGTCGAACCAGCCCTCCACCGCCACGGCCCGTGCCTCCCACAGTAAGAATCCCGCAGTAGCCCCTTTGACCGGAAGACTAGCGGAAGGGTTCCGGATCGCGTGTATTTTGTCCGGCATCACACGAATGACGCTTTCCGCGACGATTCTGACACGCCATGTAGGTACAAACCACGTAGGCACAAACCGACAACTCATCTGAATATGTCACTACCTATTGACAATGTGATGTCATATGGTCGGGACACGAACAAGCTCAGCGGAGGATGCCCATGCAGGCCGTGGTGGTCCACGCGGTCGACGACCTCAGGGTCGACGAGCTGCCCGACCCGCAATGCGGTCCGGGTGAGGTCGCCGTCGAGGTCTGCTACGGCGGAGTATGCGGCTCGGACCTGCACTACTGGCAGCACGGCCACGCGGGGACCTCGATCCTGCGCGAACCTATGGTGCTGGGCCATGAGGTGAGCGGCCGGATCGCGGCGATCGGCACCGGTGTCTCCGACCTACCGGTTGGCACGCCCGCGACCGTCCACCCAGCCACCACGTGCCGCGACTGCCCCGAGTGCGCACGCGGCGACCTGCACCTCTGCCGGAACGTGCGCTACCTGGGCAGCGCGGCTCACTACCCGCACACGCCCGGCGCGTTCAGCCGTTACCGCGTGGTGCCGGCCGACCAGATCCGCGTGCTGCCACCGGCGGTGCCCCTGCATCACGGCGCGGTGGCCGAACCGCTGGCCGTCGCGCTGCACGCGGTGGCTCGCGCCGGCAGCGACGCGATGCGGGACGCGAACGTGCTGGTGAACGGCGCCGGACCGATCGGTTGTCTCACCGTGGCCGCCGCGAAGGCCGCGGGTGCCGCACGGGTCGTCGCGGCGGATCTGCTGCCCGAAGCCGTACAGGTGGCGACCGCGCTCGGCGCGGATGCCACCGTGATCATCGGGCGCGAGGAGCTGCCGTCCGAAATGGATGTCGTGTTCGAGGCGTCCGGTGCGCCCGCCGCGCTGGCGGCGAGCCTCGGGGCGGTCCGTCGCGGTGGCACGTTCGTGCAACTCGGCATGCTGCCGCCCGGCGAGATAACCGCTCCGCTGGGCATTTCGGTAGCTTGCGAACTGACCATCCGCGGCGCATACAGGTTCGACACCGAGTTCGACGACGCGCTCGGGCTTCTCGCCGGTGGGTTGAACGTTGAACCGCTGCTGACCCAGACGATGCCGGCCGACGACGCGCTTGCCGCGTTCGACGTGGCACGGGATCGGCGCCGATCAAGCAAGGTGTTGCTGTCGTTCGGCTGAGCAGGTCGTTCTGCCCCGCCGACGGCGTCGCTTTGCTACGGTTGTCAGGACATTAGCCCAACATGCCGTGCTGGCGGGAGGAGAAGCGCATGTCTTCTGCCCATCCGGCCTTACCGGCGATCTCCATCGACAGGGCCAGCCCCATCCCGCTGTATTACCAAATCGCGCAGTCTCTCGAACGCGCGATCGAGTCGGGCGAGCTCCCGGCCGGCTCCCGGCTGGAGAACGAAATCGCTCTCGCACAACGGCTGGGCATGTCCCGCCCGACCGTCCGGCGCGCGATCGCCTACCTCGTCGATCGCGGCATGTTGGTGCGCAAGCGCGGTGTCGGCACCCAGATCGCGAGCCCCAAGGTGCGCAGGCCAATCGAGCTGACGAGCCTGTACGACGATCTCTCCCAGGATCATCGGCAGCCGTACAGCCGCGTGCTGGGCCTCGAGGAAATCCCCGCGCCGGACGCCGTCGCGCACGCACTGGGCATCGACGAGGGCCAACCGGTGTACGCCGTGGAGCGGATTCGCTACGCGGACGACGAGTCGCTGGCCGTGATGCACAACTTCGTGCCGGTGAACATCCTGGAGTTGACCGTGGAGGCGTTGGAGCGCACCGGCCTCTACCGGCTGCTCGGCGACGCCGGGATCCGGTTGCACATGGCCTCGCAGGTGATCGGCGCACGGTCGGCGACTGGCACCGACGCGCGGCTGCTCGGCGCGAACCGGGGCGACGCGTTACTGACCATGCAGCGCACCGCGTTCGACCAGTCCGGACGAGGCGTGGAGTACGGCGATCACTTTTACCGCGCCTCCGCTTACTCCTTCGAGTTCCTGCTGATGGCCCGCTGACCCAGCGGCGCCGCGAATCACCCGGGGTGCCACCCCGCCCGTCTCTCACCGACCGTGGCCGCACCCTCACGATCGCGCAATCCCTCCGCTTGAGTAACCGCGTTTAGCGGGCTAAACGCGGTTACGTGGAACCGTTTCCGTGAGCTATTCACCTGCACGTCACCCACATTGGTACTACTAGCCACCTCGTCGGGTCAGGGTGGATCGACCCTGCGACTAGGAGGTTTCACCGTGCCCGAACGGTCCCCCACCACTCGATTCGTCTCCCGCCGGTCCATCCTGCTCGGCGGCGCGGCCGCGCTCGGCATGTCCGGGATGGCCGCGCTGAACATGGGCGGCACATCGACGCTTCCCCGTGCGGCCGCACAACCCGGCGCCGGGGTCGGCCGGCTCGCCGACCCGTTCACCCTCGGCGTCGCCTCCGGTGATCCGGTGCCCGACGGTGTCGTGCTCTGGACCCGACTGGCGCAAGAACCGCTCGCCGAGGACGGCCTCGGCGGGATGCCGGACAAGGTCATCCCAGTGGACTGGGAAATCGCCACCGACGAGAACTTCTCCAAAGTCGTGCAGAAAGGCACCGCCGACGCCGCGCCCGAGTGGGGGCACAGCGTGCACATCGAGGCGGAAGGGCTGGACGCCGGCGCCGAGTACTTCTACCGGTTCCGCACCGGCGGCAACATCTCCTCGGTCGGCCGCACCCGTACCGCGCCGGCCCCGGGCAGCATGGGCGAGCTGACCATGTGCTTCGCCTCCTGCTCGCACTACGGCCAGGGCTACTTCACCGCCTACCGCCGGCTGGCCGAAGACGAGCCCGGCCTGATCCTGCACCTCGGCGACTACCAGTACGAGTACGAGGCCGATCCCGACAAGGACGTCCGCGAGATCGTTGGCCCGGAAACCGTCACGCTTGCCAACTACCGGTTGCGGCACGCCCAGTACAAGACGGACGCCGACCTGCAGCTCGCGCATTCCGTGGCCCCGTGGCTGGTGGTCTGGGACGACCACGAGACGGAGAACAACTGGGCTGACGAGGTCCCGGAGGAAGGCTCGCAAACGCCTGGCGAGAAGTTCCTCGCGCGCCGCAAGGCCGCGTTCAAGGCGTACTACGAGAACATGCCGCTGCGCTCGAACGCCAAGCCCTCAGGCATCGACATGCAGCTCTACCGGCGACTGAGCTGGGGCGGACTGGCCACCTTCCACATGCTCGACACCCGGCAGTACCGCGACGACCAGGCTTGCGGCGACGGCATCAAGTCGGGCTGCGACGAGCGGCTCGACCCGGACCGCTCGATCACCGGCTCCCAGCAGGAGCAGTGGATCATCGACGGGTTCAACAACTCCACCGCCCGCTGGGACGTGCTCGGCCAGCAGGTGTTCTTCTCGCAGATCGACCTGACACCGGGCGACGAAGAAGGCCTGAACATGGACGCGTGGGACGGATACGCGGCCAACCGGGACCGGATCGCCAAGGCCATGGGCAACTCGAAGGTGCGAAACGGGATCGTGCTCACCGGCGACGTGCACCGGCACTGGGCTGCGGAGGTCAAAGAGGACCTCGATACCCCGGACTCCCCTGGGGTGGGCACCGAGTTCATCACCACGTCGATCTCCAGCGGCCAGGACGGCGACGACGACCCGAACGACGAGGTGCTGAAGGAGAACCCGCACGTGAAGTTCCACTCCAACCGCCGGGGCTACGTGCGCACCACGTTCACCGCGAAGGAGCTGCGGGTGGACCACCGGGTGCTGCCGTACGTGACCAAGGAAGGCGCCGAGGCAAGCACAGCCCAGACGTTCGTGGTGAGCGACGGCGACCCGACCTTGAACCCCGCCTGAGCCACAACCGCAGCCGGGTTACCGCGATTAGCCCGCTAAACGCGCTACTTAGCCTGCACAAGTACCGCGGTTCGCCCGCTAAACGCGGTAACTCGGCCGGGGGGCGGGCACTGCGGCACCGCGATCCGTGATTAATTCACAACTAAATCACCAATTCTGATTGATATCGCCACCTTGTTGGGCCAGGCTTGGCCACACATTGCGACAAGGAGGTTCACGCTGTGCCCGACCGCTTTCCCACCACAGCAGCCGTGTCCCGCCGCTCGGTCCTGCTCGGCGGAGCCGCGGCGCTCGGCGCCGTCACAGTAGGTTCGTCGAGTTTCGCGGACTCCCGCCTGGCCAGAGCCGCGGCGACCAGGGGCGCCGGCCGCGCCAAGCTCGGCCCGTACTTCAACATGGGCGTCGCCTCCGGCGATCCGGTCGCCGACGGGGTCGTGCTGTGGACGCGACTCGCGCCGGATCCGGACGCCGAGAACGGGCTCGGCGGCATGCCGGAGGACAAGGTGGTCCCGGTTGAGTGGCAGATCGCCACCGACGAGCAGTTCACCCAGATCGTCCAGGACGGCACGGTCGACGCGGTTTCCGCGTCCGCGCACAGCGTGCACATCGAGGCAGAGGGCCTGGACGCCGGCACGGAGTACTTCTACCGCTTCCGCGCGGAGGGGAACTACTCCCCGGTCGGCCGCACCCGCACGGCACCGGCACCGGGCACGATGGGCGAGCTGACGATGTGCTTCGCCTCCTGCGCGCACTGGGAACACGGGTTCTTCGCCGCCTACCGCCGGATGGCCGAAGACCAGCCAGGGCTGATTCTGCACCTCGGCGACTACCAATACGAGTACGAGAAGAACCACGGCGAACCGCCGGAAGGCGGCGGCTTCGTGCGCGACCACCCAGACAAGGAGACCACCTCGCTCGCCCTCTACCGGCAGCGGCACGGCCTCTACAAGACCGACCTCGACCTGCAGGCCGCCCACGCGGTGGCACCGTGGGTCGTGGTGTTCGACGACCACGAGGTGGAGAACAACTGGGCGGGCGACGTCCCGGAAGACGGCTCACAAACCCCAGGCGACGATTTCCTCCCGCGACGCAAAGCCGCGTTCCAGGCGTACTACGAGAACATGCCGCTGCGCTCGGCCGCGAAACCGTCCGGCAGCGACATGCAGCTCTACCGCAGGTTCAGCTGGGGCGGGCTGGCCACCTTCCACATGCTCGACACCCGGCAATACCGCGACGACCAGTGCGAAGACTCGAGCTGCGACCCCGACGATCCGGACCGCACGATCACCGGTTCCCAGCAGGAGCAGTGGCTCCTCGACGGGTTCAACAACTCGAGCGCCCGCTGGGACGTGCTCGGCCAGCAGGTGTTCTTCGCCAGGCGCGACAACAAGCCGGGCGACGGCGAGGAACTGAACATGGACGCCTGGGATGGCTATACCGCCAGCAGGGACCGGATTGCCTCGGCGATGAGCAACTCGAAGGTGCGCAACGGCGTCGTGCTCACCGGCGACGTGCACCGGCACTGGGCCGCGGAGGTCAAGGAGGATCACTCGAACCCCGACTCCAAGAACGTCGGCGTCGAGCTCGTCACCACCTCGATCACCAGCACCGGCGACGGTGACCCGGACGCCACCAACAAGGATGTCCTCGAGGAGAACCCGCACATCAAGTACTACAAGAACCTGCGGGGTTACGTGCGCACCACGTTCACCGAGACCGAGCTACGCGCCGACTTCCGCACGCTCGACAAGGTGAGCGTGGAAGACGGCGCGGCATCCACCGACGCGACATTCCTGGTCAGCGACGGCGACCCGACGCTAAAGCCGGCCTGATTCACCCGCCCCCGGTTACCGCGTTTAGCGGGCTAAACGCGGTAACCCCGGGGGCACGGGGTACCCCACAGCAGACCGACACTTCAGACCGACACGGTGTGTACCGGCAACGCCGGGGTAGCCGAAAGATCCAGGCTGGACGGGGCCACGCCGGCGGCCACCAGGTGCGCGCCGACCGCGGCGATCATCGCCCCGTTGTCCGTACACAGCCGCGGCCGGGGCACCCGCAGCTCGATACCGGCCTCCGCGCAGCGCTGCCCGGCCAGGGTGGACAGCCGGGAGTTCGCGGCCACCCCTCCGGAGATCACCAGCGTGCCAATCCCCAGCTCGATCGCGGCCCGCACCGCCTTCGCGGTGAGCACATCGGCGACCGCCTCCTGGAACGACGCGGTGACGTCGTTCACCGGCACCGGCTCGCCGTCCCGCTCGCGGGCCTCCACCCAGCGCGCCACCGCGGTCTTCAAGCCGGAGAACGAGAAGTCGAACTTAGCGTCCCTCGGCCCGGTCATGCCACGCGGGAACGCGATCGCGTTCGGGTCGCCCTGCCGCGCGGCCTTGTCGATCGGTGGCCCGCCCGGGTACGGCAGCCCGAGGACGCGGGCCACCTTGTCGTAGGCCTCGCCGGCCGCGTCGTCGATCGTGGAACCGATCTCGGTGATCTTGCCGGCCAGGTCGTCGACCCGCAGCAGCTGCGAATGCCCGCCGGACACCAGCAGAGCCAGGCATTGCGCGGGCAACCGACCGTGCTCGAGGGTGTCCGCGGCGACGTGCCCGGCAAGGTGGTTCACCCCGTACAGCGGGACATCCAACGCCGCCGCGTAGGCCTTCGCCGCGGCCACCCCGACCAGCAGCGCACCCGCGAGCCCCGGGCCGCAGGTCACCGCGATCGCGTCCACATCGGACAGCTCGATGCCACCGGCAGTCAGCGCCCGCCGCATGGTGGGCACTATCGCTTCCAGGTGCGCCCTGCTGGCCACTTCCGGCACCACGCCACCGAACCGGGCGTGCAGCTCCACGCTGGAGGCGACCTCGTCGGCGAGCAACTCGAGCTCGCCGGCCGGATCCACCCGGACCACGCCAACACCGGTCTCGTCACAGGAACTCTCGATACCGAGGACGATCTTGCCGGTCATCCCGATCCCTCCCCGACGTGTGCGGGGCGAGCCATGGTGTACGCGTCCGCACCGGATGGCCGGTAGTAGCGGCGGCGTACCCCGATGCGGGTGAAACCGTGCGCCTCGTACAACCCTATCGCCGCGTCGTTGTCGGTACGCACATCCAGAAACACCGTCGCGCCAACCGAATCGGCGCGCTCGAGCAGGGCCCGCAGCAACATCTTGCCGACGCCGTGGCCGTGCCAAGATGGGTCGACGCCGATGGTGTGCACTTCGGCTTCGAAATCGCCCGGCCTGCCGAGCACAGCCAGCCCGGCATAGCCGATCAGCTGGCCTTCGTGGTACGCACCGAGGTAGTACGCACCGGAGTCCAATTCGGACTCGAAGGCGTGCGCGCTCCACGGGTCGTCGCCGGGAAACAGCACCCGTTCCAGCTGCGCACACCGCCGGGCGTCGGTGTACCGCAACGGTTCCAGCGTCACGGTCACGGCTGGCTCACCCGCTTGCGAGTCCCTGGCTCGGCGGCGTCCGGCCGGCGCAGGTACAGCGGGGTGAGCGCACCGGGCGGCTCGCCGCCGGCCAGCGGGGCGCCCGCGGCCCGCACCAGCCCTGCCGGGCTGGGATAGGCGGGCGGGATCTCGACGAACCCGAGCGCCTCGGCGTACAGCCGCGCACCGTGCCCGGCCGCCCTGCCGATGCCGAGCTCGCGCGCCACGAGCGTCGCGGGACTTTCCACGTGCGGGCCGCCGGTACGCGCACCGGCGGCGTAGCTGGCCCAGTACACCTCCCGCCTGCGGGCGTCGGTGACCACCAGCAGCGGGTCGGGGTCCGGCACGCCGGCGGCGATCGCGTCGAGGCTGCACACCGGATACACCGGCAGGCCGAGGGCGTGCCCGAGCGCGGCCGCGGTGACCATCCCGGCCCGCAGCCCGGTGAACGGGCCAGGGCCGATGCCGCACACGAGCGCGTCCAGCTCGCGCATCCCGGTTCCCGCTTCCGCCAACGCCTCCCTCGCGTACGGGGTGAGCAGTTCACCGTGCGCCCTTGCGTCCACGGACCCGCGCTCGGCGAGCACCGTTGGCTGCCCCGCGGCCAGCTCGACGACCCCCGCGGTGACCGAGGGGGTTGCGGTGTCCAAGGCGAGTACCAGCACAGCTATCAAGCCTACGGGTGCGGCCTAGCCCACATGCGATTGCCGTGCCCGGCCGCGGGCACCATCGTTTGAGCAACGAGGAGGGTTGTCCGCATGTCCAGCAATCTGGCCGGCCTGTCCGCCACCGACGCGATCGCCTCGGTGGCGACGGACTTTCGCGAGTTGCCTGCCGAGCCGGTCGATTACCTGGCCGACGGTCCGCTCGGCTGGCCGGGATACGACGACGCGCGCCGCGCGGCGAAGGAAAGCTCCGAGCAGGACGAGGCCGTGGTGAGCGGGACGGCCACCATCGGTACCGGCCGGGCGGTGGTGATCGCCTTCGACTTCCGCTATCTCGGTGGGTCGGTGGGCATGAATACGGGCGATCGGATCGCTCGCGCGTTCGAAACGGCCCGCGCGGAGGCGCTACCGGTTGTGTCGCTGATCGCTACGGGCGGCAGCCGGATGCAGGAGAGCATGTGCGCGCTGCGGCAGCTGCAGCGCATCGCCCTTGAATGCCAGCGCACCCGCGCCGCTGGGTGCCCGCAGCTGGCCGTGCTGCGCGATCCGACCACCGGCGGCGTGTGGGTTTCACTCGGTGCGGCGGCCGATGTGGTGCTCGCCGTGTCCGGTGCGCAGGTCGGCTTCGCCGGCCGCCGGGTGCGTTCCGGATCCGATGTGGACGATCCGGCGTACACCGCTGAGGGCCAGTTCGACGCGGGCGGCGTCGACCAGGTGCTGCCCGCCGATGAGCTGGCTGGCGCACTGGCCGGCTGGCTCGATCTGCTGTGCGGCGAGCACGATCGCACGCCTCCGGAACCGCCCCGCGCGCTTGGCCACCGCGACCTGCCTGCCGACGGCTGGACCGCGGTACGCCGTGCCCGCGCGGCCGAACGGCCCCGGGCCGAGGCGTATCTGGACGACTACTTCACCGAACGCCTGTTGCTGAGCGGGGACCGATGCGGTGGCGTCGATCCCGGCGTGCTGTGCGGGGTCGGCCTGCGGGCCGGGCGCTCCATCGCGTTCGCCGCGCAGGCCGGAACGGCGACGACGCCGGCGGGATTCCGTACCGCCACCCGGTTGGTCCAGCTCGCCGACCGGCTCGGCCTGCCGGTGCTGACCATTGTGGACACACCGGGAGCTGCCAACGACGCCGCGTCGGAACGCGCCGGGCTCGGCGCGGCCATCGCGGAACTGTTCAGTGCGATCGCCGCCGCCACGGTGCCGGTGAGCACGCTGGTCATCGGCGAGGGTGGTTCCGGCGGAGCGCTGGCTTTCACCGCTCCGGAACGCACCTGGGTTACGCCGGACGCCTACTTTTCCGTGATCGCGCCGGAACTGGGCGCGGCGATCCTGAAACGCTCGGTGGACGAGATCCCGGCCACCGCCGACTCGCTGCGACTACGCCCGCAGGATCTGGTCGAACTCGGCGTGGTGCGAGGAATCGTCGATCACTCCATGTGAAACAGCTGCGGCCACAACCGATCCCAGGACACGTCGCGCCCGGTGAGCAACCAGATCGGCATTCCCTGCTGACCGTTGCGCACACCCAGTCCGAGTTCCACCCGGTTCACCTGCCGCAGATCGGCAAAGCCGCTCCGCAACCTGCCGGGGTCCTCGCCGACGTAGAGCACCGCCCCGGAGCCGGCAGCGGGCTTGCCGAAATGCCAGTAGCCACGATTCGCGCTGTACACCGGCGGCAGGCCCTGTTCGCGCCCGAACCGTTCGAGCGCACTCGCCCGCCAGTAGGTGTCCGTGAGGATCACCGCGCCGCGCCGTTCCACTGCCGGGAGCGAATGATAGGTGCGCGCTACCGACGACGCGTACTGCGGCCAGCCCACCTCTTCCATCGCGAAGGGTTGCGTCAGGCCGGGTTTGCTCGCCACCATGGACAGCGGCAGCACCGGCAGCATCCAGAACACCAGCACCGAGGATGCCGCGCACACCGGCCAGGTCGGCACCCAACCCCACCACCGTGCGGCGCCGCGGCGTTCCAGCTCGACCGCGCCCGCCGCCCAGCACAGCGCGAACAGCCCGGCCACGTAGTAGAACCGGCCGCCGGCAACCAGAAACGTCCCGATCAGCCCGAGCACCGTCCAGCCGAGGAACCGGTACGGCCGCAGCTCGGGCGAACGCAGCAATCGCCACAGACCGAAGCTCAGCAGGACCGCGCCGAGCAGCAGCCCGGAACCGAACAACATCAACGGCACGAACGAGGCACGACCACCCCATTCGGCAGCCACCTGGCCGGCGACCAGGGTGGGCATATCGAACATCGGCCAGCCGTTGTTCGCCTGCCAGATCAGCCCCGGCACCATGCCGAGCGCCGTGATCGCCGCGCCCGCCCACAGCATCGGCCGGCGCAGCAGCTCCCTCGGCCCCACGAGCAGCGCGCTGATCGCCACCGCGACCCAGAACGCGACGATCAGGAACTTCGCCTGCAGCGCCACCGCAGTAACCGCGCCGAGCATCAGCAACAGCCGGTCATTCCGGCTACGGACCCAACGGACCACCAGCCAGGTGGTGACGGTCCAGAAGAACGCGTCGACGGTGTTGGTGGCGAGCAGGTGACCCTGCGCGAGCAGGAACGGGGACAGCGCGTACGCGGCGGCGGCAAGCGTCTGCGCACGCCGCCCGCCACCGAGTTCCCGTGCGGTCAACGCGGCGATCAATACCGCGGCCGCGGTCATCAGCGTCGCCGGCAGCCGCAACCCCACGAGCGAACCGGGCAGCAGGGTGTCCATCAGCCGCGCCAGCATCGGCAGCAGCGGCGGCTGGTCGACGTATCCCCAGGACGGGTGCTGATTCCCGGCCACCAGGAAATACAGCTCGTCGCCGAAGTACCCGTAGCGGCCGCTGGTGAGCAGCAACACGAGCGCCGCGGCGCCCGCGATGGCGAGCACCGGCCATCGGGCGAAACCGGCGAGTTCGCCGGTTCGTGTCCGGTCGTCCGGCGCCACACGGACATCGGTGCCTACCGTCATCGGTGTCCGTGGCACCGTGTCCTCCCAGGATTTTCGGCGCGGTCGAGGGACGCGTTCGGCGCGAAACTAGCCGCTCGCCCGGTTCCGGCGAACACCGGGGACACCATGTGCCCCGCGAGCGTGTACGCGCGGTGGGACGGCCGGTCAGCCGACAGCCAACCAGGCGATCCGGGTGGTCCACGAACCGTGCCCGGTCAGGGTGGCGATCCGGCTGTCGTCGTCGCGGCGTTCCAGTGTGATCAGCAGATGGTCGTCGGACAGCCGCCGCGCGCTGCCCGAACCCCACTCCACGACGACAGCCGCTTCGGCCAGTTCGGTGTCCAGATCCAGATCGTCCAGCTCGTCAAGGCTGCCGCCCAACCGGTAGGCATCCACGTGTACCAGCGGAACGCCAGGCTCGCCGGACGGGCGCCGCCCGGCTGGATGCTCGCGCGCGAGCACGAACGTGGGAGAGCTGACCCTGCCCGTCGCCCCCAACCCCTCGGCGATCCCGCGTACCAGCACGGTCTTGCCGGCGCCGAGCGGGCCGGCGAGCAGGACCAGATCGCCCGCCCGAAGCTCGCCACCGATCGACCGTCCGAACCGGACAGTATCGTCGAGCGCCGGCAGTTCGATCGTGTCGATCATCGCGCCTTCCGTAGCCAACGCAGCGAGAAACCCCTGTCCCGATGTACCCCGCAACACCGTTGTAGCAGATCGATCAACGCGCTGTTCACCAGCTCGTACTGCTCGAGCATCGACATGTGCCCGGCGCCGCGAATCCGTACCAGCTCGGCGTTCGGCAACTCGGCCGCGATGCGTTCCGAATGCGAGAAACGGGTGAGCAGGTCGGCATCCCCGCTGATCACCTGGGTTTCGCCGTGTTTCAAACCGGCGAGTGCGGCATAGCGATTGTGCGTGCCGAGCGTGCCAACGAATTCGGTGAGCACCCTGACCGGCGTTTCGTTCAGCATCTCCATCATGAAGTCGACCAGCCGCGGGCTGACGTCACGATCGCCGAACGCCAGCCGGCGAACCGCCTGCCTGGTGAGCTGCCCGCCGGCGGCACGCACGAGTTCGACGAGTGCGGGCTGCCATCCTGCCAACCCGCGCACCCCCATGGTCACCGGGTTGTACCGGGAAAGGATCGGGCGCGGCAGCCCCTGCCTGCCAACCTCACCCGCGGACGTGGAGATCAGCGCTACGCCGCAAATCCGGTCCGCGAACAGCTCGGGCTCGTTCTCGGCCAACGCCATGATCGCCATGCCACCCATGGAATGTCCAATGAGGACGACTGGCCCGGTGGGCGCCACGGCGCGCAATACCGTACCGAGGTCGGCGCCCAGCTGATCGATGGTGTGTGATTCGGTCGAAGCACGCTCCGAATTGCCGTGACTGCGGTGGTCGTAGAAAACCTGCCGCACCCTCGGCAACGCGAGCGCGGCGAGATCGCGACGCTGGAAATGCCAGCTGCGGCGGGAAAGCGCGAACCCGTGCGCGTACACCACGGTCAACTCGGGCTGCCCGCCGTCGACCGGGTCCACCTCCTCGACGAACAGCGATATCCCGTCGGTGGCGGCCACAATGCTCGTCCGGTCAGCCGGGAGCGTGCCGAGTGGTTCTTCGTCCATCGCGTCCGCACCGATCTTCTTCAGCACCGATCTCGTGATGATGCCCGCGGCGGCACCGGTGACGAGGGCGGCGCCGCCGGCCAACCCCAGCGCACGTTTCGACCAGCTCACCCGGATTCCCCCAGATAGCGGCGAGTCACCCGTGGCCGCCGCATCCCAGTGACGATCTCGTAGTCGATGGTACCGAGCGTATTGGCCCACTCCGTTGCGGTTGGCTCGCCGTCCTTGCCGGTGCCGAACAGGGTGACGTCCTCGCCCTCGGACACCTGATCGTCGCCGCAGTCCACCACGATCTGGTCCATGCATACCCTGCCGACCACCGGCCGGTTGCGGCCGGCCAGATGTACCCGCATATCGCCGGAAAGGCCGCGCGGCACGCCGTCCGCGTAGCCGACCGGCACGAGTGCGAGCGTGGTATCGCGCTGGGTCGTCCAGGTGTGTCCATACGAGACGGACTCGCCGGAACGGATTCGTTTGGTGAGGGCCACGCTGGACCGGAATGTCATCGCCGGGATCAGATTTTCCGGCTGCGGAACGGGATTGAGCCCGTACGCCGCGATCCCGACCCGGACCATGTCGAAGTGCAGATCCGGCCGAGTCAGCGTGGCAGCAGAATTCGCCAAGTGCCGCAACGGATGCAGCCCAGCCTCGCGGGCCACCCGGTAGGCCCACTCGAACCGCTCGGCCTGCACGTCGATCGACGGATGTCCAGGCTCGTCGGCGCACGCGAGGTGCGACCAGATCGCCCGAACGTGCATATGCGGGCCGGCTTCGTGCGCCGCGGCGGCCCTTACCAGCGCCGGCCATTCCTCCGGCGGGCAACCGTTGCGGCCGAGCCCGGTGTCGATTTTCAGGTGAATGTGCGCACCGTGCCCGCCGAGCAGATCGACCGCCTGGTGAACGGCACGCAGCTCGCGCGGGCTGGACACCGAGATGTCCACACCGGCGGCGACCGCGTCGGAGAAATCGGTACCGGGCACGTCCAACCAGCTCAGCACCGGTGCGCGGATGCCGGCGGCGCGCAGTTCGAGGGCCTCAGCCATGGAGCAGGCGCCAAGCCACGTCGCGCCCGCGTCCAGCGCGGCGCGCGCGACCGGAACCGCGCCGTGCCCGTAGCCATCCGCCTTGACCACGACCATGGTTGCCGCGCCGGATGCGCGGCCGGCTAGCAAGGCCACGTTGTGCCGGATCGCGTCGAGATCCACCACGGTCTCGGCGCGCCGTGGTGGTGCGGATTTCGAGTCAGCGGACATAGCGCCGTTCATCGTTGCACAACACGCGCCCGTGACGAGCACGAGCAGTGGCGGACACCACCAACTCTCCGCTCACACACCGTGTACGCGGGCACGCACCTCGGCGTGTCGCTGCCGGATCCGCTCGCCATCGGCCCGCTCGGTCGCGCCCGGTTCACCCAGCTCCACCAGGGGTTTTCCCTGCCACACTGGTGGTTGCGCGGTACCGGCAAGCGCCCACGCGGCCTGCCGAGCGGCGCCAACCGCGACGTACTCGCCTGCCGGCGGGATAGTCACCGGAACGCCGAAAATCGACGCCGCGGCCGCGCGCACGCTCGCGGACCGCGCGGCACCACCGATCAGCAGCACCCGGCGAATCGTGACGTCGTGTGCGCGCAACGCGTCCAGTCCCTCCGCGAGTCCGGCCAGCATGCCTTCCACCGCCGCCCGCGCCACGTTCGCGGGCGTCATGTTGTCCCGGCGCAGCCCGAACAGGCTTCCGTTGGCATCAGGCAGGTTCGGGGTGCGCTCACCGTCCAAATAGGGCAGCAAGGTCAGCCCGCCGGCGCCCGGGTCGGCGGCCAGCGCGAGCTCGTCGAACTCGTCGAGCGCGGTGCCGAGCATCTCGGCCGTCACGGAGATCACCCGCGCGGCGTTCAGCGTGCACACCAGCGGGAGAAACCGTCCGGTGGCGTCGGCGAATCCGGCGACCACCCCGGTCGGGTCCGCGGTGGCGGCCTCCGAGACACCGAACACCGTGCCACTGGTGCCGAGCGAGACCACCACGTCGCCGGCGCCGAGTTCCAGCGCGAGACCGGCGGCCATGTTGTCGCCGGTGCCCGCGGAGACCAGTACACCGTCCGCCGTACGCCCTGCGGGTTCCGTGGGGCCGAGAACCTTCGGCAACCGGGGCGCGCGTCCGCCGAACGCACGGGACAGCACATCGTCGCGATACTTGCCGGTCGCCGGGGAGAAGTACCCGGTACCGGAAGCGTCGCCGCGGTCGGTGACCGCCTCATCCGGCCGCCCGAGCAGCCGCCAGGTCAGCCAGTCGTGCGGCAGCAGCACGCGAGCGACCCGGTCCGCCAGTGCGGGTTCGTGCTCGGCCATCCAGCGCAACTTGGTGACGGTGAAGCTGGCAACCGGCACCGATCCCACGGTTTCCGCCCAGAAGGCCTCGCCGCCGAGCTCCCCGGTCAGCCGCGTTGCCGCCTCGCCGGATCTGGTGTCGTTCCACAACAACGCGGGCCGAACGATCTCGCCGCCGGAATCCACGGTAACCATCCCGTGCTGCTGGCCGGCGATCCCGATCGCCTCGACGCCGTCCAGGATCCCGTCGGTGGCCGCGGTCAGCGCTTCCCACCACACCTGCGGGTGTACCTCGGTGGCGTCCGGGTGATCCGCGCGCCCGGTTCGCAGCACGGCTCCGGTGCGCGCGTCGCACACCACGACTTTCGTTGCCTGGGTGGATGAATCCACCCCGGCCACCAGGGATTGCTGGTTCATGACCGCGGCCTCACCTGCAGCTTGCGTCCCCCACTCGCGCGGAACGTCTCCAACGCACGAGGATAGTCGTCAAGTGTGAACGCGTGGCTGATCATGGTGTCCGCATCGATCACGCCACGCCCCATCAGCTCGACGGCACGGCCGTAGCTGTGCAGCACGGCCATACTGCCCACGATGGTGATCTCGTCGTTGTACACCCGGAACGGCGAGAATGTGGCCGTCGCGTCGGCCGGTGCCACCCCGAACTGCTGGTAGGTCCCGCCCCGGCGGACCCGGGTGAGCGCGTCCTCGATCGCGGCGATCACCCCGGTGCAGTCGATAACCACCTCCCACCCCTGCGGCCGATCGAAGTCGTCCGCACGGGTCGCTGCCGCGTCCACACCAAGCTTGCGCGCGACGTCCAGCCGATCGACCTGAAGATCCACAATGGACACTGAGCCGGCGCACGCGTTCCTGGCGAGTTGTGCCATCAGCAGCCCCATGGTGCCCGCGCCGTAAATCAGGTAATGCTCGCCGAAGCGGCGCGGGAGCAGATCGAATCCACGCACCGCGCAGGAAAGTGGCTCGATCAGCGCGGCCTGGGTGAGTCCCACGCCGTCCGGCAGCGGGTAGCAGTTCTCCGCGGGGGCAAGGGCGTATTCCGCGCACGCACCATTCTTGGTAACCCCGATGGCTCCCCAGCGCTCGCACAGGTTGCCGTGCCCGATAGAGCAGTAGTGGCAGGTCCCGCAGAACAGCGAGGGATCGACAGCCACGAGGTCGCCTTCCCGCAGCCGGGTGGTGCCGGCCCCCACCGCGGTGACCGTGCCGGCGAACTCGTGTCCCGGCACGATCGGGTACGGGCTCGGCGCGAATTCCCCGTCCACGATGTGAATGTCCGTGCCGCAGATGCCGCACGCGGATACTTCGACGACGACCTCGCCGGCCCCTGGCGCCGGGTCGTCCATAGTGGACACTTGAACGGTTCCGGGTTCCTCGATGACAACCGCACGCATCGCTACTCCTCCTTTGCCGTTTCCTCGAGCGCGACGACCCGGACCGCGGCCCCCAGCTCGATCATCGCGTCGATCTCGTCCTCTGGCGTCCGGCTGTCCACGATCACCAGGTCGTAGTCGCTGACCTCGCCGTGCGCGTAGGTGGCCGTCTTGCCGAACTTCGAATGGTCGACAAGTAACACGTTGCGATGCACCGAGCCACGTGCGGCGTTCTTCAGTGCCGCGTAGTCCTGCACTGGATGGAACAACCGGCCACCCGCGACCGCGGTGGCGGAGATGAACCCGACGTCGGCGCGGATGTCGCCGAGCGCGTCGACGACGTCAGGGCCGGCGCAAGAATCGAATTCGTTGTTGTACCGACCGCCGATCAGCACGGTCTCGATTCCTTGGCACGGCCCGAGTATCCGCACGACGCGCAGCGAGTTGGTGACCACGGTAAGCGGCTCGATCTCACGCATCCGGTTGACAAGCGGGAACACCGTGGTGGAGCAGTCAACGAAAACCGTTTGGCCAGCCGAGATCTCCCCGACCGCAGCGGCACCGAGCGCTTCCTTTTCCGTCAGGTGCAGCCCTTCCCGGAAACGCGCGGCGATTTCCATGGTGAGCGCGGGAAACGCGGCGACCTTCCCGCGTAGCTTGCGGAGCAGCCCACGCTCGGCGAGGTCGTCCAGGTCGCGGTGCATGGTCATCAGGCTGACACCGAACCGTTCGCCGAGCTCGTCGATCCGCGCCTCGCCGTGCTCGATGACGTGCCGCAGCACGTCCTGCCTTCGCTCCTCGACGACCGCTTCCGGTGGCCGCGCTCTGCGCGAGCTCATTCCTGAGGCCGCACAACGGCTTTGATCGCGGTCTGGTCGGTTGTCGCGTTTCGCAGCGCCTGCTCCACCTGATCCAGCCCGAAGCGGTGCGTCACGAGCCGGTCGAGATCCACCTCGCCGGAACCAGCGAGCGCGATCGCGGTCGGCCAGGTGTTGGCGTAGCGGAACGTGCCGGTCACCTCGATCTCGAAACCCTGCACGTGAGCCAGCGGCAGCGTCACCTCGTCCCCGCCCATGCCGACCAGCACCACCCGACCGGCCCGGCCGACCTGCCGCACCGCATCCGGAACGGCAGGGGCGTACCCGGAGCACTCCAGTAGCACGTCCGGTTGGTACCCGGATTCGGCGAGGCCGGTGCCACCGACGTCGATGGTGCCGGTGGCGCCGAGCTCGCGGGCCACCCGCAGCCGGTACGGGTTCACGTCGGTCACCACGACCTCGCGGGCGCCGAGCGCGCGGGCGGTTTGGGTGGCCACCAGCCCAATCGGGCCGGCGCCGGTGACCAGCACCCTGCTGGTCGGGCCGACCCGCGATTTCCAGCACGCCCACACCCCGACGGACAGCGGCTCGAGCAGCCCAGCGGCCTCGTCGGACATGGTGTCCGGTACGGCGTAGCTGAACTCCTCGTGCTGCACCACGTACTCGCTGAACGCGCCGTCGATGGGCGGTGTCGCATAAAACCTCATGTCAGGACATAAGTTGTAACGCCCAACCCGACATTCGGTACACCTCATACACGGCACCCCGGGTTCGATGGCCACGCGCTGCCCGATCTCGTGCCGGGTGGCCTCCGAACCCCTGGCGACTACCGTTCCGGCCGGTTCGTGGCCGAGTATCAGCGGGCCGGTCACCACGAAGTCGCCGATCCGCCCGTGCTCGAAGTAGTGCACGTCCGAACCGCAGGTGCCAACCGCGTCCACCCGGATCAGCACTTCGTGCGGGCCCGGCCGCGGCACCGGGCGGCGCTCGCAGGCGATGTCCTCGGTGCCGCGCAGTACCGATGCCCGCATCGTCTCCGGGACCGTCGTCATTCTCCAGTCACCGCTCCCAACGTCAGGCCGGTCACCAACCAGCGGCGAACGGCCAGTCCAGCAAGCATCATGGGCAACACCACGATGGTGCCAATGGCGGTCAGCTGTCCCCAGTCGATCCCGGTCTGGGTGACCAGCTGGTCCGCGGCGATGGGCAGCGTCTGGGAGTTCGGACCGCCGAACACCAGCGCGAACGCGTAGTCGTTCCAGGAGAACACCAGGCACAACACGAAGGTGGTGACCAGCCCGGATTTGGTCAGCGGCAACACCACGTGCCAGAACGCCTGCCAGCGGGTGCATCCCTCGACAAGGGCGGATTCCTGCAGCGCCGCCGGCACCTCGGTGAAGAACGCGCTCATCAGCCAGATCGCGAACGGCAGGTTGAAGGTGAGGTACGCCAGCACCAGGCCGGGGATGCTGTCGATCAGGCCGGCGCCACGGAACAGCAGGAACAGCGGCAGCACCACGACCGCGATCGGTGCCATGCGCGTGGAGATGATCCAGAACGCGACGTGTTTCTTGCCGCGCATCCGGGTGGTCGACAGGCCGTAGCCGGCGATCGTGCCAACGATGAGGGCGAGCACCGAGGAGATGCCGGCGGCGAGCATGCTGTGCCAGATGTACGGCCCGAGGTTGTTCGCTCCGCTGAACAACCGCTGGTAGTTCCGCAGGGTGGGTTCGAAGAACAACTTCGGTTCGGCGGCGGTGACGTCTCCCGCGGATTTGAACGAGGACAGCGCCATCCACAGCAGTGGCACGAGCGTCCACAGTAGACCGATCGCGACGATCAGCAAGATACCAACCCTCGCGCGGCCAGGGGTGCGGTCGACGTGGCTCATCGGGTCAGCCCCTTTCGTTCCAGCACGCCAACGAATGCTCGCGCGATGGCGATCGTCACCGCCAGCATGACCAGCCCGATCGCGGCCGCGTACCCGAGATCGAAGAACCGGAAAGCCGTTTCATACAGCCGAATCGGCACGACCTTGGTGGCGTCGGCCGGGCCGCCGTTGGTGGTTACCGCGATGATGTCGAAGTAGCGAATAGCATCCATGGAGCGGATCAGCAGCGCCACGAGCAGCACGCCGGAGATCGACGGAAGGATCACGTGCCGGAGAGTCTGCCAGGGGTTCGCGCCGTCGATGGCCGCAGCCTCGCGCACGCTGGCTGGCACCGAGGTCAGCCCGGCGAGCGCGATCAGCGTGATCAACGGGGTCCATTCCCAGATATCCATCGCCACGACCGCGGCGAACGCGGAGTACTGGCCGCCGAGGATGTCCCCCTGGTAGCCGATCAGTCCCAGCAGCCAGGAGTACAGCCCGAACGTGGAGTCGGTGAGGAAGCGCCCGAGCAGCCCCACGATCACCGGCGCGACGAACATCGGCAGCAGGAACAGGCTCAGTATCGCGTTGCGTCCGCGCATCAGTTTCCACAGGCACAGCGCGAAAATCAGCCCGAGCAGCATCTCGAGGCCGACCGTGAGCGCGAAGAACACGATGGTGCGGACCCATTGCATCGCGAGGTCGATGTCGGTGAACAGCCGGACCCAGTAGGTCAGGCCGGCACCGTCGAAGCCAACGCCACCCAGCAGCCGAACCCGGCTGAAGCTCATCGCGATGATGGTCAGCAACGGCACGATGGATAGGATCGCGAGCAGCACGATACCGGGCGCCATCATGCCGGCGGAGAACCCGAGCCGGGGGCGGCGCCGCGTCGGGCGGGGCGGATCGGTGCGCGGTGGCGTTTCCAGTGTGGTGGTCATCAGGACACCCACCCTCGTTCGGTGATCCGGTCGATGCGGGTGGCGGCCTCCCGCATGGCGTCAGCCGGGGACAGTTCGCCCGCGAGCATCCGGGAAAGCTGGGTGTAGATCGTGGTCTCGCACTCGTTCCACATCGGAATCTTCGGCCGGAGCCCGATGTTCTCCGGCGCCCATGCCTGCCGCATGGTTGGTGCGGTGAGGATGTTCGGCATCTTCGAAGGGCGCCGCTCGGCCGCCTTGACCTCCGGCAGCCCGTAGACCGACTCCCTGGTCGGCGTGCCGCCGCCGACCTCGCTCTTCAGCCCGTCCAGCTGGGTGCGTACCGACGTCGACCAGACTACGAACAGCCAGGCCGCCTTGCGCTCGTTCGGCAGGGTGTTCGCGCTGATCGAGATTCCGGTGCCGCCGTAGTGGTTCGCGGAGCGCGCCGGGCCTTTCGGCAGTGGGGCGTAGCCCATCTTGCCTGGGAAGGCCTCCTCGTTGCCCGCCGCGTTTTCGTGCCAGTCAGGGCACATCGCGAACCGGCCGGCGCGAAAAGCCGGGCTGAGCCCGTTCCAGTCCCAGCTGATCGAGGACGGGTCGGCGATGGACAGCAGTCGGTGATAGAACTCCGCGGCCGCGATCGCTTCGTCGCTGGCCAGCTGGCATGGCCCGGGATCGCGGACGCCGAACCTGCCGACCCGCTCGCCGTCCGCGAAGTAGTCGCCGCCGAATGCCCACAGCACGTTGGAGAAATCGCACATCAGCGAGCCGTGCTGTTTGGCCTGGTGCCCGGTGCCGTACGGGACCTCGTCGGCGTTGCGGGTGAACCAGTTGGCGATCTTGAAGTATTGCTCCCAGGTGCGTTCCAGTCCCGGTGTCGGATCGAAGCCGAGGTCGGCCGCCATCCGGTCGTGGTACTTCTCGAACAGATCGGCGCGATACTGCCAGATGATCGTCGGGCAGTCGTACGGGATCGCGAATACCTCATCGCCGTCACCGAACTTGCCTGCCGCGTCGAACTGGGTGTCGATGAAGTCGTCGAAGCCGCCCTCCATGCTGGGCAGCGAGGGGTCTTCGGCGAGTTCCCGTAGGTCCACCAGGCCCTTCGAGTAGGGCGCCAGCACGTTGTACGGGTCCGCGTAGATCAGCTGGTACTGCGATTGGCCGCCGGCGAGGTCGAGCGCCACCTTCTGGGTCATCGCGGACAGCTCGAGGGTCACGATGTTGACCCTGATGCCGGTGAGCTCTACGAACGGATCCAGGTTGTCGGCGATCGCCGCCGTCGGCGCGGTGCTTTCCGAGACGAAGTTCAGCGTCGTGCCGGCGAACTGCCGCCATCGGTTGTCGGTCGCGATGCGCTTCGCGTCCTGGTGGGTGGCGCAGCCCCCGGCCGCGCCGCCCAGCGCGAGGGCGGCGCCCCCAGCCAGCGCGCCCCGCAGCACCGCACGGCGATCGAGTGGTTGAGATACCGAGTTGCCCATGCGCTTCCTCCGATGGCTGCGCTGCCCTCGACGAGTCAAGCTCACGTTATACCGGAAGATAAAGCCATTGTTAACACATTATGTGATAAAATTTCACCCCCTCCCCTCCCCATAACCGCGTTTAGCCCGCTAAACGCGGTTATGGGGAGCTAGCCCGACACGGACTGGCGGGCACGGCGCACCGCGGCTGGGATCGCGGCGAGCACGCCGGACGCCGACGTCGGCGCCCCGCTGGCGGCGAGTTCGCCGGCCAGCGAGTGCAGCCACGCCGCGCAGCCCGCGGCCAGCCACGGGTCCAGCCCGGAGGCGAGCAACGCGCCGACCAACCCGGACAGCACATCCCCGGACCCGGCGGTGGCCAGCCACGAGCCGCGCGCCGCGTTGGCAAGCACCCGCCCGTCCGGCGCGGCGACGATCGTGGTGTTGCCCTTCAACAGCACGACGGTGTTCGTCTCGGCGGCCGCCCTGCGCGCGGCAGCCACCCGGTCGGGCCCGGCTTCCCCTGCCAGCCTGGCGAACTCCCGATCGTGCGGGGTGAGCACCACGGGCGTCGCGGGGTCGCGGGCGTCGAGCAGTTCGGGGGCCTGCGCGAGCAGGTTGATGCCGTCGGCGTCCACGCACACCGGTACGCCGTCGCCAAGCACCTGCTCGAACGTGTGCCGCCCCTCGTAACCGGTGCCGATGCCGGGGCCGGTCACCCACGCCTGTACCCGGCCGGCGTCCGCCACCGAACCGGTGGCCACGACCTCGGGCCAGCGGGCGCGAACGGGGTCGGCGGCTGGCCCGGCGTAGCGCACCATGCCCGCGGTTGCCAGCACGGCCGCGCCGGTGGTCAGCACCGCCGCACCCGGATACGTGCTTGAGCCGGCCGCGACGCCGGTGACTCCCTGGGTGTACTTGTCGTCGGCGGGTCCGGGGATCGGCCAGGCCAGCCCGACATCCACCGCGTCAAGCGTGTGGATATCCGGATCGGTGAGCTCCAACCCGAGCTCGATCAGGTGCACGCTGCCGCACGCGGTCGGGTTCAGCACGTGTACGGGCTTCCGGGCCCCGAAGGTCACGGTCCGCTCGGCGCGGATGTGTGGCCCGTCGGTCACACCGGTGTCCGTGTCCACGCCGCTCGGCATGTCAACCGCCAGAATCGGAGCGGTGATCCTGTCGGCCAGCGCCGCCGCGTCCGGACGCAACGATCCGCGCGCAGCCAGCCCGACGATGCCGTCGATCACCAGATCCGCGCCCGCGAGCGCGGTGTCCGCGTCGTCGTCCGACTCGACCGTGCGACCGCCCGCGCGGCGCAGCGCCGCAAGCCCGGCGGCATGCGTCTTGCCCGGCGCGAGCAGGACCGCCTGCACCGCGACCCCACGTCGGCGCAGGAACGCGCCCGCCCACAACGCGTCACCGCCGTTGTTGCCGGCGCCGACCAGCAGCGCCACCCGACGCCCGGCCACCGCTCCGGTATGTTCAGCCAGCAGCTCGGTGGCATGTACCGCGACGCCGAACGCCGCGCGGCGCATCAACGCGCCTTCCGGCGCCGCCGCGAGCACCGGCTCCTCGGCCTGCCGCACTCGCTCGCTGGTCCACGCGCCGCGCATCTGCCACCTCCTGGTCACGTCGTGAGTCTTTTTGGGTGCTATAACCCCGAAAAAGACTCACGAGCTACTCCACGGTTACGGACTTGGCGAGATTGCGCGGCTTGTCCACGTCGTAGCCGCGCGTCCTGGCAATCTCGGCGGAGAACACCTGCAGCGGCACGGTGGCGACCAGCGGTTGCAGCAGCGTCGCCACGGCCGGAATCTCGATCAGGTGATCGGCGAACGGGCGCACCCTCTCGTCGCCCTCCTCGGCGACGACGATGGTGCGCGCCCCGCGTGCCTGGACCTCCGAGATGTTGGACAGCAGCTTTCCGTGCAAGGTGGCACGTCCCTTCGGGGAGGGCATCACCACGACCACCGGCAAGCCGTCCTCGATCAGCGCGATCGGGCCGTGCTTCAGCTCGCCGGCCGCGAACCCCTCAGCGTGCATGTACGCGAGCTCCTTCAGCTTCAGCGCGCCCTCCAACGCTACCGGGAAGCCGACGTGCCGGCCGAGGAACAGCACGGCCTTGGAATCGGCCAGCCGTCTGCCAAGCGCCCGCATCTCCTCCACAGTGGACAGCACGCGCCGCACCGCGTCCGGAATCGCTTCCAGCTCGGCGAATTCGCGTGCCACCTCGTCCGGGTACTTGGTGCCGCGAGCCTGCGCGAGCGCCAGCCCGACCAGGAAATTCGCGGCGATCTGCGCGAGGAACGCCTTCGTGGAGGCCACCCCGATCTCCGGACCGGCGTGCGTGTAGAGCACCGCATCGGATTCCCGGGGGATCTGCGCTCCGTTGGTATTACACACCGCGAGCACTCGCGCTTTCTGGCTCCGCGCGTGCCGGATCGCCTCCAGGGTGTCGGCGGTCTCGCCGGACTGGGACACGGCCACCACCAGGGTGTCCCGGTCGAGCACCGGGTCGCGGTAACGGAACTCGCTCGCCAGCTCGACCTCGACCGGCAACCGGCACCAGTGCTCGATCGCGTACTTGGCGACGAGGCCGGAGTGATACGCGGACCCGCAGGCGACCACGTACACCTTGTCCACGTCGCGAAGATCCTGCTCGGAGATCCGCTGCTCGTCGAGCAGTACGCGCCCGTTGCCGAAATGCCCGCGCATCGTGTTGGCCAGCGCCTCGGGCTGCTCCTCGATCTCCTTTAGCATGAAGTACTCGTGCCCACCCTTTTCGGCGCAGGCAAGATCCCAGCTCACCGTGAAGGGTTTCGCACTGGCCGGTTCGCCGTGGAAGTCGGTCACCGCGTACCCGTCCCGGGTGATCGTCACGACCTGATCTTGGCCGAGCTCCACCGCTTCGCGGGTGTGCTCGATGAAGGCCGCGACGTCCGAGGCGACGAAGTGCTCACCGGCGCCGACACCGACCACCAGCGGGGACGAACGGCGCGCCGCGACCACCAGGTCGGGCACCTCGGCGTGGGTGATCACCAGCGTGAACGCGCCCTCCAGCCGGCGGGCCACGGCCCGCACACTCGCCGCGAGATCGGCCTTGGTCTCACCCTCGGTGTAGGCCAGCGCGATGAGATGTGCGGTGGTTTCGGTGTCCGTGTCGCTGGCCATCTCGACGCCCCTGGACTCCAACTCGGCGCGTAGCTCAGCGAAGTTCTCGATGATTCCGTTGTGTACCACGGCGATCACCCCGGCCGTGTCGCTGTGTGGATGCGAGTTGCGGTCCACAGGCGCACCATGAGTCGCCCAGCGGGTGTGCCCCATGCCGGAGGTGCCGGCGAACCGGGCGCGGCCGACGGCGTCCAGCTGTGCTTCGAGATTGGCCAGCCTGCCGGCCTTGCGCTCCATCGCGAGGTGCTCGCCGGTTCCGATCGCGACACCAGCCGAGTCGTAACCCCGGTACTCCAGCCGTTTCAGCCCGTTGACCACGACATCCAGCGCGGGACGGTGCCCCACGTAACCCACGATTCCGCACACGCGGACCAGGGTAGCCACGCCCGGCAGGTGTTCCTGAGCCCGATCGGCTACCTTGCATGCATGGCACGCAAGGCCAAGTACGTGCTCGAGGAGCTCAGCCACCCTGGCCCGCACGAGGTGCGCCGCGGCGACCTGGCACTGATCGGCATGCCGGGGTTGGTGTACACGCCCCGCGCTGGGCTCGGGCTCCCCGCGGTCGCGTTCGGGCACGGCTGGTTGCAGCCACCCGGGCGGTATCGCGCGCTGCTGCGGCACCTCGCGTCCTGGGGAATCGTGGTGGCCGCGCCCGCGACACATCGCGGACCGCTGCCCTCGCACCGGCTGTTCGCCGCGGATCTGCGCACCGCGCTGGACGTGTGCGTCGGCGTGCGCCTCGGGGACGGCGGGATCAGCGTGGACGCGGATCGGCTCGGCGTGGCCGGACATTCGATCGGTGGAGGGGCTGCCGTGCTCGCGGCCGCCGACGACACCCGGGTTCGTGGGGTCGCCACGGTCGCGCCCGCGCAGACCATGCCGCCCGCCACCGAAGCGGCCCGCGGTTGCGCCATGCCCGCGCTGCACCTCGCCGCCGAGAACGACCTGGTGGCACCCGCCGTCGGAAACGCCGAAGCGATCGCGCGTGCGTGGCGGGGGCCGGTGCGGCTACGCACCCTGGCCAAGGCCACCCATCTCGGCGTGACCGAAGGGGTGCACTGGAGCCAGATGTTGCTGCAGGGCAAGGGCGAGCACCGGACGCAGCGGCTGACCCGCGCACTGTTCACCGCGTTCTTCCTGGACGCTCTCGGGGTGAGCAAGGACTACCGAGCGTTGCTCGAGGAGGGCGTGAAGGGCGCCGCCGTGGCCTACTCGCAAGGCGAGCTGGTCGGCGCCTGAGCTCGCTCAGCGCAGCCAGCTCTGGTTCTGAGCTTCTTCAGCGCAGCCAGCTCTGGTTCGAGAAGTCATCATCGTCGTCCGGGGCCACCGGACGGGCGACGCGCCGCGGCGCCGGACGGGGCGGCGGGGTCGCGGCCTGCTCGTCGATCTCGTCGGCTTCCTCGACACCCTCGGGCTGCTCGATGTCTTCGGCATCAGCGCCGAATGAGAAAACCGGGCCGGCGGGTTGCGGCACCGGCGGCCCTGGCTCCGGGGCGAGCACGGCACCGGGCAGCGGTGCCACGGCGAAGCCGAGTGGCGGCGTTGGCGCACCGGCCGCCGCCGGCTGGGCACCACGGTCGTCGCCGGCATCGAAGGAGTAGTGCTTGGATTGCTCCTGCCGGGACGCCATCCACGGGTTATCCGGGGTTTGACCAGCCGGCGATTGCTCCGTGCCCTGCTCCTGTTGCTCCCGTGCCTCGGTTATCGCCCTTTCCACGGTTTCGGCGAGCTCCTTGTCGCGGTTCTCGACATGCTGCTGGAACTCCGCGGCCTTCTGTTGGTACTCTTCGTCGATGCGTTCCGCGGCCGCGCGGTAGGCCGCGATGTTCTCCTCGAACGGCGCCATTGCCGCCCGGAAGAGTGGATCCTGTTCGTCAAGCATGAAGCGTGCACCTTGAGCTTTCTGTCAGCGACCCTGCTGGCTGCCGTTCTGCCAATCTCGGTCTGCCTGCCCTGCTTCGTCGCCCATATCGTCGAGCACGTCGCCGATGGCGCGCCACAGGCTCGGAGCACCGTCGTCGGCACCGCCGACGGCATCCGGGCCGCGCTGCCCAGGCGTGTCCGGTTGCCCGCCGGCCGCGTCGTCCGCCACACCGGGGTCGCCGGGGCCGTGCGCCGGCTGGGAGCCAGGGTCGCCAAGCCCCGCGCCGCTCGGCTGGCCGTGCTGGGTTCCGCCGGTGCCCGACGGGACGGTGCCGACGTGCGGCCCGCCCGCATCGCCGAGACTCGCGCCGGCGGGTGCGTGCCCCGCGGGCGTGAAGCCCTTGGCCGACTCACCGCCTTGCTCGAAGCCGACCGCCTGGGGGGTGGTGGTCTGGCTGGAGCCGCCGGCCGGCTGCGCGGCGTCGGGGTGCGAACCCTGGCCACCCGGGGTGCCGGCATCGGGGTGCTGGCCCTGGCCGCCCGGCGTGCCGGCCGATTCCGGGTCGCCGCTCAACGTGTACGTCTTGGGCGATCCCGCCCCGTCGTCCAGGGTGATCTTGACGCCATCCGGTGTCCGCTCGCCGGTGACCGTCATCGGCCCGTCGAAGACGACCTTGCCGTCCGGTCCGGCCTGGGCGTGCCGCACGGCGGCCACTGCCGGGCCGGTTTGGCCCTGATCGACTTGACCCTGACCCGCTTGCCCCTGACCGGCGGGCCCGTCGGGTGGCTCAGCGGGGGGCTGGGCTCCCGCGGCGTGGTCGACACCGGGACTCCCGGTCGCCGTCGCCGGGGACTCCGTCCCGAAGTCCATCTCGTAGGTCTGAGGAGCGCCGGTGCCGTCGTCGAAGGTCAACGTCATCGTCTCGGCGCCGACCGGGCTCTCCATGGTGATCTTGCGGCCACCGTCCTCGATGGTCATCTTCTCCGACTGCGGTTGCCCGGCTGGTGCGCCGTCGATCGGCTGACCCGTTGCCGGGGTGACGCCCGGCTGATCGGGCCACATCGGCTGGCCGCTGGCCGGGTCGATTCCGGCCTGCCGGGCCGCGGCCGTCGGATCCATTCCGGCGGCAGGCGTAGCCGCGGGTGACGGCGTCGGCCCGGTCGCGGCCGGTTGCGCACCCGTGCTTTGTGGCTGGCCGCCGGTGCTCTGTTGTGGTGATCCGGTATCTGCCGGCTGCTGGTTCTGCCGCGGACGCTCGTCGCGGGGAGCCTTCTCCTCCTTGGGCTCCGGGGGCTTGAGCTTCGCGAATGGATCGGCGCGGTTCGATTCGCTCGTCCCGTATCGGAGTCCGTCCAGCTCACCGCTGAGTTTCTGGGCGGCGTCCTCGACCGTTTGGTATGCCGTTCTTATCCGGTCACGAAACTCTTTGACCGTGTCGTTGTACTGCTGACACAGATCATCGAGCCAGGCGACCTCGTTGACGAGCTCGGAAAGAAATTGAAGCCCCTCGGGAAAAGTTTCGAACCTGGGCCCGATGGGGAAATCGAGTGGGGAGCCGACCCGAAAAATCCTGGCGTCCCTCAATGAGCTGCCCAAATTCATGGGAACCGGCGCGCCGGTCGGCTCGAACAGCCCATCCGCGGATGCGCTGCCGTACCAGGCGGCATACTTGATGCAGGCCTGCAGGTTGGCGAATCCCATGCCGGCGATCTGCTCGAACTTGTCGATGATCGAGCTTCGCCCAGCGCGTGCCGAATCGTCTTCATTCTTGTAGATGTCGACGAATTTGCCGCCCCGCTGCGCCCCGGAACCGAATTCACCGAGATCGCGGACTGGCGGACGGGTTGCCTGCCAGTATCCCTGCAACGCCCCCGCGAGCCGCGTATTCGTGTCGGTGTAGGTACCCGCACCGCTGAGAACGTCGTCGAACTTGGTGAAAGCGGCGTCGGCGGCGTCACCTTCCCATACCGCGCCCAGTGCGGATTTAGCTTGCCGGAAACCGTTGCCGATCTGCTCCCCGGTTTTCGCCATGTTGGCTGCGCGGCCGCGCAGTCCCCACAGGAGCCCCCAATTGAGCGTTTCTAGCTGGGCGAGTTGTTCGTTGTCCTCGTTCTTGTTGCCGAACGGCTCCTGGTCCCAGCCACCGCGCGCGAAGGAATTTTGTCGCCACCTGTTGTACAGGAACCCCATTTGACGTGCCGACAGCATCTCGCGCAGCTTCTGCAATCGGGCGAGGGTGTTCTTTCCGTTGTCGTCGGTGTTGACGTCCGGAGGGCTTTCGGAAACGATCTCCGCGATCGAGTTCGCTGCTTCGGAAACCCCCGACATATCAGATTCCCCCGCCTTGCCGATTCAGATTCCGCGCCGAATCTTGATCCGTGTTGTCGACAAGCCCGGCCGATTGCATCAAGGCTTGGCGCGTGTTGTCGGTGAATCGCGCGACGTAGCCAAGCGATTTCGCGAGTGTTTGCACGATGCCGATGACGTCGTTTCCGACGCTCAGCGTCTCCGGAAGGCCACCGAAATGCTCCTGCTTCGCCTGCGAGTCGCCGGCATACGTCGCCGACTGCTGCAGGGCCTCGGAGAACTTCCCGAACTCCTCGGCGACCATTCCGACGGACTCCGTCTCCATCCGGCTCGAGCCGTGGCTTGGACCGCCCGACATCGCTTCCCCCTCACCCTCGCTGTGTCAAACGAGATTCCTTCAGCTACGACGCGGTTCAGCACGCTCGGGTGCCGTCACCTCCGGACAATCTAGCGAGACACGCACGCTGTGAGCCTGGGCAGCACGGATCGGCGTGTGACCGCTCGTTCGCCGCCTCGCCTCGCCTGATCGCTGAACGGCTGCGCCCGCACACATACCGTCAGCCTGCCACGCGACCACAGAACGGCAAGCCGAACGCCAGCCCTTCACCCAGCCAACGCCAACGCCTTCACCCAGCCAACGCCAAACGCCAACCAAACGCCACAACACTGACCACACTGACAGCACCAGCCCCTCCCGCCTCTCGTATTACCGCGTTTAGCCCGCTAAACGCGGTAATTGGGTGCGCTAGCGGGCGGCGGACACGACCTCGGCCAGCCGGCCGGCGGCCGCCCGTGCGACGTCCTCGGACGGTGCTTCCACCATCACCCGCACGAGCTGTTCGGTGCCCGACGGCCGCAGCAGTACTCGCCCGGTCTCGCCCAGCTCCGCTTCCACGGCGGCGACGGCCTCGCTGACCTCGGCGTTGGACGACACCGCCGCCTTGTCGGCCACCGATACGTTCACCAGTACTTGCGGCAGCCGCCGCATCACGCCGGCCAGCGATGCCAGCGGGGAACTTGCCGACGCCACCCGACCCATCAGCCGCAGCGCGGTCAGCAGCCCGTCCCCGGTCGTCGCGTACTCGGGCAGCACGACGTGCCCGGACTGCTCGCCGCCGAGCGAGAACCCGCCGCCGCGTAGCTCTTCGAGCACGTACCGATCCCCCACCGCGGTGGTGCGCAGCTCGACGCCGTGCTCTTTCATCGCCAAGCGCAGCCCTAGATTGCTCATCACGGTCGTGACCAGCGTGCCCGCGGCCAGCTCGCCGGCCTCGTGCAGAGCGAGCGCCAACACGGCCATGATCTGATCGCCGTCGACGACGTCACCGTCCGCGCTCACCGCGAGGCAGCGATCCGCATCCCCGTCGTGCGCGATGCCCAGGTCGGCTTTCTCCGCGAGCACTGTTTCGCGCAGTGGATCCAGATGCGTGGACCCGCACTCGTGGTTGATGTTCTCCCCGTCCGGCAGCGCATTGATCGCGATCACCTCCGCGCCCGCCTCGCGGTAGGCCCTCGGAGCCGCGGCCCACGCCGCGCCGTTCGCGCAGTCCACCACCACACGCAGCCCGTCAAGCCGGTGCGGCGTCGCCTTCAGCAGGTGCTCGACGTACCGATCCAACGCATCCGGCACGTCATACGCGCGTCCGACGGCACCGCCGATCGGGCGGTCGACGACCGCGCCCAGGCCGGCCTCGATCCGATCTTCCAGCGCGTCGGGCAGCTTGTGACCGCCGGCGGCGAATACCTTGATCCCGTTGTCCGGCATCGGGTTGTGTGAGGCGGAAATCATCACGCCCAGATGCGCGTCCAGCTCGGCCGTCAGCTGCGCGACCGCGGGCGTTGGCAGCACCCCGAGCCGCAGCACGTCCGCTCCCGCCGAGGTCAGCCCGGCTACCACGGCGGCTTCCAGCATTTCCCCGCTGGCCCGCGGATCCCGGCCAACCACGGCAAGCGTGCGGCCTTCCTCGGCGGCGAGCACGCGCGCGGCCGACAGGGCGATCGACAACGCGAATTCCGGGGTCAGATCGGCGTTCGCTCGGCCGCGAACCCCGTCGGTGCCGAATAGCCGCGACACTGGGACCTCCTCTGCGACAGCAGTTGTGCTCCGGCCCGACAACAGGCTCGCAGACCCCCATCGAAAGCAAACGGGAGCAGCACCCGCCGGACGGATGACTGCTCCCGTTTATCTGGCTGGAAGAAGATCAGCGCTTGCTGTACTGGGGCGCCTTGCGGGCCTTCTTCAGGCCGTACTTCTTACGTTCCTTGGCGCGAGCGTCCCGAGTCAGAAAGCCGGCCTTCTTCAGCGCGGGGCGGTCGTCGCTGTCCAGCTCGACCAGCGCCCGAGCGATCGCCAGCTGAAGCGCACCTGCCTGACCGGTGGTGCCACCGCCGGTCAGGTTGGCGAATACGTCGAAAGATTCCGGCTTCTCCACGGTGACCAGGGGCTCGCGGACGAGCTGCTGATGCACCTTGTTCGGGAAGTAGTCCTCGAGGCTCTTGCCGTTCAGTTTGAAGCCGCCGGTGCCGGGCACCATCCGTACCCGGACCACGGCCTGCTTACGCCTGCCGACTGTCTGCGCGGTCTCCGAGGTGCTCCGCGCCACACGCGGCACCGGAGTTTCCTCGACAGTCCCGGCGGCGTCGATGTCGGGAGTGGTCACAGACTGTTCCTCGCTCACTGGCTGACCTTGGTGATCTCAAACGGCTTTGGCTGCTGCGCGGCGTGCGGGTGCTCAGGGCCGGCGTACACCTTGAGCTTGCGACCCTGGGCACGGCCCAGCTTGTTCTTCGGCAGCATGCCCTTCACGACCTTCTCGACCAGCCGGGCGGGGCGCTTCTCCAGCAGCTCACCGAACGTATTGCTGCGCAGCCCACCAGGGTAGCCGCTGTGCCGGTACGCAAGCTTCTGCTCGCGCTTGTGGCCGGTCAGCGCCACCTTTTCCGCGTTGACGATGATGACGAAGTCACCGGTGTCCACGTGCGGGGCGAAGGTCGGCTTGTGCTTTCCGCGCAGCAGGTTCGCGACGTGCGTCGCGAGCCGGCCGAGCACAACGTCCTCGGCGTCGATCACGTGCCAGGCGCGGTTGATGTCGCCGGGCTTCGGGCTGTACGTGGGCAAGGGTCTACCTCATAGTCACATGCGTCTGGATGCGGCGTGCGGGGCCTGGCTGTTCGCCGAGCGCGACGACCCACGTCACGTGAGCAGCCTGGCGTGCACAACGACTTAGAAATGTACCCGGTGCGCGAACAGAGGGTCAAAGCGGCCCCCGGTTTAGCGGCCGGCCAGCGGCCTCGGCGGCAGCGTAGCCACCGCGGGCAGCAGGCGTTCGTGCGGACAAAAAAGTACCCCCGGGTTGGCCCGGGGGTACTTACCAGTAGCCCAGTTTCAGCCACCGAAGCGCTTGGCGTTGGCGCCTTCCGTAGTGCCGTAGTTCTCGTTGGCGGTCTTCACCGCGACGGCGATCTTGGCCAGCACCTGGTTCAGGTCGTCGGCCGAGGTGAACCACTGAGTCTTCTGCGCCTGGAAGCCCTCGTTGGCGGAACCTTCCCAGATCCCCTCCAGCTTCTTGATCTGGTTGCCCAGGGTCTCCAAGTGGTTCTGAACGGCCTTGTTGCGGGAGTCGATGTCGCCACTCAGACCCTCGAGGGCGCCAAAATCAACCTTAACTTCGTTCATGGTTTCCTCTCAGAAAAATTCGGTATGCGTTGTGGGAAAGCAGAATGCGTCAAGCGGAAATGAACGGGCTCAGCCGAGCGCGTTGGTGATCGCGGAAACCGACTGCGCGGCGTCTTCTTCCTGCGCCTGGTAGGCGTCGGCCGAACCGGAAACCGCTTCGGAGATGTTCAGCAGCGCGTCGTTCAGCTTCTTCGCGTCCTCCTGGAAGCGCATCATCAGCTGCTGGAAGGCGGCCTGCGCCTGGCCCTTCCAAGCACCCTCGACGGCCGAAACGGCGTTCGCCAGCTGGCTGAGCTCGTTCTGCAGGTTGGAGTTACCGTCCATCATCTCCGACGCGGCCTGCTTGAGTTCAGCATGTCCTGTCTGGAAACCAGCCATGAGTAATGGCCCCCTTCTTAGGTGATTGGCTCGTACGTTCTTGGTTCGTACGGCTCTTACGACGATGACCTTGCCACGATCGGTTCCGCCCTGTCGTGCGATCTCGGCAAGTAGTTGCCTCCGTAAACGCTCGCGGCCAGGAACCTGTGGAACCCGCTGGAGAACGTGCGGTGTCGGCCGAGCGAACGGCGCGGGTGCGATCGCCGGATGCCCGACTCGAAATCACCTTTCGACCAGCGGATTCTCGTAATCGTGACAGGCAAGGGAACGGGGCGGGCGGCCGCAGAATGCCGATCCGGAGCAAAGATTCGCTAGTGCGAAAAGGTCCCTTCGGGCTCACCCGTTCGGGTAGCGACGTGCCACTGAGCACCCCGTAACCACTCGCGATGGGGAATCATTCGCTACACCAGATTCGCGCCAAGGACCGCTAATTCACAATGGCAAGCGTGCTGGCGACGCGGTCACAGGCTCGCCGAACCTTGGGTTCCTGTCCCCGGCTGTACTGGCATCCGATACTTACCTGCGTCGGCCCCTTGAAAAGCACATACCAATCGACTTTTCCGCCGTCGATCCGCTGCTGGTAATACACGAATTCCCGGCCGACGTAGCGCGCGTTCTTCTTGAATCCACTGTAATCAGGGCCGGCACTGGCGACCTTTCCGCGCAATTCGTCGACCACCCTTCCCCGGGCGTTCGACGTGTCGTAATTGAGCGGGAACTCCTGCACGATGACCGTATCGAGACCACGGAGCGCGTCGGTTGGCCGGAGCTCGACCTTCCGTTTCTGCGCGTCGCCGCCGGCATGCGCCCAATCTTTGGGGTACGAGAATCGATACTGATACTGAGCGAGCTGGTTGTCGTCCGGGGCGGCATTCTTCGTGTTCGACGAGTTCTGGCCTCGCGGCTGCTCGTCGCCGCTGAACGCGACCAGCAGGGTGGTGGCGATCGCCGCGAGCAGCAGCACGGCGCCGCCGATCAGCCACGGAACCTTCGAGGATGTCTTGCCGCCGCGCTGGCCGGGCTCACTTCGCGCGGGGTAGCCCGCCATCCGGTGGGTCGGACCGTCCTGCTGGTACGGCGGCGGGCCGGCCCGTCCCGGCGGCCCGGCGGGTCGTTGGCCGGCGAGCACCGCTGCCTGGGGGGCGTGCTGACCGGGCGGCCGTGGTTGTCCGGGCGGGCCGGACGGGGGTTGTCCAGGTTGGCCGGGCCGGGGGGCTGGCCCTTGCTGGCCTGCCTGCCCCTGCTGACCGGCGGGCACCGATGGAGCCGGGCGGGCGGGTGGCCCGTGCGGCCGCGCGCCTGGCAGGCCGCCGGAGCGGTCCGAGTCGATGGTGACCGCGCGAAGTGCGCCCCGTGCGACAACCGTCTCCGGCTGGTCGAGCGTGGTTGGCATGACCCCGGTCCGGCCGTGCACCAGCCGCGCGACCATGGGAATCCGGCTCGAACCGCCGACCAGGAAGATCGCGGTCAGCTGCTTCGGCCGCAGGTTCGCGTCGGCGATCGCGGACGAGGTCATCTCGGCGGCCCGCGCGAGCGGCTCGGAGATCAGCTCCTCCAGATCGGCGCGGGTGACGTGCGCGTCGGCGAACGGCGGTGGCATCGGCACGTCGGTGTACGCGTGCCTGGACAAGGTTTCCTTGGCGCCACGCACGTCCTGCCGTAGCACGCGCCGGCGACGCCGGTCCGGCAGTTCCCTGCCCTCGACCAGTTGCTGCCACGCGTCACCGTCCGCACCGGACACCCTGCCGCCGACGTGCTCGAGCAGCGCCTGGTCGATATCCGCGCCACCGAAGCTGGGGTCGCCACGGGTCGCGAGCACCTGGAAACCGCCCCGACGTGCCGCGGCGGGATCGGCACCCCCTTGTGCGCGGCGCACCACGCTGACGTCGACCGTTCCCCCACCCAGATCGAGCACGGCGAGGGTCTCGCCTGGCTGCGCGTTGACCTCGACGGTTCGTTGGTCGCCGGTCTGCGCGGGGGTGAACGTGGCGGCGTGGAACACCGCGGCCGCGACCGGTTCGGGCACCAGCACGATGTCTTCGGCGAGCCCGTTGGCCGCCTGCCGTAGCACCCGCCCGCGAATCGCGCCCCAGTCTGCGGGGTGGGTGAGCACCAGCAGCTTGACCTCGGCGTCGCCCGCCACCCGCCGCGCCTCGTCCACCGCGCGCTTGAGGACCGCGCGTACCACGTCGGGCACCCGTAGCACGGTATCGCCGAGCAGCAGCTCGCCCTCGTCGATGCGCCGTTTCGGATGCGGTTCGTAGCGGGACGGATCGACGGCGGCCTGCCGTTCCGCCTCCTGGCCGACGAACAGCGTGCCGTCCGGTGCCGCGTATACCGCCGACGACATCAACGGTGCGCCGTCGATCACCACGGCTTGCGGTTCCTGGCCGCGCATCGACACGGCGACACACGTGCTCGACGTCCCGAAGTCGACAGCCACCCGCAACGTCAACGCGCGAACCCCTCACTCCCGAGGCCACACCGCACGGCACCGACCCCTGCCCGCGCCATAACCGCGGTTAGCCCGCTAAACGCGGTAATGCGGGGGGCGCCGGGCGGCGGGACGTGGGTAGCCACTACTCGGGATGGATCCAGGACACGTGCATCAGCTGCTGGCCAGTCTTGCGGCTGATCAGCGTGCCGCGACCGGGTGGCTGCACCGACGGTTTCACCGTGCCCCACAGTTGGCCCTCGTCCTTGCTACCGCTCATCACCAGACCGGGGCTGGAGATTTCCTTCAGTTTACCGATCACCGGGTCGTACGTGGCGCGCGCGGCGCCACCGGTGCGCCTGGTGACGATCACGTGCAAGCCGACGTCTTTGGCCTGCGGCATGAACTCGGCGATCGGCTGCAACGGGTTGCCGCTCTGGGTGGCGACCAGGTCGTAGTCGTCCACGATCACGAACAACTCCGGCCCCGACCACCACGAGCGGTTCTTCAGTTGCTCCTGGGTCACGTCCGGGCCAGGCAACCGCCGCTCCATCGAGCCGCGCACATCGTTGATCATGTCCTTCAGCTGGTTACCGGTCACCGCATACGCGAGCAGATGATCGGTGTTGATCACGCCGAGCATGGTGCGCCGGTAGTCGACCAGCAGCACGAGCGCTTCCTGTGGGGTGTACCGATCCATGATCCCGCGCACCACGTTGCGCAGCAGGTTCGTCTTCCCGGCCTCGCCGTCGGCGAACGCCACGAAATGCGGCTCCGCGTCGAAGTCGAGGTAGACCGGGGCGAGCGCTTCCTCGTTCACGCCGATCGGGATCAGCTTGGTGTTGCGGTACTGATCCTGGGCAAGGACCTCATCGTACGGCATGACCTCGGGCAGCAGCCGCACCGGCGGGGCGTGCCGGCCACGCCAAGATTGCGAGATCTTGGCCACCGCGTCCTGCACGCCGGCACCAACGGTGGAGTCGTCGCTCGATCCGTCCACCCGTGGCAGGCCGGTAAGGAAATGCAGCTTGTCCCTGGCCAAACCGCGTCCCGGCCGGCCAGCCGGCACGTTCACCGCGACCCGGCGGTCCACGTCGGACTCGCTCGGATCACCGAGGCGCAGCTCGAACCGGGTGCCGATGAGATCCTTCAACGCCGGCCGCATCTCGGCCCAGCGATTCGCCGCGACGATGATGTGCACGCCGTACGACAACCCCTGCGAGGCCAGGTTCAGCACCTGCATCTCGAGCGACTCGAATTCCTGGCGGAAGTTCAGCCAGCCGTCCACAAGCAGGAACACGTCCCCGAACGGATCCTGCTCGGGGGAGACGTCGCCACGCCGCTTGCGGTTGCGGAACTCTCCCATCGAGTCGACGCCCATGTCCCGGAAGCGCTGCTCACGCTCGGCAACGAGCCCGGTCAGCTCCGCGACCATCCGGCGCGCCTTGTCCGGGTCCAAGCGGCCGGCCACGCCGCCGACGTGTGGCAGGCCTTCAAGCGAAGCCAGTGTGCCGCCACCGAAGTCCAGCCCGTAGAACTGCACCTCCTCCGCGGTGTGCGTCAGCGCCATGGACATCACCATGGTGCGCAGCATCATCGACTTGCCGGACTGCGGGCCACCGACGACCACGCCGTGCCCGGAACCCCCGGAGAAATCCGCCCACAACATGTCGCGGCGCTGCTCGTACGGCTTGTCGATGATGCCGAGCGGGATCTGCAACCGCCCGTTGCCGAAGAACCCGACGGGGGAAAGCCCGCGATCCTCGGTCGGCTGCAGCGGCGGGAACAACGTGTCCAGCGAGTTCGGCTCGGTCAGCGGGGGTAGCCACACCTCGTGCGCGGGTGGCCCCTGCCCGACCAGCCGGCCGACAATGACGTCCAGCTCGCTCGGTTCGGTACCGCCCTCCGGTTTCTTCTCCTCCTTGGGCTCGGAGTCGGCCGGCCGCTCCGGTTCCTTCGGTACCTCCACGTAGTCCGGCACGAACAGCTTGGCGCGCCGGTCCGCGGTGATCGGCGCGGCCGGGCCGGCCACCTGCATCCCCGCCGGGCGGTACGGACCGGACACATAGGACGCCTTGAACCGCACCATGGTGGAGGTGTCGTACTTGAGATAACCACCACCGGGCACCGACGGCAGCTCGAACGCGTCCGGCACGCCGATCGCGGCGCGGGACTCCGCGGCCGAGAAGGTCTTCAGACCGATGCGGTAGGACAGGTGCGAGTCCAGCCCGCGCAGCTTGCCCTCCTCCAGCCGCTGCGAGGCCAGCAGCATGTGCATTTGCAACGACCGGCCGAGCCGGCCGATCGCCACGAACAGCTCGATGAAGTCGGGCTTGGCTGCCAGCAACTCGGAGAACTCGTCGACCACGATGAACAGCGCGGGCAGCGGGTCGAGGTCGGCACCGTTCTCCCGGGCCTTCTCGTACTCCCACACGTTCTTGAAGTTGCCGCCGTTCTTCAACGCTTCCTGGCGCCGGTTCATCTCGCCGGCCAGCGCGTCCTTCATGCGATCGACCAGGGTGACCTCGTCGGCAAGGTTGGTGATGACCGCGGAGACGTGCGGCGCCTTGTCCAGCCCGAGGAACGTCGCACCACCCTTGAAGTCCACCAGCACGAAGTTCAGCGTGGTCGAGGAGTGCGTGGCCAGCATCGCCAGCACGAGGGTGCGCAAGAACTCCGACTTACCGGAACCGGTCGCCCCGATGCACAGGCCGTGCGGCCCCATGCCCTCGACGGCCGCTTCCTTGATGTCTAGCTCGACCGGCTGGCCGTGTTCCCCGACCCCGAACGGCACCCGGTAGCGATCCCGGATCGGGCGCGGCCGCCAGGCCTGCTGCACGTCGAAGGTCATCGGGTCACCGGGAATGCCGAGCAGATCCAGCATCGACGGGTTGGACAGCAGCGGCTCTTCCTCGCCGGCAACCTCGGCCGAGCCGACCCGGTACGGGGAAAGCTTCCTGGCCAGCGCCTCCGTCTCGGCGATGGTGAGCGTGTCAGGGGCGCCGAACCACTCGACGCCGCTCGCGCTGCGCGCGCCGAGCCGGTCTTGCTCGACCAGCATCCGCAGCCCCCGGCGTGCGGTCAGCGGGCCAAGCGAGTCGGAGAGGTCGAGCAGCGTAACGCCGACGAGGCCCTCCTCGAGCAGCATCTGCTCTTCCCTCGTGACCTCGCCGTCGTCGATCACGATCACTACATGCGGCTGATCTGCCTGCGGCGTCGCGTTCCGGGTGAACCGCTGCCGATCCCGCAGCTCCTCGTCCAGCCACTCCTCGATCTTGGCGAGCGAGCTGGTCATCATCCGGAGCTGGCCGACGCCGTCCACCATCGTGGGGTGCTGCACGTGCGGCAACCACTTCGCCCACTCCCACTCCTGCTTGGTTCGACCGCTGGTGACCACCGCGATCATCACGTCGTCCGGCGAGTGGAAGGTGGCGAGCTGGGCGACGAGGGAGCGCGCGAATCCCCGGCAGAGCTCCTTGTCGCCTTGCAGGCCGACGGCGGCGAACCCACGAATCGAGATGGAAAGCGGCAGGTCGGGCACGATCGAGTGAGCGCGCACGAACCGGCGAAGAGCCAGCGTGGCGATCGGCTCGAGCTCGTCAACCGGACCGGTCTGCGGCGGTACGAGCCGGCTGGTCAACCGTTGTGAACCGCGACCGATACGCAGGTGGCAGAAGTCGGCGTCGGCCTGCCTGCGTTCCCACATCCGCCGGCTCGCCGCGATCGACCAGAGGATCTGCGGGTCAGGGTGGATCCAATCCCGCTCCGCGCGCTGATCGCGCATGGCCTCGCGGGCTCGGTCGCGCATCTGGCCGAGATACCGCATGTAGTCCTTGCGGTCCTCGTTCATCTCGGCTTTCTTCTGGCCTCCGCCGCGGCCGCCGCCCTGGAACAGCATGCCGGCCATACCCATCATCATCATCAGCGGCATCATCAGGAACAGCGGGCTGCGGGCAGCCGCTCCACCGCTGGTGAACATGAAGACGATCATGCCGAGCATGGCCACGATCATCACGACCGGCATGAGCTTCATCAGGATGTTGCCGGGGATGGTGCGCGGCACCTCGGGCGGCGGCTCGAGATGAACCTCCCCGCCCGGCGGGCGTGGCGCAGCAAGTCGCGGCGACCGCTTGAATTGCAGCGTGCTCACCGATCAAGCACCTCTTCGACTCGTCGTGGCAACATCCCAGGAGCATTTCGGGGCGATGCTCCTGGCGCCCGTTCAGCCTGCCACTGCGACCCCGATGCGTTCGGGTCACCCCAGCGGAAGAACTCGACCGGGCTAGTTCACCGGAACCGGCCACGCGGCCGCGTCCGGTGTGGCCATACTAGGACCGCCCATCCACTCCGCGCGGCCATTCGGTGAATACTTAAGCGCCGTTCGGATGGTCGGCGCGGGAGATCACATTGGATACTGTGCAGCCGGTGTCCGCCGCGTTGGCGGGCAGCGGGTCAGATATAAGTAAGCACGCGACCGCGCCGGTGCCCGTGCCGCCGGCGGACGGCGTAAGTAACGAGCGTGGGTAACGACCAGCACGGATGACGAACCGAGCGAATAAGCGAGGGGGCAAGGGTGGCAACCGGTACCACGGTATTCAGTCGCGTGACGGTGGTGGCGCCACGGACACGCATCGACGTCGCGCTTCCCGCGGACGTCCCGGTCGCTGATCTGCTGCCGATGTTGCTGGAAATGGCCAAGGAGACATCTCCGGACGGCGGCACCAGGCACGGTGGCTGGTGCGTGGCCAAGCTGGGCGACGCACCGCTCGACCCGTCGCGCACGCTGGCTTCGCTCGGCGTGGTGGACGGCGAGATGCTGCAGCTGCGCCGCCGGAACGAGAACCCGCCGCCCCCGCTGTACGACGACGTCGTGGATGCCATCGCCGCCGCGGACCCGGACAGCTTCCGGCCGTGGACAAAGGACACCGCTCGCACGGTCGGGCAGGTCGCGGCCGTTCTCGCGTTCCTTACCGCGGCGGTGACGCTGCTGCTCGGAGGCCCGCTCGGCGGCGGCGAAGGGCTGGTCCCGGCGATCGTCGGGGGTGTCGGCGCGATCGCCTGCGTGGCGCTCGGTGCCGTGTTCGCCCGGGTGTACCAGGCGAACTCCACCGGCGTGGTGGTCGCCGCCGGCGGCGGGCTGTCCCTGGCCTTCGTGAGCGGCTTGTACATCGTGCCGGGCGAGCCGGGCAGGGCCAGCCTGCTGCTGGCCAGCGCGCTGGTGCTGATCGTCGCCGCCGCGTCGATCCTGCTGCTCGGTTCCGGCATTACCACGTTCATCGCGGCGGCGACGGCCGCGACGTTCGGCATCCTGGCTTTCGGGGTCGCCGCGCTGATCGCGCACCCCGCTCCCGGTGTCGCCGCCGGCACGGCGGCGGTGGCGCTCGCCGGGCTGTCGATGTTGCCGAGGGCGACGATCTGGCTGGCGCGGCTGCCGTTGCCGAACGTGCCTGGCAGCGCGGAAGATCTGAAGGAAGACGGCGGGTTCCCGGACTACAGCGCGATCGAGCGCAGGGCGAGCATCGCGCACAACTACATGACCGGGCTGCTGGTCGGCTGCGGCACGGTGGCCGCGATTTCGGCGATCATCACGGCGGGTGCGCCCAGCATTTTCGGCGTGATCACCGCAACGGTGGTGACGCTAGTGCTGTTGCTGCGGGCGCGCACGTACGCCAACGGCAGCCAGGCGATCGCGTTGCTGGCCACCGGCATGTTCTCCACCGCGGGGGTACTCATCGGCTGGTTGATCGCCGCGGACACGTTCACCCGGCTGCTGTACGTGTTCAGCGCGCTGATCGTGCTGGCGGCGGGCGCGCTGGTGCTCGGCGTGATCTTCCCTGAGCAGCGGTTCTCCCCGCCGCTGCGCCGTACCGTGGAGATCCTCGAGGCGGTGTGCATCGCGACGGTGCTACCGCTGGCGCTCGCCGTGATGGATCTGTACTCGGTGCTGCGGCACGTGAACGTCGTCAACTAGGGATCGAGCCGTTATGCACTCGCGCACCTCGGCCCGGTGTACCCGGCTGGCCGCCCTGCTCGCGGTCGGCTCGATGGCCGTGCTGCTCCCGGCGACGCCGGTGTACGCACAGCAGGATGCGGCCGGCTACCCGGAGCCACCGCCGGTGCAGAAGTCCCTGGCCCCGGCGCCTGAACCGCCCTCCCCAGACGCCAAGTACCAGCAGGAAACCGCCTGCGTGGAGCGGGGCGCGTTGAGCGCGGGGACGGTGCTGCCGGAAGCACCATGGGGGCAGAAGCATCTGCGGATCGAGGAAGCGCACCAGTTCGCCACCGGTGAAGGCGAGAAGGTCGCGGTCATCGACACCGGGGTGAACCAGCACAATTTCTTCTCGAAGCCCGTCGAGCCGGGTGGCGACTACGTGGAGAACGGCAAGGACGGGCTGACCGACTGCGACGGGCACGGCACCGAGGTGGCCGGCATCATCGCGGGGAACCCGCCACGGGGTCAGAACATCGCGTTCCGCGGCGTCGCGCCGGGCGCCCAGATCATGAGCATCCGGCAGACGAGTAAGAACTTCAAATCCGGCGGCGGACCCCAAGGTGAAGAGAAGACCGCGGGCAGCACGGAAACACTGGCGAAAGCCGTCATGGTCGCGGCGAACCGAGGCGCCTCGGTGATCAACATTTCGGTGGACAACTGCCGTCCGGCGGGCCCGATCAGTGCGGCCGAACAGCAGCTCCAGGCGGCGATCCGGACAGCCGTCGACGACCACAACGCGGTCGTCGTGGCGGCGGCGGGTAATACCAGCGACGCGTGCCAGCAGAACGACCAGCCGGACGTGAACAACCCCACGTCGATCGTGACGCCGCCCTGGTTCGCCGACGACGTGCTCTCCGTCGCGGCCATCCAGGAAGACGGTTCGGTGGCGGACTTCAGTGTGCGGGGGCCGTGGGTGAGTGTCGCCGCTCCCGGCACCAACATCGTGTCGTTGGACCCCGCGGATCCCACGCAGCTGGCCAACCGGCAGGCGGAAGGCAATCAGGAGCCGGGGCCGATCCAGGGCACCAGTTTCGCCGCGCCGTACGTGTCCGGGGTGGTGGCTCTGGTGCGCGAGCGTTTCCCGCAGCTGTCCGCGCGTCAGGTGATGAACCGGATCACGTCCACGGCGCAGCACCCGGCGGCTCCCGGTGGGCGGGACAGCTTCATCGGCTCAGGGGTGGTCAACCCGATCGCCGCGCTGACCGGCATCGTGCCGGAGGAGGAGAACATCCCACGGGCGCAGGCTCAGCGTTTGCCCGCGGACCTCCCGGCGCCGAACAACAAGGACTGGGCTCCCCTGGTGGTGGCGTTGTCCGGCACCGGGGGCGCGGTGCTGGCGCTGGGCATCACCATGTTCGTGCTGCACGCGAGGCAGCGGCACCGCCGTGACCGCAAGGAGCCCCGCGGCTTCGCCTAGCCGCCCTCCCGCGCCAGCCCACGCAACCCCCAACCTTGCTGCCCCCACCGCACCCCCAGCAACCGCCGTTACCGCGTTTAGCCCGCTAAACGCGGTAATTAGCACTGCTCAGTACCGCAGTTAACCTGCTAAACGCGGTAACTGGGATCGGGGGCGCGTTGGTACCCCGGCGCCGCAAGCGACTGCTTCTAGCTCCCGCCCTGCGCGCTGCCGTTGTTGTTCTCGAAGCTGCCCGAGCCGGGCGTGACCTCGACCGAATCGAAGGTCCGCAGTACATCTTGGGTGTTCAAGGATGCCCCGTCCGGGATCAGACGCACGATCGAGTCCGGGGCCGGGCTCTGCTGCTCCAAACCGAGGACCTTCGCGGTTGTCGCGTCCGGAATCCCGTACTTGACCCCCCGATCGGAGATCAAGTAGATCGGGCCGCTGCGGAACGAATCCCTCGAGGTGGCCGCGTGCACCACGGCGCCACGGCCTTGCGGGATGAAGAAGTTGTCCACCTTGATACCGCCCGCACCGGGCTGGCCGATCTTGACCGGATTCAGCTTCGAGCCATCGTCCTTTTTGGGCAGCTCGGCGCCGACGTGCATGGTGAAGACGCCTTCACGGTTCTCGCCCTCGCCCTGGACCCTCCAGCCGAGGCAAGCCGCGGGGAACCGTTCCGGCACCAGGACCGTCGGGACTTGACCTGGGAACTCGTCAACGTCGAGCTCACTCACGTGCGGAACGTTCGTCGTCTCGGCGGCTTCCTTCTGCGGCATGCCGGTCGTGCCCTGCTGGTATTTCGCCCGAACGAGGTCCGCCACGGCCTGGTTGACCTCTTGGATGCCGTTCTGCAGCACCACCCAGTACTTGGGATCGCCACCGGCCGTTCGGGTGAGGAAGACGTTGCCGATGTTCATGTCCGACAGGTGCTGGCTGGGCTCACCGGCGCCCGCTATCTGAGGCGCCTGCAACGGCTTGGCCTCGGGGATCGCGTTGAGCAAGCCCATGCTGATCTCCCGCTGATTCGACGGGCTGAGGTTGAACGTCGTGGTCACGTCCTCGTCGTTCATCGCGACCTCGGAACGGACGACGTTCGCTTCGCCGCGGTTCGGGTCCGGTGGCACGTGGTAGATGAGATAGACCTTGTCGTTTTCGGCGTGCCCCAGAATCGCCTGGTTCTCCCCGAGCTCGACGCCCAGCTTGCGGATGCCCCCCAGCACCGACGATGTGGGCTTGTCCGTGTTCGCGGGATCCTCGAGCCGACGGTTGATATCGATCTTGTCACAAACCGCCCAGTTGTCCGAGATCCGCTGTTCCGGCGTGGGCAGCAGCTGCGGTCCGTCCGGGATGCCCGTCAACCGTCCCTTTGGGATGTTCTCCAGCTCTCCGTCGCTGACGACCTGGGGTTCCTTGCCTGCCTCATCACCGCCGCTGAAATTCAACCCGCCTTCGCCGCCCTGCTGCTCGCGCTGTTGCTGAGCGGCCATCAGCAGCCGCGCGGAGGCCAGGTTGAACGTCGGGATGAGCTTCATCGGCTCGCCCGTGGCCACGTAGATAGCCCCGGACTCCTCACCGATCACGATGCTCTCCGATTCGGGACCGCCGCCCTTCGGGCTGAGCATGCCGACGACGAGGAACCCGAGCATGCCGAGCGCGGAGATCACCACCCCGACCGCGGTCGCGCGCGAGTGCGTGCGCATCGGATCGTGCAGCATCACAGCGTCCTTGCGGACCAGCGCGGACTGCATCCGGCGCAGCACGAAGCGGTACGCCTGAACCTGTGACTTTGTCGTCGGTGTTGAGGGCATTCTTGGCCTGCAGCTCTCCCAGTCGCGGTACGGTTCCGCAGAATAGCCGTGCGGCCCGTAGTCTGCGTCGAGTTCTATCAACTCGGCGGGACTAGTTTGCACGGCTACCCGCCGGACACCAACCGCAGGTGCTGTCTCAATCAAGACCCATCGACGGGGTCGAGGCGTCACACTTGTGCCTGTTTTAGTTAGATCGAGAGCATTGGTTCCCGGTAGAACACGAGCCAACGAGGGGAAGAGAACGAGCGGATGTCCGTGACAACTCCTCCGCGACAGGGGAACAACCCGCCTGGCGGGCAACCGCCGCGTCGCCCGTCTGGTCCGCCCGGCGGGCCCCCGGGCGGGTCCGGAAGTGGACCGGGCGGCGGGCCGCCGAAGGGTCCACCGCCTGGCCAGCCGCCGCAGCAGCCCGCCTCCGCACAGCCCTCCCCCAGCGGTCACGACGTTGGCGGCGTCCGGAAACGCTCCGCCGGTGCCAGCCTGGGCGCGCTACCGGTGGCGAACCTGGTGGTGCTCGAGGTCGGGCTGGCCATCGGGCTGATCCTGATCGCGATCAACACCAAGCTGGTCTACGTGTCGATCGGGATCGCGGCGGTCGCGCTCCTCATTGGACTGCTCCGGTGGAGCGGCCGATGGTTCACCCAATGGTTTGGACTTACGCTCAGCTACACCCTCCGGTCCCACTCACGAACCGCGTATCCACTGCGTCAGGAAACCCTCGAACAGATCACCGCCGACGAGGCGGCGGTCACCGGCCCGGACGATGCCCGGGTCAACCTGCTCCGGCTGGCCGTTCCGGATCTCGTCGTGGCGCACGGTGTCGATCACGAGCACAAGCCGCTCGGGATGGCGTGGAACGACGGCACGTGGACGGCGGTGCTACTGATCGACCCCACGCCGGCGCTGGTCAGTAACGTCGGTTCGGCTCCGAGCCTGCCGCTCGGCGCGCTCGCCCCGTGCCTCGAGGACCGTGGTGTGGTGCTGGACGCGATCCAAGTGATCTGGCATTGCTACCCGGGCAGCGCCTCCTTGCCGGCCAGTTCACCGGCGCTCGGTTCCTACCTTGAGGTACTCGGGCCGCTGCCCGCGGCCGCGCGCCGCACCACCTGGGTCGCGGTGCGGCTGGATCCGCGCCGGTGCCCCGCGGCGGTACGGGAACGCGGCGGTGGCGTGGTCGGCGCACACCGAGCGTTGATCGGTGCGCTGTCCCGGATCCGCAACGCGCTGGAATCCCGCGGCGTGCCGACCCGTCCGCTCGACCCAGACGAGCTGCTGCGTGCCGGGATCTCCGCGGCCGAGCTCACCGCGGTCGCTGGCTCCAACGCCCGCGTGGACCTGCAGGAACGCTGGACGGGCGTCACGGCGGCCGGGATCGGGCACGCGAGCTATGCGATCACCGGCTGGCCGAAGGGGAAGATGGCGACCAGCTTGAACGCGCTCACCGGGGTGCGGGCGCTGTCCGCGACGCTTGCGATGTCGATCTCTCCTGGCGTGGACGAGGGCAAGATCGGCTTGCGCGGCCTGGTCCGGGTCAGCGCGCGAAACCCGAAGGAGCTGGAGACCGCGGACGAGCGGTTGGACGGAATCTCCGATCGGCTGGGGATAACCTTGACGCCGTTGCGTGGCCTGCAGATCTCCGGGCTCGCGGCCACGCTCCCGCTGGGAGGGACGGCATGACGGCAACCGGTACGAGCAGGCAGCTCGACTCGCAGGAACGGCACAAGGGCAGCGCGCCCGAGTTCCTGGTGTCTCCGTCGCTGCTGGACGCGGTCAGCCCGTCCGGCGACCGCGGCGGCATGGTGCTCGGCTCCGGGATGAACGGGGAGCCGCTTACCATCTCGGCACTGCGTTCGGCTCCGACCAGGATCGTGCTAGTCGGAGGGCTGTACTTGGCGCGCCAGGTGGCGCTGCGGGCGATGGCGATCGGGGCGTGGATCGTGGTCGCGACCGGACGGCCGACCGCGTGGCAGATGATCGCGAAGGCGGCCGGCACCGGGCCGGATGGGCGCCCTGCGCCGGTGGTGCAGATCCGGCGGCTGTCGCCGGTGGAGTTGCCCCGGCCGTCGGAGGACGCTCCGCTGCTTGTGGTGCACGACGGGGGCCCGACCCCGCAGGAGCTGTTCCCACCGCGCTCGCCGTGGCAGACGACGGTGTACGTGTTGCCGTACATGCATCCGCAGGCCGGCGCCACCGCGAACTCGGCGGACCTCGTGTTGATGCAACGACTGCCGGTGGGCCAGGCGCAGCTGGCTGCCCGGATCTGGCGGCTGCCGCCCCCGATGGTCCAGCAGATCACCGCGCTCAAGGATGACCAGGTTGTGGCGCTCGGCCGGAACCTGTGGCGGCCGCTGCGGCTGGTTACCACCCAGAAGGAACAGCAGATCCTGGGACCGGTCCGCCGCGGCGACTGACCGTTCCCCGGCTTGCTCGCCCCGCTCCGGTTTCCGCGTTTAGCGGGCTAACCGCGGTAGTTGCGTGTGCTCAGTATCGCGATTCGCGGACTTATCGCGGTATCGAGGTCTTGGGGTGAGGGGCGACTGGTGTCTGTGGCGTGGGTGTCAAGGGGTGGTGTGGGATTTGTGGATGACGGCGTTGGATGTGGATAACTCGCCTGCTGGCTAGGCGGTGTGAGGGGAAAGTGTCGGGGCGTTGGCTAACGCTGGCGGCATGCCTCGTCCGATGCGACCCCACGACCTCTGCGACGTGTTCCGTGGCTCCGACGCCCGACGTGCAGGGGTGGTCACCGAACACCAGCTCCGCGGCCCCGCGTTTCGCCGCCTGTTCCGCGACGTGTATGTGCCGGCCGGAATCCCGGTCACCCACCAGCTGCGCTGCCGCGGCGCCGCACTCATCGTGCCTCCTGAAGCCGTCCTCACCGGCCGCTCGGCCGCCACCCTGCACGGCGTCGAACTGGCCGGGCCGAACGACCAGGTCGAATTCATCGTCCCCGAACGGTTCCGCTTCGGCCCGATCAGCGGCATCCGGGTGCGCCGCACCGCCACCACTGCCCGGGAATCGACCCCGTGGCACGGTATCCGCTTGGCAACCCCGCTGCGTACCGCGATCGACCTGCTGCTGCGGCACTCACCCAGAGCGGAAAGCTGGACCCGCCGCCTGCGCACCGGCGTCGCCGACCTCGACGCCTTCCTCCGTGCCGGACTCGTCTCTCGCGACCAACTCGAAGACACACTCACCAAACGCCGCAACCGTGGCGTCGTCCTCGCCCGTCACGCCACACACCTCACCGACACCCGCGCCGAATCGCGTCCCGAATCCGACCTTCGCGTCCTGCTTGTCATGGACGGCATGAAACCGACCCCGCAGCGCGAGGTCTGGCAGAACGGCAAACTCCTCGGCAGACTCGACCTCGCCCTCGATGAGGAGCAAATCGCCGTCGAATACGACGGACGCTGGCACAACGAGCCCGAACAAGCAGCCCACGACCGCGCCCGCCGAGAACGATTAGAGGCCGCGGGCTGGACTTTCGTCATCGTCACGGCCGAGAAGCTCGCCGCGGCATCCGGAGCGATCCTCGAAGAAGTACGCGCCGCACGCCGCCGGAAGCACCGATTACCGCGTTTAGCACCCTAACCGCGGTAATTACGAGTGACGGCGGCGCGGGCGGCCAGTTGCTCCTCGTCCGGGTAATCCACGCCGACAAGGGTCAGGCCGTGCGCCGGTGCCACCATCACCGCGCTGGAGCGTTCTCGCGCGGAGAACAGTGACGCCGGCCAGTCAACAGACTTACGCCCTTCCCCGACCGCCAGCAGCGCACCGATAAGGCTGCGCACCATCGAGTGACAGAACGCGTCGGCCGAGACCCATGCGGACAGTACGCCGTCGTCCCCGCGGGTCCACTCCAGACGCTGCAGCTCACGAACCGTCGTCGCACCCGCGCGCCACTTGCAGAACGCGACGAAGTCGTGCTCGCCGAGCATCGAACTGGACGCCTGGTTCAGCGCGTCCAATTCGAGAGGACGCGGCCAGGTGAGCGTATCCGCGCGTCGCAGCGGGTCGACGCCCCACGGCGCATCGCCCACTCGATAGACATAGTGTCGCCTCAGCGCCGAGAACCGCGCGTCGAATTCAGCTGGGACTTGATGGACACGGCGAACCCGAACGTCGGCGGGCAGCACCCGCGACAGCCGACGCGCCAACGCATCCTCATCCAAGTAAGGCAGATCGACATGCGCGACCTGCCCGCTGGCGTGCACGCCGGCGTCGGTCCGCCCAGCAACGGTCAGCCGCACCGCGGTTTCCGCGTTTAGCGGGCTAAACGCGGAAAGCTGGGGAAGGAGCAGGGCTAGAGCGTCCTCCAGGACGCCGCACACGGTTCGACGATCCGGCTGCCGGGCCCAGCCCGAGAAATCCGTGCCGTCGTAGGCGATATCCAGGCGAAACCGAACGAGCCCGCCATCCCTCGACGGGGTGGCGGGCTCGTTCGGTGGACCAACAGTCGTCAGGACTCGCCCTTCTCCTTGGCCGATTCGTCCGCAGCGTCGTCGTCCGAAGTGGACTCCTCCTCCGCCTGCTCGGCGGACGCCTCCGGCTCCGAGACTTCCGCTTCAGCGCCCTCGGATTCCTCGGCGTCGCTATCCGCCTCGGCCGTTTCCGCGACAGCGTCCTCCGCGACAGTGTCCTCCGCTACGGCTTCCTCAGCCGCCGCTTCCTCCACGGTCTCCTCGACCGGCGCAGCCGCCTCGGTGGCCGAAGCGGCCTTCGGCTGATCCTTGGCGAACTTCGTCTTACGCGCCGCCTCGGCTTCCTCGGTCGCCAACTTCTCGGACACCAATTCGATGACCGCCATCTCGGCGTTGTCGCCCTTGCGCGGCATCGTCTTGGTGATCCGGGTATAGCCACCGTTGCGGTTGGCGAAGAACGGCCCGATCTCGACGACCAGCTTGTGCACCACCGACTTGTCGCGGATCACCTTCATGATCTCCCGGCGGTTATGCAGATCACCACGCTTTGCCTTGGTAATCAGCCGTTCGGCGAACGGACGCAGCCTCTTCGCCTTCGCCTCGGTTGTCGTGATCCGGCCATGCTCGAACAGCGAGGTGGCGAGATTCGCCAGCATTAGCCGCTCGTGGGCCGGCGACCCGCCGAGACGGGCGCCCTTGGTTGGGGTGGGCATCGGTTGCTCCTCGTTGGATTCCTCTGCTCAGACCATCCTTATGGACGGTTCAGAGCTGCTCCGTTTCTGCGTAGTCCTGACCGTCGTCGTGCAGCATGTCGTCCGACTCGTCCAGCCCCTCGGAGGACCAGCCGCCGGTCGAGTAGTCGGCGACCGCGGCGGACGGATCGAACCCGGGCGGGCTGTCCTTGAGCGCGAGCCCCAGGCCGACGAGCTTCATCTTCACCTCGTCGATCGACTTCGCACCGAAGTTGCGGATGTCCAGCAGGTCGGCTTCGCTGCGGGACACCAGTTCGCCCACGGTGTGAATTCCCTCACGCTTGAGGCAGTTGTACGACCGCACGGTGAGGTCCAGGTCCTCGATCGGCATCGCGTACGCGGCGATGGTGTCCGCCTCCTGGGGGGACGGCCCGATTTCGATGCCCTCAGCGTCGATGTTCAGCTCGCGAGCCAAGCCGAACAGCTCAACCAGCGTCCGCCCAGCCGATGCGACGGCGTCGCGCGGCGTGATCGACGGCTTGGTCTCCACGTCCAGGATCAGCTTGTCGAAGTCGGTCCGCTGCTCCACACGGGTCGCCTCGACCTTGTAGGTCACCTTGAGCACCGGCGAGTAGATCGAGTCCACCGGGATCCGGCCAATCTCGGCGCCGGCCTGCTTGTTCTGCACGGCCGGGACATAGCCACGGCCGCGCTCGACAACGAGCTCGATCTCCAGCTTGCCCTTGCCGTTGAGCGAAGCGATGTGCAGATCCGGGTTGTGCACGGTGACGCCGGCCGGCGGCACGATGTCCCCCGCGGTGACCTCACCGGGGCCCTGCTTGCGCAGGTACATGGTCACCGGCTCGTCCTCCTCGGAGCTGACCACCAGCTCCTTGAGGTTCAGGATGATGTCGGTGACGTCCTCCTTCACGCCGGGCACGGTGGTGAACTCGTGCAGCACGCCGTCGATGCGGATGCTGGTCACCGCGGCACCGGGGATGGAGGACAGCAATGTACGCCGCAGCGAATTGCCTAGCGTGTAACCGAAACCAGGCTCGAGCGGCTCGATGCTGAACCGGGAGCGGGTCTCGTTGACCGTTTCCTCGCCGAGGGTGGGTCGCTGAGAAATGAGCACTTTTCTGTTCCTTTCCTACCGGCGCCCGCCATATGACGCCGAAAGGGTGGCGCGCCCCTGAGGGCATGCGAGCGGCGCTCCCTGCGCGCCGTCGCGTCTAGCCGGCGGTTGGGGCCACCACGGACCCCGAACCATCACACATCACTTCGAGTAGAACTCGACGATCAGCTGTTCGGTTACCGGAACGTCAATCTGTGCGCGCTCCGGCAGCTGGTGCACGAGGATCCGCAGGTTGGACTGCACCACCTGCAGCCACGCCGGCACCGGGCGCTCACCGAAGCTTTCCTTCGCGGCCAAGAACGGCAGCGTGTTCAACGACTTCGGCTTCACGTCGATGATGTCCCACTTGGACACCCGGTAGCTCGGCACGTTCACTTTCTTGCCGTTGACAACGAAGTGTCCGTGGCTGACCAGCTGGCGAGCTTGCCGGCGGGTGCGCGCCAGACCGGTGCGATATACCACGTTGTCCAACCGGGACTCGAGGATCTGCAGCATCACCTCGCCGGTCTTGCCGGGACGGCGGACGGCCTCCTCGTAGTAGCGCCGGAACTGCCGCTCGAGCACGCCGTAGGTGTGCCGTGCCTTCTGCTTTTCCTGCAACTGCAGCAGGTACTCGCTCTCCTTGATCCGACCGCGGCCGTGCTGACCCGGCGGGTAGGGGCGACGCTCGAAGGCTTTGTCGCCGCCGACAAGATCGACCTTCAGCCGGCGGGACTTCCGAGTCACGGGGCCGGTGTAACGAGCCATCTGTTTCTACTCCTCCCCGTCGCTCAGACCCGACGCCGCTTGGGCGGGCGGCAACCGTTGTGCGGTTGCGGGGTCACGTCCTGGATGGTGCCGACCTCGAGGCCGGCTGCTTGCAGTGAACGGATCGCGGTCTCCCGGCCGGAACCGGGGCCCTTCACGAACACGTCGACCTTCTTCATGCCGTGCTCGGCGGCCTTGCGCGCGGCGTTCTCCGCGGCCATCTGCGCGGCGAACGGCGTGGACTTGCGCGAGCCCTTGAAGCCGACGTGACCGCTGGACGCCCAGCTGATCACCGCACCCTGCGGGTCGGTGATCGAGACGACCGTGTTGTTGAACGTGCTCTTGATGTGCGCGTGACCGTGCGCGACATTCTTCTTTTCCTTACGCCGGACCTTCTTCACCCCGGCGCCGGTACGAGACTTGGGTGGCATTATTCGCGTGATCTCCTCGGTGCGGGGTTACTTCTTCCCGCCGGCCTTCTTCTTGCCGGCGACCGTCTTCTTCGGGCCCTTGCGGGTGCGGGCATTCGTCTTCGTCCGTTGACCGCGCACGGGCAGATGCCGACGGTGCCGCAAACCCTCGTAGCAGCCGATCTCCATCTTGCGGCGGATGTCGGCCTGAACCTCGCGGCGAAGGTCACCCTCGACCTGGTAGTTGCCTTCGATCTGGTCACGCAACTTGATGATGTCGTCATCGGAGAGCTCCCTTGCGCGCAGATCGGGGCTGAGCCCGGTGGCGGCAAGGAGCTCCCTGGAGCGCGTACGGCCAATGCCGTAGATGTAGGTCAGCGCGACCTCCAACCGCTTGTCGCGGGGTAGGTCGACGCCAGCGAGTCGTGCCATGTGGCGTTTCTCCTTGTGCTCGGCTCCAGGTCTGCTCCCCACCCGTTCCCTGGCCGACTCGTTTCTGCCAGGGCCCCGGCCTGGAGTCCGGGGGTGCGCCGGATCCTCATGATCCGGCAGGCGTGGGGAGGTTCCTTTTAGTTGTGCTTAGTTGTGCGCTGCAGAAGATCTGCGTGGTCAGCCCTGGCGCTGCTTATGCCGCTTGTTGCTGCAGATGACCAGGATCCGACCGTGCCGACGAACCACCTGGCAGCTGTCGCAGATCCTCTTGACGCTCGGCTGCACCTTCACGTCTGTTGCTCTCCTGCTTTCCGGCGTGCCCGCCCCGCCATGGTGGCGCCGTCCGGCGCCGGTGGGGCAACGCTCGCATCACCGTGGTCACTTGTAGCGGTAGACAATGCGACCGCGCGTGAGGTCGTAGGGCGATAGCTCCACGACGACGCGGTCTTCGGGCAGAATGCGGATGTAGTGCTGTCGCATCTTGCCGCTGATGTGCGCTAGGACCTTGTGGCCGTTCTCCAACTCGACGCGAAACATCGCGTTGGGGAGCGGCTCGATCACGCGGCCCTCGACCTCGATGGCCCCGTCTTTCTTGCCCATGTCCTCCGCGTTTCATGACTTGGTTGAGCTGCGGGTACTTGTTGTCGTTGTGAACTCCGGACGCGCGCCACCCCGACTCCGTGTACTGCGTTTCGACGATCGCCGACCAGCCAGCTACCCGGAAACCGGGAGCCGTCCACTGAACGCGGGAGGCACAACGGACTCGGCGTGACAACACGCCAATACCCCAGTGTACGCAGGGTTGAATCGCAGGCTCACGCGGGGGCCGAACCGGCGGTACATCCGGGGCCACTGGCTCCAGACTACGCAATAACGCGGCGCACGCCACCCTCGCAGTACTCCGGATTAGCACTTCCCGTAATCGATCCCAAACTCAATGCGCACACACGCTGCCGAGTAACCGCGTTTAGCGGGCTAACCGCGTTACTTAGCATGGACAAGTACCACGGTTAGCGTGCTAAACGCGGTAATGGCGAGGGGGGTGTGGGTCTCGTTGGCAGGGCGGAGGGCGAGGTGGGCGCAGGGGGTGGGCGCTGGAGGTGGGCTTCGGGAAGGGCGGGCTTAGGAGTACTCAGGGGCGGTGAGTACCCACGGCCCGCTGTCGGTGATCGCGACCGAGTGTTCCCAGTGCGCGGCGCGCGAGCCGTCGGCGGTCAGTACCGTCCAGCCATCGTCCAGTTCCTCGGTCTCCGCGGTGCCGAGGGTCAGCATCGGCTCGATTGCCAGCGCCATACCGACCCGCAACCGGGGCCCCTTGCCCGGCTTACCGACGTTCGGCAGGAACGGGTCCATGTGCATCTGCCTGCCGATCCCGTGCCCGCCGTACTCGGTGATGATGCCGTACGAAACGCCGTCACGTTCGCCGGCGGCCAGCGCTTCCGTCTGTACGGCGTGCGAGATGTCGGTCAGCCGGCCGTCCGGCTGGATGGCCGCGATGCCGGCCCACATCGCCGCCTTCGTCGCTTCGGACAGCGCATGGTCCGCCGCGGAGGCGGCGCCAACATGCAGGCTGATAGCCGAGTCGCCGTGCCAGCCTTCCAAGATCGCACCGCAATCCACGGACAGCAAATCCCCGTCCGCGAGCACCTGCGTCGGTGCCGGGATGCCGTGCACGATCTGATCGTTCACCGAGGCACAGATACTCCCCGGAAACCCGTGATATCCCTTGAATGAGGGCACCGCGCCGGCGTCGCGAATGCTTTGCTCGGCGATCTGATCGAGGTCCGCGGTGCTCACCCCGGGTTTGGCATGCTCCGCGATCAACGCGAGCGTGCGCGCGACCACCAACCCCGCCGCCCGCATCGCTTCCAGCTCGGCCGCGGTCTTGATCTCGATCATGCGTCCCCGTTTGAGGAACAAGCTAAGCCCGATCGCGTAATGCGCTGAGCACCCGAGCGGATATCTCGTCGACCTCGCCAACGCCATCCACTGCGACCAGCACATCGCGGTAATACTCGAGCAGCGGCGCCGTCTCCGACAGGTACACCTGTTGACGGCGACGGATCACGTCCTCACTGTCGTCCGCACGACCACGTTCGAGTAGCCGCTTGACCACAACTTCCTCGTCCACGACGAGCTGAACGACCGCGTCCAGCGACACCCCGTTCTCAGCCAGAATCTCCTGGAGCACGTCCGCCTGCGCCGTGTTACGGGGGAAGCCGTCCAGCAAGAATCCCTCGCGCGCGTCGGACTCATTCAGCCGCTCGCGCACCATCCGGTTCGTGACGTCGTCCGGCACGAGTTCCCCGGCGTCGAGATATTGCTTGGTTTCCTTGCCGAGCGGGGTCTCTTCGCCCACGTGCTTCCGAAACAGATCACCCGTGGAAATGTGCGGAATCCCGAGTTCTTCGCTCAACGCGACGGCCTGCGTGCCCTTTCCGGCGCCTGGCGGACCAACCAAAACCATTCGCGTCATCGGAGGAACCCTTCATAATTGCGCTGCATGAGCTGGCTTTCGATCTGTTTCATGGTGTCCAGACCGACACCGACCATGATCAGCACAGCGGTGCCACCGAACGGGAAGTTCTGGTTAGCCCCCTCACCGGTAATCGAAAGGAAGAAGTTGGGCAGAATCGCAACGGTACCGAGGTAGATCGAACCGGGCAGTGTGATCCTGCTCAACACGAAGTTCAGGTATTCCGCCGTTGGTCGACCGGGCCGAATGCCGGGAATGAACCCGCCGAACTTCTTCATCTCATCCGCACGCTCATCCACATTGAACGTAATCGTGATGTAGAAGTACGTGAAGAAGATGATCAGCATGAAGTACATCAGGATGTGCAGCCAGCTCGACTGATCCACCAGGTACTGCTGGATAAATCGCTGCAATCCGGACGATTCGTTCTGGCCACCGACCAACCGGCTCAGCAGATCGGGCAGGTAAAGCAGCGACGATCCGAAGATCACCGGAATAACGCCCGCCTGGTTCACCTTGATCGGCAGGTACGTCGATGTGCCGCCGTACATCCGGCGCCCGATCATGCGTTTCGCGTATTGAACGGGAATCCGACGCTGCCCCTGCTCGACGAATACGACGGTGACGATGATCGCCAGCGCGCACACGCAGACGATCGCGAAGACGCTCCCACCACGCGAGGACAGGATGTTGCCGCCCTCAGCCGGGATCCGTGCCGCGATGTTCAGGAAGATCAGCAGCGACATCCCGTTGCCGACGCCGCGCTCGGTGATCAGCTCGCCAAGCCACATGATCATCGCGGTACCTGCCGTCATGGTCAGCACCACGAGAGAGAGCGTGAACACGCTGTTGTCCGGAATCACCTGCTCCTGGCAGCCCTGGAACAGCTGCCCTCGCTCGGCGAGCGCGACTACACCGGTCGCCTGCAGCACCGAGAGCGCGATGGTGAGGTAACGCGTGTACTGCGTGAGCTTTGCCTGGCCGGACTGACCTTCCTTCTTGAGTTGCTCGAAGCGCGGGATGACCACCGTCAGCAACTGCACGATGATGCTCGCCGTGATGTACGGCATGAT
>WHSZ01000091.1 GCA_009379845.1 Pseudonocardiaceae bacterium | reverse complement strand
TCATGACGAATGGCTTGAACAGCTCGAGCGCCATCTGCTTGGGCAGCCCGCACTCGTGCAGCTTGAGGTCCGGACCGACCACGATGACCGAACGGCCCGAGTAGTCGACGCGCTTACCGAGCAGGTTCTGCCGGAACCGGCCCTGCTTGCCCTTCAGCAGGTCGGAGAGCGACTTCAGCGGACGGTTGCCCGGCCCGGTGACCGGGCGACCGCGACGGCCGTTGTCGAACAGCGCGTCCACGGCCTCCTGCAGCATCCGCTTCTCGTTGTTCACGATGATCTCGGGCGCGCCGAGGTCGATCAGCCGCTTCAACCGGTTGTTCCGGTTGATCACCCGGCGGTACAGGTCGTTCAGGTCGGAGGTGGCGAACCGGCCACCGTCCAGCTGCACCATGGGGCGCAGGTCCGGCGGGATCACCGGCACGCAGTCCAGCACCATGCCCATCGGCGAGTTTTTGGTGGACTGGAACGCGGCGACCACCTTCAGCCGCTTCAGTGCACGCAGCTTCTTCTGGCCCTTGCCGTTCCGGATGACCTCGCGCAACGACTCGGCTTCGGCGTCCACGTCGAAGTTGGCTGCCAGCTTCTGGATGGACTCGGCGCCCATCGCACCCTCGAAGTACTCGCCGTACCGGTCGTAGAGCTCCCGGTAGAGCACCTCGTCGGAGATCAGCTGCTTCGGCTCCAGCTTCGTGAAGGTGGTCCGGACCTCCTCGAGCCGGTCCAGCTCACGCTGGGCACGGTCGCGGATCTGGCGCATCTCCCGCTCGCCGCCCTCCTTGACCTTGCGGCGAACGTCGGACTTGGCGCCCTCGTTCTCCAGCTCGGCGAGGTCGGCTTCCAACTTCTGCGCGCGCTCCTCGATGTCCGCGTCGCGCTTGTTCTCGATCTGCTTGCGCTCGACCCCGATCTCGTTTTCCAGGGTCGACATCTCGTTGTGTCGCAGCTCGGTGTTCACGCTGGTGATCACGTAAGCCGCGAAGTAGATGATCTTTTCGAGATCCTTCGGCGCGAGGTCGAGCAGGTACCCGAGTCGGGACGGCACACCCTTGAAGTACCAGATGTGCGTGACCGGCGCGGCCAGCTCGATGTGGCCCATCCGCTCCCTGCGCACCTTGGCGCGAGTCACCTCGACACCACAGCGCTCGCAGATGATGCCCTTGAACCGGACCCGCTTGTACTTACCGCAGTAGCACTCCCAGTCCCTGGTCGGGCCGAAGATCTTCTCGCAGAACAGGCCGTCCTTCTCGGGCTTCAGGGTGCGGTAGTTGATCGTCTCCGGCTTTTTCACCTCGCCGAAGGACCACTGGCGGATGTCGTCAGCGGTGGCCAGACCGATGCGGAGTTCGTCGAAAAAGTTGACGTCCAGCACGTGGGTTCTTCTCTCTTCCTGCAGGACTATGGGGTTAGCACGTTCGGCCTGAGCAAGGTGACCTCAGGGGTACCGTGACGGCAGCCGACCACGGAGTAACGCCTGAGGCGACCGTTACTCGACAACGTAAGAACTCCAAAATTCCGGGGAGGCGGTCACTGTACGACGTCGTCTACTGAAGGCGACTCGTTGCGGGACAAGTTGATACCGAGGTTCGCCGCGGCGCGCTCCAGGTCCTCGTCATCGGAATCGCGCATCTCGATCGCGGCGCCGTCACTGGAGAGCACCTCGACGTTCAGGCACAGCGACTGCAACTCCTTGAGCAGCACCTTGAACGACTCGGGAATCCCCGGCTCCGGAATGTTCTCGCCCTTGACGACCGCCTCGTACACCTTCACTCGGCCCACCACGTCGTCCGACTTGATGGTCAGCAGCTCCTGCAGCGTGTACGCCGCACCGTAGGCCTGCATCGCCCAGCACTCCATCTCGCCGAAGCGCTGGCCACCGAACTGGGCCTTACCGCCGAGCGGCTGCTGGGTGATCATCGAGTACGGACCCGTGGACCGTGCGTGGATCTTGTCGTCCACCATGTGCGCCAGCTTCAGGGTGTACATGTAGCCAACCGCCACCGGGTACGGGAACGGTTCGCCGGAGCGGCCGTCGATCAACACCGCCTTGCCGTCCGGGTTGACGAGACGATCGCCGTCCCGGTTCGGCTTGGTGGCCCCGAGCAGCCCGGTCAGCTCCTCCTCGCGGGCACCGTCGAACACCGGCGTCGCGGTGTTCGTGCCCGGCTCCACCTCGTAGAGGTCCGGCGCGAGGCTCTTCGCCCACTCCGGATTGCCCTCGATCTTCCAGCCCTGCGAAGCGAGCCAGCCGAGGTGCAGCTCGAGTACCTGGCCGACGTTCATCCGGCGCGGCACACCGTGCGTGTTCAGCACCACGTCCACCGGGGTGCCGTCCTCGAGGAACGGCATGTCCTCCTGCGGCACAACCTTGCCGATGACGCCCTTGTTGCCGTGCCGGCCGGCGAGCTTGTCACCGTCCTGGATCTTGCGCTTCTGCGCCACGTACACCCGGACCAGCTCGTTCACGCCGGGAGGCAGCTCGTCCTCGTCGTCCCGGCTGAACACCCGGATGCCGATGACCTTGCCGGTCTCGCCGTGCGGCACCTTCAGCGAGGTGTCCCTGACCTCGCGGGCCTTCTCGCCAAAGATCGCGCGAAGCAGCCGCTCCTCGGGGGTCAGCTCGGTCTCGCCCTTCGGCGTGACCTTGCCGACCAGAATGTCGCCGTCCCGGACCTCGGCACCGATCCGGATGATGCCGCGCTCGTCCAGGTCGGCGAGCACGTCCTCGGAGACGTTCGGGATGTCCCTGGTGATCTCCTCGGCACCCAGCTTGGTGTCCCTGGCGTCGATCTCGTGCTCATCGATGTGGATCGAGGTGAGCACGTCGTCCTCGACCAGCCGCTGCGAGATGACGATGGCGTCCTCGTAGTTGTGGCCCTCCCACGGCATGATCGCCACGAGCAGGTTCTTCCCGAGCGCCATCTCACCGTTCTCTGTGGACGAGCCGTCCGCGATCACCTGGCCGACCTCGACCCGGTCGCCCTCGTTGACGACGGGCTTCTGGTTGATGCAGGTGCCCTGGTTGGACCGGCGAAACTTGTGCAGCCCGTAGGTGCGCCGGCTGCCGTCGTCGTGCATCACGGTGACGACGTCGGCCGAGAGCTCCTCGACGACCCCGGCCTGCTCGGCGACCAGCACGTCGCCCGCGTCGACCGCGGCACGCAGTTCCACACCGGTGCCGACCAGCGGTGCCTCGTTGCGAACCAGCGGCACCGCCTGGCGCTGCATGTTCGCGCCCATCAGCGCGCGGTTCGCGTCGTCGTGCTCGAGGAACGGGATCATCGCCGTCGCGACCGACACCATCTGGCGCGGCGAGACGTCCATGTAGTCCACGTCCATCGGGTCGATCAGCTCGACCTCGCCGCCCTTCCGGCGGACCATCACGCGGTCCTCGGTGAAGTGACCGTCGTCGGTGATCGGCGCGTTGGCCTGCGCCTTGACGAACCGGTCTTCCTCGTCCGCGGTTAGGTAGTCGATCTGGTCGGTGACCTGGCCCTCGACGACCTTCCGGTACGGCGTCTCGATGAAGCCGAACGGGTTGACCCGCCCGTAGGAGCACAGCGACCCGATCAGGCCGATGTTCGGGCCTTCCGGTGTCTCGATCGGGCACATCCGGCCGTAGTGGCTGGGGTGCACGTCGCGGACATCCATGCCGGCCCGCTCACGGGACAGGCCGCCAGGACCGAGCGCGGAGAGCCGCCGCTTGTGCGTCAGGCCCGCGATCGGGTTGTTCTGGTCCATGAACTGGGAGAGCTGCGAGGTCCCGAAGAACTCCTTGATCGCCGCCACCACCGGACGGATGTTGATCAGGGTCTGCGGGGTGATCGCCTCGACGTCCTGGGTGGTCATCCGCTCGCGGACGACGCGCTCCATGCGGGAGAGCCCGACCCGGATCTGGTTCTGGATCAGCTCACCGACGGTACGCAGCCGACGATTGCCGAAGTGGTCGATGTCGTCGGTCTCCACCGGAACCTCGACGGCGTCCTCGCCCTCGCCGTTGACCATCCGGTCCTCGCCGGCGTGCAGCCGGACCAGGTACTCGATGGTGGTGACGATGTCGTCCTCGGTCAGCACGCCGGTGCCGTACGGCAGGTTCATGCCGAGCTTCTTGTTCGCCTTGTACCGGCCGACCTTGGCGAGGTCGTAGCGCTTCTCTTTGAAGAACAGGTTCTCGAGCAGGGTCTGCGCGCTCTCCTTGGTCGGCGGCTCGCCGGGACGCAGCTTGCGGTAGATGTCCAGCAGCGCCTCGTCGGTGCCGGCCGTGTGGTCCTTCTCCAGCGTGGCCAGCAGCGTTTCGCTGAACGAGAACCGCTCGCGGATCTGCTCGGCGGTCCAGCCGAGCGCCTTCAGCAGCACGGTCACCGGTTGCCGGCGCTTGCGGTCGATGCGCACACCCACGGTGTCGCGCTTGTCGACGTCGAACTCGAGCCAGGCACCGCGGCTCGGGATGATCCGGACGCTGTACACATCCTTGTCGGTCGTCTTGTCCAGCGTCTGGTCGAAATACACCCCGGGGGAACGGACGAGCTGGGAGACCACGACCCGCTCGGTTCCGTTGATGATGAACGTGCCCTTATCGGTCATAACCGGGAAATCACCCATGAACACCGTCTGGCTCTTGATCTCGCCAGTGGTGTTGTTGGTGAACTCGGCGGTGACGAACAACGGGGCCGCGTACGTCATGTCCTTGTCTTTGCACTCTTCGACGGTCGCCTTGACCTCGTCGAAGCGTGGGTCGGAGAACGACAGGGACATCGAGCCCGAGAAATCCTCGATAGGCGAGATCTCGCTGAGGACTTCTTCCAGGCCACCGGTGGGGTTCTCGTCACCTTCGTCTACGCGGCGCTGGAACCACGCTTCGCTTCCGGTGAACCATTCGAAGGATCGGATCTGCACATCCAGCAGATCTGGGGTGCCCAACGGTTCGCGAATCTTCGCGAACGAGACCCGCTTGGGTGCTCCTGGGATATCCGAGTTGTTGTACACGGTGGAGTTGGTCGCAACAGTGGCCTTGGTCGCGCGGGAGACTGCCAAGATGCGTCCTTCCAGGGACTGTGAGCGGTTGAGCAGCCGCGCATAGCTTCCTTTAACGCGACTGTCAAGGGTGCGTTTGTGCCCAGCATACTAACCCCCGGTTGAGGGCAGGCAGAAAGTGGGCAGCGCAAACTAGCAGTCTAGCCGCGCAAACAGCCGCTGTCGAGTGGGTGGGCGCGACCCGTCCCCACGTGCTTGGCAACAAGCGTGGCCCCGCGAAGTCCCACAGTCAAGATGCCGCGCCACGATCGCCCGGCTGGCGCAACACCGGATCACCGGGTGTACACACAGTGTGGCTCCACTGGCTGGTGCGGTGTGACCAGCGATGATCCCGTCCGTTCGGACCATCCCACCCGGCGAACCAGCTTCCAGCGGGACGGTCGCATCGGTCCCGTGCGAACAGCGTGCCGAGCCGGCGACTACCCGCCGCCCTGCGCCGGCGCCGAGGGGGTCTGCTGGTTGAACAGGTCGAGGTCGGTGATCTTCCAGCGCCCGTCTATCTGCTGGGCGCTCACCGCAACCTGTGCGCCACCGGCCGCGGTCTGCCCATTCGAACCGCGGGTGTTCGTCTGATCGGCGAAAACCAGCACCCGCGCGCGGTCGTCCTCGAGCCGGACCACCGCGCTCCGGACCACTTTGAGCGAGACCACCAGCTGCTGCTTCGGGGCGAGTTCCTTGATCTGCTTGAACAGCTTGTCGTAGTCCGCGCGCACCTTGTCCCCGGCGAGAATGTCCTTCGCGGCGCGTTCGGTCTTCGCGGTGTCCGTGTAGTTGTACGAGAACAGGCTCTCGACGGCCGTACCCACCTGCTCCTTCACCTCGCTGGTGCGCGCTGGATTGATCAACGCCTCGTTGTCGGTCGGCCCCTCGAGGGAGGCAGCCTCGGTGCGGAACCAGAACGCCAGCGCGGCGAGCCCGAGCGCGATCACGGCCAGCACGGCCGCCAGCTTGACGGGCGAGCGCCCGCTCGCCTGGCGGTCCGCTTCGGCGGGTTCCTCGGTTGCCTCGCCCTCACCGGAGTCCGCCGTGGACTCCGTGGTGGTCTCCCGCTCGGCGTGAGATAGGTCACGCGGACGGGCGACGCCGGTGGCGCGCGATTTGCCGGACGGGCGCGGCCGCGGGGTGGCCGGCTCGGCGGGTCGCTCGGTCTCCGCGGCTTCCGTGCCGCCGGAGGTCCGCTCGGCTTCGGTGGTCTCCTGCCCGATCACCGGCGGCGCGACAACCTGCTCCTCGGTGGTCTCGGCGGTCCGCAGCTCGGTGGTCTGCTCGGCGGCCGTTTCCGTGGATCGCGGCCGCTCCGGCGCGGCGGCCTCCGCGGACTCTTCTTGCGGTCCGGCCGCCTCTCCTTGGCCGGTTGTCTCCCCTTGGCCGGTCGCTTCTCCTTGGCCGGTCGTCTCCTCGGGGCCGGTTGCCTCCTCGGGGCGTGGCCGCGAACCCGGCTTGTTCAGGCCCGCCACCCGAGGACGGCGGGTCGAGCCGGGCCGTTGCGTTCCGGTGCGTCGACGAGACTGTGCCACTAGTTGCCGTTCCCTTCCGGCTGGCCCTGCTGGCCTTGCTGGCCCTGCTGCTGGCCTTGCTGATTCGGCTGGGCCACTTCCACCTGCCGGATGCCGCTGAGCTTCCAGCCGTCGTTGGTTCTGGTCATCTCGGCTTCAAGGCGGATCTGCTTGGTGCTCGCCTGCTGACCCTGTGGGCGCACGCTGACCTCGACGGCCGCGAGCACCGTCGCCTTGCCTTTGTCGGCTTCGAGCTCGCTCACCGCCCCTTCCAGCACCTTCGCGGTTGTGATCGCCTTGGCCTGCTGGAGCTGCTTCTTGTTGGTCTTCCTGTTCTTCTTGATCTCGTCGTGAGCCGGGCCGGTGGACGCCTGCTCCCACCGGTCGAAGCCCTCGTCGGGCTTGCGGTAGTCCAGCGTGTTGAACGTGGCGATCGCCGACTGCCCGGCCCGCAGCGCGTCGTCGCGGGTCTGGGCGAGCTCGGCCGAGTCGTCCGCGGCCGCGCGCCACCAGGAGATGCCGAACCACGCGGCGAACGCGGCGGTCACCACGAGCAGTGCCAGCGCAGCGACGACGATGTTGCTGGGAAGCCGCGGGCGCCGGTCTTTCGTTTCCGCCTCCGCCGAGGTGTTCATGAGGCTCCAGGGTAGGTATGGGGTGTCAGTTCTGTTGCGCGGGTCACGCCGCCGTGGCTAGTTGGGTAATCCGAGCAGCTGGCCCATGCTGGTCAGCGTCACACCGCCGGAGCCGGCGGTGCCGGGCGCACCCCGCTGCTCGGCCTGTGCCTCGGTCGGGCGGTCCTCATTCGCCTGGATCTGCGCGGGGGTCGGCGACGTCGGCACGCTGCCGTACGGCACGTTCTGCGAACCACGCACGTTGATCGGGCTGCCCTTCGGCTCGCCGCAATGGGCCTGGTAGTTCGGCGGCACCGGACGGGTGTCGCTGCCCAGCCGGCGCTGCGTCCCCTCGTAACCCTTCACGCAGGTCGGCGGGTCCAGCAGGTTCAGCGCGAACCCGAGGTGCGCCTTGCCCTCCTCGTCGATCAGGCTGTTCGCCGCGACACCCGCCATCGGGTAGACGATGAAGGACATCTCGAGGCCGTCGTTGCGGGTGGCCAGTATCTTCGAGGTGGTCAGCAGGTTCGCGAGCACCACGCTCAGCCCGGATCCCGATTCCCTGAGCAACCCGCTGACCTGCCGGGACACCTGCGGCGTTGTGCTGATCAGCTTGCGCAGATCGCCGTCCGAGTTCTTCAGCTGCCCGGCGAGCAGGCGCAGGTCCCTGCTGAACGACTTGATGTTCGACGCTTCGGCGTTCTGGGTGTCCAGCACGGTGCCACCGGTGTTCAGCAACTGCACCGTCTGGGGCAGGTTGGCCCGCGCGCTCCGGGTGAAATCCCGTGCGTTGTCCATCAGCACCTGCAGGTCCGGCCCGGTGCCGCGGAACGCCTCGTAAGACTCGTCGACCACGGTGCGCAACGAATCGATCGGCACCGACGAGGCCAGGCTGTTCAGATCACTGATTACCTGGTCGGTGCCAACCGGAGTCTTGGCTCGCCGCTCGTCGATCACCGAACCGTTTTCCAGGTACGGCCCGGAATCCCGCTTCGGCCGCAGATCCACGTACTGCTCACCGACCGCGGACCGGTTGGCAACAACGGCCTGCAAGTCCGCCGGGATCTTCGGCATGTCCGGCTCGATGTTCAGGTCCGCTTCCATGCCGTTGGCGGTCAGCCGGAGTTCACCGACCCTGCCGACGTTCACCCCGCGATAGGTGACCTCGGCGTTGCTGAAGATGCCTCCCGAGGAGGCCAGCTGCAGCCGCGCGGTGTACCCGTCGGCACCGATCAGCTTGCCCACGTCGGTGAACCGGTAGGCCGCGTACGACACCGACACGATCGCGATCAGGAAGAACGCGATGAGCTGGATGCGGGTTTTGCGGGTGAGCATCAGCCACCACCGGTGAGGAAGTCGAACAGCCCGCCGACGCCATCGTCCGACGGTGGTTGCCGGCTGCCCGGCGAGGGCGAGCCGGACTGCCCGTCCGAGTCCTGCTCCTCCGGCAGCGGCAGCGGCGGCGCGTTCGGGTCCTCGCCCTGCTTCGGGGCGGTCAGATCACCCAGCAGAGGCGTCCCGTTCAGCGGATTCGTACGCGCCCGGCTGTAGTTCTGCAGCAACGTGTCCACGTTCAAGTCGAGATCGAGGAACAGGTTCATGAAGTCGCCCTTGGCGCCGCCCTGCACCGCCGCGTCCGGGAACGGGATGGTGAACAGGATCTCCAGCGCTTTGGGCAGATCGCTGCCGGCCTCGGCGAGCTTGCCGAGCGTCGGGGTCATCGCCTTGAGATCCGCGATCAGGTCCTCCTGGGTCTTGTTCACGGTGTCCACCGCGACCCCGGACAGCTTGCGCAGGCTCTGCAGCATGGTGACCAGCTGCTGCCGCTGCTCGTTCAGCACCTCGAGGCCGGGCCCGAGATTGTCGATCACGTTGCCGATCTGATCCCGCTGGTTGACCAGCGTGCTCGACAACCGGTTCACGCCGTCCAACGCCCTGGTGATGTCGCTGGAATGCCGGTCGAGGTTCTTCGTCAATTCGTTCACATTGGACAGCAAGGACCGGATCTCGCGCTCGTTGCCAACGGTGACGTTGTTCAGTTCCCTGGTGATCGTGCGAAGCTGGTCAACGCCACCACCGTTGAGCAGCATGGAAAGCGCGCCGAGGACCTCTTCGACCTCGGTGTTCCGGTTGGTGCGGCTCACCGGAATCATCGCGCCCTCGCCGAGCTGCCCGCGACGGGCACCCGGCGACGGGCTGGACAGCTCGATGTACTTCTCGCCGAGCAGGCTGGACTGCCGCAAGTTCGCGGCTGCGTTGGCCGGCAGGTCGACGTCCTCGTTGATCAGCAGGGTGACCTCGGCCGTCCAGCCATCCTTGGCCAGCCCGATGTGGTTCACCCGGCCGACCGGCACCTCGTTGACCTTCACGGCCGACTGCGGAACGAGGTCGAGCACATCGCGAAACTGCACCCGCATGGTGAACGGATGATCACCGAGGTCCGCACCACCCGGCAGCGGGATGTCGTACGCACCGGAGAACCCGCAGCCGGAGACCGCGAGCAGCGTCGCGGTCAATGCACCGGCGATGGCGCCGCGCACCCCGCGGCCGAACTCGCGTCCCATCATCCGCCACCTCCCTGCGCCGCCGGCGAACCGTAGGTGGTGCCGGCCAGCGGCAACGGCAGCTTCGGAAGCTGTCCTTGCTGCATCGCGACGAACACCTGGTTGACCGAGGGCAGCGGCACCAGCCCGTCAACCACCGGCGCCAGCTGATCGCAGGCGTCGTTCAGGGTTTGCGGCAACTGGTCGGGACTGACCTGCCGCAGCGTCTTGCACACCGTGACCATCGGTGGCGCGCTGAAGCCGGCGAACACGTCGCGCGCGTCAAGCGTTCCGGACGAGGCGTTGTAGGTGTTGAACAGGTTGGCCAGCCCGGTCGGCGCGACGTCCAGCACCTCGGCGAGCGACTTTCGCTGATCCACCAACACCTGCGTGACCTCCGCCAGCTTGTCCACATTGGACTTGATCCGGCCGCGGTTGTCCCTGATGAAGCCCTGCACGGTTCCGAGTGCGGTACCCAGCTGGTCCACCGAGGCGGCGAGGGTTTCCCGCTCACTGGCCAGGAAGTCGTTCACCCCGGCGAGTCGCTGGGCGAACTGCCGCACCTGATCATCGCTGTTCGCCAGGGTCGTGGTGAACTTCTGCAGGCTGTCCACCGTGCTGAACAGATCCTCCTTGTTCCCGGAAAGCGTCCTTGTCGCCTTGCCGAGCTGGGTGATCGTGTCGTTCAACTGCTTGCCGGTGCCGCTGCCCAGATTTTTCGCGAGAGTGTTCAGCAGGTCGGAAAGCGCGCCGTTGCGGTTCGCCCCGTTCGGGCCGAGCGACTGGCTCACCTTGTGCAGGCTCGCGTAGAGATCGTCCACCTCGAGCGGGGTCGCGGTGCGGTCCGGCCCGAGCACCGCGCCCTGCGCGATTTCCGGGCCACCACGGTAGGTCGGCGTCAGCTGCACGTACCGATCGCTGACCAGCGATGGCGCGACGATGACAGCCTTCGCGTTGGCCGGCACCTGGAATCCGCGGTCCACGTCCATCTCGACGCGCACCTTGTCGCCCTGCGGCTCGATGGTGTCCACGGTGCCCACCTGCACGCCCTGGATGCGCACATCGTTGGCCTCGTACAGCCCCACCGTGCCGGTGAACAGCGCGGTGATCCGCTTGGAGTTGGCGTCCTGCAACGTCCACCACAGCGCGCCGGCCACCAGCAGGGCCAGCACGCAGGCCACCGCGAGGCCGCGGGCGAGATTCTGGGTGGCACGAGAGGCGGGGGTCATAGCCGGCACCCCTCGTCGTTGATCGGGCCGACCGACGGCGGCAACAACCCGCACATGTAGGAGTCGAACCAGCGGCCGTTGCCGAGCGTGTTGGTGAACACCCTGGCGAACGGTGCGAGGTTCTTCAGCCCGTCGCGCAACGATTGCTGGTTGCGGCTCAACATCCCGGTCAGCTGATCCAGCTGGTCGAGCACCGGCCCGAGCTGCGCCTCGTTGTCCTTGACCAGACCCCGCAACTCGCGGGAAAGCGTCTGGGTCCCGGCCAGCAACGTGCTGATCGCCTGCTCACGCCTGCCGATCTCCTCGAGCAGCAGATTGCCATCCTTGATCAGCTTCTGCACCTCACCGTTGCGATCAGCCAGGGTCTTGCTGATCCGCTTGGTGTTGTTCAGCAACGTGGCAAGCTGCTGATCCCGCGAGGAGATCGTCTTGGAGAGCTGGGACAACCCGCCGAGCGCGCCGCGCACATCGTCCGGGGTGTTCGCGAAGGTGTCGGACATCGTCTCGAAGCTCTTCGCGAGCTGATTGGTGTCGATCTCGTCGACCGTGCTTGACAACCCGCGGAACGCCTCGAGCACGTCGTACGGCGCGGTGGTGTGCCGCAGCGGGATCGGCTTCGAGGGATCGAGAGTATCCTCGCCCTCCGGGGTCAGCGCGAGGAACTTCTGCCCGAGCAACGTTTTTATCTTGATCGCCGCGCGGGTCCGGTCGCCGACCCAGGCATCCTTGACCTTGAACGACACGATCACCTTGCCGTTCTCCAGATCCACGTCGCTGACCTTGCCGACCTTCACCCCGGCGACCCGGACCTCGTTGTCCGGTTGGATCCCGGCCGCCTCGCTGAACTCCGCGGTATAGGTGGTCCCGCCGCCGATGACCGGCAGGTCGTCGGAGTACATCGCGGCGGTGAAAGCCAGCCCGAGCAGCACGATGCCGGCGATGGCGATCGGGATCGGGTTGCGGGAGCTGAACGACTTCATCGATGACACCTGTCCTGGCTCACCGGCATCAGCGGCAGCGAGATCGGCTTGTTCACCACACCCGGCACCTGGACGCTGGCGTCCGCCTTGCACACGAAGAAGTTGAACCACGACCCGTAGCTGGCCGTCCGGGCGAGCCGGGCGGTCTTTTCCGGCAGGAACTGGATGAAGTGCTCAACCTGGGCCTCGTGATCGTTCAGGCTCTTGCTCAGCGAGCCGAGCGCGCGGATGTTCTGCTTCAGCGGTTCGCGCCCCTCCTGGAGCAGCCCGGCCGTGGTGTTGGCGAGCCCGCCGAGCGAGTCGATCGCCTCCCCGATCGGTTCGCGATCCTGGGCCAGCCCGGAAACCAGCTGCTGCGTTCGGGTCACCAGCTGGGAAAGCTGCGGGCCACGGGAGTTCACGGTGTCCAGCACGCCGTTTAGGTTGTGGATCACCTGGCCGATCACCTGGTCCTTCTCGGCGATCGTGGTGGTGAGCGACGCGGTGTGGGAAAGCAGGCTTTCCACCGTGCCGCCTTCGCCCTGCAGCACCTGGATGATCTGGTAGGACAGCGTGTTCATGTCTTTCGGGGACAGCGCGCGCAGCAACGGTTTGAACCCGTTGAACAGCTCGGTGAGATCCAGCGCCGGCTTGGTGTGCTCGATCGGAATCGTGTCACCCGGCTGCAAGGTGGCGTTCGGGTCGCCGCTCGGGCCCTGCTCGAGAGAGACATAGCGCTGGCCGACCAGGTTCCGGTACTTGATCGTCGCGGTGACCCCAGCCGGCAACGTGCGCCGATCGTCCACTTCGAACTCCACCAGCGCCTGCGAGCGGTCCACCACTCGCACGTCGGTGACCTGGCCGACCCGCACGCCCGCGATCCGCACGTCGTCGCCGGGGAGCAATTGGGTGGCGTCGGCAAACCGCGCCTGATAGCCGTTCGCCGCGCTGAGGTTCGCGTTCGCGATCGTGATGCCCAGAACGCCGGTGCTCAGCACGGTGACCACGATGAACACGATCAGCTTGGTCAGCGGCCCGGTGACACCCCTCATTTGATGTCCACCTCCGCCCCGCGATAGAGCGGGCCGACAAGCAGGCTGCTCCAGCCAGGCACCTGCTTCGGCTGCATACCCAGTTGCGGCGCGAGCAGGGTGGCGAGCACATCCCGTTCGGCCGGCGAGTTGGCCAACCCCAGACCATCGGTGCCGGCGCCGGACGGGCTCGTCGTGCCACTCTGCTCACCGTTATTCCCGCCGCCCATCGCGGGTGGCAGCACCCCGAAATCGCCGCTTTCCGGGGCGGTGGGTTTGCTGCTGCCGTCCTGAATCGGGCCCTCCGGCGGGTGCTGCGGTGGCGTCGCACCGCCGAAGTCGTAGCAGCGCGGGCCGCGGTGATCGTCGTACCGCGGGTCGTCCTTGCCCGGCTCGTACTTGCCGCGGTTGTTCACGAACTCGATCTTCGCGCGCAGGCCGGGCTGGTCCGTGCCCCTGCCGAAGGCCCGGTTCAGCCGGTCCGTCGCCTCGGCCATCCCGCTCAGGAAGCACGGCGTCTGCGGCGAGTACCGCGCGAGCAGCTCGAAGGTGGGCCGCGAGGACTTCGTGAAGCCGATGAGATTGTCCTTGTTCGCCGCCAGGAACGACTCCATGTCTTGCGCGGAGGTGGTCAGCGTCGAGTACAGCGTCCGCAGATTGCTCCGCTGCTCGGCGATGGTTCGCGAGGTGACCGTGAGATCGTCCAGCGCCTTGATGAAGTCCGGCGCGGCTTCGCTGAACGTGTCCGAGGCGTCCGCCAGCGCCCGCAAATCGTGGGTCAACTGCGGGACATGCGGGTTGAGCTCGCCGACATACCTGCCGAGTTCGGACAGCGTCTGCCCGAGCGGCTTGCCCCGCCCCTCGAGTGCGGTGGAGATGGCGGTCAGGGTGCTGGACAGCTTCTGCGGCTGCACCGCCTGCAGCACCGGAAGCAGCCGCTCGAAAGCCTGCTCGAGCTCGATCGCGTTGGAGGAGCGGTCCTGCGGGATCACGTCCCCATCGCTCAGCGACTCCGACGCCGGCGCGTTGGGGATCTGCAGCGACACGAACCGCTCGCCGAACAGCGTCTTCGGGAGCAGCCGCGCGGAGGCGTTGCTCGGTATCAGGTGTGCCTTGTCCGGATCGAGCGCGAGCTCCAGCTCCGCGCCGGAGCGGGTGGGGCGGATCGTCTGCACGGTGCCCACGATCAGCCCGCGCACCTTGACATCCGACTGCTCCTGCAGTTGGTTGCCGACCTCGCCGGCCTGCAGGGTGACGCGGGTGAACGTGCTGAACGCCTTGTTGTACATGGCGACCGAGAGCGCAACGAACCCGAGCATGGTCGCGACGAACAGCAGGCCGAGTAGCCGGCGTCGCAGCGTAGAGAGCGCCTCCCTGTTCATGATGGCGCCCCCACGGGGAAACGTGCCTCGGCACCGATACCGGGCGCCTCCGCGGGGAAACGTGCGTCGGCACCGATACCGGGCGCCTCCGCGGGGAAACGTGCGTCGGCACCGATACCGGGCGCCTCCGCGGGGAAACGTGCGTCGGCGCTCATCCCGCGATCCTCACCGTTACGGTCGTGCCCCAGATCGCGAAGCCGATGAAGAAGTTGAGCAGCGCCACCACGACGATCGTGGCGCGCACCGAGCGGCCAACCGCGATCCCGACGCCGGCAGGCCCACCGCTGGCGCGGTAACCGTAGTAGCAGTGCGTCATGATGATCACGATCGCGAACAGCAACACCTTGCCGAACGACCAGAAAACGTCTTGCGGCGGCAAGAACAACTCGAAGTAGTGATCATAAGTCCCCGCGGATTGGCCGTAGAAGTACACGACGATGAGCCGCGAGGCAGCGTAGGAGGTGAGCAGTCCGATGATGTAAAGCGGGATCACCGCGATGAACCCCGCGATGATCCGGGTGGTGACGAGGAACGGCAGGCTCGGCACCGCCATCACTTCGAGCGCGTCGATCTCCTCGGAGATCCGCATCGCGCCGAGTTGCGCGGTGAATCCGGCGCCAACCGTCGCGGACAGCGCCAGCCCAGCCACCAGCGGCGCGATCTCCCTGGTGTTGAAGTAGGCCGACGCGAAGCCGGAGAACGCCGCGGTGCCGATCTGGTCGAGGGCCGCGTAGCCCTGCAGGCCGACCACCGTGCCGGTGAACACCGTCATGCCGACCATCACGCCGACGGTGCCGCCGATCACCGCGAGCGCCCCACTGCCGAAGCTCACCTCGGCCAGCAGCCGCATCGTCTCCCTGAGGTAGCGGTGCAGCGCGCGGGGAATCCAGGCGATCGCCCTGATGTAGAACGACATCTGGTCGCCGGACTTGTCCAGCACACCGAGCGGCCCGTCCACTACCCGGCGGGCGGCCCGTGCTGCGCGGGATGTCGTAGCCATCGGCCTCAACTCCCCTTCGCCGGCACGATCGTCAGGTAGACCGTAGTGAGCACGAAGTTGACGAAGAACAGCAGCAGGAAGGTGATCACCACGGACTGGTTCACCGCGTCTCCCACGCCCTTCGGCCCCGGTGGCGGATTGAGGCCGCGGTACGCCGCGACCACACCCGCGATGAAGCCGAAGATCAACGCCTTGAGCTCGCTGATCCACAGGTCGGGTAGCTGCGCGAGTGCGTTGAAGCTGGCCAGATAGGCGCCGGGCGTGCCGCCCTGCAACACCACGTTGAAGAAGTAGCCGCCCATCACGCCGACCACGCTGACCAGACCGTTCAGCAGCACCGCGATCAGCATCGCGGCCAGCACCCTCGGCACGATCAGCCGCTGCACCGCGGAGACGCCGAGCACCTCCATCGCGTCGATCTCCTCGCGGATGGTGCGGGCGCCAATGTCCGCGCAGATCGCCGAACCGCCCGCGCCGGCCACCAGCAGCGCGGTGACGAGCGGCGCGGCCTGCTGGATCACCGCGAGCACGCTGGCCGCCCCGATGAACGACTGCGCGCCGAACTGGGTCACAAGCGAACCGAGCTGCAGCGCGATGACCGCGCCGAACGGGATGGAAACCAGCGCCGTCGGCAGGATCGTGACGCTCGCGATGAACCAGCACTGCTGGATGAACTCGCGCAGCTGGAACGGGCGCTGAAAGAACCCGCGAAAGACGTCGAGGCCGAGGGCGAACAGCCGTCCGGTCTCGCGAAGTGCTCCGGCCCCAGGGAAGCGCGCCTGGGTGCTGGTCGAAGTCATCGCCCCCCGTCCGGGAATCGCCCGCCGCGCGGTGGTGGCGACTGCCAACCGGAGTTGGGCAGCCTCGCGATCGACTCCTCGTTCAGCTCGCCCTGGATGCGCTGACCACTCGGGTTCCCGCCGGGGAACTGCTGGGTATCGTCACCACCCCGGCCGCGTACACCCGCTGGGTTACGGGTAAGGCCGTAGCGTTGTTTGTCCGCTTCGGACAGTGAGTCGATGATGCCGTGCTGCGCGGGCGCCGGCAGGCTGCGCAGGATCCGCATGACGCGGTCCTTGCGGCGCCGGTCGCCCTGGCGTGGGGGAAGGCCGGGGCTTGGCTGCATCTGCGGCACCACGCCGCGCAGGTCCTCGTTCGTGGAGCCGTCGTGGTGGCCCGCGTCCCGTGCGGCCTGCTCGGCCTCCATGGTCGCGGTGTCCTTTTCCTCCGACATGCCGATCGGGCCGATCCGCCTGCCGTTGAGGAATTGCTCGACCACCGGTTCGTCGCTGGTGAGCAGCACCTCGCGGGGGCCGAACATGACGAGTTCCCGGCGGAAAAGCATGCCGAGATTGTCCGGAACGGTACGAGCCACGTTGATGTTGTGCGTGACGATCAGGATCGTGGCGTCGATCTGGGCATTCAAATCGATCAGCAATTGCGAGAGATAGGCGGTGCGCACCGGATCGAGGCCGGAGTCCGGCTCGTCGCACAGAATGATTTCCGGGTCGAGCACCAACGCTCTCGCCAGACCGGCGCGCTTGCGCATACCACCGGAGATCTCGCCAGGCAGCTTGCTCTCCGCGCCGAGCAGGCCGACCATCTCCATCTTCTCGAGCACGATCCGCTTGATCTCCGACTCGGATTTCTTCGTGTGTTCCCGCAATGGGAACGCCACATTGTCATACAGGTTCATCGAGCCGAACAGGGCGCCATCCTGAAACAGCACCCCGAACAGTTTCCGCACCTCGTACAACTTGTGCTCGGAACACGAACAAATATCCACGCCGTTGATCGTGCATTTACCGCGTTCCGGTTTCAGCAGCCCGATCATCGACTTCAGAAAGACCGACTTGCCGGTACCCGACGGGCCCAGCAGGACGGACACCTCGCCCGGTGGCAACGTCAACGACACGTCACGCCAAATCGCTTGCCGGCCAAACGACTTGGTCAAGCCCTCGACAACAACCTCGGCGCCCACCGGACCTCCTCCAGCTCCTCGACGAGCTGCTGCATGCACGCCGCACACTGAACCGCAGCGCGCGGCCGATCGCCCCCTTACCCCTGTGCAACGACCGGGGTGCGGAGAGGTTACTGGCCAGTTAGCCCGTTGCCTACCGGTCCCCGGCATTCGAACGCAAATCGAGGTAACGGTGCGAGCACGAAACGGGGGTGGAAGTCTAACCCTTTACCGGACGTATTCAGCGAGTCACCGGATGCGTCAATGCCGGGCGGCCCATACCGCGGTCGTCAGCGCCAAGCCGCCGATCACCACGGCGAACACCGTGACCGCACTGAACAGCGGCACGATTCCGGCGAGGAATCCGACCCCGATCACCGGGATCCCGAGGCCGACGTAGAGCGGAACGTACAGGGCGGAGAGCACCTCGCCGCGGCGGCGAGGCGGGCAGACGTCGTTGATCCACCGCATCGTGCTCGCGAAGCCGAGCCCGTGCCCCACACCGGCCAGCACGCTGCCGGCGAGCAGCGGCCACCAGGACTGCGCCGGAAACGCCAGCACGATCGCCCCCAGGCCGAGCGCCAACATGGTCAGCCCGGAGGCAACGCCGTTACCGGTTACCGCGTTACGGGCGGTCAGCTGCGCGAGGCACGAGGCACCGAGCAGCACGCAGGGGAAGGAGCCGAGCACCGCGAGGTTGCCGGTGCGGAGCAGCTCGGCCGCGTAGGACGGCACGATCGACAGGAACAGCCCGACCAGGGCCCAGATCGCGAACATGGTGGCCGCCGCTCGCGCGAACGGGCGACGCAGGCCCGCCGGCACGCCGAGCCGTTGAACGCGCGGCGCCGCCGACCGTCCTATCGGTCGTTCACGCCAGGTGGTGAGTACCGCGGCGACGGCCACCGACACGGCGGCGTGCGAGAGGTAGCCGAGCATCAGCGGGGCCGCCGCGTACTCGGCGAGCAGACCGGATACGGCCGGGCCGAGCGCGGCGCCACCGGCCAGCGCGATAGTGGCCACGGTGGACGCCTTCGCCGTGCCCCGTGGTGCCTCCGCCACTTCGGTGCCGGTTCCTTGGGTGCTGGTTCCTTGGGTGCTGGTTCCTTGGGTGCTGGTTCTACGGGCGGCGAGCTCGGCGAGCGCCGCGGTCGCCGCACCGCCGGAGGCCCCCATCGCCACGCCCTGCAGCACCCTGGCGGCGAACAGCCACCCCACCCCGGCAGCGGCGGCAAGCAGCAGCGACGCGGTGGCCGAGAGCAGCGAGCCGGTGATCACCCATCGCTTCCGGCCATGGCTGTCCGACAGCGAGCCGCAGAGCAGCAGCGCTCCGATGAGCGTGACCGCGTAGCTGGCGTAAACCAAGGTGGGCACACCCGCGGAGAAGTCGAACTTCTGCCGGTAGACGCCGTACAGCGGGCTGGGCAGGTTGGCGCCGATGTGCAGCAGACCGAACGCGCAGGCCACCAGCCAGAAGGCCGGGCGGTTCGGTAGCCGGACCCACCTGGCGGGCGCGGTGCCTACCGGCGCGCGGTCAGGGCCGGTGCTCGGCGACGACATCGGCGTAGTGATCCAGTGCTGTCTCGGCGCGTGCCGGGTCGCGATCGGCTACCGCGATCACCAGGGCGTCCAGCACGGCAAGGTGCGCGAGCCTGCTGGCCATCGCTTCGAGGCGAAACGACACCTCACGGGTGCCCGCGGTGAGCACGACGTCGGCGAGCTCAGCCAGCGGTGAGCGCAGGAAACTAGTGATCAGCACCGTGGTGGCGCCGGCCGAGTTGGCACTGCCGAACGAGTCGGCCGTTTCCCTGGTTGCCCCGCTGTGGCTGACCCCGAGGCAGACATCGCCCTGCCGCAGCAGCCGGGCGCTGACGTGCTGCATGTGCACATCGGCCGGCGCTTCCGTATCGAGGCCGACCACGCGAAACCGGTACGCGGCATCCTGAACCAGCGGAGCGGAGGTGCCGACCCCGACGAGCAGCGCCCGGTTCGCGCCGTGCAGGGCACTGACGGCCGCGTCGAACGACTCGGGAGCAACGAGCGTGCCGGCGTCCCTGACGGTCTGCGCACCCATCGCGGTGATCCGCTCCAGCGCACTCGTCGGTTGCCCGGCCTCGGCGGTACTCGGCTCAGCGAACGAGGCGTACTCCCTGGCCAGCGCCACCTTGAACTGTTGGAAGCCGCGGAACCCGAGCTTCTGTGCGCACCGAACGACCGTGGCCGTCGACGTGCCGGCCAACTCGGCGACCTCGTTCACCGAGCGGTAGATGGTCGCCTCCGGGTCGTCCAGCACGGCCCGCGCTACCCGGGCGTCGCCGGACTGCAGTGCCGGCAACATCGCGCGCACCCCGGCCAGCACGGTTCCGGCGGCCCTGCCTGGCGTCGTCTGATCCGGCACAACGTCCTCCACTCGCGGAGTCGATGTAACGAATATACTCATCTGGAGCACCCACGCAAATCCTGTACACCCACCTCGCCGCGGCGAAGAACCGTTCTGGGAGTTGGTAGCGCGGGCGCGACGGCGGAGACGTCCACAATGCCAAGGGCCACGGTACTGAGCCTGCCTAACTACCGCGGTTAGCCCGCTAAACGCGGTGCTGAGCAACCCTAAGTACCGCGGTTAGCCCGCTAAACGCGGTAATGGTCGCGGCAAAGAAAGGGGCGGACACCCGCAGGTGCCCGCCCCGATTCCGGAGAGCTCAGTAGCTCACTTGACGCTGATCTGTGCGCCGGCGGCCTCGAGCTTCTCCTTGGCGGCGTCCGCCGCCTCCTTGTCGATCTTCTCCAGCAGCGGCTTCGGAGCGCCCTCGACCAGCTCCTTGGCCTCCTTCAGGCCCAGCCCGGAGATGACCTCGCGGACGACCTTGATGACCTGGATCTTCTTGTCGCCCGCGGACTCGAGGACGACGTCGAACTCGTCCTGCTCCTCCTCAGCCGGGGCGGCCGCCTCGCCACCGCCAGGCCCGGCGGCGACGGCCGCGACCGGCGCGGCGGCGGTGACGTCGAAGGTCTCTTCGAACTGCTTGACGAACTCGGACAGCTCGAGCAGCGTCATTTCCTTGAACGCGTCGAGCAGCTCATCGGTGCTCAGCTTCGCCATGACGGCGGTTCCTTCCTACTTCGGATTACGCCCACGTGGGCGGGATGTTCGAACGAATCAGCTCTCGGCTGGTGCCTCTTGTTCGGCCGGCGCTTCGGCGGTGGTTCCGTCGGACTTCTTCTCCTGCAGCGCGGCGGCCAGCCGGGCGACCTGCGAGGCGGGGGCGTTGAACAGCCCGGCAGCCTTGGTCAGATTGCCCTTCATCGCGCCGGCCAGCTTGGCGAGCAGCACCTCGCGGCTTTCCAGGTCGGCGAGCCTGTTGACCTCGTTAACCGAGATCGGGCGGCCGTCCATGTAGCCGCCCTTGATCACCAGGCCCTTGTTGTCCTTCGAGAAATCACGCAGCACCTTCGCCGTTTCCACCGGCTCGTCTTCGACGAACGCGATGGCGGTGGGACCGGCGAACAGCTCGTCCAGGCCTTCGATGCCGGCATCCGCGGCGGCACGCAGGACGAGGGTGTTCTTCGCGACGCGATAGCTGGCGCCGGTGCCGAGAGCGCGGCGCAGTTTGGTCAGCTGGGACACGGAAAGACCGCTGTACTCGGTCACAACGGCTGCCGAGCTGTTGCGGAATCGATCCGCGATCTCGGCGACGGCCGCAACCTTGTCCGGCTTCGCCATAGTCGCCTCCTCTCGTGGCTAGTGATCGCCGACCGAGGAAGGCCCCGAAACAACAAACGCCCCGGCGCAGCAGGCGCGGGGCGTAACGGACGCGTGCACAGACACGTCGGGCTGCCTCGTCCTCCTGCGCAGGCCGCCCACTGCGGTGGGACCTTCGCTTCCTCCGCGTTTCGACGAAGAAAGGACCGGCGGTCTCTGGTGGAACGTCATCCAGAATACGCGACGGTCGAACCGCCGCCGCGTCGACCCAGGGGCTTACCGAATGTGGCCCTGCGGACACGGCATCATGGGGTGGTGGCACAGAACGAGCAGCCAGACGACCGGCCAGGTGAGCCGGCGTCGAGTGGCGAGCAACCCACGCCGCAGGGGGATCCCGTCCCTGGTGATCCCGCACAGCCCGAGCCCACCCAGCTCGATCCCGCACAGCTCGATCCCGCACAGCT
>WHSZ01000045.1 GCA_009379845.1 Pseudonocardiaceae bacterium | reverse complement strand
GGCTGCTGGTACCCGGGCTGCTGGTACCCGGGCTGCTGGTACCCGGGCTGCTGGTACCCGGGCTGCTGGCCGAATGGTTGCTGTCCGTAGCCCGGCTGCCCGTAGGGCTGTCCTGGCGGCTGCTGCCACCCCTGGTTCGGGTAGTTCATCGGATTTACCCCCTCTGCCCGGCTGATCACGCGCGGTTTATTCGACCGCGCATCGGCGCGGGATTCAAGCATCCCGGGTGAACAGTTGCCGCAAGGCAACCCGATCCGGCTTGCCAGGCCCGCGCACCGGCAGCTCCGGCAGGAACAGGATGCGCTTCGGCACCGCGGCGCGCCCGGCCTGCTCGCGTACCGCGCCGCGCAGCACGTCGGCGTCCTGCGGTGCCGCAGGGTCCACCGGCACCACGGCCGCGGCCACCGCCTCGCCCCACTCCTCGTCCGGAACGCCGAGCACGCACGCCTCGCGGACCCCTGGCACGGTGCCGAGCGCCCGCTCAACCAGCACCGGCGGCACGTTCACACCGCCGGTGATGATCACGTCGTCGGCGCGGCCGAGCAATTCGAGCCGGCCGTCCGGCAGCAACCGGCCGAGGTCGCCGGTGCGGAACCAGCCATCCACGAATGCCTGCGCGGTCAGCTCCGGCCGGCCCCGGTACCCGCGCGCGAGCACCGGCCCGGCCAGCCACACCGCGCCGTCTCCCGACACAGACACCCGCACCCCGTCCAGCGGGTGCCCGTCGTACACGCAGCCGCCCGAGGTCTCGCTCATCCCGTACGTGCCGATCACCCGCACCCCGTACGCCTCCGCCCGCGCGCGCAGCTCGGGCGGGGTGGCCGCGCCGCCGAGCAACACCGCGTGGAACGACGCGAGCGCATCGAGCCCGGCGCCGCCCGCGTCCAGCAGCCGCACCAGCTGGGTAGGCACCAGCGCGGTGTATTGCCGGCCGGGCGAATCCAGCACTTGGTGGGCGGCGCGGGCGAAGGTCTCCGGGGAGAACCCGTGCGCCAGCGGCATGACCCCGGGTTCGATGCCGGCCAGCAGCGAGCGCACCAGCACCTGCACGCCGGCCACGTGCCGTGCCGGCATGGCGAGCAGCCAGCGCCCCGGCCCGCCGAGCCGCGCGTGGGTGGCCTCCGCGGACGATCGCAGCGCGCTCGCCGGCAGCAGCACGTCCTTGGCCTCGCCTGTCGAGCCGGAGGTGGCGATCACCAGCGCGGTCGGATCGGCGGCGTCGTCCTCGTCTGGCCCGAGCACCCCGCCGGACTCGGAGCCCGGCAGCAACGCCGGACCGTGCCCGCTCAACGCGTCCCGCAATGCCGGCAGCACCTCGAGCACCGTGGGGCCATCCGGCATCGGCAGCCCACGTACCTCGCGCATCAGAAGTACCAGGGATACGCCGACCAGTCGGGCTCGCGCTTCTCGAGGAACGAGTTGCGGCCCTCCACCGCCTCGTCGGTCATGTAAGCCAGCCGGGTCGATTCGCCCGCGAAAAGCTGCTGACCGACCAGCCCGTCGTCGATGGCGTTGAAGGCGTACTTGAGCATGCGTTGCGCGGTGGGGGATTTCCCGTTCACCTCACGCGCCCACTCGAGTGCGGTGCTCTCCAGCTCGGCGTGCGGGACGACGGCGTTCACCGCGCCCATCTCGTGCGCCTGCTCGGCGGTGTACTCGCGGCCGAGGAAGAAGATCTCCCTTGCGAACTTCTGCCCCACCTGCCTGGCAAGGTAGGCGGACCCGAACCCGCCGTCGAAGCTGCCCACATCCGCGTCGGTTTGCTTGAACCGGGCGTGTTCGGCGCTGGCCAGGGTCATGTCACACACGACGTGCAGCGAGTGTCCGCCGCCCGCGGCCCAGCCGGGTACCACCGCGATCACGATCTTCGGCATGAACCGGATCAGCCGCTGCACCTCCAGGATGTGCAGCCGCCCGGCCCGTGCTCGATCCACCGTGTCCCCGGTGTCCCCGGACGCGTACTGGTAGCCGGAGCGGCCGCGGATCCGCTGGTCGCCGCCGGAGCAGAACGCCCAGCCACCGTCTCGCGGGGAGGGGCCGTTCCCAGTCAGCAGTACGCAGCCGACGTCCGAGGTCATCCTGGCGTGGTCAAGCGCCGTGTAGAGCTCATCCACGGTGTGCGGGCGAAACGCGTTGCGGACCTCGGGCCGGTTGAACGCCACCCGTACCGTGCCGTGCCGCACCGCGCGGTGATACGTGATGTCCGTGAACTCGAACCCCGGAACCGCCTGCCACGCAGCCGGATCGAACAACTCACCAGTCATGCCGCGACTGTAGCCGCGGCTACGCACGGGTCCGCGTCAGCGCGCGACGCCGTTCAGCGGGGCGCCTGGTTTCAGCGCCGGGCCACGTAATGCCGGCCCGCTGTCCCGCTCGACGATCGGGCCGCTGCCGACCAGACCGACCTGATGGGCGACGGCCGCCGCCTCGGTGCGGTTGGACGCGTTCAGCTTGCGCAGGATGCGCAGCACGTGCGAGCCGACCGTGGCCCGCGTGATGTGCAGCTTCTTGGCGATACCGGAGTTCGAGTACCCGTGCGCCATGCAGACCAGCACGTCGTGTTCCCGCTCGGTGAGCGCCTCCAGCTGCCGGCAGGCCGGCGAGTTGATCAGATCGATGAGCTGCTGCTGGTATCGGGTGAGAATCGCTGAGGAGACGAACAGCCGCCGCTCGAACGCGGAATGCACGGCCGCGGCGAGGTGCCATGGGGAGTCGTCGACCAGCACCACGGCCGAAATGCCTTCGGAAAGTGCGCGCCCGATTTCTTCCTCTTCTGGCTGGCAAATGGCTACAACCGGTTTGAGTCCACCGCTGTGCCCGGCATCGTGGCACAGTGCGCGCCACGTGCAGGAATTCAGCAGCGTGGTCGAACGCATCATCCACACATCGGTGTGGTCCTGCGGACGAGAATTGGCGGCCTGCGCGACACTACGCACGGTCTGCTTAATATTGATGTTAAATCGGTTGAGATCCAATGCGTGCAACCAGGAAAAGCAGAAGGCGCCGCCCGGTTGATATTTTTCGTCTTCAATCAATCCGACAGTAACCACAGCAAGCCCCAGTTTTGCAATTGAAGGATAAGTCTTCGTGTATTTCGATATTTAGCGTGGCCAGGCCCACCGCTATTTCTATTTATTTTGTATTAGGCGAATTCTGAACTAATCTTGACCGTGACAGTAACGAAGTGCAGGATATCGCGCACCGGTGTGTGACTTGGATCACGGTACACCCTACGAAAGTAGGTACGGGCACTGGCGGTAATAGCCACTTCCCCTGATCTAGCTACCGAATGGCGACTTATAAGCGAGCGATGTTCATAAATGACCAACCGTAGTCGGCGACCACGGAAGGTGAGTTTTCGGTTTCCTAATTAACTATTCCGCTAGATTTAATGATTTCGCTCATCGCAATCCGCGTTGCTCGGGGCGAGCCGCACCGGTAGCTGTTTGATCGATCGGAGAAACGGGCTAGTCAACCATTCGATGTTGGACGGATGGGTGTTCAACCGCAACCCGGGATAGCGGCGTAACACGATCCGCAATGCCGTCTCCGCCTGCTGGCGGGCATAGCGATTACCGGAGCTGATGTTGTGCGCACCGTCGAATCGCAACAGCTCGTCGATCGCGCCCGGAATCAACGATTCGTCCTGGACCAGGCGGGAAAGCTGGGCCCGGTTGGTAAGCAAGCTGTGGAACAGCGTGCCGATGAAGCTGAACGTGGTTTCCACGGACAGCGCCATCAGCAGCACCACGCCCCGCACCACCTCGTCCTCGCCGTCCTCGGTGAGCCTGCCGCTCAACACGGTCAGCAGGTCCGGCGCGGGGTACACCCGGCGCTCGGTGAGCAGCCCGGCCAGCTTGCCGGTCAGCTCGCGGCAGGCACCGCGATCGGTTCGCCCGTCCGCCGCCAGGATCATCAGGTCCAGCCATTCGGTGACGTCGGCCCGATCCCGTTCCGGTACGCCGATCAGCTCGCAGGCGCAGTGCACCGCGTACGGCATGGCGAAATCCGCCATCAGGTCGATAGAGTTCTCCGTGCCGGCGAACGAATCCAGCAGCGCGTTCGTGATGCGCCCGAACGGATCGCGCAGGTCCGCGACCGAGGCGTCCGCACCATTCGGCTCGGCCAAAGGACGTCCCCCTCCGGCGGGGCCGGCCGGCTGGCTGACCGCGCTGGGAATCGGCTGCTCATCACGGTACGGCCGGCCGACATCGGATCGAAATCCGGTGTTTTCGTGCTTCTCGGGTGCCCGGCCTTCAGCTTTAATGCTGATCGGAAATGCTGATCGGACGCTAGGTGCGGTAGCTCTGGTCGATCTCGCTTGCCGCGTCCTGTTCGCCGTGCCGCATGGCGTGCAGCGAGCTCTCCAGCTTCTCGATGTACTCGTCGAGACGTTCGAGCAGTTCGTCGTTGCGCCGCTGCAGCTCCGTGAGCGAGTTCTTCGTCGCACCCGCCTGCATCTCGCTCATCACGTCCGTTGCCGGCGCTTGGACGAGGCCTAGCGCCCTGGCGAGCTCCTTGCCGTCCGCGAGAATCTGGTCCCGCTCGGCCCGCCATTCGCCGAGCATGCTCTGCAGCTCGCCGAAGTCCGCGTAGGTGTGCCCGGCGTCGCTTCCTTCCGGCATGGGTTCTCCTCGCCTGATGGCTTCGCACGCGTCGATCAGACAAGCTAGCACCAGGGGCCGGATTCCGTTGCGACGTCACCCGAAATGGTCACCCGGCGAGGATCTGGTTCACTACCCGCGCTATGAGGCGTTTGCTCCCGGCGATGGCTCTGGTCGTGCTGGTCGCCTGCACGCCGGCGACCGAGCAGAAGCCGCCGGCCACCTCGGCGCCCGCCACCGAGCAGGCTCCGCCGAAGGTGCCGCCCGAGCCCCGCCCGGCCGCCGATGGACCCTGCCCGTACCTGGATGAGATGTCCGTGGAGAAGACCAACGGCCAGCGGGTGTCGCGGGTGCGTATCTCCACGGACAAGCCACACCCCAGCTGCTTCTTCTACCGAGCCGACGGGACCGTTCAGCTCACCGCACGGGTTTACCTTGGCGAGGTGCGGGTGGCCCGCGCGTTGATCGACAAGGTGGCCCCGGTGGACACGTCCAACCCGGCGACGCAGCCGACCGGCTGGGAGGGTGGCTACCAGCCGACCGGCGACGGGGCGGTGTACGCGGTGGCCAACGGGCCGGCCGCCGTGGTGGTCACCACGAATCAGCGGCAAACCGTGAAGGCGCGGGAAATCACCAAACAGGTCATCGCCTCGCTCGCGCTCGGCTGACGAGTCAGCGCGATTCCCGGCCGCTGATCAGGGCCCTGGCCAGCGAGCTGTCGCAGATCAGCACGTCAACCGCCTTGCTGCGCAGCACGCCGAGCACGCCGCGGGACTTCTCGGGGCCGGCCGCCACCCCTACCACCATCGGGATTCGCGCCAGGTCGGCAAGCGAGATGGCCAACACCCGATCGTTCACCGGGCCGGTGATCGCGGCGCCGGACGAGTCGAAGAATCGCGCGCAGACGTCGCCAGCCGGCTTGGTCGCGTCGAACCGCGCGCGCTCGGTGTCGCTGAGGTTCAGCGCGTCCACGATCGCCGCCGACGAACCGGTGCCGAAGCTGCCGATGCCAACCAGCGCCACGGATACCTCGCGCGCGGCGGCCAGCGCGGAGGCGATGGTGGGTTCGGCGAGCAGCACGTCCCGCCCGGTGTCGGAGGTCAGCAGCGCCGGCGCGTGCAGCCGCTGGAACCGCCCGCCAAGCCGGCCGGCCAGGTCGCGAACCAGCTCCTCGCCTGTGATCTCCGAGTCCACCGAGGACAGCCCGCCGACCAGCGGCACCACCTCGATGTCCAGCCCGCCGAAATCCGGCACGTGCTGCACGACGGCCTGCAGGGTGCGCCCCCAGGAAACCCCGATCCGCTGCCCGGAGCGCAGGTTCTCCTGCACCCAACGGCCACCGAGATCACCGACCCTCGGCAGCAGCTGCTCACCGCCGTGCGTGTCCGCGACCCGGCAGTCCCGCAGCCCGTACGCCTCGGTCAGCTCGCGTTCCAGCTCCAGCTCACGTCCGGTCGGGTCGTTGATCCGGACCTCCACGATGCCGCGGTCCCGCGCGGCGGCGAGCATCCGGGACACGTTCGACCGGCTCACCTCCAGCGCGTTCGCGATCTCCTGCTGCGAGCGGTTTTCCTGGTAGTACAACCGCGCCGCCCGCACCAGCAGGTCTTGGTCCCGGGGTGGTGGCATCATCAGGACACGTGGTCGTCGCGGGACAGCAGCTCGGTCAGCTCGGCGAGCGCGACCTCCGCGCCCTCGCCCTCGGTGCGCAACAGCACCTCCTCGTCATACCCGATCGCCAGCCCGAGCACGGCGAGAATGCTGGTGGCGTCCACCGGATCGTCACCCGGCCGCGAGATGGACACACCGCAGCCTTGCTTCGTAGCGGTCTTGACGAACACCGCGGCCGGGCGGGCGTGCAACCCCACTTCGGCGGCGATCTTGACTCGGGCTTCGGGCATCGATTGCGCTCCCTTGTTCGTGCACGATTTTCAACCTTGCCTCGGGTTGACCGGCCATGTTACACACATCACCTAGCAAAAGTGAAGAACGTATGCACAAAAGTGCGTACGCCGAGGCGGCCACAAGTCGCCACCTCGCCAAGGGGGCGAGAGAAGGAGTTAAGCATGGATGTGCTGGCTGCAGGGTTGCCGGCAGCACAGGGACAGCAGGGTTCCAGCAGCGGAGGAGTGCTCGGGGTCTTCGAATGGCTTGGCACCCACTTCATCGGGCTGTTCGAAGCTGCCGGCGAGCAATTCGTCGGACTGATCACCGGCATCCTGCCTACCCTTGTCGCGCTGCTGACCGCGATGTACGCGCTCACCGCGTTCATCGGCGAGCAACGGGTGACGAGGGCCGTGCGGTGGTCAGGGCGCTGGTGGATCACCCGCTACACGATCATGCCGGTGCTCGCCGTCTTGATGCTGACCAACCCGATCTGCTACTCGTTCGGCCGGTTCCTGCCGGAGCGGTACAAACCCGCGTTCTACGACTCGGCCGTGTCCTTCGTGCACCCGGTGACCACGTTCTTCCCGTACGCCAACGCGGGTGAACTGTTCGTCTGGCTGGGTGTGGCCAACGGCGTGCGGGAACTCGGTCAGTCCGAGATTCCACTGGCACTGCGCTACCTCCTCGTCGGCATCGTGGTGATCTTCATTCGCGGTGTGGTTACCGAGCGGATCACCGCGTTCATGATCAAGCGAACCGGTCGCCAGGAACTGTTCCGTGACTTCGACCAGCAGTTCCAATCCACGTCGAACCAGCCGGCCGAGGGGAAGTGACGAGATGGCTTCACGTGAAACACGCGCGATCTTCGTCCGGCCCGGCTCGGGTGGTTGGGGACGCGGGCTGCGGCTGGAGTCGACGGCCGAACGCACCAAGGTGCTGTCCGTAACCGGTGGCGGTATCCACCCCGTCGCGGAACGGATCGCCGAGCTCACCGGGACCGAAGCGGTGGATGGGTTCATCACCAGCGTGCCGGACGAGGAAGTGCTCTGTGCGGTGATCAACTGCGGTGGCACCGCGCGGATCGGCGTCTACCCGCGCAAGCGCATCCCAACCGTGGACGTCTACGCCGGTGGGCCTACCGGCCCGCTGGCCAAGTTCATCACCGAGGACATCTTCGTCTCGGGCGTCAGCGTGCACGAGATCGATCCCGCCGATGGTGAGGCGCAATCCGAGCAGCAGCGTGCCGAATCCACCGAGCAACCGGCCGCGGGTGGCGCCGCGGGTGGTGGCGCCGCGGGTAGCGGTGCGGCGGGCGGCGTCGCGACGGCCACCGTCGTCGACACGAAATCCGGGGCGTTCAACAGGTTCTCCGGCATATTCGTGAAGTTCGGTTCGGCCGTCGGGTCGATCGTGAACACCTTCCTGGCTTCCGGCCGCCAGACCGTGGATCTGACACTGCACACGATCCTGCCGTTCATGGCGTACGTGAGCCTGCTGCTCGGGTTCGTGAACTACACCGGGATCGCGACCGCCATCGGCGAGGTGCTTTCCCCGATCGCCACCAACCCGATAGGGCTGGTCGCCATCGGGCTGGTCACCGCGCTGCCGTTCCTTTCCCCGATTCTCGGGCCGGGCGCGGCGATCGCGCAGGTCATCGGCACGCTGATGGGCAGCCAGATCGCGATCGGTGCGTTGCCCGTGCAGTACGCGCTGCCGACGCTGTTCGCGATCAACGGTCAGGTCGGGTGCGACTTCGTGCCGGTGGGGCTGGCGCTCGGAGAGGCCAAGCCGGAAACTGTCGCGGTCGGCACCCCTGCCGTGCTGATCAGCCGGATGATCACCTCGCCTATCGCGGTGATACTGGCCTGGGCCGTGAGCGTCGGGCTGTAGTTGAGGAGGCCACGATGACGAGCATCTACTACCAGAGCGCCGTGTCGCGGATCGGCGAGGAAGCCGCGGAGATGCTGGAGGCCGGCGTGTGGATTCTGTACGCCGAGCCGGTGCCTGACGCGCTGGAGAGTGTCAGCATCGTGCACTCGCCGTCCGGTGACGCCGGCCGGGAGATGCGGGCAGGCGATCGGCTGTGGCTCGGCGACGAGTCGGTCGAGCTGACCGCGGTCGGCGAGCGGGCCAACGAGAACCTGCACACCATCGGGCACGTGGTGCTCTACTTCGACCCGGGCGACACCCAGCTGCTGCCCGGGGCGGTGCACGCCAAGGGCAGCCTGCCTGCGCCCTCGGTCGGCACCCGGATCGCGTTGAGTTCGTCATGAACTGGCAAGCGGTCGCGCTGCTGTTCGGCGGGTTCATCGTGGCGGGGTTGTTCAGCTGGCTGCAGCACCTCGCGTATCAGCGCACGGTGAACCGGGTGGCTTCGGAGGAAAATCGCAGCGGTGTGGTGCTGGTGACCGGAAGGGGCAAGGGCAAGCTGCGCGGTGCGGTGGTGCTACTGGTGATCGATCGGCGTTCCCGCGCGGTCACCAGGGCACTTGCCATGCGCGGGGCATCGGTGTTCGCGCGGTTCCGCGAGCAACCCGAGCTGCTCGGGCCGGTGGACGGGCTGCGCGAGCGAGCAGGTTCGCGCATGGCGGGCAAGGCCGTCGACGATGCGCTCCAGCGCTACCAACGCCTCACCGCCGGCACCGCGCCGACCCTCAGTGTTCCGTGAACACACCCACGCCAGGGGGCACGCCGGCGCATAAGGTGGAGCGCATGAGCACGCAGGTGTTGCAGGGGATCGGCGTGAGCGCCGGCCGCGCGCACGGACCGGTGGTCGCGCTGGCCACCGGGCCCGTCGAGCAGCCGCCCGCGCTGGAATGCACCGATCGCGACACGGAGATCGCGCGGTTGCAGCCGGCGATCGACCGGGTGGTGGCCGAGCTGGAACGCCGAGCGGGGCTGGCCGCCGGCAACGCGGCCGAAGTGCTGAACACCACGGCAATGATGGCCGGCGACCCCACGTTGCTGAAGAACGCGGCCGAGCGGGTACGGGCGGCCAACCGGACGGCCGAACTCGCGATCTGGGAGGCGGCCGAGGGGTTCGCCGAGGCGCTCAAGGCCAGCGGCGGGTACTTCGCGGAACGCGCGGCGGACCTGTACGACGTGCGCGATCGCGTGGTCGCGGAGCTGACCGGCACGCCGCAGCCGGGCGTGCCGACGCTGGACGCGCCGGCCGTGCTGACCGCACGCGACCTCGCACCCGCGGACACCGCGATCCTGGACACCGCAAAGGTGCTCGCGCTGGTGACCAGCGAGGGCGGGCCGACCAGCCACACCGCCATCCTGGCCCGCTCGCTCGGCATCCCGGCGATCGTGGCGTGCCCCGGCATCGAGGATGTGCCGAGCGGCGAATTCCTGCTGGTGGACGGGGAAACCGGGGAAGCACGGGTGGTCGCCGAGGCCGAAGGTGTCGACGCGCCCGCACGCCTCGCGACCCTGGGGTACACCGGCGAGCTGACCGCCGTGGTGTCTCTCGCCGCGAACGTGGGCGAGCCACGCGGGGCGCGTACCGCGGCAGAGGTCGGCGCGCGCAACGTGGGTCTGCTGCGCACCGAGTTCCTTTTCGACGGGCGGGACACCGCACCGACGGTGGACGAGCAGGCGGTGGCCTACGCCGACGTGCTGCGGGAATTCCCCGGCGGCCGCGTGGTGATCCGAACCCTGGACGTTGGTGCGGACAAGCAACTGGCGTTCGTTCCGGAGGATCCGAGCCCGAATCCCGCGCTGGGGGTGCGCGGCTTGCGCATCTCGCGGGCCGACCCCGAACTGCTGGACGTGCAACTGGCCGCGCTTGCCCGCGCGGCGCGGGACTACGGAGGCGAGCTCTGGACGATGGCGCCGATGGTCGCCACACCGGACGAGGCACGCTGGTTCGCCGAACGCGCCAGGGGGCACGGGCTGCGCGACGTCGGCGTGATGATCGAGGTGCCGGCCGCGGCGGTGCACGCCGGGCGGATCCTCGCCGAGGTGGACTTCGTCAGCATCGGCACCAACGATCTCGCGCAGTACACCTTCGCCGCGGACCGGATGAGCGGCGCGGTCGCCGCGCTGAACGATCCGTGGCAACCCGCGCTACTCGAGTTGATCAACACGGTTGGCGAGGCCGGGCACCAGCACGGCAAGCCGGTCGGCGTGTGCGGCGAGGCGGCGGCCGATCCGTTGCTGGCGGCGGTACTCGTCGGGCTCGGCGTGACCAGCCTGTCCATGACCCCGCGCGCGCTGCCCGCGGTCGGCGCCCGGCTGTCCGGCCTGGACCTGCCGACCTGCCGCGCGCTGGCGAGCGCCGCACTGGCCGGGTCGAGCCCGCAAGCGGCCCGTGAGGGAGCCCGCGCGACCCTGACCGCCCGCACCTAACCACGCTCGCATGTGAGTGAACACCGCAGCCCGCTTGGCGCGCGCATCGCGGTTAGCTCTACGCGCCGCGAATCCCTTTGAAATCCCGGTCTTGTGCCGCGGCTGATGACCGTGCTACCAAGAAGAAAGCACCAAAGTGATAATCCTTGCACATACGTGCAGATGGGACCGGGAAATGGGCTACGTCGATCGGTTGGTCGAGCGCGAACACGAGCTGGGCAGGCCGGTGCGGATCGGCCTGCTCGGCGCCGGCCAGATGGGGCTCGGCTTCGTCGTGCAGGTCAGCCGGATCGCGGGAATGGAGGTCACCGCGATCGCCGATATCGCGCCGGAGCGCGGCGTGCACGCGTTCGGGCGGGCCGGCCGATCGGACGTGCTGCACGGTGCGCCGCGGGCGGAGCTGGTCGCGGCGGTGCACGCCGGCCGGCCGGTGGTGGTTGAGGACGCGCTCGAGCTGACCCGGCTGCCGGTGGACGTGATCGTGGACGCCAGCGGGGTGCCGGATGTCGGCGCCTCGGTCGCCTTCCACGGGCTGCTGGCTGGCAAGGACATCGCCCTGCTGAACGTGGAATGCGACGTCACGGTCGGCCTGCTGCTGTCCACAATGGCCAGTTCGATGGGCAGGGTGTACACGGTGTGCCGGGGTGACGAGCCCGTTGAGTGCAAGCAGCTCATCGACTACGTGCACGATCTCGGGTTCAGCGTGGTGTGCGCGGGCAAGGGCAAGAACAACCCGCTCGACCCGGCCGCGACCCCCGGCTCGCTCACCGAGCGCGCGGCCGGCAAGAACATGAACCCGCACATGCTGGCGAGCTTCGTGGACGGCTCCAAAACGATGATCGAGATGGCCGCGCTGGCCAATGCCGCGGATTTGCGAGTAAGCAGGCGAGGGATGACCGGCCCGCACGCCACCGTGGAAGAGCTGGCCAAGGTGTTCCGCCCGGAGGCCGACGGGGGAGTGCTGCCAGGCACGGGCTACGTGGACTACTGCACCGGCCCGGTCGCCCCTGGGGTGTTCGTGATCGGCTACTGCGACGACGAAACCGTGGTCGCTGAAATGGAATACCTTTCGATGGGCGAAGGGCCGTACTACGCGTTCTACCGGCCGTATCACCTTGCCAGCGTGGAAGCGCCGCTCACCATCGCGGAAGCCGCGCTGGATCGCACGCCGAGCCTGGCGCCTCGCGCGTGGAATGCCGAAGTCGTCGCCGCGGCCAAACGCGACCTGCGGGCCGGCGAGCGGATCGACGGTATCGGCGGGGAAACCGTGTACGGCGTCACGGACAGCGCCGCGGCGGCCCGTGCCGAGGACCTCGTCCCGCTCGGTCTGGTCGCGGGAGCGACCGTGCTACGCGATATCCCAGCCGGAACGCTTATGTCCACATTGGACGTTCAGATAGCCGAGACAAGCACGATCGTCGCGCTGCGCCGATTGCAGGACCGGATGCTGGCCTGAGGAAGCACAACCATGGATCTGACGAAGGACGCCGAAGCCGCCCAGTCCGCTCTCCGGACGATGTGGACGATCCGCCGGTTCGAGGAAGCGGTGGACGACCTGTTCGGGCGCGGCCTGATGCACGGCACCATGCACCTGTCGATCGGCCAGGAGGCGGTGCCGACCGGCGCCTGCCTCGCGCTGGCCGACGGCGACTACATCACCTCGACGCACCGCGGTCACGGGCATTGCATCGCCAAGGGCGCCAAGCTGGACCGGATGATGGCCGAGTTGCTCGCCAAGGAAACCGGTTACTGCCGGGGGCGCGGCGGCTCGATGCACATCGCCGACGTGGCCACCGGAAACCTCGGTGCGAACGGCATCGTGGCCGGTGGGGTGCCCATCGCCGCCGGTGCGGGGCTGGCCGTTCGGATGCGCCGCCAGCCACACGCGGTGCTGAGCTTCTTCGGGGACGGTGCGGTGAACGAGGGAGCGTGGCACGAGGGCGTGAACCTGGCGGCGATCTGGGACCTACCGGTGGTGTTCGTCTGCGAGAACAACCACTACGGCATGTCCATGGCCGTCAACAAGGCGTTCCGGGTCGAGCGGTTGGCGGAACGAGCCAAGGCCTACGGCATCCCTGGCGTCACGGTGGACGGGAATGACCCGCAGGCCGTGCACGACGCGGTGGCCGAGGCGGTGGAACGTGCCAGGGCAGGGCGCGGGCCTTCGCTGATCGAAGCGGTGACTTACCGGTGGAAGGGGCACTCCAAGAGCGACAAGAACCTGTACCGCAGCAGGGAGGAGATCGACAGCTGGCGTGAGCGGGATCCGATCACGCTGTTCGAAGCCGCGGTGCTCGGCAGCGGAACGCTCGCCGAGGCGGAGCTGGAACGGTGCAGGGATGAGGCGCGGGACGCGGTGCGGGACGCGATCCGGACCGCGAACGCGGCACCGGACGCGGCCGCCGATGAGCTCGCCTCCGCGGTGTACGCGGGAGGCCCGTCGTGACGTCCACAGTGGACACGGTTCGGGAGCTGACGTACGCCGAGGCGATCCGGGAGGCGCTCGCGCAGGCCATGGAGGCCGACGAGCGGGTGTTCCTGTTCGGGGAGGATGTCGGCATCTACGGCGGCGCGTTCGGCGTTACCGGCGATCTGGTGCACCGGTTCGGCACCGAGCGGGTCAGGGATACCCCGATCAGCGAGCTGGGCATCGTCGGTGCGGCCGTGGGAGCCGCACTGGCCGGCATGCGGCCGATCGTGGAGATCCAGTTCTCCGACTTCACCGCGCAGGCGATGGACCAGATCGCCAATCAGGCGGCGAAAATCCACTTCATGCTGGGCGGGGCTGCCGAGGTGCCGATGGTGCTTCGCGCGCCAGGCGGCTCAGGAACCGGTGCCGCGGCGCAGCATTCGCAGAGCCTGGAGGCGTGGTTCGCGCACGTGCCAGGGTTGAAGGTGGTCATGCCGGCGACCGTCGCGGACGCGAAAGGCCTGCTGCTTGCCGCCATCGACGACCCGAATCCGGTGGTCGTGCTGGAACACAAGTTGCTGTACAAGCAAAGCGGGCAGGTGCCGGCGGATTCGGGTCGCGTTCCGCTCGGCGAGGCCGCGATTAGGCGGGAAGGCACCGACCTGACCATGGTGGCCACCGGGGTGATGGTGTCCCGCGCGCTGGAGGCCGCGGACCAGCTTGCCGCGGACGGGATTTCGGCCACCGTGGTGGATCCACGCACCCTCAAACCGCTGGATTCCGGGTCCATTGTGGACGCTGTGGTGGCTACCGGGCGCGCGCTGCTGGTGCAGGAGGCACCGCGCAGCGGTGGCTTCATGGCCGAGGTGGCTGCGCTGATCGGCGATTCGCCCGCGTTCGGCTACCTGCGCGCGCCGATCCGCCGGCTGTGTGGCCTGGACGTGCCGATTCCCTATGCGCCACAACTGGAACGGGCGGCCGTGCCGCAGGTGCCGGACATCGTGGCCGAGGCGACCAGACTGGTTCGGGAGTGGTGAGTGGCATGCCGGCCGGCGCTGGAGGCAGCAGCAGGGAGCAACCCCTTGTGATGCCGAAGATGTCCATGACGATGGAGGAAGGCACCCTCGTCGTCTGGCACAAGTCGGAGGGCGAGCCGATCCGGTCCGGGGACGTGGTCTGCGAGGTCACCACCGACAAGGTGGATATGGAGGTGGAGTCGCCTCTGGACGGGACGCTGGCGCGGATCGTGGCGCAGCCGGATGACGTGGTCCTGGTCGGTGAGCCGATCGCGTTCGTGGCCACCGAGGCAGAGGACCTGCTGGAAGGGTTGCTTGACGGGCCGTCGCCCTCGGCGGCGGAAGCGGCACCCGCGCCGGAACCCGCGGTGGAAGCCGTGGTGGGAGCCGGGCGAGCGCAAGCCACGTCACAAGCCACGGCGGCGGCGGCGCAGGGGACCGCCGCCGCCGTGCCGTACGCGCGCAAGCGTGCCGCCGAACTGGGTGTCGATCTCGGCGCGCTGAGGCCGACCGGTCCGCACGGCACGATCCGGGTCGCCGACGTCGAGTCCGCCGCGCCCGCCGAGGCGAACGGCGCCGGGTCCGCACCATCGGCGCCGGCCGGACCGTCGGGGCAGCGGAAATCCCGCGCCGCGATCGCCGGGCGGATGGCAGCCAGCGCCGAGGTACCGCAGTTCACCGTGTACCGCGACCTCAACCTGGACACCGCGCGCCGCGACGGCTGCGGCTGGACGACCGTGTTCACGCACGCCTTCGCACACGCGCTGCGCGCCCACCCGGCGTTGAACGCGACCTGGACCGGCGAGGACGTGCGAGCGCTCGACGACATCGGCGTCGCACTCGCGGTGGACACCGATCGCGGCTTGCTCGCGCCCGTGCTTCGCGACCCGGACCTGTCCCCGTTGCCGGTGCTGGAACGTCGGATCCGGGAACTCGTCGACAGGGCAAAGGCCGGCACGTTGACCCTCGACGATCTGGCGAACGCCAGCACGACGGTGTCCAACCTCGGGTCGTGGCAGGTGCACTCGTTCAACGCGCTGCTCACACCACCGCAGGCGACCGCACTGTCCGTCGGCGCGGTGGCCAGGCAGGTGGTCCCGGTCCACGACGGGATCGGGGTGCGCACCCGATGCCGGGTGGGCCTGACCGTTGATCACCGGGTCGGCGATGGCGCGGACGCCGCGCGGCTGCTGGGTACCGTGCAGCGATTGCTCGACGCCTCGGAGCCGGAAGCCGATCTATGATCACACGTGTGGTGCGGCAGCGACCCGTCGCGGCAGGTGTGGTGCTTGCCGGCGGATCCGGCACCCGCGTTGGCAGCGAGCTGAACAAGGTCTACCTGCCGCTCGCCGGGCGCCGGCTGGTGTCCTGGTCCATCGAGGCGTTCGACCGGGTGCCGGAGATCGGCGTGCTGGTGCTCGTCACCCGCCCGCAAGACGGCGAGCTCGTGGATTGGGTGCTGGACAGGGAGATCACCAGGAGGAACGTCGAGGTCGTGCACGGCGGCGACGCGCGGCAGACCTCGGAGCTGGCCGCACTGCGCCATCTCGCCGGGCGGATCGACGCCGGCCTCATCGACACCGTCCTCATCCACGACGCCGCGCGGCCGTTGATCAGCCCCGGACTGGTCGGAGGGGTACTGCACGCGGCGCGCGAGCACGGCGGTGCCATTCCCGGACTGCCGACCGAGGACCTGGCCACGGTCAGCGCGGACGGTTCGCGGCTGACCGGGGCGGCGCCGGGCAACCTGGTCAGCGTGCAGACGCCGCAAGGGTTTTACGCCGAGCCGCTGCTCGCGGCGTACGAGCAGGCGGCACGGCTGGAGTTCAGCGGAACGGATACCGCGTCCTGCATGGAGCAGTTCTCCGACACCCCGGTGCGCTGGGTGCACGGCGAACAACGCAACTTCAAGATCACGTATCCGCACGATTTGGTGCTCGCGGAGCACATCCTCGCGTCCTCGGATTACCAAGTGCAGTAGTGAGGTGTCAGGTGGTGGGAGCGGTCGAACAGGTGACGTTGACCTGCCAGCGGTGCGGTGCGGACAGCACGCACGAACTCGCTTACGCTGGCCGGTTACTGGTCACCAGCACGTGCACGGAATGCGGCCACACGATCGAGCGCGATGTCCGCGACCGGTACGTCGCGGACCTGCGGCATCGGGTGGCCAGCAAGCCGCGGCGAATGCTGCGCCGGTTCCGGCGGCATCCGGTCTCCTACGCGTGCTCGTTGCCGCGCGCGGTGGCCTCGAAGCCGCTTGATGTGCTGAGCGAGCTGCGGCTGGTGCTGCGGGCCGCCTCGGACGTGCAGCGCAAGGATACTGAGTAATGTGAGATTTACTTGTAGAAATGAAGCGCGATCTGCAGACATTGTCGGACCTGCCGTGTAGCTTTCTGTGACATGGCACACGACGTCTTACTCGCGATTGGCACTCGCAAGGGTTTATGGCTCGCGACCAGCACAAACGGGCGCGCGAGCTGGCAACTGTCCGGGCCGCATCACCCGATGACGGCCGTCTACGCGCTGGCGATCGACACCCGCCGCGGCCTTCCCCGGCTGTACGTGGACACCTCGAGCGAATGGTTCGGACCCAGCTTCCACACCAGCGACGATATGGGCACGACCTGGCAGGAGCAGCAGGCGATCAAGTTCCCCGAGGACACCGGAGCCGCACTGACAAGGGTGTGGCAGTTCGCCCCCGGCCCTGCCGATGATCCGGATGTCATCTACGCGGGAACCGAGCCGTCCGCGGTGTTCCGTTCCACGGACGGCGGCAAGACCTTCGAACTGCTCCGCGGCTTGTGGGATCACCCGCACAGGGAGAACTGGGGGCCCGGCTACGGCGGCCAGGCCGCGCATTCCGTACTGCCACACCCGGCCGATCCGCGGCGGCTCACCATCGCGATGTCTACCGGCGGCGTTTACATCACCGAGGACGGCGGGGATTCGTGGCGGCCAAGCAATTCTGGTATCCGCGCGGAGTTCATGCCGGAGGGCGAGCAAATGCCCGAGTACGGGCAGTGTGTACACAAGATCGCGTCGCATCCTTCGATGCCGGACCGGATGTTCGCCCAGAACCACGGCGGTGTGTACCGCAGTGAGGACGCCGGCGCGAGCTGGCGGTACATCGCCGACGGGCTGCCGTCCGATTTCGGCTTCCCGATGGTGGTACACCCGCACCGACCCGAGGTGATCTACGCCTTCCCGATTTCCCGCGAGATGCGCTGCCCGCCGGGCGGCAACTGCCAGGTGTACCGCAGCGAGGACGCGGGCGACTCGTGGACCGCGCTGTCCGCTGGGCTGCCGGATGCGTTCTGGAACGCGGTGATGCGCGACGCGATGTGTACGGACGGCGCGGATCCGGCCGGGGTGTACTTCGGCGCGCGCAACGGCGAGGTGTACGGCAGCGCGGACGACGGCGAGGGCTGGCAGCTGGTTGCCGAGAACCTGCCGGACGTGCTGTGCGTGCGCGCGGCCGTGGTGTAGCGATGAAGGTGACGGTGTTGCTGCCCGGCACATTGCGGGCCTCGGCGGAGGGTGCGTCCAGGCTGGACGTCGAACTCCCCGGGCCCGTGACGCTCGGCGCCGTGCTCGACGAGCTGGACATCCGCTACCCGGCGCTGGGGAAGCGGCTGCGAGACGAGCGCGCGGTGCTGCGGCGGTATGTGAACTTCTACGTGGACGGTGAGGACTGCCGCCGGTTGGGCGGCCCGGCCACGGCACTACACGAGGGCACCGAGGTGCAGATCATTCCGTCCGTGGCGGGCGGCTGAGCTTTCTCGAACCAGCACGGTTGCAACCCCCTGCAACCCTGGCGCGGGTCCGGCAAAACGAGTCCCATGGGATGTGACACACGGCACGTCCAGCGTGGGAGGAGCCGCCCGTGGTGCTTGCCAGTGCGGACCCAGCAACGACCGTCGGAATCGTGGCGAACCCGGCCTCCGGCCGCGACATCCGCCGGCTGGTCGCGCAGGCATCCGTGTTCCCCACCGCCGAGAAGGCGAACATGGTGCAGCGGATCTGCGGCGCGCTCGGCGTGCTCGGCATCGGCCGGGTGCTGATGTCCACCGACCTCGGTGGCATCTCGGCCGCGGTGCTGCGCGCGGTGCGCACCCGGCGGGATTCCGAGGCCCCGTGGCCCGAGGTGGAATTCTGCGAGCTGGACCGGCTCACCGAAAGCGCGGCGGACACCACCCACATGGTGCGCCGCATGATCGACGCGGGCGCGCGGGTGATCATCTGCCTCGGCGGGGACGGCACCGCCAGGGTCGCCGCGGCCGCCTGCGGCGACACCCCGCTGCTCCCGCTGTCCACCGGCACGAACAACGCGTTCCCTCGGCTGCGCGAAGCGACGGTGGCCGGGCTGGCAGCCGGCCTGGTCGCGGCCCGCGCGGTCGACGTGCCCACCGCGACGCGGCGCGCCAGCATGCTGGAGGTACACGCGGGCGAGCGCACCGAGTTCGCGCTCGTCGACGTCTGCGTGTGCACCGCGCGGTACGTCGGCTCGCGGGCGCTCTGGGATCCCGCCACCCTGACCGAGCTGTACTGCACCTTCGCCGAACCGGACGGCATCGGCCTGTCCAGCGTGCCGGGTCAGCTGTGCCCGAGCCCGCGCGAGAAACCGGACGGCGTGGCGCTTCGACTCGGCCCGCCGGACCGTGCCAGGCACGTGGTGCACGCACCGATCGCGCCGGGGTTGGTCGTCCCGGTCGGCGTGCTGGACTGCCGCCCGCTGCGTCCCGGCGAGCGCGTCGAGCTCGGCACGACCCACGGCGTGCTGGCCGTGGACGGCGAGCGCGAACTGGAGCACCGAGGGGCTCACCCCGCCACGGTCTGCCTGCGCCCGGACGGCCCGCGCTGCATCGACGTCTCCGCCGTCCTGCGCGCCGCCGCACACCAGGGCCTGCTCACGGATATCCAGCTCAACCCAACGGAGGCGGCATGAGTAAGTGCCCCAGCGGAGGCGGCATGAACACCGAGATCGTACGGAGGCAAAGGAGTCAACGATGACAGGAACACTGCCAACCCAGGCAACCGGCGAACTCAGCGCGGAATCGTTGCTGGACGCCTATCGCACCATGCGCACCATCCGGATGTTCGAGGAAAGGGTGCACGACGAGTTCGCCACCGGCGAGATTCCCGGGTTCGTGCACCTCTACGCCGGCGAGGAGGCCTCGGCAACCGGAGTATGCAGCCACCTTGACGACCGTGACGCGATCGCCAGTACGCATCGCGGCCACGGGCACTGCATCGCCAAGGGCGTCGACGTCAAGGCGATGATGGCCGAGATCTACGGCAAGAGAACCGGTTCGTGCCAAGGGAAAGGCGGGTCGATGCACATCGCCGACCTGTCAAAGGGCATGCTCGGTGCGAACGGCATCGTCGGCGGTGGGCCGCCGCTGATCTGCGGCACCGCGCTGGCTGCCAAGCAGCAGGGCACCGGCGGGGTCGGTGTCGCGTTCTTCGGCGACGGCGCCAGCAACCAGGGCACCACGCTGGAGTCGCTGAACCTTGCCTCGGTGTGGAACCTGCCGGCGATCTTCGTCGCGGAGAACAACGGCTACGCGGAGGCCACCGCGAGCACCTGGTCGGTCGCCTCGGACAACATCGCCGACCGTGCGGCCGGATTCGGCATGCCAGGCGTGATCGTGGACGGGTTCGACTTCTTCGCGGTGCACGAGGCCGCCGGTGAGGCGATCACCCGCGCACGGGAAGGCGGCGGGCCGACGTTGATCGAGGTCAAGTTCACCCGCTACTTCGGGCACTTCGAGGGTGACCAGCAGACCTACCGCGCCGACGAGGTGGCCAACGCCAGGGAGAACCTGGACTGCCTCAAGCGATTCCGGGAGCGGGTGACCGGCGGCGGCGAGGTGACCGACGAAGCGCTCGACACGGTGGACAGCGAAGTCGCCGCGCTGATCGACGCCGCGGTGGCCGAGGCCAAGGACGCACCGAAACCGAGCCAAGCAGACCTGGAAACCGACGTCTACGTCTCGTACTGAGGAGCAGAAATGGCAAGGGAAATCAGCTACCGGGAAGCACTGAACGAGACGCTGCGCCAGGAGATGGAGCGCGATCAGTCGGTGATCGTGATGGGCGAGGACAACTCAGGTGGCGCCGGAAGTCCGGCCGGCGAGCAGGACGCGTGGGGTGGCGTTCTCGGCGTCACCAAAGGGCTCTATCACCAGTTCCCCGGTCGGGTGCTGGACACCCCGATCTCCGAATCCGCGTTCGTCGGCGCGGCGATCGGGGCGGCGACCCGTGGCCAGCGCCCGGTGGCCGAGTTGATGTTCATCGACTTCATGGGTGTCTGCTTCGACCAGATCTTCAACCAGGCGGCGAAGTTCCGGTACATGTTCGGCGGCAAGGCGGTCACCCCGGTGGTGATCCGCACGATGTACGGCGCCGGGCTGCGCGCCGCGGCGCAACATTCCCAGTCGCTGTACCCGCTGTTCACCAGCATTCCAGGGCTGAAGGTAGCGATGCCGTCGAATCCCTACGAGGCCAAGGGGTTGCTGACCCAAGCGATCCGGGACGACGACCCGGTGATCTTCTGCGAGCACAAGGCGCTGTACGACAGCATCGGCGAGGTGCCAGAGGAGAGCTACACGATTCCCTTTGGTGAGGCCAACATCGTCCGGGAAGGCGACGACGTCACGATCGTCGCGCTCGGCCGGATGGTGTCCGTGGCTTCCGAAGCGGCCGATCAACTGGCGTCCTCCGGTGTGCAGGCGGATGTGCTCGATCCGCGTACCACCAGCCCGCTGGATACCGACACGATCCTGGAGAGCGTGGAGAACACTGGCAGGCTGGTGGTGGTGGACGAGGCCACGCCGCGCTGCAACGTGGCCACCGACATCTCCGCGCTGGTGGCCAAGGAGGCGTTCGGTTCGCTGCGCGCGCCGATCGAGATGGTGACCGCGCCGCACACGCCGGTGCCCTTCTCGGATGCCTTGGAGGACATGTACATCCCGGACGCCCAGCGGGTGATCAACGCGGCGAAGAGCGTCGTTGAGTGGGAGCGCTAGATCCCGGCCCGTATCCCGACCTGCGCCCCGACCGAAGGGCACATTCGGGGCGCCTGACGCCCGGAAGGTGGCCTTCACGGCAACATCGAGGAGCCGATACATGACCGATGAGCGGATTCAGCGGGTCACCATGCCGAAATGGGGCCTGTCCATGAAGACCGGGAAGATCACCGAATGGATCGTGTCCGAGGGCGATGCGATCTCACCAGGCGACGATCTCGCGGAGATCGACACCGACAAGATCGCCGGAACCCTGGAGTCTACCTGGGATGGCGTGCTGCGCAGGTTCGTCGCGGAGGTGGGGGCGGACGCGCCGGTTGGCGGCACGATCGCGGTGGTCGCGCCGGCCGAGGTGCCGGACGCGGAGATAGACGCGGTGGTCGAGCAGGCCCGCGCGGAACTGGCCTCCGGTGCCGTTGAAGAGGTGGCGGGTCCGGTCCCCGGCACCGCCGACGTGCACGGGCGCAGCATCACGTACAGCTCGCTTGGCGAGCGCCCGGAAACCGTGCTGCTGGTGCACGGCTACGGCGGCGACGGCAACTCCTGGCTGTTCGTGCAGGAGCCGCTGTCCGCGGAGCACACCGTGTACACCGTCGACCTTCCGGGGCATGGAACGTCCACAAAGGACGTGGGCGACGGCTCGCTTGACGGGCTGGCCGACACCGTGCTCGGGTTTCTCGACGTGCAGGGCATTGAGCGGGCCCACCTGGTCGGGCACTCGCTCGGTGGCGCGATCGCCACCGCGGTGGCGGCGAAGGCACCGGAGAGAGCAGCGTCGCTGACCCTGGTGGCGCCGGCAGGGTTCGGTGCACGGGTGAACGCCGAGTACCTGCGCGGGTTCGCGTCGGCTACCTCGCGGCGCGAGCTCAAACCGCACCTGACGGCGCTGTTCGCCGATCCGACGCAGGCCACCCGGCAGCTCGCCGACGACCTGATGAAGTACAAGCGGCTGGACGGCGTGGACAGGGCGCTCGACACGTTGCTCGGCCTGCTGCTGGACGGCGACGCGCAGGGCATCGACGCCGCACCGCTGCTGGAACGCGTCACCGCACCGCTCGCCGTGGTGTGGGGCCGCGAGGACAAGGTGCTGCCGGTGGCGAACGCCGAAGCGCTGGCGGGCCGGGTCGAGGTCCGCTACGTGGACGGTGCCGGACACATGCCGCACATGGAGAAACCGAACGACGTGGTCGCGGCCGTGCGGGACGCGGCGAAGGGAGCCTGATACCCGCGAGGAGGTTTCGCGGAAACGGTCCCGCGGCGCACACTGGAGGTTGATGCGCCAAGAGCATCTCGAGGCAGCGCTGCCGGTGGGGGCCGACCCCCACCGGTACGCGCGCGACCTCGCGAAGATGCACGAGGCGGTCGTCTCCGGTGCGCCGTCGCTGCCTGGCACCCCGCGCCCGGTAATCGGCGCGTCCTGGCAGCGCATGCTGCGCAAGGGCATCGACCCGGACCGCGGCGCGAGTAGCACGCTGCTCGACCCTGCGCAGCTGGAACAGCGCCGCCGGGCAAGTGGGCTGGCTGACGCCATGCCGACGTTGCGGCACGGCTTGCTCGGGGTGGCCGAGGACGCCGCGCACATCATGGTCGTGGTGGACGCCGATGGGCGCGTGCTGTGGCGGGACGGCAGCTCGGCCGTGCGGCGCAAGGCCGACGGGCTCGGCTTCATCGAAGGCATGTCCTGGCAGGAGGACACCGTCGGCACCAACGCGATCGGCACCACGCTGGTCGCGCGCCGTCCCGTGCAGGTGTACTCCGCCGAACACTACGTGCGCAGCCATCACGCGTGGACGTGCGCGGCCGCCCCGCTGCACGATCCGCGCAACGGCCGGCTGCTCGGCGTGGTCGACCTGTCCGGGCCGGCTCTCACCGTGCACGCCACCACGCTCGCGCTGGTGGACGCGGTCGCGAGGCTCACCGAATCGCAGCTGCGCAACGAGCACCTCGCCGAGCTGGAAAGGCTGCGCAGCGTCGCGGTACCGCTGCTATCCAAAGTAGACGGACGTGCGGTGGCGATCGATCCACACGGCTGGATCGCGGCGACATCGGGGGTTTCGCCGGTCGATCGGCTGCTGTTGCCGGAACGGCTGGATGCCGGGCCGCAGTGGTTCCCGGCATTCGGATCGTGCACGGTGGACCCGCTGCCGGGTGGCTGGCTGGTGCGGCCGGTGGATGGCGATACCGCGGGCACCGGCACCAAGGTGGTACTGGATCTGCGCGGACCGCGGCAGTGGTCGCTGACCGTGGAAGGGCCAGGCGGCACCTGGACGCACGCGCTGAGCCCCCGGCACGCGGAGATGCTGTACGTGCTGACGATGCATCCGGAGGGGCGCACCGCGGCCGAGCTGGCCGCGGACCTGTTCGGCGCGCAAGCCCGCACGGTCACCGTGCGCGCCGAGATGTCCAGGTTGCGCCGGCATCTCGGCGGGCTGCTGGACGGGCGGCCGTACCGGTTCGCCGAACACGTCGAGGTGGTCGTGCGCCGCCCTGACCAGCCCGCCCAGTTGTTGCCGTTCTCGGCGGCTCCCGCGATCCGCCGCATCGGGTACCCGTAGCGCCCGTGACGTCACGGGTACCCGACGCGGGGAGCGAACGTCAGCTCTTCTTCTGCTCGCCGCTTGACTTGGCGGACTGCTGACCGTTTGCCTGCTGTTTGGTGTCCGACTTCGCGGAGTCGGCCGGCTTGGCCGCGGACGTGCCGCTGGCGGCACTGCCCGACTTGGGTGCCTCCGACTTGGCTTCCGGCGCGGCGGCCGGGCCCGGCTTGGTCACCCCCGAGTCGCTCGCCGGCTTGGTCGCCGTGCGCGGCGGCTGCGGCGCGGGCGCGGGTGCCGGCGGCTCCTGCCGCCTGTTCATCGCGTAGGCGGCACCGGCCACGACCGCACCGATACCGATCACCCACGGCCAACGACGCTTCTTCTTGCCGCCCTTCTTGGCGGACTTGGCGGAAGCCTTCAGCTCCTTGGCGGCCAGTTTGGCGTCCTTCTTCGACTGCTTCGCAGCCTTCCGGCCGCCCTTGGCTGCCTTGTCGGCCTTCTTGGCCGGCTTGCTCTTCTTGGCTTCCTTGCGCGCCTTCTCGGCGGTTTCTGCCATTTCTTTCTGCGCCTTCTTAGCTCGCTTGGCCAGCTTCTTACGCGCCCGCCGGGAAGTCTTACCGACCTCCTTGCGGACGATGTCGGCACCTTCGCTCAGCGCCTCGGTCAGCTGCTCGTGCCCAACGCCATGCTCGGCGAGCTTGTGTTCCGCGGCATCGACAGCGCGGGCCGTCGCAGCCGCGCTCGCCTTCCCAGCGCGGCGCATCGCAAGCATGCCGCTCCCGACTGCGGCCTGACCTGCCTTCTTCGCGAAGCGAGCGTCCGCCTCCGGCACCTCGGCCCGAGTCATGGGATTCACCTCGTTCATCTTGTTTGTTTCGAGGGACAAGGACGCTCCGCCAGCAGGACTGGCTTGTCCCGCTGCCGGAACACCCTAGCGAACTCCCCCATCTTGCCCCTTAATTGGCATTTTCGCCGGAGATGGCACGATGTGCGGGTGACAGAAAGCAACGGATCCCTCGTCGGGGCTACCGTAACCGCCACCCTGCATACCTCGCAGGGTGACATCCGGCTGAATCTCTTCCCCGACTACGCACCCAAGACCGTGGCGAACTTTGTCGGCCTCGCCCAGGGCACGAAGGAGTACACCAAGCCGAACGCGAAGGGCGAGAGCTCAGGGCCGTTCTACGACGGCATGATCTTTCACCGAGTGATCGACGGTTTCATGATTCAAACCGGTGACCCGACGGGGACCGGCCGGGGCGGCCCCGGCTACAGCTTCGGCGATGAATTCCATCCCGAGATCCAGTTCAGCCGCCCGTACATGCTCGGCATGGCGAACGCGGGAGCGAACACCAACGGTTCGCAGTTCTTCATCACCGTCTCGCCGCAGACCCGCCTGAATTTCCAGCACACGATTTTCGGCGAGGTCGCTGACCAGGAATCCCGCAACGTGGTCGACACGATCGCGCATGTTCCGACCGGTCCGGGGGACAAGCCCCTTGACGACGTCGTTGTCGAGCGCGTCATCGTGCATGTGGGTGACTCGGCTGCCGCCGAAGAGGCCTGACCGCCCGGGGGAGCCCGATCGTGAGCCAACCACCCGGAGGACCACCCGGCCAGTCGGGCCCCGGCCAATGGCCCGGTCAGCCGGGCCAATCTGGTTACCCGGGCCAGCCACCCGGCCCGCCCGGTCCACCCGGTCCACCCGGTCCCTCGGGACAACCGGGGCCCGCCGGTGGCCTGCCGGCCTGCACCTGGCACGCCGATCGAGCGACCGGCCTGACCTGCACCCGCTGCGACCGCCCGGCCTGCCCGGAGTGCCTGCGCGAAGCGTCGGTCGGTTACCAGTGCGTGGAATGTGTCCGTGCCAGCCAGCGCGAGCAACACCGGGCCACCACGGTGGCCGGCGCGACGCTGGGTTCAAAAGCGATCGTGGTGCCCGCGCTGATCGTGGCGAACCTGGTGGTGTTCGCGATCACCGCCGCACAGGCCAGCGACGTGCTGGAGAACTTCCGCTCGCCGCTGTTCGGCCAGTGGACGCTGTGGCCACCGATCGTGGCCGGTGGCGAATGGTGGCGGGTGCTGACCTCGGGGTTCCTGCACTACGGGCCGCTGCACCTGGCGATGAACATGCTCGCGTTGTGGATCCTCGGGCGGGATATCGAGCTGCTGCTCGGCCGACTGCGGTTCTTCGCGCTTTACGCGCTCTCGCTGATCGGCGGCGGGCTCGCGGTGTATCTGTTCGGCGCGATGGACACCCCGGTCGCGGGCGCATCGGGCGCGGTGTTCGGCCTGATGGGCGGGCTCGTTGTCGCGGTGCTGCGGCTGAAGCTGAACGGCACTCAGGTGTACGTGCTGCTCGCCGTGAATCTGATCATCAGCGTCGGTATCCCGGGGATCTCGCTGCTCGGGCACCTCGGCGGCCTGATCGTCGGCGCGCTGTGCACCGTGGGGATGGTGTTCGCGCCGCCGCGGCGCCGGGCCGTTGTGCAGTGGGGAACCGTCGCGGGCCTGCTGGTGCTGCTGGTGGCGCTGTTCTTCGTGCGGGACGCGCAGCTGGGCGAGTTCCAGTGCCCGACGAACCAGACCTGCTACCCGGTGTCCGGATCAGGCGGCATCGGCGCGTAGCTCGTCAAGCGCTTCGGCAACGTCCCGCGGGTCCGTGCCGAGATCCAGCCAGCCGAGCACCAGCATTCTCGGCTGGTCGTGCCCGACCAGTTCGGGCCGTTCCTCCAGCTCCAGCATCGCCACGTTCCGGCCGAGCCGGCGGGTGATGACCAGCTCGACCTTGAGCTGCTCCCACGTCCAGTCGGTACTGCCGGCCAGCCCGCGCACCCGGATGCCGTGCCGATCCGCGGACAGCCGGGGGCGGGCGAACGTGCCGAACGCCCCGTAGCCGGCCAGCGCGAGCGCGGCGATGGCGGTCAGCACCCGCCCGGCCGGGTCATCGCTGATGATCGTCCAGCCGACCGCCGTGGCGGCCAGTGCCCAGCAGATGCCGATGAGCGGCGCGGGTGGCGCCCAGGCCCGGTGTTCGTCCACGTTTGACCCATCCACATTTGACCCATCCACACTTGACACTGTGCCGCACACACCTTGTCCACAGATCCATCACAAGGTTGTCCACAAGAGTTATCCACAATGGGGACTAGTTACACCCATGTAGTTCGGCCGCCTGCCGGTGGTCCGATACACGTGCGGCCCGGACACCACGGGTGCCAGGGCCGCTTTTCGAACCGTGTGGTTATCGCCAGCGCATGGTCATCAGGAGTCCGGAGATCATCAGCGCGAAACCGATCGCGAAATTCCAGTTACCGAGCTCGGTCATGAAAGCGATCTGGTCGCCGGCGATGTAGTTCACGACCAGCCAGGCCAAGCCGAGCAGCATCAGCCCGAACATCACGCCCTTGTAGATCGGGTGCGACGGTCCTGGCTGGCGAACCTTCACCGGAGTGCGGCGATCCTCCGGGGGCGTGTAGGTCGTCTTCTTGCGGACCTTGGACTTCGGCATTGCGGTCCTCGTCTATTCTTCGCGTACTCGTAAACCTGCCGCGCGCACGGCGGATCGCCACCGCTGCGCAACCGGCGTCTTGTTCACACGTTAACGTAATCGAGAATCCGGGCGAATCAGTAGGCGATGCTGATTCGATTGCAGCTCGAAAGGGGCTGGCGTGACCACACGGACCATGGTTGGGGGGCCGGATTCGCCCGAGCGGCCGCCGGCCCGCGGCCCAGGGCTCGGCACGAAGATCGTGCGCGGTCTTGGCGAACTACTGGTGACCGCGGGCGTGATCGTGTTGCTGTTCGTGGTTTATGAGGTTTATGTGACGGACTGGATGTCCGCGAGCAAGCAGCAGGACGCGAACCAGGCGCTGGACGACAAGTGGCGCAACGAGCGCACCCTGCACGCCGACCCGCTGGACGGCGAGTCGTTCGCCCGGATGTACATCCCGTCTTTCGGCGCCGACTACAAGTTCGCCATCCAGGAGGGCACCGGCGCCCAATCGCTCGACGTCGGCCCCGGTCACTACACCGAAACCGCGATGCCAGGGCATCCCGGCAACTTCGCGGTCGCCGGGCACCGGGTCGGGAAGGGCGCCCCGTTCAACGACATCGACCTGCTGAACTCCTGCGACGCCATCGTGGTCGAGACCGGGGACTCGTTCTTCATCTACCGCGTGCTGCCGAAGAAGGACGAGGTCGCCGGCTGGGCGCACGGCGCGGGCAAGCGCCCGCAATGCGCCAAGGTCGAGCCGATGCTGGCGCCCGACGAGCCGGACGGCGGGCTGTACGGCAAGACGTTCGGGCAGGAAATCGTGCTGCCGAACCAGGGCGAGGTGATCAACCCGATCCCGAATCAGCCGGAGAACGCCGCGCCCATCGCCCAGCGGGCTTCGCTGATGACGCTGACCACCTGCCACCCTCGGTTCTCCGACCGGGAACGGCTGATCGTGCACGCGGTGATGGTCAAGCAGTACCCGAAGGATCCGAAGAATCCAGGGCAGTTGCCGCCGGAGATGGAGGAGCAGGCCTGATGTACCCGTGGATCTGGCGACACCTGCCAGGGCCGGCCGCCGTGCGTGTGGTCAGCGCGGCCGTGCTGATCCTCGGGGTGGTCGCGCTGCTGATGTTCGTGGTCTTCCCGTGGGTCGAGCCGATGCTGCCGTTCAACCAGGTCACCACCCAGTGACGTGCATGCCCGATTTGCCCCGTGGTATCCATGGTGGCACCTGAAGGCATAATCGGGGGTCGTGATGAATGAACCGTTCGACGGTCGATCCCAGTACTACGGGATGATGCCGCCCGATCCGTGGGGCGACGGCTTGAAACCGCGGCCCCCGGAGTCGCTGGCGTGGGCCTGGTGGGCCGGCATAGCCAGCGCGGTGTGCGGCCTGCTCGGCGTGGTCCTGGCGCGCGTTTTCATCAGCGACCAGGAGCTCGGGCAGCTGCGCTCGGCGTTCGCGCAGCAGGGGCAGAGGATGACCCTGGCGCAGCTGCGTGACACCTTCGAGAGCGTCTGGATCGTCGCGCTCGTCATCGCGGTGCTGCTGTCCGCGATGTGGCTGACCTTCCTATACTTCGCTTACCAGGGACGCAACTGGGCTCGCATCACGGTAACGGTGCTCGCCGCGATCTGGCTGGTGCTGAGCATCCCGTCGGTGACCGGCGGCGTCAGCGGCGTCACGATGTTGGTGAGCCTGGTCCAGGTCGTCGCGCTGGTCGGTGTCCTGGTGGCGCTGAACAGGCGAACCACCCGCGACTACTTCCGCCAGCTGAGGTCGTGAGTCTTTTTAGGTGCTATAACCCTGGAAAAGACTCACGAGGCTGGGACTCCGCCGTTATCGGGTCGGGACCAACCCGTCCGCCTGCAGCGGCCCCGGACCCGGGGACCACCAGCCGGGCCGGATCTCCTCGCCGCGAACCACCCTCGGCTTGCCGGCCCGCGCGTACGGCTCGACCTCGAGCAGCTGACCCCACGTCAGGCCGGGTTCGTTCTTCACGTAGCTCGGCACTTCGGGTTGGTTGGCGACCTCTTCGAGCCAGCCGAGCGGGCCGCCGCCCATATTCGACGAGACCTCGTCGTTGCCGGCCAGCGGCGACGCGGTGATCCGGTACTTCGGCACCTCGGCGATCCCGTCGTGCCACGCCGCCAGCTTGATGCAGGGATGCATGAAGCCGGCCGGCCAGTCCAGGTACGCCGGCTCGTCGCCCAGCCGTTGGGTGAGAGTGGTGAGCTTCGGTACCCGCGGCGCGGTGAGTGCCACCCAGCCTTCCTCCGTGAGGTCGTTGTCCTCGACGACAAGGCGCATCATCCGCTCGTCCCGGTTCATCTTCGCGGGGAACCGGGTATCCGCCCACTGGCTCGTCTCCGATTCCACGATCGGCACCGCCGCCCGCCGGACGATCTTGATGCCGTCCGGTGTCGGCTTGCCGAATTCCGCCCTGATCGAGACCGCCGTGTTCACCTTGCCGGCAACCGAGATCGCTGCCTGCTTTTTCGCGGCGTCGACCGGCAGCCGGTACCAGTCGGTACGCAGCTGACCGGTTGGCTGCTGCTTCTCCCGGAAGCTGCTCCACATCGGTGTCTTGCCGCGTTTCAGGCCGTGCGGTGGCTTACCGATCGGGTCGCCGTACGCGCTCGCCGCGGTGTGGAAGCCGACCCGCACCCGCTCGGGGGTCCGTTCGAGCGGTGGCAGCTCGGTACCGGATGCCGCCTGCTGGACGCGCCCGCTCGCGGTCCGCTGCTGCTCGGGCGGCAGCGGGGGCAGCACGCTGGCATTCGGGTCGCGCTCCACCATCACGTGGTCGGAAAGGTTGCAGCTGGACCCGGTGAGGTGCGCGAAGTTCGCACCGCCGAGGCTGTAGCTGCTGCGCTGCTTGTGGATCGCCTTGGCCATGCTGCCGACTTCGGCGGCCGCCACGATGGCGCATACCGCGACCAGCCCCATCGAACCGAATACCAGTGCTTTGCGTGGTTTCTCCGGTGCGTCGGAATCGCGGTGCGCGGCACGGATGTTCTCCACGAACGCGATCGCGGCCGCCACCCCGGCACCGATGAGCAGGATGGTCGCGAAGGTGATGCCCGGCAGTGCCGGCGGGATGTCGTTCCATGGCACGCCGAACTTGGACACCAGCCAGTACGAGTTCGGCCCGGTCGCGGCCAGCGCGGTGACCGCGAGCAGCCCGGCGAGAAACGCCATCCGGTTGCGATGCGATCGCAGCACGGTCGAGCTGGTGGCCAGCGCGGTCAACGCCGCGATCGCGGCGCCGACCGACGCGAACGCGCCGAAGTGGTGCGTCCACTTGGTCGGGGTCAGCGCCAGCAGCGGGAAGAACAGTGCGACGGTGCCGATCAGCCGACGGCTCGGGCCGAGCGCGGCGCCCGGGATGCGGCCCCTGCGCAGTAATACAGCGAGGCAGGTAAAGGTACACAGCAGGATCAGCAGCACCGGGAACCGCCTGCTCACCGAGCCGTCCGCGGTCTCGCTGAACAGCAGCTCGTACCGGGCGAACTCCTGGAACCAGCCAAGGCTCGGGCCGACCTGGTCGCGCAATCGGCTCGCCTCCATCACCGTGGCGAACGTCTGGTCGGCGAACACGACGAACAGCACGCAGAAGCCGGCGCCGAAGATCGGACCGAGCAGCGGAAGCCAACCCTCCCTGGCGCGGCTGCGCACCAGCCGGGACAGCGGGCGGGCGGACACCAGGAAGGGTGCCACCGCGATCGGCCCGGTCGGGGTGGCGGCGACCGTGAACGCCGCCGCGATCAGCCCGAGGCACAGCGGGAGCAGCCGGCGGGTGACCAGCGCGCGTTCCACGGCTGTCAGCGCAAGCAGGGAACCGGCCGCGGCCACCGGCTCAGGGCGAAGGCCGTTGTTGTAGGGCAGCCACCAGATCAGGAAAACGGCCGCCGCCGCCCACCCCGCTGCCCTGCTGGTGCGCACCGCGGTGCCCAGTCTTGGCGTCACCTCGCGGCTGATCAGGAACCAGCTGAGCGCGCCGAGCACGAACGAGGGCAACCGCATCCATGGCGGCGCGGTGCTGAAGTGTGCCATCAGCTCGTAGAGGTGATAAAACCAGCCGAACGGCGCCTCGGCGACCCCGAACCATCGGTAGTAGTTGGTCAGGTAACCGATGTCTTCTCGGACCCGCGCCATGGACAGGATGTACCCGTCGTCCGACGTGACCGGGCCGATGATCACCCAGACACCGAGCGCGACAAGGACGGTGAGATCGCGTGGCGTCAGCCGCCACCAACCGATCGGCGCCCATCGTGGCGCACGTCGCGCCACCCGGATATCCGATCGGTTCACCGCGATCAACGAACCGATCAGCGCGAGCGCCCCGATGATCGTGATCGCGGTTTTCCAGACGGTCGGGGTGGACTGGTAACGAGTGTCCGGGGCGATCGACACCCGCATGCCGTCGATCGGGTCCTGTTCCGCCTGGATGTCCGAGTAGATCCCGATGACCCGGGGGCGAACGTCGGTGTTGTCGTTGTAGATCACCTTCCCGCCGACGCTGACCTTGGTGTTGGTCACCTCCGAGGAAATCGCGACGTCGCAGCCCGGTTGTGCGAGTGGTTGTTCGGCGACCTGCTGGCCGCGGTTGACCACGGTGAGCAGGTTGTTCTGCACTCGTAGCTGCATGCCGGCGCCGAACTCGGAGCGCGTCTTGGGCACGGTGGAGAACAGCATCGCCGGGTTGTCGGTACGCGCGTCGGCCGACTGCATCGTGGTGCACGGCATGGCGACCCGCATGTCCTGTGCCCAGTACCCGGTCAACGGCGCGTTCACGGACCGCGTGTTGTTCCCGTCCGGCCAGATGATTTTCGCGGTGTCCTGCGCGATCGGCATGAATGGCACGGCGAGCGCGCATACTCCGGCGATCAACCCCAGAATCGCCGCGGTCCACCGCCAGCGGTTGCGGCGTCCATTCGAGACGGACGCGGCGCTGGCGGCCGTGTCCTCCGCTGACGAGCCCTCGGCCGCCGGCTCCGAGGTTGAATCGGTTCCGGAAGGCGACATCGGGCCAACGCTAACCCACCGCCGAGATTGGCCCGTTAGCCTCCCTTCATCAGCCCTACATATTGACTATGTGACCGCCGAAACCCGGCATATCGCCCAACCGTGCGCTTTTCGAACTGGCTACGAAAAATATGGGAGACGCGATTCTCGCAACGCGTGGTCAATTCGCAGCCGCGTTGACGGATGAACATTTAAATCGCCTAGTCGATGCTCGGCGACCCAATGAACCTCTTTACTCTCGCTACTCGTCCGCAACGTGCCGCCGAGTGCTTGCCCGCGGAAGCAGATCGAGAACTCTTGGCGGACTTCGCCGTCGTCGTAGGCGATGACGTGGTTCGGGTTGGAGTAGATACCGATCAGGCCAGTGACCTCGCACTCGATTCCGGTCTCCTCGCGGACCTCGCGGACGGCGGCCTGCGTAAGTGTCTCGCCTAGTTCGAGTTGGCCGCCGGGGATCGAGTAGCGGTCATTGTCGGTGCGGCGGATCATCAGGATCCGGTCATGCTCGCCCTGGATGAAGGCGCTGACGGCGACCGCGATGCTGTTGGCTGCTGGGGCGTTCGGGTCGTTGTAGTAGTCCCGGCGTGCCATCGTGCCTCCCTAGAAGGTGGCTGGGCGAGAGAGATTCCAGACGGCCTCGAAGCTCTCGGAGTACGTCTCGAAGAGATCCCCGGCGGACAGTCGGCGCAGGTGCAACGACGGCGCGTGCGCGCCCTGGAAGCCGTACACGTGCGTATTGATGATCATCTCGTCGTCAAAGCGGAAGATCGAGTTGTACAGCGTCGCGTCGTGAAAGCGCATGTCGACACCCTCGACACCCCGCAACGGCTGGTAGAACGCCAGAGCGTTGCGGATACGCGCCGACAGCGTGCCCTCCCCTAGCTGTTCCTCCTCACTGCGTAGGGCGATGGTGTCGCCGTCCGGGTCTCCGAAGAGCAGCCGGATCTTGGCCCCGACCTCGGCCTTGGCTGCCAGGTCTTTCACGAAGCGGGGGCGCTCGACCAAGAACAGCGCGGCGTGCACCAGGATCTCGACAGCCTGCTCGGCGTCGTTGATTAGCTGGTCCCACAGCTCGACGGGGACGGCGTTGCGGTGTGGATAGACCCGCACGACCTCGGCGGTCGACGTCTCGACCTTGCGCTCGGGCGCAACGGCGTCGGGCCAGAGGTAACTCTCCGCCTCACGCGCCATGGCGGCGAGCTTGTGCCGGTGCTTCGGGTACGGCAGGCGGCCTTTGGTAATCCAGCGCTCCACCGTTTTCGGGTCGACGTTGACTGCCTTGGCGACTTGTTCCAGCGTCAGGCCGTTCCGTAGCAGCGCGTCTCGCAGCCGCTCGTTCGGCATGTCCACTCCCCGGCGGGTTTGTAGGGACGTCTTCGACCGTACCAAGGACGTCCCGAGATGTCCCACCGTGTGGTGATCACGTCCTCCGATTTCGCCGACATTAGAGGTCAGGTTGCCGGGATAGGAACTCCCGGCGTGCGTGCCGAGGGGGAGGTGAATGACATGGCTGGCGATACGGCGAACGAGGTACGGACCCTCATGCAGGCTCACACGGTGCTGACCGCCATCCGGCCGCCGGACGATGCTTCGCCCCAGGTGTGGCGTGACTACTACCGACGCAGTGCGGCGACCTACGCCAGGGTGGCCGAGATCGACCGAGGTCATCACCACGAGGCGCTGTACTGGTCCGAGCGCGAAGGCCGCAAGGCCGACGAGATCACCAGAAAGCTCAACGGGATGAAGTCGGCCTCGAACTAGATACGTCCACACACGACAGTCGGCGCCAAGACACGTGAGCTGGCGATCGGCGCGGAGCTGCTCGCCCGGCTCGACCGCGACGCCGAGACCTATCCGGCCACGGAGGTCACGCTGCACTGTGGCGCTGTTCCGCGTTGAGCTCCTGGTCGTCCATCTACCGACCCCTCGGTGACTACATATTGATCATGTGGCCGGCCAGGCCGTGGATCGCTTCCTTGACCGACTCGCCGAGTGTGGGATGCGCGTGCACGTTGCGCGCGACTTCGTGCACGGTCAGATCCCATTGCTGCGCAAGGGTCAGTTCGGGAAGTAGTTCCGTAACGTCCGGCCCGATCAGGTGCGCGCCGAGCAACTCGCCGTACCGCGCGTCACTGAGGATCTTCACGAAACCCGGCGTATCGCCCAACCCGTGCGCTTTCCCGTTCGCGGTGAACGGGAACTTCGCCACCTGGACGTCGAAGCCCTGCTCGCGCGCCTGCGCCTCGGTCCATCCGAAGCTGGCGATCTGCGGCTGGCAGTACGTGGCGCGCGGGATCATCACGTAGTCCAGCTCCATGGTCTCCGCGCCGGCGATCGTTTCGGCCGCCACGATTCCCATCGACTCCGCGGCGTGCGCGAGCATCAGCTTCGCCGTGACATCGCCGATCGCGAAGATGTGCGGCGCGCTGGTACGGCACCGGCCATCCACCTCGATCGCGCCGCCCTCGGTGAGCCGCACACCGGTGTTCTCCAGCCCATAGCCCTCGACGCGCGGCTGGAACCCGATGGCCTGCAACACTTTGTCCGCTTCGAGGACCTGCTGCTCGCCGTTCTTGGACACCGTCACCCGCACGTTCCCGCCGGTGTCCTCAATGGACTCGACACGGGTTGAGGTGAGCACGTTGACGCCGAGCCGCTTGTACCGCTTGGCGAGTTCCCTGGAAACTTCCTCGTCCTCGAGTGGGACCATCCGATCGAGGAACTCGACAACCGTCACCTCGACGCCGTAGTTCGCCAGCACGTAAGCGAATTCCACGCCGATCGCGCCAGCGCCCGCGATGATCACGCTGTTCGGCAGGCTCGGGTCGAGGATCTGCTCCTCGTAGGTGACCACTCGCTCGGACAGCGATGTGCCGGGCAGCAGCTTGGTTGCCGAGCCGGCCGCGACGATGCAGTGATCGAAGGTGACCGTCTCGCCGTTCACCTCGATGCTGTTCGGCCCTGTGAACTTGCCGCGCCCCTCGTACTGGGTGATCGCGTTCTTCTTCATAAGATAGTGCACACCCTTGACCCGCCCATCCGCGACGGTACGGCTGCGCTGGTGCGCGACGCTGTAGTCGAAGCTGACCGTCCCGGCCACGTTGATGCCGAACGTCGTCGCCTCGTTGCTGAACAGATGCGCGAGTTCGGCGTTGCGCAGCAAGGCTTTCGACGGGATACAGCCGACGTTGAGACAGACCCCGCCCCAGTAGCGCTCTTCGATGATCGCGGTGTTGAACCCGAGCTGGGCGGAACGGATCGCGGCGACGTACCCACCCGGCCCCGCGCCGAGAACGACGACGTCGAAGTGTGTGCTCATACCCGCACGATATCCGGAGCGCACCTCGGTCGCGGGTCGCTTTCGGAGGTAGGGCGCTCCCTACCCGAACCCGGGGGTGCGCCGGGCTGCCTCGGCGCCGGTCACCGGCCAGGCTTACGGCATGACAGTGGCGATGACGGTCGAGCAGCACGAGCCGCCGGGTTTCTCGCAACCGGCGGTGGAGCTACGGGAGGTCAGCCGGCATTACGGCGAAAAGCAGGCCGAGGTCCGCGCGTTGGACAGGGTGAGCGTGAGCTTCCCGCGTGGCTTCTGGACCGCGGTGATGGGACCGTCCGGTTCCGGAAAGTCCACCCTGCTGCACTGCGCGGCCGGGCTGGAACGGCTCAGCGAGGGCCAGGTCCTGCTCGGCGGTGCCGACATCACCCGAGCATCGGACCGCGAGCTCACCGAACTACGCCGCGCGGAGATCGGCTTCGTGTTCCAGAGCTTCAACCTGATCGGCTCGCTGACCGCGGAGCAGAACGTCGCGCTGCCGTTGAAACTCGCCGGGCACAAGGTGGCCCGCTCGAGGCGCTGCGGGATACCGGCGCGGCCGCCAGGGTGATGACGTTCTCCCGGTGGTTCTTCGGGTTGCTGTTCCTGGCAGGCGCGATCGCGATGATGATCGTCGCGGGGTTCGTGGGACCGGACGGCGCCATACCTCTGGCCATCAACGCCGCGCTCGCCGCGTCGGTAGGGCTTTCCGCGTTGAGCCCGCTGGTCGTCCCGCTGGTTGGCCGGCTGTTCGGCCTGGTGCTGCGCGGCAGCACGCTCGGCGGGTTGGCCGAGGCGAACCTGCGCGACGGGGTGCGCCGTAGCGCGGCGACCGCCGCGCCGTTGCTGGTGCTGGTCGCGCTGCTGATCGGACAGCTGGGCGCGACGTCGTCGATCGTCGAGGCCTCCGAGCGGGAGCGGACCGGCAACACCGCGGGCGACCTCGCGGAGCGGCCGCGGATCGGCTCGACGATCTCCCGGGGGTCGCCTGGGCCGCCCAGCAACGCACCCTGCCGATGACGATGACGACCACCGAGGTGGACGAAGGGGAGGTCGAGCGGGAAACCGAATCCGTGCAAGCGCTCGCCGTCGACCCTGCCACGTATCAACGGGCTCACCTGCGCCCGGTGCGCGGCGGGTCACTCGACGACCTGCGTGGGCGTACCGCGGCCGTCGGGCCGGGCGGCTCCGGCGAGGTCGGCGACACGGTGGCGCTTCGCAGCGCCGGCCGGGAGTTGACGGTCCGCGTCGTGGCGGTGTTGCCGCCGTCCATGGACGGCGGCGCGGAGTTCCTGGTGCCGGCCGACGTGCTGCCGGCTTCCAGATGGCGCAGCTGCACACCCAGACGATCGTGCGGGTCGCGTCCGGCACGGACGCCGAGGCGCTCGCCGACCGGATCCGTGCGGACGGCATCGGTGCTGTGCACACCGTCCCGGCGTGGATCGCCAGGTCCACCGCGGCGCAGGCGGACACCCAGACCGGGATCATGCTCGTGGTGATGGGACTCGGCGGCCTGTACGCCCTGCTCGCCGTGATCAACGCGGTGGTGATCGCGGCCGCGCAGCGGCGCTCGGAGTTCGCCGTGGCGCGGGCGATCGGACTGCGCAGGGGACAGGTCGTGCGGATGGCGTTGCTGGAATCCTGGGCCGTCACCGCGATCGGCCTGCTGCTCGGTTCGCTTGCCGCCGGGTGCACGTTGTTCGCGATCACCTCGGCGCTTGACCGGATCACCGGTGTCGCGGCACTCGCGCTGCCCTGGCCACTGGTCGGCGCCGTGCTGGCCGGCGCCTTCCTGGTGGTGGGCGTGACCAGCGTGTGCACCTCACTGTCGGCGACTCGACCGCGCCCGGTGACCTTGGTGGGAGCGCCGGAGTAACCCTAACGCACCCGCGTGGTCCCCTCCCGTGCCACGTACGCTGTGCCTATGCGCGTGCTGGTAATCGACAACTACGACAGCTTCGTCTACAACCTCGTGCAGTACCTCGCCCAGCTCGGTGCCGACTGCACCGTGTGGCGCAATGACGAACTGTCGCTCGACGACGTGTCCGGGATGGACGGCGTGTTGCTCTCGCCTGGCCCCGGCACGCCGGAGCGAGCCGGCATGAGCATGGACGTGGTTCGCCGGTGCGCGGACGAGGGTGTGCCGGCGCTCGGCGTCTGCCTCGGGCACCAGGCGATCGGCGCGGTGTGGGGCGCGACCGTCGAGCGGGCCCCGGAGCTGCTGCACGGCAAGACCAGCCAGGTGCATCACACCGGCGGCGGCGTGCTCGCCGGGCTGCCCGACCCGTTCACCGCCACCCGCTACCACTCGCTGACCGTGCGGCCGGACACCGTTCCCGCCGAATTCGAGATCACCGCGCGCACCGAATCGGGCATCGTGATGGGCATGCGGCACCGTGAACTCGCGATCGAGGGCGTCCAGTTCCATCCGGAGTCGGTGCTCACCGACGGTGGGCACCGGATGCTGGCGAATTGGATGGCGATGTGTGGGCATCCGGTGGCCGATTCGCTCGTTGGGCAGTTGGAGAGCGGCATGCGTGAGCTGGCCGCCTCCGCGAGCATGTAAGCCGTCGCCGCCCCGGACGGAGCCAAACGTGAAGTGGACCGCAGCTAACATTCCGGACCAAACCGGCCGCCTCGCGGTGGTGACCGGCGCGAACAGCGGGCTCGGGCTGGTGACAGCGCGGGAACTCGCCCGCGCGGGCGCGCACGTCGTGCTGGCCTGCCGCGATCTCGACAAGGGTCAGGCGGCCGCCGAGCACATCGCGCTGGCGGTGTCCGGCGCCAAGACCGAGGTGCGGTCCCTCGATCTGGCCAGCTTGGACGTGATACGCGGATTCGTGGCCGAGTTTCGCGACGCGCACGATCGGCTGGACCTGTTGATCAACAACGCCGGCGTGATGGCGCTGCCGAGGCGGCGCACCGCGGACGGCTTCGAGATGCAGTTCGGCACCAACCATCTCGGGCACTTCGCGCTAACCGGGCTGCTGCTGCCGCTGCTCCGCGCCGGCCGTGAGGCGCGGGTGGTCACCGTGTCCAGCGGGCTGCACCGGCTCGGCCGGATGAACTTCGACGACCTGCAGGGCGAGCACCGCTACCAGAAATGGCTGGCGTACGGGCAATCCAAGCTCGCGAACCTGTTGTTCGCCTTCGAACTGCAGCGCCGGCTAGCGGACGCGGGCTCGAAGGTGCGCAGCCTCGCCGCGCACCCCGGCTACGCGGACACGAACCTGCAGACCGCCGGCGCGAAGATGATCGGCAGCACGCTGACCGAGAGGGTGATGCGGCTCGGAAACCGGCTGCTCGCCCAGGACGCCGAGCACGGCGCGCTGCCGAGCCTGTACGCCGCCACGAAACCGGACGTGCCGGGCGGCGCCTACATCGGGCCGGACCGCATGTTCGAGCAGCGCGGTCACCCGAAGATCGTGGATGCCACCCGGGCCGCGAAGAGCCACACCGACGCCGCGCGGCTGTGGGACATCTCCGAGCGGGTGACAGGTGTCCGCTTCGCGGACACCTCGTGAGTCTTTCTAGGTGCTATAACACCTAAACTGTGTTTAATGGCTCGCCCCTGACGAGCAGGGCTCGCTGACTCACGAGCGTTAGCTGTTGGGTCGGGACGGGATGCCGCTCGAGGCGCTCTTGATCACGACCACCTGAACGGTCTGGTTTTTCTTCACGTCCGAGCCCTCCGACGGATTCTGCTCGGCGATCTTGCCGTCGTCATCCGAGAGCGGCTCCTGCCTCTCGATGACCTGCAGCTGGCCGGTCCAGCCCTCGCCGCGCAGCTCCTGGCGGGCCTCCTCGGGAGTCTTGCCCTCCAGATCGGGCATCTCGAACGACTGCTGCGACCCGTTGGACACCTTGAGCTCGATGGTGGTGCCCGGCACCGCCTCGCCGCTGCTCGGATTCTGGGCGATGACCTGGTTCTTCGGCTTGTCCGAGTCGACCATCGAGACCTGCGGGTTGAACCCGGCTCCGGACAGCCCGGCCTTGGCCACCTCGACATCCTGGCCGACGTAGTTCTGGACGGGCGACTTCTCCTGCTCCTTGCCGATGATCAGGGACACCGACTCACCCTTCTGGAGCTGGGTGCCGTTGCTTGGATCGGTGCGGACCACCTTGCCGACCAGGTTCGGGTCCGGCGTTTCCTCTTGCTGCGCGTCCGGATTGACCTTGAGCCCGGCCTTTTGCAGCGCGGCGCGTGCTTCCGGCTGGGTCTTGCCGACGACCTGCGGCACGGTGGTCTGTTGCGGGGCCCTGCCGACCCGCAGCATGATCTGCTGCGTCTTCTGGATCTGCTTGCCGGCAGCCGGCTGGGTGCCTAGGACCTTGTCGATCTGATCCTCGGTGCACGGCTGCTGGCCGTTCGGGTTCGGCTGGCAGAACACCTCCTTGATGGTGGTGTTCGTGAAGCCCCGTTGCTGCAGCGTCTCCCGTGCCGCCGGGACGGTCTGATTCGACACGTCCGGCACAGCGGCAACGTTCTCGTTCTTCTGGTCGAACATCCCGGTCATCCACAGGATGAACCCGATCAGCCCGACACCGAGCAACACCGCGAGCGCGATCAGCCAGCCCTTGCGCCGCCTTCGCCGGTTCTCGTCGAACTCGTCGTAATCGTCGTAGTCGTAGTCCTCGTAGTCGTCCGCAGGGTCGGGGGAACCGATCACCTGGGTGCGGTCCTCGTCGGTCATCACCATCGGCGCGGACACCCGCTGGCCGGAGAGCGCACGCACCAGATCCGCGCGCATCTCCGCCGCCGACTGGTACCGGTTCGCCGCGCCCTTGGTCAGCGCCTTCAGCACGATCGCATCCAGCTCCGGCGGCACGTCCGGGTTCACCACGGACGGCGGCTTCGGGTCCTCCCGCACGTGCTGGTAGGCAACCGCGACCGGGGAATCGCCCGTGAACGGCGGCTCGCCGGTGAGCAGCTCGTAGAGCACGCACCCGGTGGCGTACACGTCGGAGCGCGCGTCCACCTGCTCGCCGCGGGCCTGCTCCGGCGAGAGGTACTGTGCGGTACCGATCACCGCGGCGGTCTGGGTGACGGACGCCTGCCCGTCGTGCAGCGCCCGCGCGATGCCGAAGTCCATCACCTTCACCGCAGCGGTGCGGCTGATCATCACGTTCGCCGGTTTCACGTCCCGGTGCACGATCCCGTGCCGGTGGCTGAAGTCCAGCGCGGCACAGGTGTCCGCCATGACCTCCATCGCGCGCCTGGCGTGCAGCGGACCCTCGGTCTTCACGATGTCCCGCAGCGTGCGCCCGTCCACGAACTCCATCACGATGTACGGCAGCGGGCCGTTCTCGGTGTTGGTTTCCCCGGTGTCGTACACCGCGACGATCGCCGGGTGGTTCAACGCAGCCGCGTTCTGCGCCTCGCGGCGGAAGCGCTCCTGGAACTGCGGGTCGCGTGCGAGATCGGCGCGCAGCACCTTCACCGCCACGTCACGGCCGAGCCGAACGTCACGGCCGTGGTGGACCTCGGACATGCCGCCGTAGCCGAGCGTGTTGCCCAGCTCGTAGCGGTTGGAGAGCAGTCTCGGTGAGCTCATCGGTGATGTGTTCCGTTCACTTTCCGTCCCGTCGCGAGGGCGTCGCCCATCATGCCCTTTCCTTCGGTGTGAATAGGGTCACTCTGCACGCCCCTTTCCCGGCCGACACGTGATCGTCACCGGCGTGTCTTCCGGTAGGTCACCGCTCGGGTGCACATTGGTGACATTGCAGCTGTCGGTGTCCTCGGGTTCGTTGCCTTTTCTGGTGCGTATTTCCGGGTCCAGCCCAGCCTTCTCGAGTTTTTCGGCCACCTGATCCGCGGGTTTGCCTCGGTATTTAGACGGCCGCACGGCGACGTCGGTTGTCTCCTCATCGCCCTTCGGGCGCTCGCCTTGGTCGTCCCCGGGAGTTGGAGGGTACTGGCCAGCCGGCGGAGTCGGCTCGGCGCTTCGGGTGGATGGCGTGCCGGTCTTCCTGGTACTGCCAGCGGTCGGGTCGGCCAATCGGACCAATGCGAACACGCCCAAGCCGACCAGCACCAGAACCAGCAAGATGACCAGCACCCATCGCCCGTTGCTCCGCCTGGCTGGTGGCATCGGTGGCGGCATCGGCTGGGGGATGGGCTGGGACATCGGCAGCGCACCGGTGGGTGGCGGCGCGCCGGGCGGAATCGCGGCGGTGTTGTTCGGGCCGACCGGCATGACCTGCGGCGTGATCGGTACTCCGGACGGCGCTGGTAACGGATAGCCCGCCCGTACCGTGGCGATCGCGCCGGCGAACTCGCCGCCGGTGCCGTACCGGTGCCGGGGATCCTTGACCAGCGTCGCCTCGATCACCGCCCGCGCATGCGGTGGAACGTCGGGTGGCAGCGGCGGCGGGGTGTCCCGGATGTGCATCATCGCCACGGTCACCGCGTTCTCGGAGAGAAAAGGGCGCTGGCCGGCGAGGCACTCGTAACCGCACACCGCGAGCGAGTACACGTCACTGGCCGGCTCGGCCTCGTGCCCGAGCGCCTGCTCAGGCGCGATGTAGTGCGCGGTGCCCATCACCATTCCGGACCGGGTCACCGGTGCGGCGTCCGCGGCCTTGGCGATGCCGAAATCCGTGAGCTTCACGGCACCGGTCGGCGTGACCAGGATGTTGCCCGGCTTCACGTCCCTGTGCACCAGCCCGCGCTCGTGCGCGGCCTGCAGCGCGTTACCGGCTTGCTCCAGGATGTCCATGGTGCGCTCGGCGTTGATCCGCCGCTCGGTGGCCAGGATTCCGGCCAGCGGTTCGCCCTCGACCAGCTCCATCACCAGGTACGCGGTGTCCTGCGGGCCGTCCGGCACGGCCGCGGTCTCCCCGTAGTCGTGTACCGCGGCGATGCCCGGGTGGTTCAGGGACGCCGTAGTGCGGGCCTCGGTGCGAAACCGGTGCAGGAACTCGGCGTCCCCGGACAGCTCGGCCTTGAGCACCTTCACCGCGACCGGGCGGTCCAGCCGGGTGTCGGCGGCTTCCCAGACCTCGCCCATCCCGCCTACCGCGATCCGGCGAGTCAGCCGGTAGCGTTCGGCGATCAGCTGGCCGGAGGTCAGCATGGTCAGCCACCCCCGCGCAGCGCGGCATCTATCGTCGCGCGGCCGATGCTGGCCGCGACCTTGCCACCGGTGGCGACCAGCCCGAAGTCCCCGCCGCTTTCCACCATCACGCAGATCGCGACCTGCGGGTTCTCCGCCGGGGCGAATGCCACGTACCAGGCGTGCGGTGGGGTGCTCTTCGGATCGCTGCCGTGCTCGGCCGTGCCGGTCTTCGACGCGATGGTCAGGTCGCTCTTGCCCTCGCCCGAGGTGTTCTCCTCGGACTTGATCATCATCTGCTTCAGCGTCTCCGCGTTCGCCCCGGACATCGCGGTATCCAGGGTCTCGGGGGTGAACTCCTGGATGGTGGTCAGATCCGGCGCGAGCACCTCCTTGACCAGCTGCGGCTGCATGGTGGTGCCGCCGTTCGCGATCGACGCGGCCACCATGGCGTCCTGCAGCGGGGTGAGCCGGACGTCACGCTGTCCGATCCCGGTCTGGTACAGCGAGGCCTCATCCGCGATCTCGCCGAGGCTGGACTGCGCGACCCGCATCGGAATCTGCAGGTCCTCGCCGCCGATGCCGAACTTCGCCGCCTGATCGAGCAGCGGCTCACGGCCGACGTCACCGGCGAGTTTGGCGAACGCCGTGTTGCAGGACAACGCCAACGCGGTCTCCAGGTCGACGGTGTTCCCGCCGCTACCGCAGTGCGATCCCTCGTAGTTCTCCAGCGTCGTGCCGCCACCACTTGGCAGCGCGATCTGCGAATCGGCTGGCAGTGAGGCGTCGCCCTTGCCGTTCTCCAACGCGGCGGCCGCGGTGACCAGCTTGAACGTCGAACCGGGCGGGTAGGTGTCCTGGATGGCCCTGTTCACCATCGGCCGGTTCGGGTCGTTGTTGTAGTTCGTCCAGGCTTCCTGCTGCTGGTTGCTGTCGTGCGTGGAGAGCTTGTTCGGGTCGTACGACGGCGTGCTGACCATGCCGAGAATCTCGCCGGTCTGCGGGCGCAGCGCGACCACCGAACCGGAGTATCCCTTGGAGGTCATCTGCTGGTACGCCTCCCGCTGCACCTTCGGGTCGACGGTCAGCTGCACGTTGCCGCCACGTGGATCCCGGCCGGTGATCACGTCGGACATCCGGCGTACCAGCAGTCGCGGATCGGAGCCGTTCAGCACCTCGTCCTCGGAACGCTCAAGGCCGCCCGCGCCGTAGCGGATCGAGTAGTACCCGGTGACCGGCGCGTACACCGGCCCGTTGGTGTAGGTGCGCTGGAACCTCAGCCGCGAGTTGGTCGCTTTGACGCCGGCCAGCACCTCACCGTTGAACTGGGAGATCAGCTTGCCGCGCTCCCGGGAGTACTCGTCGAGCAGCACGCGCTGGTTGCGCGGATCGGCGCGGTACCCGTCGGCCTCCACCACCTGGAGGTAGGTGGTGTTCGCGATCAGCAGGGCGATCATCGCCAGCATGGCGAGCCCGACGCGGCGAAGGGGTGTGTTCATTGCGGCCGCTCCACCATCACGGTATGGGCGTCGGAAAGCGGCGCCTGCTGCTGCGGTCGGGGCCGCGCCTGCTGTTGCGGCCGCCGTGCAGCATCGGAGATGCGCAGCAGCAACGCGACAAGGATGTAGTTGGCCATCATCGATGACCCGCCCGCGGAGAGGAACGGTGCGGTGATACCGGTCAGCGGGATCAACGTGGTTACCCCGCCGACGACCACGAACACCTGCAGCACGAGCGAGAAGGACAGCCCGGCGCCGAGCAGCTTGCCGAAGGTGTCCCGGACGGCGAGGGCACTGCGCATGCCGCGCAGCGCCACAAGCATGTACAGCATCAGGATCGCGGCAAGCCCGACGAACCCGAGCTCCTCGCCGATCGCGGCGGTGATGAAGTCGCTGTTCGCCTGGCGCAGCAGCATCTCTGGCCGGCCGGCACCCAACCCGGTGCCGCCGACGCCGCCGGTGCCGAACGCGAACAGCGCCTGCGCGATCTGGAAACCACCCGCGTCGTAGTCGGCGAACGGGTCGAGCCAGGCGTGCACCCTGGACTCCACGTGGCTGAACACGTTGTACGCGATCAGGCACCCGGCCACGAAGAGAGTGAGGCCGACCACCACCCAGGCCACCCGCTCGGTGGCCATGTACAGCATCACCAGCACCATGCCGAAGAACAGCAGCGAGTTACCGAGGTCCTTCTCCAGCACCAGCACGCCGACCGAGACGGCCCAGGCGGCCAGCACCGGACCGAGGTCGCGGGCGCGCGGCAACTCCATGCCGACGATCTTGCGGCCGGCCGTGGTGAACAGGTCGCGCTTGGACACCAGGAACCCGGCGAAGAAGATCATCAGAAGGATCTTGGCGAATTCGCCTGGCTGGATGGAAAGTGGTCCGAGCCGCAGCCACACCTTCGAGCCGTTGACCTCGGAAATGGCGCTGGGCAGGGCGCCGGGAAGGGCGAGCGCGATCAGGCCGATCAGGCCGAACGTGTACGTGTACCTGGACAGCGTGCGGTGATCGCTGACCCAGTACATCGCGCCGAGGAACAGCGCGAGCGCGATCGCGGCCCACATCAGCTGCCGGGGCGCGGCGTCCACCCACGGCGTATCGGTTCCGGCGAACTTCTCGGTCTGCGCCAGGTCGATCCGGTAGATCATCACCAGACCGATGCCGTTCAGCAGCGCCACGCACGGCAGGATCACCGGGTCGGCATACGGGGCCCAGCGCCGCACCGCGAGGTGCGCGGCGGTGAACACCGCGAGGTAGGACAACCCGTACCAGACGATCGCCCAGGTGAGCGTCTGCTCCTGGTTCGCCTCAACCAGTACGAACGCGCTGGTCACCAGCAACGCCGCGAAGGCGAGCATGAACAGCTCGGTGCCGCGCCTCGTCGGTGGCAGCCGGCCGGGGTCGGTCTGCCCGGAAGCCGGCTGGCCGGCACCGGCCGGAGACTGCCCCGATGCGGGGGAACCCTGTGCGGAAGGCCCGGTACCGCCCGCCGAGCCGCCGGGGACCGGAGGCGTCATTAGCGCCCACCCGGATTGCGTGGCTGCCGGCAATCCACCCCCGGCCGCTGCTCCTCTTGCTGCTCCGGCCTTGGTGTGGTGGTTTCGGTCGGTTGATCGCCGCGCCCGTTTGGCCGGTTCGCACCGCCTGGACGCGGCTGGTTCTTCGGTGGCGGCTCACATTCCGGCAGCCGGTTGGACAGCCGCATCCTGGTGATGAATTCCCGCGCTTCCTGCAGGCTTTCCTGCGGCTGGCCGGCGCGCACCGTCTGCCGCGCGCTCTGCTCCAGCTCGTTCACGTACACCTTCTCGCAGTCCGGCACGGCCGGGTCGCACGAGCCCTGGATCTCCTTGTGCAGGTCGATTCCGAGCACGCTGCCCCGCACGCCCTGGTAGATGGCGATCTCGCCGTTCTGGCCCTCACCGACGTAGTACTGGTTCATCACGAAGTAGCGGGTGGTGATCGCGCCGCCCGCGAGCAGCAACAGCACCAACACGAACAGCAGCAGCCAGCGGATTCGCTTGCGGCGCTTGGCCTTCGGGTCCGGAGGTTCCTCGGGTGGCTCGATTCGCTGCGGCGGCGCGGGGGCGGTCAGCGCCGCGGCGCGGGACGCCGCGGTGTCCGAGGCCGGCGCCCCCTCGTCCTGCCCGTTGCCGGCCGCGCCGCCGACGATCGGCGCGTCCTCGCCGAAATCCACGTCCACCACGTCGGCGATGATCACCGTGACGTTGTCCGGTCCGCCGCCCTTGAGCGCGAGCTCGATCATCCGGTCCGCGCAGGCCTGCGGATCGGTGATCTCCAGTGCTTCGGTCAGCGTGTCGTGGCTGACCACCCCGGAAAGGCCGTCCGAGCACAGCAGGTACCGGTCACCCGCGCGGGCCTCGCGCACCGTGAGGTTCGGATCCACCTCGTGCTGACCGGTCAGCGCGCGCAGCAGCAGCGAACGCTGCGGATGGTTCGCGGCCTCGTCCTCGGTGATCCTGCCCTCGTCGATCAGCGACTGGACGAACGTGTCGTCGTGGGTGATCTGGGAGACCTGGCCGTTGCGGCGCAGGTAGGCGCGGGAGTCGCCGATGTGTACGAGGCCGAGCCTGGTCCCGGCGAACAGCACGGCGGTGAGCGTGGTGCCCATACCGTCCAGGTCGGGGTCGCTGGCCACCAGTTCGGAGATAGAGCCGTTGCCCGCGATGGTCGCCTCGCGCAGTTGGGCGAGCAGGTCGTCATCCGGGTCGTCGTCGTCAAGTGGCGCCAGCGCGGCGATGACCACCTTGCTCGCCACCTCGCCAGCGGCGTGCCCACCCATGCCGTCGGCAAGGGCGAGCAGCCGTGGACCTGCGTACACCGAGTCCTGGTTGTTCGAACGAACCAGGCCACGGTCACTGCGGGCGGCGTAGCGGAGGACAAGGGTCATGAGCGCAGCTCGATCACCGTTTTGCCGATGCGGATCGGGGCACCAAGCGGTACTCGCATGGGTGCCGTGACTTTAGCCCGATCCAGATACGTCCCGTTCGTCGAGCCCAGATCTTCCAGGTACCAATCGTGGCCGCGCAGCGAGAGCCGCGCGTGGCGGGTGGACGCGTAGTCGTCATCGAGCACCAGTGTGGAGTCATCGGCTCGCCCGATGAGGATGGGGCGCCCGTCAAGCGAGATCCGGGTTCCGGCGAGGGCACCATGCGTCACGACGAGCTGACGCGGCGCCTTGCCGGCCTTGCCGCCCTTGGACTTTTTCGATTCGGAGCGGCGGAACGTCGGCACGTTGACCTTCATGCCGGAGGCGGCGTAGAGATCCGAGCGGATCACCCGCAGGGCGAACAGCACGAACAGCCAGAGCAGGGCGAGAAACCCTGCTCTGGTTAGCTGCACGACCAGCTCTGGCACCTGTTGTGTCCGCTCCCGCCTCGTCCATGGCCTGCACGTCTTCCCGGCTGCCCATGATCTAACGAGGGATCGGGCAGCCGTTACGCGGGGTCTCTAGTTGTGCCTAGCCCTGGGTCCGGAACACCAGGGACGAGTGGCCGACCCGAATCACGTCGCCATCGGCCAGCTGCCAGTTCTGCACGGGCGTGCCGTTCACCGTAGTGCCATTGGTGGAGCCGATGTCCGCGAGCGTGGCGCTCTGGCCGTCCCAGGTGATTTCCAGGTGGCGACGGGACACGCCGGTGTCCGGCAGCCGGAAGTCCGCGTCCTGACCGCGGCCGACCACGTTGCCGCCCTGCTTGAGCGAGTAGGTCCGGTTGGAACCGTCGTCCAGCTGCAGGCTCGCGGCCAGCTGCCGCGGGCCGGTCTGCACGGCAGGTGGCGCGTAGCCCTGCTGCGGGTCACCAGGGCCCGGTGGGTAGCCGGGCTGCGGGTATCCGCCGGGGGGCGACGGCGGAGCGCCGCCGTAGGGGTCGTAGCCCGGTTGCGGTTGCCCGCCGTACGGGTCGTAACCGCCGGGTGGCGGTGGCTGCCCGCCGTAGGGGTCGTAGCCGGGCTGTGGTTGGCCGCCGTACGGGTCGTAGCCACCGGGTTGGGGCTGTGGTTGCGGCTGCCCGCCGTAGCCGGGGTCGTAACCCTGCGGAGGCTGGCCGCCGTACGGGTCGTAGCCCGGCTGCCCGCCGTAGGGGTCGTAGCCCGGTTGCGGTTGCCCGCCGTACGGGTCGTAACCGCCGGGTGGCGGTGGCTGCTGCCCGCCGTACGGGTCATAGCCCTGCTGGCCGTAGCCCTGGTCGTAGCCCGGCTGGCCATACCCCTGGTCGTAACCGGGCTGGCCGCCGTATGGGTCGTAACCGGGCTGGCCTTGTCCGTAACCGTATTGCCCCTGCTGACCGTAGGGGTCCTGTTGGCCGTAGCCGGGAGGCTGGCTCATGGGTGGGTCTCCTGCGTTGCGACTTGGTGTTGCCCGTTGACCGGCGGACTTCGCAGAGCTACCGGCCTTGACGTCAGGGTCGACGGACGAGCGGGTTCGAAATTGTCCGGTGTGCAGCGCCTCGGAGCGCTCCAGTGAGACTACGACGTCACCATAGGTGTCCCAGCCCTGCTCTGCGAGATGGTCGGCGATGACGTTCTCGAGGTGCTTACAGACGCTAGCTTCGTCCCCGGCCAGCTGCGTGTGGTCCTTCGGTCCCAGCAGCACCGTGTAATGATTGGGGGCGAGTTGCCAGCCGCCTGCCAGCGCACGAACGTTGTCCTCTCCTTCACGCCGTAGTGCCTGTGCCACTTCTTCCGGCACAACCTTGCCACCGAACATGCGCGCGAAGGTATTCCCCACGATGCCCTCAAGACGCCGGTCAAAGCGCTGCACGCGGCCCACGGGTTCAACTCCTCCACGACTCCTGTCCTCAACTAGCGATCGTATCTGCGCTTGGCCAGTTCGACACGGGGGCGGCCAAACCCGTTCTGGTCATGGTGTTAAGCTCATCCAGGCAATCAGACGTCATTCGGGCGAGTGGCGGAAAGGCAGACGCGCACGGTTCAGGTCCGTGTGTCCGTAAGGACGTGAGGGTTCAACTCCCTCCTCGCCCACCCCTGTTCGGGAGGCATCCCTTCCCTCTGTCGGGAGTTCAT
>WHSZ01000123.1 GCA_009379845.1 Pseudonocardiaceae bacterium | reverse complement strand
GATACTCCGACCACCGGGCTGATCACAGGCTTCATTGATATCTACGTCGGTCACGTTCTCGTGCCCTTCCAGCCAGCGGGGAGATCACCTCCCCGCCAGCCTGTCAGGGCCACGGCTTACACACTTCGACTGACACACCCCGTCGGCTACTCGTGCGCGGCTAAGAACTCGTTGGGACTGTCCGATTAACGGCTCTGTCGCAGATCTTGTTGTGGTCATGCGGCGAGGAGGATTCGCTTGCGGAGGAGGTCGAGGTTGGCTCGGCCATACATCTGCCGCTTGATCATTTTGATGCGGTTGACGTGTCCTTCGGTGGGGCCGTTGCTGTAGTGCAGGGTCAGGCCGGCGGCGACGGCGGCTTGGTTTTTCTCGAGTCCTCGGGTGAAGGCGTGTAGGTAGGGAAGATCGGCCATCCGGACCGTGGTGATCCAGTCTTGGAGCCGTTTTTCGTTGCCCTCATGGGGGTTGAGCAGTTCGGCGAAACGGCGGACCGCGTCGGCCAGGTCGATCATTTCTGGGCACGCGGTGGTCAAATCGTCATGCGATTGCCGCTGGGTGTCGGTGAGATTCTCGGGCCGGGTGAGGATCAGCCCGGTCAGGCCGCGCGGGGAGATCGGGGGACGGTCGGTGTCGGCGCGGCCTTAGTTGATGTAGCGCACTAGCAGGTTCGCGCTGCCCTGGTAGCCGAGTGCTGTGATCTCGGTAAGCAGTTGTGTGACGGGGACTGCTGGGTCTTCGGTTCGGCGCTGGCGTAGGTGTTCGCGGTAGGGGTCGACCAGGGTGGGACGGTAGGCCGGGGCTCGCACCAGGCGTTCGGGCTGATCAATGCGCGCGTACCTTTTGACGGTGTTCAGCCCCAGATTCAACCGGCGTGCGCATTCGCCCAGCCCCACGCCCCGATCGAGGAGGGCGTGAACCTGGTGCCAGCGCTCGCGAGTCGTGGCCGCGCGCCGACCTTCCCGGGGTGGCAGGTTGGTTTTCGCCCAGCAACCGCTGTGTGTGGCAACTTCTTTGAGCGCGGCGTCACCGAGGCCCTTCCAGAGATGCCAGCGATCGCTGACCTGCACTGCCTGTGGGGCGCCCGCCTTGATAGCCTCGGCGTAGGCGGCTGACCCATCTCGACACACGACGCTGACTTCTGGATGGTCGCGCAGCCACTCTGTTGTCGAGCCGACCCGCCGGTCAGCCACCACATCGACGGGTCGGTGATCGATCATGTCGATCAGTACGGTGGCATAGCGCTGACGCTTGCACAACGCGAAATCATCAACACCCACGACCGTGGCTTCTCCGGCTGGAGGGTCGGGATGAGCACGGACGAGCCGTAACAACGTATCCCGGCCACAAGCTATGCCAAGCACGGCAGCCAGTCGTGCACCGGCTCGTCCAGCCAGAGCGAGTCCGATGGTTGTCAGCTGCTCAGTCAGCGACCGGGTGCGACGGGAAAACGCGGTGGTCAATCCTGGTATCTGCTCAACGAACGTCACCGCTTCGCATCCGTCGTACTCGCAGCGGAACCGGCGCACGGCAACGTCAAGGCGGACCCGGCGCCCGCTGATGGGGAGATCAGCAAGCCGACGGCGATACCCACCATGCGTGCGGACCGACACGGTGCCACACCGCCGACATGTTGCCGTCGGTTCCTTCGAACGCACCGCGAACACCACAATATCGCCGTCAAGATCCACTGACTCCACGTGGGTCGATGCCAAATGCGGGAACAGCACGTCAATCCAGTGATAAGCGCACGAGAACCAGAAATACCAAGCCTCACAACGAAACCCAAGCGACACACCGAACACCCACAACAAGATCTGCGACAGAGCCCGATTAACGGTGAGAGTGTCCCAGCCGAGGCGGGCCGCAAGCTGCGTAAGCGGCTGGCGCCCTCGGAGGGTACGAAGGGTTCGTGCGGGTGCTGACCCAGCAGGCCACTCAGCGGGAGGCGGCCGACAAGTGGGGCGTGGACCGCTCGACGATCGTGGGGATCTGCAAGACCGCCAAGCAGGGCGCGCTGGATGCCCTCTCGGCGGCGAAGCCTGGGTGCCCGCTGGCGCCCCGGGGGTCATCTTCATCTACGACTTCACCCGCTTCGCCAAGCTACGCGGCTGGTGCGTGATCGCGATCCTCGACGCCGGCCCTGATACGTCGTACCACAACTGCCCTCGAAAAAATGATATCACTACGATAGGTTACTCAGAGCGGGGTCCGACGAAAGGGACAAGGCAATGGAAACGAACCCGCCGCCACGGGCGAGCAAGAACACGCCCGCCGTGGAGATGCCCGAACCGCACATCAGGGAGCAGGCAGCACGCGCGTTGTCGGGCTTCGCGGTGATCGCCGCGATCGTGCTCGCGGCGATCGTGGGGGTGGCACTGATCGCTGTCCGCGGGACGCTGCAGGAGGTGGGCGGGTCCTCGGCGATGGTCGTCGTGGGCGTCGTGCTCGTCGTCACCGCGATCGTGCTGGCCCGCGGCCTGACTCCGGTGTCCCCGGGTGAGGCGCGCGTGGTGCAGCTGCACGGCCGTTACGTCGGCACGCTTCGTACCGCGGGCCTGCGCTGGGTCAACCCGATCACCAGTCGGCTCCGGGTGTCCACTCGGATCCGCAACCACGAGACCGAGGTCAGCAAGGTCAACGACGCGGACGGCAACCCGATCGAGATCGCCGCCGTCGTGGTGTGGCAGGTAGCCGACACGGCGCAGGCGACGTTCGAAGTGGACGACTTCGTGGAGTTCGTTTCTATCCAGGCCGAGACGGCGGTGCGCCACATCGCGAACAGCTATCCTTATGACACCTACGACCAGTCCCGACTGTCGCTGCGCGACAACGCCGACGAGATCACCGAGCGGCTGTCCCAGGAGGTGGTCGACCGTGTAGCGCCCGCAGGGGTCGTGATCATCGAGTCGCGTATCACCCACCTGGCCTACGCCGCGGAGATCGCCTCCGCGATGCTGCGACGCCAGCAGGCCGCCGCGGTGGTGGCGGCACGCCGGCTCATCGTCGAGGGTGCCGTCGGCATGGTCGAAATGGCACTGGAGCGCCTGAACGAGAAGGACATCGTCGACCTCGACGAGGAACGGAAGGCGACCATGGCCAGCAACCTGCTTGTGGTGCTCGTAGGCGACAACGACACCCAGCCGGTGGTGAACACCGGGTCGCTGTACCAGTGAGCCGCGCCGGTGGCTGAACGCAAGAAGATCCTGCTGCGGCTGGATCCTGCCGTGCACGATGGGCTGGCACGGTGGGCGGCAGACGAGCTACGCAGCACCAACGCCCAGATCGAGTTCCTACTGCGGCAGGCGCTGTCTGACGCGGGCCGGTTGCCAAAGGACGTCGGCAGGATGCGCCGCCCCGGCAGACCACCGAAGTCCACTCCGGACGACGTGGGCGACGGCAGCACCGGCACCCAGGAGTGAGCGACAATGCGACCATCACAATCGCTGCCCACGCGATTGTATCTGCTCGCCTACGACACTCGGAAGCGGCGGCTGACCGCCCGCGACCGGCTCGGCTTCGCGCTTCGAGCGGCGGCGCTCGCGGACCTGCTGCTGCACGGCTGGTTGCGGGACGACTCCGGCAAGGCAGTGCTCGGCGGTGCGGCGGCTGGCAGGTCCGCAACGAGCACGGCGGCAAGCGGCGCGGCCGCCGCGGAACTCGACCCGGTGCTGGCCTCCATACTGCACGAGATCGAGCGGTCGCGCCCGCGGCGGTGGCAGCACTGGGTCCGCAAAAACAGCAGGCGCGCAGCACCCGCGGTGCGGGACCAGTTGGCCGCCGCACGGGTGATCAAGGTCGAAAAGCACAGAATCCTCGGCACCATCCCGCACAACCGGATCACCGTGCGAGACACTCGGAAGCTCAACCAACTCAGCCGCGAGGTGGCAAGAGCGGCACACGGGTCGCGGCCGGTGGCACGGCTCGATCCCGCCACCGGCGCGCTCGCTGCCATCGCCGCTGCCGCCGAATTCCCCACGGTGTTCAGCATGTCGCAGCGCTGGAAACACCGGCGCCGGATCGCGGAACTGAACCAGCTCGCCGCCCCGGTTCTGGCCGCATTACGCATAGTGATCCGGCAACGCCGGTCGGCCGCGAGCTCTGAGGGCTGAAAAACTCCCGCGTGAGATGCCGCGTTCGCGCCGCGCGGTTATTGGATGGCGCAACATGTTCTGGGCGATCTCCGATGCGATGGCGGCCAACCCCCATGGAATGGGCAAACGGCGTAGCCATGCCGAACTTGCATTATGGTTTGGCCTTCGTGGAACACGTCGAATTGATGAAGCTGATCTGGGACTCGATCGGGAGTGAATTTGGCGCCCGGTATGAACTGTAGAAGCGCAAACTATCCCGGAAATCACGAGGGTGTACGCGCCGAACTACTCATCGCAGCTGAACAATCCGGTGTCGCGAGCACGATGAAAGGCTGCGCCGAACAATGTATGGCGGAGTGCGACCTCGACGGATGGACGGCTCCCGACCTGGCAGATGCGAAGAAGCCGACCTCCCGTGGCTCCGCTGTGAGTCGAGCCGGGCGACTCGCCCTGGCCGCAGCTCGCAGGCTGCGTCGGAGCCATTGAGGACCCCAGATGCTCGCACGAACACGACGCCGATCGCCAACGCTCCGCTATCGGAGCTGTGCGACTGAGGAAATCCCTGGATTCGGAATAACCATGTTGCCACCCCGAGCGAGTCCGGTTTTACTCGTCGCAGTCGTGCAATCGTGTCAGCGATCTTTCGTTGGGGGAGCATTGAGGGAGCCCAGCAGTGAAAACTGTCGAACAAGTCGATGAGCCTCGTACTGTGCCCGGATTCGCGCGAAAGCCGCGGACGGGTTCGTGAGACTCGCCGGTGACCGTTACGAGGCGGGCGGTGCGACTCCGGCCGGGCTGGCCGAGTTGTACGGGACGGCGCTGTCTGCAGTCACGGCGGAGCACGGCCGGATCGCCGCTGTCGTCCACCTCGGGGCGGCAGAGACGTTTCACCATTTCTTGTTCGGCACCCGATGACCGGCATCCGTATCGGAGTGCTCGGTTGCGCGGATATCGCGGTGCGGCGTGTGCTGCCCGCGTTGGCAGCCATGCCGGACGCGCAGGTCACCGTGATCGCGAGCCGGGATCCGGCCAAGGCAGCGACGGTGACCTCGGTGTTCGGTGGCGAACCCGTGCACGGCTACGCGGCGGCGCTGGATCGGGACGATGTCGACGCCGTCTACCTCCCGGTGCCGGTCGCATTGCGTCCGGAGTGGACGGAGCGGGCGCTGCTCGCGGGAAAGCATGTGCTCGCCGAGAAACCGGTGACCGCCGAGTACGGCCCGACCGCACGTCTGTTCACGCTCGCTCGCGAGCGCGGACTCGCGTTGATGGAGAACATAATGTTTGTCACGCACCCCCTGCACCGCGAGGTACGGAGGCTGATCGAGGACGGCGCCATCGGCGCGCTGCGGTCGTTCCATTCGGCGTTCACGGTGCCGGAGCGGGCCGCAGATGACATCCGGTACCAGCCGGCCCTGGGCGGCGGTGCGTTGCTGGATGTCGGTATCTACCCGGTGCGCGCCGCGATGTACTTCCTCGGCGAGCTGAGCGTCACTGGCACCGTACTGAGCCGTAGTCCGGGACACGTGGTCGACACCTCCGGCGCGATTCTCCTGCAGACGCCCGGCAAGGTCCCAGCGCAGGTGACGTTCGGTATGGAGAACGCGTACTTGTCGGCGTACGAGCTTCGCGGCGATCGCGGCCGGGTCATCGTCGACCGGGCCTATCAGCCGCCGCCGGACAATGACCCGGTGATCCAGCTGGAACAGCCCGACGGTCGGCGGCACCTACGCCAACCACCCGCCGACCAGGTCACAGCCACGCTCGCCCGGTTCGTCTCGGCGGCCCAGGCGGGCCGGTCCGTCGACGAGGCCTCCTGTCTGCGCCAGGTCGCGCTGCTCGAGGCGGTTCGTGACCATGCCGCCAGCATCGAGAATGCGTTGTGACGCCGTCAGATGCTCAACATTCACCGAGTAGCTGATCGAGAAAGGACATGCCGACATGCCTCCTTGCCGGATCTGCGGCGGTAGTGTCATCGAGTTCGCGGACTTCGGGCGACAGCCGATCTCCGACGCCTTCCGCCTGCCTAGCCAGACCGACGAGGAGTTCTTCTACCATCTCGCCGCCGGGATCTGCCAGTCGTGCACGATGGTGCAGCTGCTATCCGAAGTGCCCAGGGAGATGATGTTCCACGAACAGTACCCGTACCGCACTTCCGAATCGGCGATGATGGCCTCGCATTTCGAACTATTTGCGCAGCGGCTGTTGGAGACCGAGCTGCTCGATTCGGACCCGTTCGTGGTTGAGATCGGTAGCAACGACGGCGCGATGCTCAAGGCCATCAGCAACGCCGGTGTCCGGCACCTGGGTGTCGATCCGTCCGGCGAGGCGGCGCGCCTGGCCACGCAGGCGGGTGTGCGGGTGCGAGTGGACTTCTTCGAGAAGTCTTCGGCCGCGGCCATCCGGTGCGCCGACGGTCCGGCCAAGGTCATCTTCTCCGCCAACACCTTCAGCCACATTCCCTACATAGGCTCGGTCCTCGAAGGCATCGACGAGCTGCTCGCCGACGACGGGGTGTTCGTGTTCGAGGAGCGCTATCTCGCGGACATCATTGCCAGCAGCTCGTTCGACCAGATCTACGACGAGCACTTCTACCTGTTCTGCGTCCGGTCTGTGTGCAACCTGGCGGCGCGCCACGGTTTCGAGGTCGTCGACGCCGAGCACCTCACCGTACATGGTGGTGCGATCCGCTACACCCTGGCACGGACTGGCAGGCGGCGGCCGAGCGCGGCGGTCGCGGAGTTACTCGACCGCGAGGCCACGTTGGGGCTCGCCGACCTGGCGACGTTCACCCGGTTCGCCACAAACGCCAAGACCATTCGTGACGATCTGATGGTGCTGCTGCGGGAGCTTCGTTCCCAGGGCAAGACGGTCGTCGGCTACGGCGCGACCGCCAAGAGCGCGACGGCGATCAACTATTGCGGAATGACGCCGGACCTGATCCCCTTCGTCTGCGACTCGACGCCGGGCAAGCAGGGCAGGCTGATGCCCGGATCGGGCATACCGGTCCGGCCGCCGTCCGCGTTCTCCCAGCCGTACCCGGACTACGCGCTGCTGTTCGCCTGGAACCACGCCGAGGAGATCATGGCAAACGAACGGGCCTTCCATGAGTCCGGTGGTAAATGGATTCTCTACGTACCCGACGTGCACGTCGCCTAAACTGATCTCGAAAACAACATCAGCGGCTGACTATCCTCGCCAGGACGGTCCATGCCTCGTTCTCGGATATGGATCGCGGGCTACTAAGGATGCGCGAGATGTGTCGGCACGGCTGCGCAGGTTGACGTGACGGGCATCCAACCATGCCCGGTTTGGATCACCCCGACCTGTCGGAACTGCGGTGCTCCTCAGCCACGGCAATCACGTACCGGCCGTAGTCCGT
>WHSZ01000082.1 GCA_009379845.1 Pseudonocardiaceae bacterium | reverse complement strand
GGCGCGAAACGTTCACGTTCTCGACCGACCCTGAACTGGAGGCCAAGGTCCGAGACGGCACGGCAAGGCCGAGTTCCTCGACTTCCTGAAGAAGGTCGCCAACGCATACCCGCGCCGCGAACTACATGTCGTGCTGGACAACCCGCCAGACAATCCGACCCGGATCCTTCGACAGCGTCAAACAACTCATCGCCGCGATCAGCACCCTCATCAAACCTGGAACGACCGCCGCCACCCCTTCACCTGGACCAAAACCGCCGACCAGATCCCGCCCCACACCACCCATAAACGAGATTCAGACGCACGACACCAGTGTCCACGCGCCGAAGCTACCGGTAGGCGGCCTGGCCGGTGAGCAACTGGCCAAGTACCAGGGTGTGGATCTCCTCGGTGCCCTCGTAGGTGAGCACCGATTCCAGGTTGTTCGCGTGCCGGATCACTGGATACTCCAGGCTGATTCCGTTCGCGGCGAGGATGGTGCGGGCGGTTCGCGCGGCGTCGATCGCGGCGCGGACGTTGCTCAGCTTGCCGAAGCTGACCAGCTCCGGCGGCAACGTGCCGGCATCCTTGCGCCGGCCAAGATGCAACGCGAGCAGCAGGCCTTTGTTCAGCTCCAGCGCCATCTCGACGAGCTTCTGCTGCGTCAGCTGGAAACCGCCGATCGGCTTGCCGAACTGCTCACGGCTGCCGGCGTAGTCAAGCGCCGATTCGAAGCACGCCCGGCCTGCCCCGATCGCGCCCCACAGGATGCCGTACCGCGCCTCCGCGAGGCAGGAAAGCGGCCCGCGCAGCCCGGTGACACCGGGCAGCACCGCGTCCTCCGGCAGCCGCACGTCGTCCAGCACCAGCTCGGCGGTCGCGGACATCCGCAGCGACAGCTTGTGTTTGATCTCCCGCGCGGCGAACCCCGGGGTGTCACGCGGAACCAGGAACCCGCGCACGCCTTCGTCGGTACGGGCCCACACCACCGCGATGTCCGCGAGCGTGCCGTTGGTGATCCACATCTTCGACCCGTTCAGCACCCAGTCCGATCCGTCCCGGCGCGCCGTGGTGCGCATGTCTCCGGGGTCGGAGCCTCGATCCGGTTCGGTCAACCCGAAGCAGCCGATCGCGTCGCCCCGCGCCATCGCCGGCAACCAGCGTTCCTTCTGCTCCTCGCTGCCGTACCGCCAGATCGGGAACATGGCAAGCGAACCCTGCACCGAGACAAAGCTGCGCAACCCGCTGTCCCCGGCCTCCAGCTCCAGGCACGCCAGGCCGTAGGCAACCGCGCTGGTTCCGGCGCAGCCGTACCCCTCAAGATGCATGCCGAGCAGCCCGAGCTCACCGAGCTTCGGAATCAGATGCTCAGGAAACCGTGCGTCCTCGAACCACTCGCCGGCGTGCTCGACGACCTCCTTGTGCACGAAATTCCTTACGGTGTCGGCGATCTCACGCTCCTCGTCGCCGAGCTGGTCGCGGATTCCGAGCAGGTCTCGGGGGTCGGGCTTGCTCATCCGTGCGCCATCCTCTCCACGCGTGCCCGCGCCACCGCGCGGGATTCCGGCCCGTTCTCGATCACACCGCCAAGCAAGCACAGTAACGCCTCGGCGCCCCGCACGGCTATCAGTTGTGCCCCGACCGGAAGCCCGTCGCCGGTCAACCCGGCCGGCACGGACAGTGCCGGATGCCCGGTCACCGAAGCCAACGCGGTCAGCCGGTAGTAAACCGCCTCGATCGGTTCCCGCCGCCCGCCGAGATCCACCGCGTCGACGTCCGAGCGAGCCGCGGCGACCGGCACGGTCGGCAGCAGCAACGCGTCCAGCTCACCGAGCACACCGTCCACTTCGGAACGGATCTCGGCGGCACGATCCAGCGCCGACCGGTACTCCCCTGCTGCCAGCCCGCTCCCGGCGCGCAACAGTTCCGTTGTGGTGGCACCGAGCCCGTCCGGGTCGCGCTGGCACGCCGACCACCACAGCTCCGCGGATTCGGCCAGCATGATGGTGTAGCCGGTGCCGCGCGCGTAGCGACGGGCGAGTGGCAACTCCACGTCGACGATCCGCACGCCGGCGGCGCGCAACGTGCCGGCGGCGTCCTCAACCAGTCGCCGCACCTCCGGATCGGCCTTGTCCACCCACAAATCCGCCGGCCAGCCGACCCGCAGACCCTCTGCGGATCTCGGCATCGCACCTACGGCTCCACCCAATTGTTCGTACACCCGCAGGCAATCCGCCGCAGTACTCGCGATCGGCCCAACGGTGTCCATGGACGGTGCCAGCGGCGTGACACCAGCCGTGGAGATCGCCCCCGCCGTGGGGCGCAACCCGGCCACCCCGCACAGCGCGGCGGGAATGCGGATCGAACCGCCGGTGTCCGAGCCGAGCGTGACATTCACCACACCGGTGGCCACGGCCACCGCGGAGCCACCGCTCGAACCGCCGGAATCCCGGGCCGGGTCCCACGGATTGCGGCAACCGGGCGTGCGCACCGACCAGGCGAGTTCCGGGGTGCTCGTCCGTCCGATAAGGACATACCCGGCGTCACGCAGCCGCGCCCAGGCATCGGAGTCCTGCTGTGCGGTGCGATGCGCCAGGCCGGGCGTGCCGCTGCGCACGGTCTGCCCGGCCACGTCGTAGAGATCCTTGATGGCGACCGGAATACCGTCCTTCCACCGGTCCCGCGGATACCGCTCGACGAACGCGCCGAGCTCATCGATCTCCTGCGCCCTTGCGCACGCGGCACCAACCGGCGTGTCCAGCCGCGCGCGGGCCAGCTTGCCCATGGGGTTGTGCGGAAGCGCATCCAAAGCGTAAACGCGCTTCGGGCACTTGTACGGCGCCAGCAAAGTCCGGGCATGCTCCAGCAACGCGTTCTCGTCAAAAGGATTCGCTACCACCCAGGCGGTGACCTGCTCGCCCCAGTGCTCGTGCGGCAGCCCGGCGACCGCCGCCTCGGCAACGTCCGGATGTTTCTCCAGAGCGAGCTCGACCTCGCGCGGGTAGACGTTCATCCCGCCGGTGATGATCAGTTCCTTGCTACGGCCACGGATGATCAGGTGATCGGTTTCCGCGTCGATCTCGCCGATGTCGCCAGTCCGGAACCAGCCATCCGGGGTGAACGCTTCGCCGGTGGCTGCCGCGTTGTTCCAGTAACCGGTGAACACCTGCGGCCCGCGTAACTGGATCTCGTCGCCCGCACCGAGTCGGGCCAGCACCCCCGGCAACGGTATGCCAACCGTGTCCCCGCGTGCCGCGCCGTACGGATTCGATATGTCCAGGCCGGTTTCCGTTGTGCCATAGCGAACCAGCGGCAGTTGCCCGAACGCGTCGGCCACCCGCTCGGCGAGCGCCTCGCTCAGCGGGGCGGAGCCGCATACGCACAGCCGTAGCCCGCTGAACGCCTCGGATGGCGCGTCCACCAGCCGCTCGTACATCGTGGGCACCGCGAACAGCACGCTCGCCTCTCGCGCGGCTTCCACCAGCGCGGCTGGATCGAAGTCGGAGAGCACCCTCGCCGTCGACCCGGCGATCAGCGTGGCGTGCACCCCGCCGAGCCCGTGCTGGTGGAAAAGCGGGAGGGCGTGCGCCAGCACATCGTCGGCCGACCAGCGCCAGGCGGCCATCGCGGAGCGGATCGAGGTGAGCAGCTGCCGGTGGGTCAGCGGCACGCCCTTGGGGCTGCCGGTGGTACCGGAGGTGTAGGCCAGCAGCGCGATGTCATCGGGAGCGGGTCGCGACGCTACCGCGGGAGCGCTCAGCGGTTCGTCCAGTTCGCCGAAGCGGACGGCCGGGAGCCCGGCGGGAAGCCGCTCGGCGACCTCCTTGCCCGCGAATTTGCCCGCGAACCCGAGCACCGCGCCGGAGTCCGCGACCAGATGCGCCAGCTCGGCCGCGGTGTAGGCGGGGTTGGCCAGCACGACGACGCCGCCCGCGCGCAGCGTGCCGAGATAGCACCGCAGGAAGTCCACATCGGACGGTCCGGCCAGCAGCACGCGATCGCCCTGCTCGAGCCGCCCCGCCAGCCAACCGGCGATCCGCGCGGCGTCGGCGTCCAGCTCGCCGTGAGTGATGCTCTCGCTGTCGACCCGTACCGCGAGCCGGCCGGGGAACCGCCGCGCGCTGCGCGCGGCCAGGCCGTGCAGGCTCGCCTCGCCCAGCTCGGCCACCAGGGATTCCGGGTCCGGCACATCGGGGAGGTGTTTCCGCCAGGCCGCCCGACTCCACTGCTCGGTCAACGGCAACACCTCCTCGACGGACTTGAAATATGGTATACCAGAGTCATCCGCGCTGGCGGAGGGAACTGTCGCGCAGCCAACGGAAGGAGCACGGTGAAACCTGCCGCGTTCACCTACCACCGTGCCCACGACGTGCGCGAGGCCGTCGAGCTGCTCACCGAACTCGGCGACGAGGCCAAGATCCTCGCGGGTGGGCAGAGCCTCGCCCCGATGATGAACTTCCGGCTGGCCCGCCCCAGCGCGCTGGTGGACATCACCAGGGTTCCCGGCCTCGACTACCTCCGGCACGACGCCGACGGGCTACGTATCGGCGCGCTGACCACCCATCGCGCGGTGGAAACCGCGGGCGTACCGGACGGGTTCCGGGTGCTGCCGCGCGCCGCGCGCTGGGTCGGCCACTACCCCATCCGGTGCCGCGGCACGTTCGGCGGCAGCATCGCGCACGGCGATCCGACCTCGGAGTGGTGCCTGCTTGCGGTGTTGCTGGAGGCCGGCATCGTGCTGCGGGGCCCGCGCGGCCGGCGTGAAGTCCCGGCCACCGAGTTCTTTCACGGGTTCTTCGCCACCGCGGCCGAGCCGGACGAGATGATCGTGGAGATCCGGTTCCCAGGTGCGGCTCCGCGTGCCGCGCTGACCGAGTTCGCGCAGCGTCAGGGCGACTTCGCGGTCGTTGCGGCCGCGGTATCGCTCACCATTGAGGACGGGGTGTGTTCCGCCGCGCGGTTGGTGCTGGGCGGGGTGGACCCGCAACCGGCTGTCGTCGACGCCGACCAAGCCCTGGTGGGACGGTCGGCCAACGAGACAACCTGGCGCGCGGCCGGCGAGTTGGCAGCGGAAAGCATCGACCCACCATCGGACGGCCACGGCAGCGGCGCCTACCGCAAACGCCTTGCCGCCACCCTCGTCTCCAGAGCCTTCACCGAGGCGGCCACCTCATGACCCGCTTTGCCGTGAAGGCCACCTTACGGGCAACCAACGCCCCGACTGGGCCCCTCGGTCGAACGGGGGCGCGAATGGCGCGTGAAGCGAAGCTGGACGGGCACGGCACCTGGATCGGGGCCTCAGTGCCGCGCAAGGAGGACGGCCGGATGCTGCGCGGCAGCGGGCGGTTCGTCGACGATGTCGAGCGATACGGCGCGCTGCACGCGGCGTTCGTGCGCAGCCCGTACGGCTCCGCGACGGTGAACTCCATCGACGTCGCCGCCGCGACGGGCATCCCAGGGGTGCACCACGTGCTCACCGCCGCCGACCTGGACAATCCGTACCTGCTCGCGGTACTTGAACGCGACGAATTCGTGCCGACCACGATGCCGCTACTCGCCGAGTCGGAGGTACGGCACGCCGCCGAACCGGTCGCCGTGGTACTCGCCGAGGATCCGTATGCCGCGGAGGACGGCGCCGAGGCCGTCGAGATCGACTTCACTCCCCGGCAGGCCGTCACCGATCTGGACACCGCGCCGACCGGCCCGAACGTCCATAGTGGACTGGCGGACAACTGCCTCGTCGACCTCACCATGTTCGACGACGACCGGCTGGACGGCGTCTTGGCCGATGCGCCACTGACGGTGGAAGCCGAGTTCAGCAGTGCCCGGCTGGCCGCGCTGCCGATGGAAGGTCGCGGCTGCCTCGCCGAATGGGACGACCGGGACGGTCAGGTCGTGCTGCACGCCTCCACGCAGGTGCCACACCAGCTGCGTTCCGGTATCGCGCAGGCGCTCGGCTTGCCGGAGAGCACCGTCCGGGTGATCGCCCCCGACGTCGGCGGCGGCTTCGGCCTGAAATGCGTTGTCGGCCGCGAAGAAGTGGTGATCGCCGCGGCCGCCGCCCGGCTACGGCGGCCCGTGAAATGGGTGGAGGACCGGCAGGAGAACCTCACCGCGTCGTTTCACGGGCACGAGCAGCACTACGCGGTCCGTGCGGCGTTCGACACCACCGGCCGGCTGCTTGGTCTCGCCGCGGACATCCGCTGCGACGTCGGCGCCTACTCCGCGTTCCCGTTCACCTGCGCGGTCGAACCGCTGATGGCCGCAACCGAACTCCCCGGCGCCTACAAGGTCCCCGCCTACCGGGCCCGCGGCAGGGCCATCGCGACCAACAAACCACCCACCGCGCCGTATCGCGGAGTTTCCAGACCACAAATCGTGCTGGTGATGGAACGGTTGATGGAGAAGGCCGCGGCGGCACTCGACCTCGACCCGTTGGAGGTCCGCAGGCGCAACCTGATCTCCGAAGGCGAGTTCCCGTACACCGGTGCGAGCGGCATCACCTACGACGAGGGCAGCTACCGCGAATCACTTGACCTCGCCGAAAAAACCGTCACCGAAGCCGGCTGGTACAGCGAGCGCGACGAGTTGCGCGCCGCCGGAATCCCCGCGGGAATCGGTTTCTCCTGCTTCTCGGAGCGCACCGCCTACGGCACCCCGATCATGGCGCAACGCCGGATGGGTATGACGCCCGGCTACGACACCGCGCACGTCAGGATGGACCCGACCGGCGAAGTCATCGTCACCACCGGAACCTGCGGGCACGGCCAGGGGCACGAGACCACGTTCGCGCAGATCGTCGCCACCCGGCTCGGCGTGCATCCCGATCAGGTGCGGCTGCGGCAGGGCGACACCGATCTCGCCGCGTACGGCTGGGGCACGTTCGGCAGCAGGTCCATCGTGATCGGGGGAACGTCCGCGCGCAGGGCCGCCGATGACGTCGCGGCACAGCTGCGCCGGATCGCCGCGCACCTGCTCGAGGTCGATGAGTCCGATGTGCGGCTCATGCACGGCGCGGCCACGGTGCGCGGCGTTCCCGGCGCATCGCTGGAGATAGCCGAGCTGGCGCGCACCGCGTACTTCCGGGCACACACCCTTCCGGAGGGCAGCGAGCACGGCCTGGAGGCACGCGGATCGGCGGACCCGCCTGGCACGTTCTCCAACGCCTGCCACACCGTGCTGGTGACAGCCGATCCCGGCACCGGCGCCGTGCGGGTACGCCGCTATCTGGTGGTGGAGGACTGCGGCGTGGTGATCAACCCGCTTGTGGTGGACGGCCAGGTGCGCGGCGGTGTCACGCAAGGAATCGCGGCCGCGCTGTACGAGCGAATCCGGTACGACGGCGACGGGCAACCGAACAGCGCCACGCTGATGGACTACCTCGCCCCCACCGCATCGGAGATCTGCCCCATCCAGATCACACACCTGGAAACGCCTTGCCCGTACACAGAGGACGGCGCGAAGGGAATGGGCGAGGGCGGCACCATCGGCGCGCCGGCTGCCGTGCTGAACGCCGTGAACGACGCGTTGGCGCACACCGGCGTCGCCATGGACCACATTCCGGTGCGGCCGGAAGATGTGCTGAGCTCGCTGAGCCGCCCGCTGGCTACCGTTGGAGGCACTTGATGAAGGACGTGCACCTGATCTCGTTGTCCGTCAACGGGAACGAGCACGAACTCGTGGTGGAATCCCGCCGGACGCTTGCCGACATGCTGCGGCACGACCTCGGCTACACCGGCACGCACCTCGGCTGCGAACACGGGATTTGCGGCGCCTGCACGATATTGCTTGACGACCAGCCGGTGCGCGCCTGCCTGGTATTCGGGGTGCAGGCGGACGGCTGCGAGGTGCGGACCGTGGAAGGTCTCGCGGACGGCGACCAGCTTTCCGACCTGCAGCAGGCATTCAGTGACCGGCACGGCCTGCAGTGCGGTTTCTGCACCCCTGGGTTCCTGATGCTCGCAGAGGCATATCTGTCCGAAGCGGACAGTTCGGCTGATCCCGAATCTGTGCGTGAAGCGATGGCATCGAACCTGTGCCGCTGCACCGGATACCAGGGAATCGTGGAAGCGGTGTGCGACGTGGCTCGCTCTCGACATCCGGCCGGCTCGACATGACAACCGTGGTACGCAAGGAAGATCCCCGGCTGCTGCGCGGCGTCGGCCGGTTCGGCGACGACCAGCAACGGCGGGGGCAACTGCACGCCCGCATCGTGCGATCCCCGCTCGCGCACGGCGAGCTGCGTTCCATTGACACGTCCGCGCTCGATGGCGGCGTCCAGGTGGTCACGGCCGCGGATCTGCCCGGTGACCTACGGATCCCGGTCCGGCTGAGCGTGCAGGGCATCGACCTGAACGAGTACCTGCAGCCGGTGCTGGCCGCCGATGTCGTGCGCTACGTCGGCGAACCGGTCGCCGTGGTGCTTGCCGACGATCCGTACCTCGCGGAGGACGCCGCCGAGCTAGTGGAGCTGGACATCGCGGAGCTACCGGCCGCTGTCGATCCGGGCACCGGCCGCACGGCCGCGGAGTTCGAGCTCGGCTTCGGGGACACCGGGGAGGCGTTCGCCGGAGCCGCACATGTCGTCGAGCTGGACTTCGAGGTGGGCAGGCACAGCGCGGTACCCATGGAACCGCGCGCGTTGCTGGTGGACGTCGATCCGGCTAGCGGGGCGCTTGACATCTTCGGGATGACCAAGGTGCCGGTGTTCAACCGCGCGGTGCTCGCGTCCATGTTGGACGTCGACGAGAACCTGATCCACGTGCACGCGTCGGACGCCGGCGGTGGTTTCGGAGTGCGCGGCGAGTTCTACCCGGAGGATTTCCTGGTGCCATGGCTCGCCTTCACGCTGCGCCGGCCGGTCAAGTGGACCGAGGATCGCTCCGAGCACCTGGTCGCGGTGAATCACTCGCGGCAGCAACGACACCGGATCGCGGCGGCGTTCGATGTGGACGGATCGCTGCTCGGGATGCGCGATGACGTGTTGCACGACAACGGCGCGTACTGCCGCACGCATGGCATCATCGTGCCGGAGCTGACGCTCGCCATGCTGCCGGGACCGTACCGGGTGCCGGCCTACCGTGGCCGGATCACCGTGGCGCTCACCAACAAGACACCATGTGGCACCTACCGCGCTCCCGGCAGGTTCGAGGGAACGGTGGTCCGCGAGCAGGTGCTGGACGTGGCCGCCGACCGGATCGGTATCGACCGCGTGGAGCTGCGCAGGCGCAACCTGCTTACCCCCGGCGAGCTGCCGCATACCCGCGCGATGAGCACGCTCGGCACCGATGTGGTGCTCGATCCCGGTGACTACCCCGGCCTGCTGGAATCCACCATGGCCGAGGCGAAGCGGTTGGGCTATCTGTCCGAAGTAGACACGCTGCGCGCGAAAGGCAGGCTGGCAGGCCTCGGCGTGGCGATGTTCCTGGAGAAGAGCGGGCTCGGACCGCAGGAGACCGCCGACGTCTCGGTAAGCGCTACCGGCGCGGTGCACGTGCATTCCGGTGGCACGTCGCTCGGTCAGGGTATCGAGACCGTGCTCGGTCAACTGGCCTCGGAGGCGTTGGGGGTGGATCCGTCGGTGGTCACCGTGATCGCTGGCGACACCGAACTGCAGCCGTTCGGCGCCGGTTCGTGGGCATCCCGGTCCACTGTGGTCGGTGGCGGCGCGGTGCACGTGAGCGCGCTGGCCGTGCGGGAACGTGCGGTACAGATCGCCGCGCGCATGCTCGAGGCCGCCGAGGACGACCTGGTGGTGCGGGACGGCACGATCGCGGTGCACGGCGCGCCCGGTCAGCGCGTGACGCTGGCCGAGGTGGCCCGCGCCTGCCAGCCGGCCAGCCCCTTCCTGCTCGCTGACGAACCGGCCGGTCTCGCGGCTCGGCGCCGGTTCGAAGTCGAGCACATGACCTACCCGTACGGTGCGCACGTTGCCGTGGTGGAGTTGGACGAGCAGACCGGCGAGGTGCGGATACTGCGCTATCTGGTCGGCTACGAGGTGGGCAGGGCGATCAACCGCACGCTGGTGGCCGGCCAGCTGATGGGCGGGGTGGCGCAGGGTGTCGGTGGCGCGCTTTTCGAGGAATTCCGCTACGACGAAGCGGGGCAGCCGCAGGCGATAACGTTCATGGATTACCTGCTGCCCACCGCCGCGGAGGTTCCGGGAGTGAACGTGCTGATATCCGAGAACGCGCCGTCCCCCGGCAATCCGTTGGGCGTCAAGGGAGCCGGTGAAGGCGGGCTGACCGCGGTCGGCGCGGCACTGGCGAGTGCGGTGCGGGACGCGGCGGGGATAACGGGTTCGGTTGAGCGACTGCCGATGACGGCGGATCGTGTCCACAGGTTGTGTGACATGCGAGGGGAAACAGAGACAACATGACCAATCCGGACATCGCGCACGGGCTGAACTATGTCAGTAAGACCGACATGGTCGTCGCCCTGATTCGCGAGTTGATCATTACCGGCGAGCTGCCGGAGGGAAAGCAACTGCGGCAACGGGATCTGGCCGCGCGGTTCCAGGTCAGCCAGACACCCGTGCGCGAGGCGATGCGCAGGCTGGAATCCGAGGGACTGCTCATCGGTGACGCGCACCGTGGATTCTCCGTCGTGGAGGCCGAAGTCGGGCCGACCGAGGAGAATTTCCAGATCCGTGCGGTGCTCGAGGCACTCGGTGCGTCGATGGCCGCACCGAAGATCACCACCGAGGCGATCGCCGGGCTCGAGCGGCTCAACGGCGAGATGCGCGCACTGTCCGAAGAGGACCCTCGATACGCCGAGCTGAACAGGGAATTCCACTTCACCATCTACGAGCACGCGCACTCCCCGCTGCTACTGTCGTTGATGCGGCTGCTGTGGCACTCGCTGCGCGGCGGCCCGAAAGTGACAAGGACACACGCGGAATCGGCCAGGCAGCACGACCAGATCATCGACGCGCTCCGCTCCGCGGACGCCGAGGCGGCCTCTAAGGCCACCTTCGACCACATCATGAACGTGGGGCACCTGGACCGCCCGTAACGAGCGCGGAGGTCGGCGATGCGGCTGCCCGACAAGCTGGCACGCTTCAACCGTCATGTCACCAATCCGATCCAACGGTTGTGGGCCGGGCGGCTGCCAGGGTTCGGCATTATCGAGCACGTCGGCAGGCGTACCGGCACGACTTACCGGACACCGGTCAATGTGTACCGGCTACCGGATGGCTTCGTGGTTGTGTTGTTCTACGGTGCGCAGCGTGACTGGGTGCGCAACCTCCGTGCGGCTGGTGGCGGCCGGCTCGTCCATCGCGGCCGACGGCTACGGATCACCGAACCGACGGTCGTGCCGAGCCTGTCTGCCACCGACCTGCTGCCACACCTTCCCGCGTTGCTGGTCAAGCGGCTGCGCGTGGAGAACGTCCTTCAGCTGCGCGAAGCCTGATCGCGAAGCCGCGGCCGGCTCCGGTTACTCGGCAGCACCGGCCTTCTCGGTGCCGGGTGCCACGCCGATCTCGTCCAGCTCGCGGCCCTTCGTCTCCGGTGCTCCCACCGCCATCCACACCGAAGCCAGCCCGAGCAGCAGCCCGATAACCAGGAACGTCAACGGTAGGCCCAGATGCGGCCAGAGCAGCGATCCGAAGATCAACGGCACGAAGCCCGCACCCACCCGGCTCACCGTGGACGCCCAGCCGAAACCGCTCGCCCGCAGCTGCGTCGGGTACAACTCGGAAACGTAGGCGTACAGCGCGGGAATCGTCAGCTCGATGACGAAACCGAACACGCCGATCCACCACTTGGCTGCCGTCGGCATGTCCAGCTGCAGCGCGAAGAACACCAGTCCCAGCGCGGCGATCGGGCCGGACAACCCGATGACCCATTTCCGGCCGATCACATCGACAAGCCATGCGGAGACCAGCACACCGACGATACCGACCGCGGTCATCAACGTCGTCACCATGAACGCGGCGTACTCGCCGTATCCCCACTCGGTGAGAATGCTCGGCAGCCAGGTCAGCGCGCCGTAGTACAGCAGGAACACGGTCAGGAACAGCGCCCAGGCAACCGATGTGATCCTCGGATTGAATCGCCACAGATCGCGCAACTGACTGACCATATTGGACATCGACAGCCTGCGTACGTCCTGAGCCTCGGGCAACCGCCACTGCTCGACGGTAGCTCCGGTTCGTGCCACCAGATTGTCGATCACTGCACGGGCTTCCTCGGCACGGCCACGCCGCACCAGGTACATCGGCGATTCCGGAACGGAAAGGCGGACCCAGAACAGCAGCAGCGCGGGCAACACCATGGTCAGCAGCATCATCCGCCAGTTGTCGATGAACGTGACCGCGAGCAGCGCGGTGGACACCACCCCGCACAGCGTCGCACCGATCGGCCACCACACGTCCATCGCGGTGAGCACCCGCCCGCGGACCTTCGCCGGGGTGAATTCCCCGACCAGCGCGTAATCCACCGGAATGCACCCGCCGAGGCCGACACCGGCGAGGAACCGGAACGCGCAGAACGTCACGAAGTCAGGAGAAAGCGCGCCGGCAATGGAGAACACCGAGAACATCAGCAATGTCAGACTGAACGCTCGCTTGCGGCCGACGAGATCCGCGATCCCACCCCACAAGAAGGCGCCAAGAGCCATCCCGATCAGGTTCGCGGTGCCAACCCAGGCACCCTCCCCTTTGGACAGTCCCCATTCCTCGGAAACCAGGGGGATCAGGAAACCGTTCATGGTGACGTCCCAGGCGTCGAACATGAAGCCGAGGCCGCCGACCAGGAAGATCATTCCCTGGGCCTTCCACCGCCAGGGCAATTCCTGTACTACTTGGTCACCGGTTTTCACATCCGCCTCCTAGCCGACGCGACTCGTGCAGGTCGGTCGGCGGGCTGGTGGGCTGATCAGCAGTTGCCGGCTCGAGCCGTTGGTGACATTTGGTATATCAGCTGGTATACCATATTTCAACGGTCGGGAGTCCGGCGAAACGGGCTTTAGCGATTCCGTAACACGGTGGACACGGCGCACGACGGAAGGACAACCCTGGTGGCCACGATCGAGACGGATGACGGCGTACGACTGTACGTCGAGGAGACCGGCAGCGGCGAACCGATCCTTTTCGTGCACGAGTTCGCGGGCGATCACCGCAGCTGGGAACCGCAGGTACGGTACTTCTCCCGAACCCATCGCTGCGTCACCTACTCGGCTCGCGGCTATCCACCGTCCGATGTACCCGCGGATCCGGGTGCGTACTCCCAAGCCCGCGCGGTCGCGGACGCCGTCGCGGTGCTGGCCGCGCTGGACATCGAGCGCGCGCACGTCGTTGGGCTGTCCATGGGCGGGTTCACCGCGCTGCACCTCGTGCTGCGCGACCCGGCGCTGGTCGCCTCGGCGGTCGTCGCGGGGGCGGGATACGGCGCGCAACCGGAACGCCAGGAAGCGTTCCGCGCGGAGTGCGAGGCCACCGCGGCGGCGTTCGAAACCGAAGGCTCCGAAGCGGTAGCCAAGCGCTACTCGGTCGGCCCGGCACGCGTTCAGTTCCAGAACAAGAACCCTCGTGGCTGGGTGGAGTTCGGCGCCGCGCTCGGCGAGCACTCCGCGCTTGGCGCCGCGTTGACGATGCGCGGCGTGCAGGCGGCACGGCCGTCGCTCTACGACCTGACCGGCGAGCTCGCTGCGATCGAAACACCGGTCCTGATCATGGCTGGCGACGAGGACGAGGGCTGCCTGGAACCCGACCTGATGCTGAAGCGCACCATCCCCACCGCGGGGCTGACGATCCTGCCGCGCACCGGGCACACCGCGAACCTCGAGGAGCCGGACGTGTTCAACGCGGCCGTCGACCGGTTCCTGGCCGCCGTGGACCGCGGCTCGTGGGATCGTCGCGATCCCCGCTCGCTGTCCGCGTCTACCACCGGCATGAAGTGATCGGCCGAAACAGCGAGCGCGCGGGCGTTGGTTACACCGCGCGATCCTCCAGCACGTCGAACGGGATCCCGGCGTGCTGCAACCGGTCGATCAACGACTGCCCCATCGCGGCCGCGGTCGTCACCTGGCCAGCCGTCGCCGGCAACTCGTCGAGCGCCAGGCACAGCGCGGACTCGCCGAGCATCTTGGCGGTCTCGTCGTAACCGGGGTCGCCGCCGGATACCTCGGTGACCACCCGACGGCCGCCGCCGAGGCCGACGAATCGCACCGAGAACCAGGACTTCGCCCTGCGCTCCTCGCTCGGCCCGTCGCCGGCCGGGAACCGCGCCAGCAGCCAGCGTCGTGCCGGCGGGATCTGCGCGAGCGCGAACAAACCGGCCGCGGTGCCGGCGAGCCCGGCGATCACCGGCAGGTGCCGGGTGGCGAAGAAATGCCCGTACCGGAAATCCGGCCCGTATTCGGGCAGCGCCCGCGCCGAGCGTTGCACGATCATCGGATCCACGGCCGGCAACGGCACCGCCCAGGCACCCAGTGTCCGCACCCGGCGGGGACGCAACGGGGTGGAGCCGACCTTCCGATCCGTGGGGCGACCCTCCACCCGGCGCCGCTCCCGCGCCGCCGACAGCGTCTGCCATGTTCGGGAGAACGCGGTGACCAGGGTGTGCAGCGTGCCGCTTGACGGCCGCGTGTTGACCCGGACGACGCCCTCCACCCGCAGCGGCACCTCCTTCGGCAATTGCCGCACGGTGAAGTACGCGCCGAGGTCGTGCGGGATGGAGTCGAACCCGGCGGCGTGCACCAGCCGCGCGCCGGTGAACGTCGCCCGATCGTGGTGACGCAGGTACATCCGGTCCACGAATTCTGACTCGCCGGTGAGGTCGAGGTAGTCGGTGCCCGCTTCGGCGCAGGCCGCGACCAGCGGCTCGCCGTACCGCATGTAAGGGCCAACGGTGGTGATCACCACGCGGGTGGATTCGGCCAGCGTGCGCAACGAATCCGCGTCCGCCACGTCGGCGTGCAGCAGCGGCAGTTCGGCGCATGCTGGGTTGATCTTGGCGAGCTGGCCACGTACCTGCTCCAGCTTGGCCCGGTTGCGCCCGGCCAGCGCCAGCCGGCAATTCGCCGGCGCGTTGCGGGCGAGGTATTCGGCGGTGAGCGCTCCGGTGAACCCGGTGGCACCGAACAGGACGATGTCGTGAGTGCGATCGGCCGGCATGGCCCCGAGGCTACCCGCCAGTACGTACCGACGGTATGCCCCTCGGGCGGTCGGATGGCCCGGATGGCCGGATGGCCGGACCGCGGGGTTACCGGGCGGCGGGGCGGAGCTTGGCGAGCAGCGCGGCGGAGCCCGCGGTCAGCACGTCGGCCGCGGTGAACATGGCCCGCGACGCGATCGCGTACGCGCCGGCCGCGACCGGTCCGATGCTCGCAGCCAGCGCCGCGGTCACTACGACCTCACGCACGCCGGCCCCGGACGGCAGGATGAAGAAGAACAGGCCCGCGGTCAGCCCGATGGCCACCGCACCGGTGCACAGCAGCAGCCCGCCGAGCCCCGGCGTGCCAAGCGAATTCGCCAGCAACCACAGATGCGCTCCGAAGCAGCTGAAGGTGAACAGCGAGTACCCGAGCGCCTTGCCGACCGTGGCCAAGCGCAGCCGGTGATCGAGCGGCGCTTTGCGCAAAACCCGCAGCACCAGGTTCACACCCCAGGTCAGCACCCTCGGATGCAGCGCGGCCAGCCCGACCGGCAGCACCGTGTACAGCCACACCGCGCCGGGGCTCTCGTTGAGCAACACCGGCAGCGCCAGCACGCCGAGCAGCAACGAGGCGACGGTGGACACGCCGACCTGAATCAGGGACGACACGAAGCTGCGCGCGCGGGGCAATCCAGCCTGCTTGCCCAGCTCCATCTGCAGTACGTACGCCCACACGGCGCCGGGCAAGTACTTGCCGAGCTGGCTGACCAGGTAGATCTGCGGTCCGCGCACCAGCCCCAGTTGGGTCCCGAGATCGTCGACGATCGCCTTCCACCCGAGCGTGCTGGACGCGATGCCGACGATCAACACCAACTGGCTGAGCACCGCCGCATACCACGGCACCTCCGCGAGCGTGTGCCACACCTGATCCCAGCGGGTCACCAGGTAGTAGCCGGCCCCGACCAGCACCGCGAGCAGCAGCAGGCGCCGCGCCCAGGTGACCGCGCGGGATTTCCAGCTCGCGGCCGGGCGCGCCGGGGCGGCGTCCACCGGTTGGCTGCCAACCGTCGTCATCCGCACCTCGGCCTTCCGCGCGCCAGCACCGCCCAGCTCGAACTTCCCCAGGAAACGTGTCATGTGCTGCGCACCGTGACCAACCGGGTGAATTCGTGCAGCAGATCGTAGCCATCCCACACCGGCGAAAACGTCAATGCGGAGCCGAATGACACGATCCGGTCAACTCCGCTGCCGCCCGTCGCGCGCACGAACCTCGCGAGCTCGTCGTCGGTAAAGCCGAACTGGGTCAACGTCTGGTCCTTGCGCCGCACGATCTTCGCGAGCTCCGGAAGGGTGCGCAGCGTGGCGTGCGCGAAGGTGCCGGCTGCCAGCCACTCGCGGGGAACGGCGCCGGGTTCGGCGAGCTGGATGGTGGCGACCCCCGCGTCGAAGCCCAACCCGGAGGCCAGCCCGTCCGCGGCCATGCCGTAGCCGGCCACCCGCTGCTGCACGGCCATCGCGGGGTCGGTGACATACCGCTGCTCGTCGAGGACCTCACGCAGCAGCGCGCGGAACTCGCGTTGCGCGCCAGGCGCCTCGGCCGGCTCGCCTATCCAGAACACCGCGCGCGGCGAGGCGCAGGCGGCCTGATCGAACCAGTACGCGTCGTTGTAGAAGCCACGGACGGCCTCGCGGCGTTCCGTCTGACTCGCTTTCCGCCAGCCGGGCAGCGAGATCGCCGCGAACGACGCGCGGTCCGGGAAGGTCAGCTCACGCGCGTGCGGAGCCAGCGGGTGACGGCGCAACGCGGCGATCGCGCGGTCGCCACCCCAAAGCACCCGCAGGTCGCAAGCCGCGCTCAACGCGGCGGTGGCCTCGTCGTCCCGCTGGTAACCGACCATGCGCTGGGTCTGCGCGATCGCCGGGTGCACGTCGATCTCGTTCAGCGCGTCGAGCACGGCCTGCCCCGCCCCGGCCGTGCGTGGCGAAACCCGCACCACGTTGCGGTTTCCGGCCAGCGCGGAGAGCGCCCAGGAGTACACGAAGATCGTGTCCACATTGGCCGGTGGCACGTGGAAGGCGAGGCCACGGGGGAACCGGAACACGCCGTCGGTGGTGTGCACGCTCCGGAGCGCCTTGCCGATCTCCCCTTTGCGCAAGAAAAACCCGAGCGAGGCGAGCTCCGGGTAGGCCCGCGCGGTGCCGGGCGCGAGGAGCTTGCGGGCGAACCGGGTGAGAAAGTCGATCACGCGCTCGTCGCCACAGACCAGTGGCCCATCATCGGGATCCGCGGTGAGCTCGGCAAGGATGTGCCGCGCGTCCGTCTCGGGCCCGGTCGGGAACAGCTGCCTCATACCGGCACCCGCTCACTGGTCCGCGCCCGCGACCGAGGGGCACATTCGGGGCGTTGGTTGCCCGTAAGGTGGCCTTCACGGCAAAAGCTGGGGCTCATGCCGCGGCACCCCTCGCGGCGAAGGTGTCCGAGCACCCTCGGACCTCGGCTCGCGGCAGTCGCCCAAGCACGGAGAATCGTTTGCCCGGCCAGTCGCCGTCGTCGACTCCGTGCAGCACACCGAGATCCTCGGTGAGCAACACATGACCGGGATACGAGCGCGGCAACGTACTCATCACCTGAATGACGCCGGGCACGCCGATAGGTTGCCTTGCCCAGGTTTCCGGGTCGCGGATCACGACATCCGCGAAGTCCGGGCAGTACAAGCCATCGCCGGAAGGGCCTTCCAGGAAAACCGTGCCGATCTGCTCGATCATCCCGTAGTAGTTGTGCACCCGAGCCAGGCCGGTGTCGGCACGGAATCGCCTGCGGAACTCCTCGTTGTCCACCGCGCGATCGGCGAGTTTCTTCCAGCCACCGGAGTGGATCAGGATCCCGTTGGACAGGTCGAGCGAATGCTCGCGCGCCACCTCGTAGAGGTACTGCCAGACCATGAAGGTGAACCCGAAGATCAGGAACGGTGCGCCACCGTGCCTGGCAAGGAAGTTCCGCAACGCGCCGACGTCAGGCTCGTCGTGCTCATCGAGCAGGTAGGTGTGGTCCCTGCCGAACGTGGCCATGCCGAGCACACCGGCGCCGCGGGCGGAGAACTCGCGGCGATTCTTGATGATGCCGACGGTGTCGACCATCAACATGGGCAGTCTCTTCGGGCCGAGCACGGCACGCAGCGTGGCACCGAGGTGCCGGGTTTGGGCGGCAGCGGCGTCCTTGTCCAGGTAGATGCGGGAGGCGCCGCCGCCGGTGGTGCCCGACGAAGTGAGCACCTTGAACACCTCGTCGTCCGGCACGCTCCGCAGCTCGTGCGTCTTGAACATCCGCACCGGCAGCCACGGCAGCTCCTCGACATCGGAGAACTCCCGCGGAACGCCGAGCGCGTCCAGGATTCGCGCGTACGGCTGGCAGCGCTCCCGATGGTGTTCGGTCAGCGCCGCGAGCTCCGGCAGCAACCCGTCTGCCGCGCTCATACGCGGGCTTCCAACGTCTGGTAGTCGACCTTTCCGTTCGCCAGCAGCGGGAGCTCGTCGATCGGCCGCACGTCGAAACCCGTTACGTGCAGGTGCAGCCGCTCGGCCAGCGCCTTCGCCGCGGCGTCGCACGCCCCGTGCGGCGCGCGCTCCAGCCAGATGACGACCTTGTCCCCCGCGGCGATCGCGGCCGCCACGTCCACTCCGAGTTCGGCCTGCCGCACCACGTGCTCCAGATCGTCGAGGCTGACCCGGTTGCCGAACACCTTGCCGATCCGCTTCAAGCGTCCGGTGATGAACAGGTAACCGTCCCGGTCGAGGTAGCCGAGGTCTCCGGTGGCCAGCACCCCGCCGAGCTGATCCCCCTCCGCGAGCTCGGCCTCGCGCTCGGCGTATCCCATCATCACGTTGGGACCGCGATAGACGACCTCCCCACCGATACCCGGCTGGGTCGTTTCCTTCCCGTCCGCGCGACGCACCGAAAGCACGCCATCCGGCAACGCGCAGCCCGCCGAGCCGAGCTTGTCGGCCAGCCGTTCCGCGGGCACCGTGGCCATCCGGGGCGCGGCCTCGGTCTGCCCGTACATCACGAACATCCGGCCGCCCGCGCCGCGCATGGTGTCGTTGAACTCGCCGACCAGATCGTCGCGCAGCTTCCCTCCGGCCTGCGTCAGCGTTCGCAGGCTCGGGCAGCGCGCCGGATCGAAGCGCAGCCGGCGCAGCATCTCGTAGTGGTACGGCACGCCGGCGAGCGAGGTCACGCCGTACTCGGTCACCGCGTTCCAGAACGGCCGGGCCAGCAGGCCGGACGCCTCGATCACCACCGTCGCACCGCGCACCAGGTGGCTGTTCAGCACCGAAAGCCCGTAGCTGTAGTGCAGCGGCAGGCTGGTCGGCGCCACCTCGTCGGCATCGATGCCAAGCACCTCCGCGATCGCCTCGGCGTTGTGCTGTACCGCCCGCCTGGACAGCCGCACCAACTTCGGGTTCCCCGTGGAGCCACTGGTGGGCAGTAGTACCGCCAACTCAGGATGGGGCACCACTCCATCCGGGTCTTCCCGCAGCCAGCTGCCCTTGTCCCCACCCGCGTAGTACCCGTCCAACGGCGACGCGCCGTCCACGCCGAGCACAGCGGCGGGACGAAATCGGGCGACCAGGTCGGCCAGCACCTCATACTCGAGCGCCGGGTCGAGCAACGCCACCGAGCGACCGGCGGTGAACGCGCCAAGATACCGCAGCACGCTCGGCAGATCGGCGCGCGTGCGGATGAACACCACGCCGGGCGGCAGCCCGACCAGCGAATCGGCGAACCGGGACACGGCGGCCGCCAGCTGGGGACCGCCCAGTGTCCGCTCGCCGGCCACATCGACCAGCCGAGCGTCGGCGTGCAACAAACCCACCCGAGCTCCTTACTGCCGCACCACGTTCGACGCCGAGCGCATCACAACACCAGTCCACCATCCACGCCGAGCACCTGCCCGGTGATGAACGAGGCGTCGTCGCTGACCAAGAACCGGATCGCCCTCGCCACTTCCTCGGGGTGGCCGAGCCGGCCGAGGGGGGTGTCCGCGACGCGGCGGGAACGCACCTCCTCACCGAGATGCGCGGTCATCCGCGTCTCGATCACACCAGGCGCGACCGCATTCACCCGAATCCCGTAGCGGCCGAGCTCCTTCGCGGTGGACCGGGCCACGTTGCCAACGGCCGCCTTGGAAGCGGCGTACGCGGTCTGCCCCGCACTGCCCCGCTCTCCCACGATGGACGCGAGCACCACGATCGCCCCCGTCTTGCGCCGCATCATGGCCCGCGCGGCCGCCTGCACGGTGTGGATGGTGCCTGCCACGTTGGTGGACAGCAGCTCGTCAACCGCTTCCTCGCGGATCATCCCGACCAGCGCGTCCTGCAGCACACCGGCGTTCGCCACCACGACGTCCAGCTGCCCGTGCTCCTTCGCCACGGCGCGGATCGCCGAACCGACGGCCTTGGCATCCGTGACATTCAGCGCCATTCCGGACACGCCGAGCTCGTCCGCGCGCTGCTTGGCCTCGGCCTCGTCGCGGCCGGTGAGCACCACCTCCGAACCGGCTTCGGCGAGCTCGCGCGCGGTGGCGTACCCGATCCCGCGCGTACCGCCGGTGACCACCGCGACCTTGCCGGACAGCTCACCCATCGGCCATGTCCCGCACCATGTCGACGGCCACCTTGAAACTGCTCATATCGATCACCTGGTCCGTATCGAACTGGACGTCGAACTCATCTTCGATCGCCGCGACCAGCGCCATGTGGCCAACCGAGTCCCACGCCTCGATATCCCGGTACTTCAGGTTGTCCACGTCCACGTCGTCGTCGAGCTGCAACGATTCGACGAAGACCGCACGCAGCCGGTCTTGGATCGCCATGTTCTTCCTTCGTGATCAGTCGTCTAGCGGCGGACGGTTGGCCCACGCCTCGAGCAGTGTGCCCAATTCGGCGGGCAGCGCGGTCGCCGGAAGCTCCCCCTTCCCCGTGCAGAATGGGGTGAGTGCCTCAATTGTCGCGTCCCCGCAACCCTGCCTGCGGAGTCCAACCACGTTCACGCCGGACACCCGCGCCGGGTTGCCGACACTGATGGTGAACGCACCGACCTCCCTGCGCACCGCGGAACTCATGCCGACCATCGCCCCCGGTCCGATCCGGCTGTGCTGGTGCACCGTGCTGCTCATCCCGATGTTCGCACAACCCCACACGTGGGTATGCCCACCGAGCTGCACCGCGCACGCCACCGTCACCCGGTCGTCGATGAGCACGTCGTGCCCGGCGTGGCTGCCGCGCAGCAGGTAGCAATCGTCGCCGATCCGGGTGCTGCGACGGATGCCCTGATGCACGCTCACGTACTCGCGGATCCGGTTGCGGTCGCCGACCCGCACCCCGTGCCCGTCCTGCTCCACGTCGGCGGTGGGCGGGTAGTCCCAGGCCGCCGGATGCGGTCCGGCGCGATCCTCGGCCGGCGTACCGATCGTGACGTGCGGTCCGATCCAGTTCCCATTCCCGATGATCGCCGGACCGACGAGAACCGCGTAGGGACCGATGACATTGTCGCTCCCCAATTCCACCCCGTCGCCGACGACCGCGGTCGGGTGAATCCGATTTGTCACGCTTACCGTCCTCGTTTGTGTGTTCGAGCAACCCGCGTCCGGCTGCCGCGAAGGGCAACCCCGAGTCAGACGGTAACGTGCTAGTACTCGGGTACTGTCCGTGAGTGAAAGGCCAGCATGATTCCGATCACCGTTGTCGATGTCGACGACGCCGAACCGCTTGTTACCGAGGTCCTTCGCTCCGGGCACCTCGCGCAGGGTGCGATGGTCGAACGGCTCGAGGACGCCTTCGCGCGTACCGCCGGGACCAAGCACGCGGTGGCGGTGAACAGTGGCACCACCGCACTGGTCGCCGCACTTAAGGCAGTCGAGTTGCGGCCGGAAGACGAGGTGATCACCTCCCCGTTCACCTTCGCCGCGACCTTGAACGCGATCCTGGAAGCCGGGGCCACCGCGCGGTTCGCCGACATCCGCACCGACGACTTCTGCCTGGACCCGGATGCCGTGGCCACCGCGATCGGCCCCCGTACCGCCGTACTGATGCCGGTGCACCTCTACGGGCAGACCGCCGATATGGGCAAGCTCGCGCCACTGGCCGACGAGCACGGTTTGCACGTCGTCGAGGATGCCGCCCAGGCTGTCGGCGCGGCATTTCGCGGACGCAGGGCCGGCTCCTACGGGCTCGGCTGCTTCTCGTTGTACGCGACGAAAAACATCACGACGGCCGAGGGCGGGATCATCGCGTGCGACGACGACACCATCGCTGACCGGATTCGCGTGCTGCGCAATCAGGGAATGCGCGGCAAATACCGGTACGAAATGGTCGGGCACAACTACCGAATGACCGATTTGCATGCCGCGGTGGGAATTCCCCAGCTGGCGAAACTGGACCAATTGACGGCGCGCAGGCAATCCAACGCGGCGGCGCTGTCCGCGGGGCTGGCCGGCGCCGGTGGCCTGACCGTACCCGCGGCGCTGCCCGGCCGCTCGCACGTTTGGCATCAGTACACCGTGTTGGTCGGTCCGGACGCCGCGGTCGGCAGGGACGAGCTGGCAGCCAAGTTGACCGAACGCGGCGTGGGGAACGGGATCTACTACCCCAAGCTGGTCTTCGACCACGACTGCTACCGGAGCCATCCGCGGGTGATCGCCAGCCAGGCGCCGGTGGCCGCTTCGGTTACCGGTCAGGCTCTTTCCCTGCCGGTGCACCCGGCACTAAGCCAGTCCGATATGGACAAGATAATCGGAGATGTTCGACAAATAATGGGGGAATGACCGTGATGCATCGCTTCGCACTGATCGGTGCGGGATCGATGGGGGCACTGCACGCGCGAGTTCTCGCTGCCTCCGAACGCGCCCGGCTGGTAAGGGTAGTCGAACCGGACGAGAAAACCGGGCGCGCCGTCGCCGACCGCTACCAGACCGAATGGAGGCCCCTCCTCGATTCACTGTCCGATGTGGACGCTATAGTGCTGGCATCCTCGACCGAGTCGCATCACAAGTCCTGCCTGGAAATTCTCCGGAACGACAAGCCGGTGCTGGTGGAAAAGCCGGTGTGCGACACGCTTTCCGCCACCGAAGAAGTCATCCAAGCGTCGGAATCTCTTGGCGTGCCGTTCATGTGCGGGCTACTCGAGCGGTACAACCCCGCGGTGCTGACCGTGCGCGCCCTGCTCGGGACGCCGGTACATTTCATGGCACGTCGGCACGGGCCGTACGCGCCACGCATCCGGACCGGTGTCGCCTGGGATCTGCTGATCCACGATGTGGACATCGCCATCCAGTTCTTCGGTGGCACGGAGCCGATCCGCAGCACTGCTGACGTGGGATTCTTCCACCCGTCGTCGGCTCCTGACGCGGAAGACACCGTGGAAACCGTGCTGGCGTTCGATTCTGGATTGGCCACCGCGTCGGCATCCCGGCTCGGGCAGCGCAAGGTTCGCTCGCTGGTGGTTTCCGAGCTGGATCGGCTGATCGAAATCGACTTGATACGCCGGGATGTGACCATATATCGGCACGTCTCACACGATGCGGTGACTGACGACGGCCGCGGCTACCGCCAGCAAACCGTGCTCGAAATCCCAGAATTGATCACGGCGCGTGAGCCTCTCGCTACCCAGCTGGACAGATTCTTGGATCTACTCGAAGGAAAAGTCGACGCGGCCGCCGAGCGCGCTTCCATCCTTCCGGCACACCGTGTAGTCGCACAGGTACTCGAACAATCCAGAGGCTGAACCGTCTACCGCCAGCACGGCATCTGCTGCCAAAATTTCTCCCAGAAAGGTGGGAACCTCACTCACCTGAGGGGCGTCTGAGTACAGTATCCCCAAGATCAATCTCGGTCCAGGCCGAACAGACAAGGCGAGGGTGAGCGCAGATGGTGCTTGGTCCCGGCTTCGATGCCAGTTCTGACAACATGCAGAATGTTGTGTCCAAAATCGGCGAAGCCATCGGTGACATAACCGGTAGTGAATTAGGGAGCGTGTCCGGGGGAGCCGACCTGTTCGGCCACGAAGGACTCGCGAGCGCGGTGACAGAACTCCGCGGAAACGTGGAGAAAATCGTCCAGATGCTGCAGCAGGACGCGAAGTCGATCGGCGAGAACGTGGCCGGCGCGGCGAAGGACTACACGGAAAGCGAAACTGGCGCGCAGGACATCATCAGCGGCATCCAGATGCCAGGGGGTCCGTGGTAATGCCCGCGGAGCTGGGATCAACGAAAGACCCGAAGGCGCTGATTCCTGGTGAGCCGGACAGCGTCGCGGAACAGGCCAACGCGTTACGCGACCGCGGCACGAAACTCGAATCCGCCGGAAACTCGCTCGGCAAAGTAGACGCCGGCAGCTGGATCGGAGCGGCCGCCGACGCCTTCCTCGGAAAGATCGCCGAAGAGCCACCCAAATGGCTGAAGATGAGCGACGCGCTGTCCACCGCGTCGCAGACACTCACCGGATTCTCCGACACCCTCCGATGGGCCCAGGAACAGGCGGCCGAGGCCATCGACCTCTGGGAGCAGGGGGAGCAAGCCACCAAGCAAGCCCAGGCCGAAGCGGGAGCGGGAGCGGGGGCCACGCCAGGCGGGGTACCCGGCGCGGTCGCCGGCGGCTTCATGCCGGTACTCGAGGATCCCGGTGAGAAACTCCGCGAGCAGGCACGGCAGATCTTGCAGCGAGCCCGCGAGCAACTCGAGGAAGCAGGCGGCACCGCGGCAGGCGGGATCGGCGGAAAGGCCGGTACCGGGCTTCCCGGCGTGCCGGGCGGCGGTATCACCGGCGGTGTCCGGGACGTTATCGGCGATCTGATCGACAAAGCCCAAGGTCTCGTCGGCGCCGAGTGGGGCGATCGTGGCTCGTTCGAGCGCAACGGGGTCACCGCCGAAGGTGGCTGGTCGGTCAAGGGACCGAACGCCAGTGGCTGGGACGTGACCGGACCCTCCGGCTCCATCGACTTGGAGACCGGGGAAGGCACGCTCAAGCTGGGCGAGGTTTCCGGTGAGGCGAACCTGTTCGAGGCCGGCGTCGACGGCAGCATGCGGGCCGGCGATCTCAGCGTGTCCGGAAGCGCCAACGCCAGCCTCGGCGCGGCAGCGTCCGCGTCCGCATCGCTCGGCGCGGACGGGTTCAACGCGGAAGCCGAGGCTCGTGCCGGCCTGCATGCGGAAGCCGAAGCGTCCGCCGAGTACGGGATCGCGTCGGCGAACGTCAGCGCCGAGGGCGATGCGGGTGCCATGGCGAGCGGGAATGTCACGGTCGGCCCGGAGGGCGTGAACGCGGGCGGTGAGGCGTTCATCGGTGCGAAGGGTGAGGTCTCCGGTGGCGTGGAGGTCGGCGGTGTCGGCGTGGAACACAACATCGAAGGCTGGGTCGGAGCCGGCGTCGAAGCGGATGTCAACTTCGGCAAGAACGAAGACGGATCGTTCACCATCGGCGGCGAGATCGGGGCCGGGCTCGGCCTTGGCGGCAGCCTTGGCGGCAGCATCACCATCGATCCGGCCGAGATCGGGCAAACCATTGGCGACGCTGCCGACGCGGTTGGCGATGCCGCTGGCACGGCCGTCGACGCGGTTGGCGACGCGGCCGGTGCCGTTGGTAATGCCGCGAAGGGCGCGGTGGACGCCATCACTCCCTGGTAACGCATGAATGGAGCTTTCTCGATGGCTACGACAATCCCGATCCCGGTGAACTTCCGGCTGCCCGACGGCTGGCAGGCCGCGGCACCGGACGAGGTCGGCGCACCGGGTGCCGCGTTCGTCGCGCTGCACCCGGCATCCCGCACCGACTTCACAGCCAACATCACCATCAGCGGCGAATACCGACCCGACGAAGCAGCACTCACCGACATCGCCGACGAATCC
>WHSZ01000015.1 GCA_009379845.1 Pseudonocardiaceae bacterium | reverse complement strand
CCTGCGGACGGGGTTGGGTACGGCGCTGCTGGATGGCACCCTGCCGATCCCCGCGGCCCGGATCCGGCATTTGGCGTGTGATGCGGGCCTGATCCCCGTGGTGCTCGATTCCCGCTCGGTGCCTCTGGATCTGGGCAGGTCGGTGCGGACGGCGACGGTGCACCTGCGACGTGCCCTGGTGGCGCGGGACCGCGGGTGCTGCTTCCCCGGCTGCGACCGCCCACCGCATCTCACCCAAGTCCACCACCTCACCGAGTGGGAACAGATGGGCGAGACGTCGCTGGCGAATACGTGCCTGTTATGCGGATTTCACCACCGACTACTCCACAACAGCCCCTGGGAAGTTCGGATGGCCACCGACGGACGACCCGAATTCCTCCCACCAACCGTCATCGACCCCAAACGAAGACCCAGACGCAATCCCATCAACACCCCCGCCGCATAACGCGACCAAGAACTCACCGGCGCGCCCGGTCACCCACGAATACACGTTCACCCAGCCAAGCCGACAGCAGGCGCCCAACTAGGCCATAGTTGCGGGTCGTCGCAGCTGCTGTGGACCAGCGTGGTCTTGCTGCGAGCACCGGAAGTGGCGTGATCACACCTCGATCTCCATGAGGTCGGCACCAACGACGATCTTCCCGTCGAACCCGTCCCCTGCGCCGCGGAGCCATTCCTCCTCCGGCAGGTCATGGGGCAGCAGGTGGGAGAGCACCAGCATCCCCACCCCGGCCTCCTGAGCGATGGCGGCGACGTCGCCCAAGCTGGTGTGGTTGTTCTTCATGTAGTCACCGAGCGTGGGGGCACCCACCTTCTCGCGCAGGCCGGTGAGCTTCTCAAGCGCGACGACCTCGTGGACGAGGACGTCGGCGCCCGTGGCCAGGCGGATCAGTGCCGGGCTGACCGCGGTGTCCCCGGAGATCACCACGGACTTCCCGCGAGCGGTGATGCGGTACGCCAGGGCCACCTCGAAGGGGCGATGGTCGACGACGGCAGCCTCCACTTCCACCTCCTCGTCCCGGAACACCACCCCGCCCCCGGTCACCTCGTGCACGCGGACCATGGGCAGGAACGGATGCCTGCCGGTGGCCTCGGCCCGCTTCGCCAGGTCCTCGGCGTATCCCTGGAGGAGCCCGTCGATGGTGGCGTGCATCGGTGGCGGGCCGTAGATGTTGATCCTTTCGGTGCGGCCTTCGACCCACGCCGTCAGCGGCAGATACCCGAGGTCGGACATGTGGTCGACGTGGTGGTGGGTGACGAGGAGGTCACTCATGTGCTTGGGGTTCAACCCGGCGAAGGCCATCTGCCGCGTTCGCCGGCACCTGCGACGCCGTGCGCTCGGCGCTGCCCAACTTGTGGCGGGACCGCTGGTGGCGGATGTACGACCGGGAGCCGATCGACGGCTGGGTGGACGGCAGGCTCGCCCTCACCGGCGACGCCGCCCACCCAATGCTGCAGTACCTCGCCCAGGGGGCCTGCCAGGCGCTCGAGGACGCCGACTGCCTGGCCGCGCAGGTCGGCAAGCAGGCCGGGGTCGAGCTACTGGACTGGGATATCGCCCTGCGCGACTACGCCGAGACTCGCACGGTGCGCACCGTCCGCGTCCAACGCATCGCGCGGGACTGGGGCGACCTGTGGCACTGCGACGGGCTGTTTCGATCGGTGCGCAACGCGATGCTGCGCGATCGCGAGCCCACCGACTACCGGCACGTCGACAGGCTCTACGGCGCCTGACACCTCACCCCGCGCCGGTATCCGCGCGCCCGCACGCTGTCGAACTACACCTCCGGCCTGCGGATCTACCACACCGGCAAGGTCGGCAAGGTCGGCTCAAGGAAGTCGGCTACTTCGAGGTGTACCCCGAGAACGACAACGCCTCGTTCGAGGGTCACGCACCAGCTGTGCTCAACCCACCACGAAGTCGATCAACCGCTCGACGGCACCGAGCAGTGGCGTCTCCACGTCATGGAAGCTGTGTACCGCCGCGAGCACCCGCTGCCATCCTTCATACGGCTCGCCCCAACCGAGCGCCGCGCACACCCCTTCCTTCCATGGCAAGTGTTTCGGCACGCTCGGCCACTCCTCGATACCTAGCACGGCTGGCTTCACCGCTTGCCAGATGTCCACGTACGGATGCCCGGTCACCAGCACATGCTCGTCCCGGATCTGCTCGACCAGGCGAGATTCCTTGCTGCCGGGTATCAGGTGATCCACGAGCACGCCGAGCCGCCGGCCGGGTCCGGTGCCGAACTCCTCGATGCGCTCGGCCAGCACGTCCACGCCGTCCAGCGGTTCCACCACCACGCCCTCGACGCGCAGGTCGTGGCCCCACACCCGCTCCACCAGCTCGGCGTCGTGCTTGCCCTCCACCCAGATCCGGCTGTCCCTCGCGGTGCGGGCCTTCAGCCCCTCGACCCGGACCGAGCCGGACGCCGACCGGGCGGGCTTGCTGGGAGCTGCCGCTACCGGCCGGGTCAGTGTCACCGGCTTGCCGTCCAGGAGGAAACCGGCAGGGGTGAGCGGGAAGACGCGTTCCTTGCCGTGCCGGTCCTCTAGCACCACGTTGCCGTGCTCGATCCGCAGCACCGCGCCGCAGAAACCGGTTCCCGGTTCCTCGACCACCAGCCCCGGTTCGGCCGGTACTTCGGGGATCTTCTTCTTGCGTGGCGCGGAAAGCACATCGCGGCTGTACGAGTGGGGACGCACGAGCCGCGACGATACCGCGCAGGGCGCCACCCCGCCGCACGCCGCGCCGACCCGGGATGCGTCGGCCGGCTCCCGGCAGTTGGCGATCAAGGCAGCCGGCGATCAAGGCAGTTGGCGGCTCTCGCCGACCGCCAGCGTCCACAGGTCGTCCGGCTCCCTGCCGTCCGCCGCCCACGCCTTGCGCACCCGCTCGAGCGGTTCGATCACCGGCTCCTGGGTCAGCAGGAACGTGCCCCAGTGCATCGCGGCCAGCCGCCGCGCACCGAGATCCGACAACGCCCGCACCGCTTCGTCCGGATCCATGTGCACCGGCCGCATGAACCAGCGCGGCTGGTATGCGCCGATCGGCAGCATGGCCACATCGATCCCCGGGTACCGGCTGCCGATCTCGGCGAACCAGTGCCCGTAACCGGAATCCCCCGCGTGATACGTGCGGCGCCCGTCCGGTGCGGTGATCACCCAGCCACCCCACAGGCTGCGGCAGGCGTCGAACGGACCACGCCTGCTCCAGTGGTGCGCTGGCACGAAGTCGAACCGCAGCCCGGCCACCTCGACCGATTCCCACCAGTCCAGCTCGATGACCCGGGTGAACCGGCGGCGGGTGAACCAGCTCCGCAGTCCGGCCGGCACCAGGATCGCGGTGTCCCTCGGTAGCCTGCCGATCGTCGGCGCGTCCAGGTGGTCGTAGTGGTTGTGGCTGATCAGCACCGCGTCGATCGGCGGCAGCTCCGACCACGCCACGCCAGGCGGGGTGACCCTCGGTGGCACGCTGGGCAACTTCGTCGACCACACCGGGTCGGTCAGCACATTGGCCCCGCCCATCCGAACCAGGTAGCTGGCGTGCCCGATCCACGTCCAGCCGGTCGCGTGCTCCGGCAACGCCGGCAACCCCTGCCGCGACACCGGAACCCGATCCGCGTCCACTGTGGACCCGCGAAATCCGCCATCGCGCAGGATCCGGTAGATGTCCCTCGGACCCGGCAACGGCCCGGTGAGCCGGTCACGGAAGGAGGCAGGCCAGCGGCGCGGCGCGCCACCCCGCAAGGCGGTAGGGATCATGCCTACCAGCATGCCATCGGCCCAGCTTCGCCGGAGCGTTCCGCCGGTCACGCCCGTCCGGTCGGTGGGATGGTCTAGCGTGGCGAGATGACGGGAGCCCCCATCCCCGAGCCATTGATCCCTGAGCCGCTGAGCATCGCAGTGGCCCAGCCGCTGTGCGTGGCATACGACGTCGCGGCGAACGCGGCGACGCACGCGGCGACGGTGCGCTCCGCGGGCGCTCGGGTGGTGGTCTTTCCCGAACTCTCGCTGACGGGATACCAGCTGGACGCCCCGGTGATCGCGGCCGAGGATCCGCGCCTGGTGCCCATCGTCGAGGCCTGTGCCGAGATGGGATCAGTGGCGCTGGTCGGCGCTCCGGTGCGGGGCGATGCGGACCGGTCGCAGATCGCGATGCTGGCGCTCGACGGCGCCGGGGTCACCGTCGCGTACCGCAAGATGTGGTTGAGCACGGCCGAGTCGGAGCGATTCACCCCCGGAGGCAAGCCGGCGGTGGTGGACGTCGACGGTTGGCGGCTCGGCCTCGCGGTCTGCAAGGACACCGGCGTCTCGCAGCACGCGTCCGATACCGCGGCGCTGGGTATCGACGGCTACGTGGCCGGCGTTTGCGAACACGCGGACGAGGTAGCCGTGCACGAGCAGCGCGCCCTGCGCGTCGCCGCGGAGCACCAGATCTGGGTCGCGGTAGCCAGCTTCGCGGGGTCAACCGGCGGTGGCTTCGACCGGACCGCCGGCCGTTCGGGCATCTGGGCATCCGATGGCGTCGCGCTCGCCACGGCGGGGCCGGATACCGGCGACGTCGCACGCGCGAGGATCACCGGCTAGGCGCCGACGTGCTCCTTTCCGCCGGCAGCTAGCCTGCCAAACGTGCCAACCCCGTCCCTGCTCGCCACCAGCGACCTGCACGTCACGCACAAGGGAAATCGCGAGATGCTGGACCGCATCCGGCCACTCTCGGACGGCGACTGGTTGATCGTGGCCGGTGACGTCGCGGAGAACACCGATGTCATCGAGTCCACCCTGCGGTCGCTACGGGATCGATTCGACACGGTCATTTGGGTGCCAGGCAACCACGAGCTGTGGACCACGCCAGGCGATCCGATACAGCTGCGCGGCGCCGAGCGCTACGCCCACCTCGTGGAGCGGTGCCGCGGGCTGGGCGTGCGCACGCCAGAGGATCCCTACCCAGTGTGGCTGGCCGGCGGGGAGGAAATCCTCGTCGCACCGCTGTTCACGCTGTACGACTACAGCTTCCGGGAGCCGGGCAGCACGCTCGACGACGCGCTCGCCCACGCCTACGACGTGGGGCTGGTGTTCACCGACGAGCAGCTGCTGCACCCGGACCCGTTCGCCAGCAGGGCCGAATGGTGCCGGCACAGGGTCGAGCAGACCGAGCGGCGGTTGGAGGCGGAGCGTGCCGGGCGGCGGACCGTGCTCGTCTCGCACTGGCCGACACATCCTGGCCCGACGACGATGCTCCGGCATCCCCATCTGGCGATGTGGTGCGGTACCGAGCTGACCGCGGACTGGCATCGTCGGTTCGACGCGGCCGCCGTGGTGTACGGGCACCTGCACATTCCCGTGACGCTGCGCTACGACGGCGTGCGCTTCGACGAAGTCTCGCTCGGCTATCCACGGGAATGGCGGCGGCGAAACCGCCAGCCGGAGCCAGTAAGGCGGATCCTGCCACCGGACGAAACCAGGGTGATCAGGAACGAGTAGCTCAGTACGCGGTGCCGCACCAGGCGGCCCGGTCGGTGCCGAACAACCGATCGGCGCGCGCGGGCGCGGCGGCTTCCAGCACCTCGATCCGGCCAACCGCGCCGAGGATGGACGGCCGGTAGGTGCCGAAGTAGATCATCGAAAGAACGTCCACACCGAGCCGCAGCTGCGCGGCCGCGTCGGTCCGTTCGACGGCGGATGGTCCGATCAGGTAGCGCCCGGAATTGCTGTCCAGCAACGGATCCACGATCTCGACCACAACCGGCTCCGCGTCACCGTAATCACGGGCGGCCAGCGCGCGGGGTACGTCCAGTATCCGCTGCCACGTCTCGTCCTGGACGTCTCCTGATCGGTAGGCACGCGGATCGGCCAGGAAGGTCTCGACGGGTTCGTCGGTCGGCCGCGCCCAGGTACGGACCTCGCCGACCAGGTCGATACCCAGCAGGTACCGCCACAGTCCGGCGAGCGCCGCAAGCGAGCCCGCGTGCATGTCCTCCACCTCGAGGGAGACCGCGAGCCGGCGCTCGTCGAGCGAGCTGTCCGACTTCGGGCGGTACACCGCGTACCCATCGTCGCCGTCTGGTCCATTGTGGACGACGACGAGCAGGGACGAGACGGTTCGCAGCCGCCGGATGATCTTGTCATGCCACCATTCTTCCGGCCGCGTCATCATCGCTGGACGGTGCGGCCCGATTCGTTGGTACAGCTCGGGAAGCCGCGCGACGGCCTGCTCCACGTCCAGCAGCCGCACTCCCCCCTCCGCCGGCATGTCCGGGTGGATCTTGGCGTGTGATCCGCGTACCACCGGGCTCTGCGCACGGGTGCCGACGCCGTAGCCGAACCGCCCGTAGATCGCCGTTTCGCTGGCATGCAGGGCGGCCATCACGTCGCCGCGCTCTGCCGCCTCGGTCAGCTGGGCGCGCATCAGCGAGGTCAGCACGCCACGCCGGGTGTGGTCGGCGCGCACCCCCACCCCGGCGACCGGCACCAGCGGGACACTGGCCCCGCCCGGAACGGTGATCTCCGCGCGAACTCCGACGTGCACCCGATCAGCTCAGAGCCGACGAACGCACCGAGCATGTACCCGCGACCGGGTTCGCGGTGCTTCCATTCCTCGTCCGAGACCGGGCCGCGATGCAATGAGCGCAGTACGACATCGAATCCGGCTCGGTACTCATCGGGCTCAAGGGCCCGAACGATGTGCTCGACCACGACCCGATCGTGGCTCCTCAAACCGGCTCAGCGCCACCCGGTTTTACTCGGGAGGAGCGACCTCGTAGTTCCCGTCCTCGTCCTTGATGGTGATCTTGACCTTCTTCTGCTCGCCGTCGATCGTGGCGGTGCACTCGAACTGCGCGTCGGGCTTCACTTCCTGATCCGCCGGGCAGGAGACGGACTCGACGTTGCCCGACTTGTAGGTGTCCTGCAAAACGCCCTGCACGTCGTTCTGCATCGCGTCCTTGTCGAGCACCGTGGTGTTGAACCACCCTGGCGTCACGAACCCCAGCACGCCGATGGCGCCGACCACCACAACCACCGCGACAATCGCGATCCACAGCATCGCGCCGGACTTCTTCTTCGGCTCCGGTCCCCCGGGATAGCCGGGCTGCTGCGGGTAGCCGAATTGGCCGGGCTGCTGACCGAACTGATCGGGCTGCTGACCGTACTGCGGTGGATACCCTCGCGGCGGCTGGCCGGGCGGCGGGTAGCCGCCTTGTTGCGGATAGCCGGGCTGCTGCGGATAGCCACCCGGTTGTGGCGGCTGCTGTGGATAGCCCTGCTGCGGGTACCCGCCGGGCTGCTGCGGGTAGCCCTGCTGCGGATACCCACCCTGTTGCGGGTAGCCGCCCTGCTGAGGATCCCCCTGCTGCGGATAACCGCCCTGAGCAGGGAAGCCGCCGGACGGAGTGCCGGGAGCCGGACCCGCGCCGTAAGGCTGCTGGCCCCACTGCTGTTGCGGATCGTTCCCTCCGGACGGTCCGTACGGGCTGCTCATCGTCGCCTCCGCTGGGTTGGTCTATGAGGATCACGTGCCCGGTCGCATCGCTTGCGGGCGATCAAACCACAGGCACCGCAGTGCCGATACCCGAGGTAACAACCGAGCAGCACGGAATCACACGGCTCCCATTGCTACCACGCCGCGGCGCAACGCACGGACCGCCGAAGCGGCGGTTTCCCCGATCGGTTCACCGGCGAGCACGTCCCTTATCTGGTCGAGCAGGTCGATCACCTGCCGGCACCAGCGCACGAAGTCGCCCGCCGAGACCTCCTGGCCGTTCGCCTCCGCGGCGGTGAGCACCTTCTCGAGCGACTCACCCCGCGCCCAGCGATACACCGGCCAGGCGAACCCGGCATCCGGTTCCCTGCTGCGTTCCAGCTTGTGCCGCCGCTCATCGGCTTCCAGATCGGCCCACAGCCGCGCGGTCCGCATCCACGCGTCAGAGACCTGCGCCGGGATCCGTGGCTCCGCCGGGCTGTCCCGCCGGGCCTCGAACACCAGGGTGGACACGACCGCGGCGAGCTCGGCCGGTCCCAAGCCGGACCACAACCCGTGCCGGATGCATTCCGCGGCGAGCAGGTCCGACTCGCTGTACAACCGGGTCAGCGTCCGACCGTGCTCGGTGATCTCCGCGCCGTCCTGGGTGAGGTAACCGCGCTCGGAAAGCAGGCCGCGGATCCGGTCGAACGAGCGCACAAGGGAATGCGTGGTGCCGGAGACCCTGCGCTGCATCTGCTCGGTTTCCCCGCGCAGCCGGTAATAGCGTTCCGCCCACCGCGCGTGGGTTTCCCGCTCGTCGCAGCCGTGGCACGGGTGCGCCCGCAACGCCCGGCGCAGCGCGGACAGCTCCGGATCGTCGTCGGGTCCGCCACGGCCGCGCCGTTTGCCGCGCGGCGGCGCGCTGATCCCAGTGTTGCGCAGGCTGGAAGCCAGGTCCCGGCGGGACCGGGGAGAGCGAGTGTCCACCTGCTTCGGCAGTTTGACGCGACCGAGGGATTCCACCGGCGTCGGGAAATCCGCGACGGAGAGCCGGCCGGCCCAGCGGTCCTCGGTAACCACCAGCGGGCGCGGTTCGCTGAGCGGATCGGTGCCGGGGTCGATCACGATCGCCAGGCCGGCGCGCCGCCCGGCCGGCACCGCGATCACGTCGCCCTTGCGAAGGGTCTCGAGCGATGCGGCGGCCTCGGCGCGTTTGGACTGGTTGTTCTGCCGCGCGAGCTCCTTCTCCCGATCGTTCAGCTTCTTGCGCAGCTCGGCGTACTCGGTGAAGTCGCCGAGATGGCAGCTCATCGACTCGGCGTAGCCGGCGAGGGCTTCCTCGTTGCGCTCGATCCGCTTGGCCAGCCCGACCACCGAACGATCAGCCTGGAACTGCGCGAAGGACTGCTCGAGCAACTCCCGCGCCTGCTCCGCGCCGACCCGATCCACCAGGTTGACGGCCATGTTGTAGCCGGGCCGGAAGGACGAGCGCAGCGGGTAGGTGCGGGTGGATGCCAGCCCGGCGACCTGCTTCGGATCCATGCCGGGCTGCCAGATCACCACGGCATAGCCCTCCACGTCGATTCCCCGCCTGCCGGCGCGCCCGGTGAGCTGGGTGTACTCCCCCGGCGTGAGATCGACGTGCGCCTCGCCGTTGTACTTGACCAGCCGCTCGAGCACCACGGTCCTGGCTGGCATGTTGATGCCCAGCGCCAGCGTCTCGGTGGCGAACACGACCTTCACCAGGCCGCGCACGAACAACTCCTCGACGGTCTCCTTGAAGGCCGGCAGCAGGCCGGCATGGTGGCCCGCGATGCCGCGTTCCAGCGCCTCGCGCCACTCCCAGAAGCCGAGGACGCCCAGATCGCCCTCGGGCAGGTCGCGGGTGCGCTCGTCCACGATCCGGCGGACTTCTTCGATCTCCTCCGGGGTGTTCAGCCGCAGCCCGGAGCGCACGCACTGCCCCACGGCAGCGTCGCAGCCGACCCTGCTGAACACGAACACGATCGCCGGCAGCAGCCCCGCCGAGTCCAGCCGGTCCACCACGTCCACCCTGGACGGCGGCCGGAACCGGGGAGCCCGCGAGGGCGGACCGCGCCGCCTGCCCCGACTACGCGGTCCGAAGGCCGGCGCGTGCGTCCGGCCGATCTCCTCCGTGCGGCGCAGCAGCGTCGGGTTGATCCGGTTCTCGGCGCCCTTGCTGGTGCTCTTGCGCTCCCCGGCGAACAGGTCCATCAGCCGGTTGCCCACCATCATCTGCTGCCACAGCGGCACCGGCCGGTGCTCGTCAACCACCACCGAGGTGTCGCCGCGCACCTCCAGCAGCCACTCACCGAACTCCTCGGCGTTGCTGACCGTCGCGGACAGCCCGACCAGCCGCACGTACCGGGGCAGGTGCAGGATCACCTCTTCCCACACCGCGCCCCGGAACCGGTCGGCGAGGTAGTGGATCTCGTCCATCACCACGTAGCCGAGCCCGTCCAGGGTGGTCGAGCCCGCGTAGAGCATGTTGCGCAGCACCTCGGTGGTCATCACCACGATCGGCGCGTGCGAGTTGATCGACGTGTCGCCGGTGAGCAGCCCGATGTCCTCGGTCCCGTACCGCGCGCACAGGTCGGCGTACTTCTGGTTGGACAGCGCCTTGATCGGCGTGGTGTAGAAGCACTTCCGGCCCTCGGCGAACGCGAGGTGCACGGCGAACTCGCCGACCACCGTCTTGCCGGCGCCGGTTGGCGCGCAGAGCAGCACGCCGTGCCCCGCCTCGAGAGCGGCACATGCCTGGTCCTGGAACTCGTCCAGCTGGAAGGACAGCTCACCGGCGAAGTCGGTCAATCGCGGGTGCGACGCGCGGTGCCTCGAGACCGCATAGGCCGCGGCCGGGGTACGCGAAAGGCTCTCGGCCACATGGCCAGGGTGTCACATCGTGCCCGGCACGTCGCGTTGTGCCCACCGGAAGGGACCCGGTTACAGAGAACGAGGCACGCTACGTCGAAACGGGCACCGAGACCACGTGCAGCGCGTCCGGGACGGTGCGGGCGCGTAGCGGCAGCGCAGCGAACCGTTCCCCGTCGGCGTAGGCCGTCCAGCCGTTGTTCCCGCCCAGCCAGACCTCGCGAGCCCGCAGGGTGCGCACCGCGAGATCATCGACGTGAGCGCCGGTGCGCGCCCGAGGCAGGATGCGGACGAGGTCACGGCGGGAGGCCGGGCCGACCACGGTGATGTCGAACGCACCGTCCCCTGGATCCGCGTCGGGGCAGATCGGGATCCCACCGCCGTACCACCGGGTGTTACCCACCGCGACCTGTGTGGCCGGCATCTCCAGCTCCGTGTCCGGCGTGCGCACCTGTAGCGGGTACGGGCGCAGCCGGGCGAGCTCCGCGAGGGTCGCGACGTCGAAGCGGCGGCGCCCGGCCGGCCAGCGCATCCGGTTCACCCGCGCGTTCACGCGCGCGTCGAAACCCGCACACAGCACCGTGGCGAACCAGGTACCGCCGACCAGCCCGAGGTCCATCCGCCGCGTCTGCCGAGCTTCGATGGCCAACGCCAGGGCGTCGGCGGCCAGCACGGGATCGTCTGGCATGCCCAGCGCACGAGCCAGGTCGTTGCCGGTGCCGGACGGGATCAGCCCGAGCAGCAGATCGTTGCCCGCGCACACCTGGACGGCTTGGTGCGCGGCGCCATCCCCGCCGAGCACCACGAGCAGCTCCAGCCCGCCGTCACGGGCGCGGCGCAGCGTCTCCCGCGACTCCTCGATCGACGTGGGCGTGACCAGCTCGAGCTTGCCGACCGCGGTGCGCAGCCGGCGGGCCACCGTGCCGGCGACCCGCGCGGCGGCTCCCCGACCGGAGTCGGGGTGCACGATGAGGGCGGCCCGCATGCCTAGGTGACGTCTTCGGTGCTCGAACGACCGCTCGGGGTAGCCGGTTCGTCGACCTCGCTCGGGGTGTACTCGAACGGGGCGGCCTCGTTGTCGTCGAGGTCATCCCAGCCTTCGGAGGCACGCAGCCGGTCCCGCTTCCGGTCGTGCAGCCGGGAGAGCTGGATGGCCAGCTCGCACAGCAGGGTCAGCGCGACTGCCAGCGCGAGCATGGAGAACGGGTCGTTGCCGGGAGTCGCGAAGGCGGCGAACACGAACAGGGCCATGATGATGCCGCGCCGCCACTTCTTCAGCTGGTGGTAACGCACCACGCCGACCCGGTTGAGCATCACGATCAGCAGCGGCAGCTCGAAGCTGACCCCGAAAATGATCAACACGGCCAGTACGAACGAGATGTAGTCATTACCGGCGAGCGCGGTCGCGAACTCGCCGCTGCCGAACCCGACGAGGAAGTGCAGCGCCGTGGGGACCAGCAGGTAGGCAAGCAGGGCGCCGGCGGCGAACAGGATGGTCGCGATGCCGACGAAGGTCAGCGCGTACTTGCGCTCCTTGGTGTAGAGGCCCGGTGCGATGAACGCCCAGATCTGGTACAGCCAGGTTGGTGCCAGCAACACCATGCCCGCGGCGATACCGACCTTGAGCCGGATCAGGAAGCCTTCGAACGGCTTGGTTTGCAGCAGCTGGCAGCCGCGATTGTCGAACTCGACCCGCATCTCCCTCGGCAGACCACAATACGGGCCGGTCATCAGGTCGCCGAGCGACGAGATGGGCCCGACGTTGGTGCCGAACCAAATGAACCCGAGGATGCCGCCGAGCAGCACGAACAGCAGGAGATAGCCGAGCCGCCTACGGAACTCGTAGATGTGCTCGATCAGCGACATCGAACCGTCGGGGTTGTGTCGCCGGCTCCGCTGCCTTCGCTTCGTCCTGCGATCGGCTCGTTTGCCGGAGGCAGGCTCTGCCACCGTGAAGTCCGTTCTGGTCGATCGCCGTTACTTCTGCGCGTTCTCGCTTTGCTTCAGATCATCGAGCTGCTTCTGCAGGTTCTTGATCTGCTCGTCCTTCCCGTCTTGCTCCGACGAGCCGGCCTTGTCCGGCGAGTTCGCTTCCGGCAGCTGCTTGGGCTCGGCACTGGCGGATGAGTCCGACTCGTCGGCCTGCTCACCCTTGTCCTTCTTGTCGCCCAAGTCCTTGGTCTCGGCGCGGAAGATCTTCATGGACTTACCGATCGAGCGGGCAGCGTCCGGAAGCCGCTTAGCGCCGAACAACACCACGACGACGAGAACCAAGATGACGAGGTGCCATGGGCTGAGTCCGTTCAACACGGTGGGCCTCCTGTCTGTGCTTCCGCCCAATCGTACCCGGATTGATGCGATTGTCCCTCGATATGTTTGCTGTTTCGCCGGCCCTTGCGCTCGGCGAGCGCGACCCCCAGGGCCGCTCGCCGAGCCCGCAACCGACCGAGATCGTTGCGTACCCCAGTGCGCACTACCGTGGTCACTACGGTGAATCTTCGCAAGGCCCCAAAAGTCCGAAATCCCAGCACGCCGAGCACGACCAGCCCGACAGTGAGCAACACGATGGTCGGCAAGAACGGCACTTGCTTACCGTAACGGGTTCAGGTGACAGGTAGGTGACTTGCCCGCCGCAACGCGGCGACGGCGCGGGAACGGACCGTCTCGGCCAGCTCGACCGGCCGGTCGACCAGCACGTCGCCGCCGAGACCGAGTAGCAGCCGAACCATCCAGGACTCATCCGAATAGCGCATCCGTACCCGGAGGAGGCCGTCGTCGAGCTCCTCGGACTCATCCACCGGGTAGTACTCGGCCACCCAGCGCGCATCCGGCCGTAGCCGCAGCTCGGCCGCCCCGGCCTGCGCGTCCGGCCGGAACACGCCCGCGGACACGTCGGTCGGCTCGGCCTGCGGTGGCGGCTCGGCCGGTTCGCCGAGCACCCGCACGTCGTCGATCCGGTCCAGCCGGAACAGCCGTACCCCGTCGGCGCGCCGGCACCACGCCTCCAGGTAGCCGCGACCCTCCACGATCAGCATCCGCATCGGGTCCACGGTTCGCTCGCTGACCTGATCCCTGGACGCCGTGTAGTAGCGCAACCACAGTGCGCGGTTGCGCCGCAGCCCGTCCTGCACCTGCTCGCGCATCGCCGCTGTCCGGTCCGCCTCGCGCAGCCCCGGCCCGACAACCACGCCGGCCGGCTCCGCCTCCCCCGCGGCCGTTTCGATCTTCGCGATCGCCCGGTGCACCGCCTCGGCGTCCAGCACACCCGGGGTGTTCGCCAGCGCGCGCAGCGCCACCAGCAGCGCGGTGGCCTCCGCGCCGGTCAGCCGCAGCGGACGGCGCATGCCGGCGTCGTAGGTGACCATCACGGTGTCGCCGTCGAACGACAGGTCGATCAGGTCGCCGGGCCCGTAGCCAGGCAGCCCGCACATCCACAGCAGCTCGAGGTCCTTGCGCAGCTGCCGGGAGCTCACCCCGAGATCGGTGGCCGCCTCGTCGATCGGGATACCAGGGCGGGCCAGCAGGTACGGCACGAGCGCAAGCAGCCGCGGCAGCCGTTGATCGATCGAGGTCACCGCTGCTCCCCCAGCCCGGCGGCGACGAGTAACCGTTCCCGGACCATCTTGGCCAGCACGTCCGGCTCCAGCACCAGCACATCCGGGCCGAAGCCGGCAAGCCAGCTGGACGCCGAGTCCGGGTGGTGCAGCTCAAGCTCGATGATCTCGCCGGGCATCCCGTCCACGTCACGTTCCTCGACGACCTTCCCGTGCCGCCGTACCCCGGCCGCGCGGCCGGCGGCCACCCAGAGCGTCGCGGCGGTGTGCGTCGGCGGATCGGCCTCGCCGGTGCCGGCCACGAACTCCAGCAGGTTCACCCCGTCCGGGCGCTGGATCCGCGCGGGCCCCACCGCGGCGACCTCGCCGGCAATCCGGGACAGCCGGAAGCACCGCGGCGCCTCCCGATCACGGTCGTGCCCGACCACGTACCAGCGGCCCCGCCAGGAGACCACGCCCCACGGTTCGATCGTCCTGGTGCCAAGCCCTTCGGAGGCGGGGGCGTTCGGTTTGCGGTAGTCGAACCGCACCGCCCTGGTGTTCTGCGCGGCCGCGAGCAACGGCGCGAACGAGGGTTCGGTGCGGACTCGTGGCTCCACAACGGCCGGTGCGGACTGGTCGACCTCCACCCCGGCCGCGCGAAGTTTCAGCAGCGCACCGTGCGCCTGACCGGTCAGTTCCGGCGAGTCCCACAGCCGCACCGCGAGCGCCACGGCGGCGGCCTCGTCCGGCTCGAGGTCGATCTCGCCGAGCTCGTAGTCGCGCCGGGCGATCCGGTACCCGTCGAGCGCGTCGAACGCCGAGTTCCTCCCGGTTTCCAGCGGGATGCCCAGCTCCCGCAACTCGTTCTTGTCCCGCTCGAACATGCGGAAGAACGCCTCGTCGCTTGCCGCGTCCGCGTAACCGGGAACGATCCCGCGGATACGTTCCGCGGTCAGGTACTGGCGGGTGGACAGCAGGCACAGCACCAGGTTGACGAGTCGTTCGGCGCGTGCGGTTGACACATCTCAAACCCTAGCGCGCGGCTTCACGCACCCCGCGCTGAAACCCCGGCGGTCTCGCACCGGTGGCCCATTCGTGCCGTCCGTGCCGCGTGTGCCGCTAGCCGATCGGAGGCCGGCGCTGCGCGGGCCGCAGCCGCTCGAAGGCAGCGGCCAGCCGGAGCACGCCGAGGTCGTCGAACCGGCGCCCGGCGATCTGCAGGCCGATCGGCTGCCCCGCGCCGGTGTATCCGCAGTTGATCGACACGGCGGGCTGGCCGGACATGTTGTAGGGCACCGTGAAAGCGATGTGCTCGAAGTTCCGCTCGGGGTCGTCGGTCGGCGAGGCCGACTCGGCCGGCGGTGCGGACACCGGGCAGACCGGGGAGAGCACGAAGTCGTGGTCGGATGTCGCGCCGAGCGCGGCGACGCTGATGGCGTCGATCTGCCCGAAGCCGCGGTAGGTGTCGAGCCCGGACACCGACGCGCCGCCGCGTGCCCACGTCGCGATGTACGGCAGCACCCGCTGCCGGCGTTCTTCCGGCAACGCGACCAGATCGGCCCACGCCCGTACCCGCCAGAACCGGTCGAGGCCGTCGAGCATCTCCCTGGTCAGAAACGGTTCGACCGGTTCGATGACGGCGCCGGCCGCTTCGAGTAGCCGCGCCGACTCCAGCACCGCGTCCCGCACCTCGCTCTGCACGTCCAGCCCGACGCCCGGGTCGAGGTGCAGGCCGATCCGCAGCCCGGTGAGCCCGAGGGCGAGCGAGTCCCAGGCGATCTCGGCTGGCGGCAGGCCGAGGTGGTCGCGGGCATCCGGTTGTGCCAGCACGCTCATGAACAGCGCCGCGTCGGACACCGTGCGGGTAATCGGCCCGTGCGCCCGGCCGAGGAACGGCGGGTGCACCGGGACCCTGCCGAAACTCGGCTTCAGCCCGACCACGCCGCACCAGCCGGCCGGCAGCCGGATCGAGCCGCCGATATCGGTACCCACGTGCAGCGGTCCGTATCCGGCCGCGGCGGCCGCGGCGGCGCCCGCACTGGAACCCCCTGGCGTGCGGGCGGTGTCCCACGGGTTGCGGGTGGCGGTGTGGAAACTGGACAAACCCGAGGTCAGCATCCCGTAGTCCGGCATCGTGGTCTTGGCGAGCAACACGCCGCCCGCCTCCTTCGCCCGCGCGGCCGCCGGCGCGTCGGCGGCCGCCGGAACCAGGGTGGTCGCCGCGGTGCCGAGCGGCACGGGCGTGCCCCGTGTCGCGATGTTCTCCTTGAGCGTCAACGGGATCCCGTCCAGCGCCCGCACCTCGCCAGGCCCGCCCCGCCACCGGGCCTCGGATTCCCGCGCGGCCGCCCGCGCGCCGTCCTGGTCGAAGGCGTACAGCGCGTGCAGGGTCGGTTCGAGCTTCTCGATCCTCGCCAGCACCCCGTCGAGCGCTTCGACCGGCGACAGGGCGCCTCGGCGGTAGTGCTCGAGTAGTTCCGTCGCGGTCAGCTCGGCCGGGTCCACGGGATCCGGTGCATCGGTCATCGCAGCTCCCTCACGACGCCGGCGGGTTGAACCGTCCATCCACGGCGGTCCAGCCGCCGTCCACGGCCAGCACCGCTCCGGTGACGAAGCTCGCCGCGTCGGAGGCCAAGTACACCACTGCCCCCGCCACCTCGTCGGCCCGAGCCCACCTGCCAAGCGCTCCCTTGCTGGCGTACGCGTCGTACCAGTCCGGGCTTTCCTTGATCTGCTCGGTCAGCGGCGTCTCCACGACACCCGGCGCGATCGCGTTGACCCGCACCCCGGCTGGCCCGAACTCCGCCGCGGCGGCTCGAAGTAGCTGCACGAGGCCCGCCTTGGTGGCGGCGTACGGTCCCTGTCCCGGTTCCACCGTGGTGCCGCGAATCGACGAGAACGCGATGATGCTGCCCGCACCGCGGCTGACCATGCCGGCGCCGAACGCCCGCACCACGTCGAAGGCACCTGCCAGGTTCAGCGCGATGACCCGGTCGAACTCGTCGCGGGTGTAGTCGAGCAGCCGCTTGCGCACGTTCAGGGCGGCGGTGAGCACCACGGTGTGCACCTCGCCGAGCTCCGCCGCGGCGCGCTCCGCCGAGCCGGCCTCGAGCAGGTCGATCTCGTAGGTTTCGGCGGCCGTGCCGACGAGCTTGGCGGTCTCCGCGGCCGCGTCGACGTCCCGATCGGCGCAGACCACCGACGCGCCGTGCGCGGCAAGCGCCCGCGCCGACTCGCGGCCGATCCCGCTGCCGGCGCCGAGCACCACCGCGCGCCGGCCGTCCATTCGGAACAGTTTGGAGTAGTCGACGGTTGTGGCCGGATCGAACATCAGGGTCCTTCCTCCAGTCGGGCCAGTGCCGCCCGCAGCGATGGGGCCGCCGCGAGCAGCTGCTGGGTGTACGGATGTGCTGGCTCCGCGTAGACCCGGTCGATCGGGCCGCGCTCGACGATCTCGCCGTGCCGCATCACCGCTACTTCGTCGCACACGTACCGCACCACGTTGAGGTCGTGCGAGACGAAGACCAGGGTGAGCCCGAGGCGTTCCACCAGATCCAGCAGCAGGTCCAGGATCTGTGCCCGCACCGAAACATCCAGTGCGCTCACCGGTTCGTCGGCGATCAGCACGCTCGGCCGTGGGGCAAGCGCGCGGGCGATTGAGATGCGCTGCCGTTGCCCGCCGGAGAACTGGTGCGGGTAGCGCTGCCCGGAGTCGGCAGGCAGCTCGACGGCCTCAAGCAGCTCCGCGACGCGCTCGGTGTGCTCGGCGCGCCGGGTCCGGCCGAGCGGCTCGCGGATGATGTCCCGTACCCGCATCCGCGGGTCGAGGGAGCCCATCGGATCCTGGAAAACGATCTGCAGCTCGGAACGGAGGAACCGCAAACCCCGCTCAGCCACGCCGTCGATCCGGTTGCCTCGGAAGGACACCGAGCCGGCGGTTGGCGTGTCGAGCGCCGCCAGCAACCTGACCAAAGTGGACTTTCCGGAGCCGGACTCGCCCACGATGCCGAACCGTTGCCCCGCGGCGATCTCGAAGGACACCCCGCGCAGCGCGTGCACCGAGCGCCGGCGGGAGCGGGTGTAGCGGCGCTCGAGATCGCGCGCTTCGATCAGCGGCTGGGTAGCCGCGGGTGGTTCGCTCGGCGCCGTCATCGCGCCTCCAGGTCCGAAGCGGCGAGCAGCTTCCCGGTGTACTCGTGCCGTGGGCTGCTGAGCACCTCGCGGGTGCCGCCGGACTCGATGATCTCGCCGTCCAGCATCACAAGCACCCGTTCGCATACCGAGGCCACCACCGCGAGATCGTGGGTGATGAACAGCAACGCGGTGTCCCGTTCCCTCGTCGCGGCCAGGATCAGCGCCAGGATCTGCGCCTGCACCGTGACGTCGAGCGCGGTTGTCGGCTCGTCACAGATCAGCAGCGCCGGGTCGTTGGCCAGCGCGATCGCCAGCAGCACGCGCTGGCGCTGCCCGCCGGAGAGTTGGTGGGGGTAGGCCCGTGCGGTGCCTTCCGGGTCCGGTAACCGCACCGAGTCGAACAGTTCCACCGCCGCGCTGCGCGCCGCGCGCCGATCCGGTCGGGTGCCGTGCAGCAGCATGGGCTCGGCGACCTGGCTGCCGACCCGCATCGACGGGTTCAGCGCGGTCATGGGTTCCTGGAACACCATCGAGATCTCCATGCCACGCAGCCGGGACAGGGTTCGCTCGCTCGCGCCGAGCAGCTCCTGCTCGCCGAGCCGCACCGATCCGGTCGCGTGCAACCCGTCCGGCAGCAAACCGAGCACCGACGACGCGGTCAGCGTCTTGCCGGAGCCGGATTCGCCGATCAGCCCGACCCGCTCGCCGGCACCGATCTGGAACGACACGTCGCGCACCAACGACTGCCCGCCAGCCGACACCGACAGCTCGTCCACCCGCAGCACGGTCATCGGTAGGCCTCCAGGCGCGGGTCGAAGCGGTCACGCAGGCCGTCGCCGAGCAAGTTGAAGCCGAGCACCGCGAGCGCGATGGCGATGCCGGGGATGAGCGCGAGCCTGGGTTCCACGGCGAGGAGTTCCTGGGATTCCTGCAGCATCCGGCCCCAGGACGGCGTCGGCGGCCGGGTGCCGAACCCGAGGAAGGACAGCGCCGCCTCGGCGAGCACGGCGATCGCGAACGACACCGAGCACTGCACGATCACCAGCCCGGCGATGTTCGGCAGCACGTGCCGGCGTGCGATGAACGCCGGCGAGCGCCCGGCAGCCCTGGCGGCGAGCACGTACTCGGTGCTCATCACCTGCAGCGTCCCGGACCGCGCGATGCGCGCGAAGGACGGCACCGTCGCGATCCCGATCGCGATCATGGCGGTCAGCGTGCCGGCGCCGAAAACCGCGCCGAACATGATCGCCAGCAGCAGCGCGGGAAACGCCAGCACCAGGTCGTTCGCCCGCATCACGAACTCGCCGAGCCAGCGCCGGGACATACCGGCGAGGATGCCGAGCGGGGTGCCGACCAGCGCGGCCAGCCCGACCGCCACCACCCCGACGTAGAGCGTGCTGCGGGCGCCCACCAGCAGCTGGCTTGCCACGTCCCGGCCGAATCTGTCGGTGCCGAACACGTACCGGCCGGTCGGCCCGAGCAGCCGATCGGTGGCCTCCACCCGCAGCGGATCGTGCGGCGTCCACCCGAAGGACACCAGCGCGGCGAGCACCACCAGGCCGACCAGCGTGCCGCCGGCGAGCAGGCTGGCGTTCCGGGAACGCTGCGCGAGGGCCATCACGACCCCCGAAGCCGCGGGTCGAGAACCGTGTACAGCAGGTCCACCACGAAGTTCACCAGCAACACGCCGACCACCAGCACCAGCACGATGCCCTGCACCGCGAGCAGATCGCGGGACGCCACCGAATCCAGCAGCATGCTGCCGAGCCCCGGCAGCACGAACACCCGCTCCACCACCACCGCGCCAATCAGCAGGGTGGCGAGCTGCAGCCCGAGCACGGTGATCACCGGCAGCGCGGCGTTGCGCAGCCCGTGCCGGAACAGCGCCTGATACGGCCGCAGCCCCTTCGACCGCGCGGTGCGCAGGTAGTCCTGGCCGAGCGTGTCCAGCACCGACGTGCGCACGTACCGGGTGAGCACCGCGCCCTGCACCAGCCCGAGCGAAAGCGCCGGCAGCACAAGGCCGCGCAGGAACGCGCCGGCGTCCTGGTTCGGCGGCGTCCAGCCGCCGGACGGCAACCAGCCGAGCCGGACCGCGAACAGCTGGACGAGCAGCATCCCGGCGAGGAACGCGGGCACCGCGATACCGAGCTGCGCGAACCCGGAGATGGCCGCACCGCTCGGTTTGCGGTGCCGCACCGCGGCCAGCGTGCCGAGCGGGATCGCCATCGCGAGCGCCACCAGCATGCCGGTGCCGACCAGCCACACCGTGACCCCGAGCCGGTCGACCAACTGCGGGCCGATCGGCTCGCGCGTGACGTAGGACGTTCCGAAGTCACCGGAGAAGACGCCGCCAACCCAGTCCAGGTACTGGCTGATCAGCGGCCGGTCCAGCCCGAACTCATGCCGGGTCCTGGCGAGCAGCTCCGGGGTGGCGTTCACGCCGAGCGCGACCTGTGCTGGATCGCCGGGGATCACCGTCATGAAGAGGAAGATCACCACGGACGCCACCAGCACGCTGGCCAGCAGGATCGCGGCACGCCGCGCGAGCGCCATGAGCACAGCCGAGGTCGTCATCGGGCCGGCTTCACGCCCGTGAGGTCGAACGACTCACTGACCTGGTTTGGCACCAGGCCGGTTACCTTCGTCTTGGCCGCGATCACGTTGGGGAACAGGAACAGCCAGTTGGCCGCGGCATCGGCGGTGATCTGCCTCGCGACGCGGCGCATGGTGCCGGCCTGCCGGCTCGGCGGCCCGCTGTCGGCCTGCTCCAGCAGGCGTGCCACGCGCGGGTTGTGGTATCCCCAGTAGAAGTCCGGATCGCCGAACGTGACGATGTCCCGCGCCTCGACGTGCTGCACGATCGACATGTCGTAGTCGTGGTCGGTGAACACCTCCTTGAGCCACACGGCGGGGAAATCCAGCGGCTCGATGGTCACCCGGACTCCGATCTCGCTCAGTTCGGACTCGATGACCTGGGCCGCGGACATCGCGTACGGCAGGTTCGCGATGCGCAGCCGCAGCGACATGTTCTGCTTGCCGGCGGAGGCGAGCAGCCGTTTCGCCCGCGCGGGATCGTGCGGGTAGGCACCGGAGAGGTCTTCGAACCAGGGGTCGGTCGGCGGGACCATGCTGCCGATCAGCTCACCCCGCCCGGCCCAAGCCGTGTCCAGCAAGGCTTTCCGGTCGATCGCCATGGTCAGTGCCCGGCGCACCCGGACATCGTCCAGCGGTGGCTTGGCGTTGTTGTAGGCAAGCACCACCTCGCCGCTGGTGGTGCCCTGGATAACCCGAAACCGGTTGTCCGCCTCGAATTGCGGCACCGAATCGGGCGCGGTGATCTGCGAGATCACGTCGATCTCGTTGCTCAGCAAGGCGTTGTTCAACGCGGTCGGATCCGCGATGTACTTCAGCACCACCGTGCGGTAAGCCGGTTTACGGCCCCAGTAGTTCGGATTCTCGGGCAGCACGATGGAATCTCCCCGGCGACGATCAGCCACCACGTAGGGTCCGGTGCCCACCGGCTTGTTCGCCAGATCCGCGACGCCGGTCCGGCTGAACATCGCCCCGACCCGGCTTGCCATGTCGAACAGCCACGAGTTGCTCGGCCTGCTCAGCACCACCCGGGCGTGGGTGGGACCGAGCACCTCCACCCGATCCACAACGTCCATTTTGGACTTCAGGGATATCGTCCAGTCGGTCTTGGCCCGCTCGATGGAGAATTTCACGTCCCGCGCGGTGAACTTGGCGCCGTTGCTGAAGGTGGCGTCCGGCCGGAGCTGGAAGTCGTACACCGTGCGGTCCCGGCTGACCGTCCATGACTTCGCGAGCAGCGGCTTGATCCGGCCCCGCGCGTCGACCTTCACCAGGCTCTCGTAGACGTTGTATAGCAGCGCTTGCGGGATGGCGGCGCCGTCCGTGCTAGTGAAGTCGAAGTTCTCCGGTTCCGCGGTGAATCCCACGGAGAGCGTGGACTCGTCCTGGGACACCGTCGCGGTCGATCCGGCCGAGCAGCTCGAAAGCACGGCGAGCAGCGCGAGAACCGCCGCGCACCGGGCTTTTCGCCGCATCAGTCCTCCGGGAACCAGTATGCTGGTCGGACCAGTAGCCTAGGTTTCCAGCACTCGCCAACCCGGTCAAGAGACCCGTCAAGGAACACCGTCAAGGAACACCGTGCCGTGAAATTCGAACCGGTTTCCCCGGTCCACGCGTACCAGCGCATCGTGGAGCAGATCGAGCACGCGGTGCTGGCCGGCGAGCTCACCCCCGGCCAGCGGTTGCCGAGCGAGCGTGACCTGATGAGCCAGTTCGAGGTCAGCCGCTCGACCGTGCGCGAAGCACTGCGCGTGCTGCAGTCCAGCGAGGTGATCCGGTCCCGCCCTGGCGATCCGCGCGGTCCCGAGGTGCTCTCCGCCTCTCCTGCCGCACTGCACAGATCCATGCACCGGTTGGCCCGTGCCGGGCAGCTGGGATTCGGGGAGCTGCTGCAGTTCCGAATGCTGCTCGAGGGATCGGCCTACCTGCTGGCCGCGCGACTGCGTACCGACGAGCAGCTGGCGGAGATGACTTCGGCGCTTGACGAGATGGGCGCGCTCGCCGCGGCGCGGGAGCCGGACTACCTGGCGTTCAGCCACGCCGACGTGGCGTTCCACGACGCCGTAGCGCGCGCAACCGGAAATCCGCTGATCGTGGTGTGCGGCGAGGTGGTGCGGGATGTCGTGCTGGAGTTGATCAAGGACAAGCTGCAGCACGCCCCGGACCGCCGCGCCGTGATGCGCACCTCGCTGGAGCACCATGGCGAGGTATTGGAGGCCGTCCGCGCGGGAGACGGCGAGCGAGCTTCCCGACTGGCAAGGCGTGCGCTGTACGACTACTACGCCGGTTACCTACCTGAGGACCAGCGCACCCCGTTGTTACCACTGCTCGACTCGCCGCCTCCCTGACGACACCGGCGGACGTGGGTCAGTTGCCGACGTAGAGCAGCCGGTTGGCCGTTCCGAGGGTATTGCTGACCTTGTCCTTGCTGGCGTGGCCCACCAGTGCGTCCTGCACCTGCGCGGGCGTGGCCGACGGATTCGCCGCGAGGTACTGCGCGGCAGCACCGGCGACGTGCGGGGCAGCCATGGACGTCCCGCTGATCGTGTTCGTGGCCTCATCTCCGGTGTTCCAGGTGGAGGTGATGTCCACGCCGGGCGCGAACAGGTCGACCACCGAACCAATGTTCGACCACAGCGGCTTGGCGTCCGTGTTGTCGGTCGCCGAGACGGTGATGGCCTCCTCGACCCTTGCCGGTGACTTCGTACCAGCGTCCTCGGGCAACCCGACGACGTTGCCGTTGCCGGCCGCGATCGAGTACGTGACACCCGATTCGATCGAACGGCGTACCGCGTCGTCCAACGCCTGGTCGGCGTTGCCACCGAGGCTCATGTTCGCCACCGATGGCCCGGAGTGATTCGCGGTCACCCAGTCGATGCCAGCGACGACCTGGTCGGTGGTGCCGGAGCCTTGGTTGTCCAGCACCCGCACGCCAACGATGTTCGCGTTCTTCGCGACACCGTGCGCCGCGCCGGCGATGGTGCCGGCCACGTGCGTGCCGTGCCCGTTGCCGTCGTTGGCGTCGTTGTCACCGTCAACGGCGTCGAACCCGTAAGCCGCGCGGCCCTGGAAGTCCGCGTGGCTGATCCGCACGCCGGTGTCGATGACGTAGGCGTTCACGCCTTCGCTCGGCTGATCGGTGTACGACTTGTCCAGCGGAAGATCGCGTTGGTCGAGCCGATCGATCCCCCACGACGGCGGGTTCTGCTGGGTGTCGTACGCGTGCACCCGCTGGTTCTGCTGCACGTAGCTCACCGCGGGATCCGCGGCCAGCTTGCGTGCCTGGTCCTCGGACAGTTGAACGGAGTACCCGTGCAACGCCGAGGAGAAGGTGCGGGTAACCGCGCCACCGTACCTTCCGGTCAGGTTGGTCGCCGTGGACAGAACGTCGCGGGCGATCGCCCCGATCGGTCCATTCGGCGCGGCGCCGAGCTTGTCGTCGGCCAGTACCACGATGTAGCTGCCGGGCACGGCCTGTTCCGTATTCGCGAGCTGGATCGTGCCCTCGGCAGCATGCGCCGGGGTCACGGACAGTGCTGCCGCGGCGGCCGCGACCCCGGTCGCCAGTGCTGCCAGCCCGCGTCGCCCTCGTCGGTGTCTCAGAGGCATACGCATTTTCCCTTCCCTCGTCACCGCACGGGCCCCACGTCCGACGGCATGGCAACGCAATCGGCAATCACGTGGAGTGAATTCCCGGCACCCGTACGCGCAAGTAACCTACGTCACGGTCGGGTGAAAACGGAAGAGCATGATCGGGATCTAATAACGGGCTGGTAGCGCGTTACGGAAAGAACGCCCACACGACCGTGTGATCAACAGGATTCACGGGCTACGGAGTGTGTTCACCGTCACTGTCGAGATCGCCCGCCAGGTCCGCGAGCACCGCACGTAGTTCCGCCGGCAGCGGCGATCCGCTGAGCCCGGAACCCATTATTTCGATGCTGCGAAGCAACACCTGGTGCCGCGTCTGCTCGTCGATCTCGCGCAACGGCCCCTCCAGCACCAGCATGGCCAGGCCGTGCACCATCGACCACGCGGTCAGCTCGGCAAGCGGTCGCCGCTCGGCCGGCAGGTAGCCGACGTTGACCAGCTCGTCCATCGCATCGACCAGCTTGCGGAACGGGCTTTCCGCGGTCTGCTCCTCTGGCGGCGGCAACAGCGGACCGCCGCGCGAGAACGCGGTGCGGAACAAACCGGGGTGGTCGAGCGCGAAGTTGAGGTAGCCACGGCCGATCGCGGCGAAGTCGCTCAACGCCCGCAAGGTCCGGTCGTCGATGTCCGGGCGGCTACGGATCTCCGCAGCCATCGCCCCCGTCAGGTGCTCCATCGCCTGCTGCTTGGCGGCCTCCACCAGCTCTTCGTGACCGGCGAAATGGCGGTAGGCGGCGGTGGGGGTCACCCCAACGGCGCGGGCGGCGGCCCGGATGGTGACCGACTCGGGGCCGCCGTCCAGCGCGAGCTGGGCAGCCGCCTCGATCAGCGCGTTGCGCAGGTCGCCGTGGTGGTAGCCGCGCCGAGCGCTCTCAGATTTCTCAGACTTCGCCGTCTTCGCCACGCTTGCATGTTGACAGTTGTAAACATCGATGCCAAGTTAACACACGGAAAGTTTATGCATGTCAACATCCACACCTTCCGGGGGCACCCATGTTCAGCAGCATCGGCCGGTTCGCGGCCAGACGTGCACGCCCAATCCTGGTGGTGACGTTGCTCTTGCTCGTCGCGGCCGGCGCTTTCGGTTTCACCGCGTTCGACAAACTGAAATCCGAGGGCTTCGCCGATCCGGCGGCGGAGTCCAGCCAAGCCCAGGACCTCATCGACTCCCGGTTCGGCGGCCAGGCCGACCTGGTGTTCGTGGTCAACGCGAAATCCGGGACGGTGGACGACCCGACCGCCCGCACCACCGGTGGCCAGCTCACCGAGGAACTCGCGGGCGACCCGGCGCTGTCCCAGGTGGTGTCCTACTGGAGCACCAACGCGCCACCGATGCGTTCCGACGACGGGCGCTCCGCCCTGGTGCTGGCCCACCTCGCCGACGGAGACGGCGACGTTGCCGATCTCCGCGAGCGATACACCGGAGACGAGGGGCCGATGACGGTGCGGCTCGGCGGGGGCAAAGCGGTTCTGCACGACGTGCCGGAGCAAGTGGCAACCGACCTGGCGGTGGCCGAGGCGATCGCGGTGCCGGTGATCCTGCTGCTGCTGGTGATCGTGTTCGGCAGCATCGTCTCGGCGCTGCTCCCACTGGCCGTCGGCGGTATCGCGATCCTTGGCACATTCGCGGAGCTGTCCGTACTCGGGTCGATGACCGATGTCTCCGTGTTCGCCATCAACCTGACCACGGCACTCGGGCTCGGCCTCGCCATCGACTATGCGTTACTCAGTGTCTACCGGTTCCGCGAAGAGCTCGCGGCCGGGCGGGACGTGACCGCCGCGGTGGTGCGCACCGTGGAAACGGCTGGCCGCACCATCGTGTTCAGTGGCGCCACGGTCGCCGTCGCGCTGGCCGCGCTGCTGCTGTTCCCGCTGTACTTCCTGCGCTCGTTCGCCTACGCCGGCATCGGCGTGGTGCTCATCGCGATCGTCAGCGCGATCGTGGTGCTGCCGGCACTGCTCGCGGTGCTCGGCCATCGGACCAACGCGGGCCGCCTGCCGTGGGCCAAGCGCGCACCCAGTGCGGAGTCCCGGTTCTGGGCACGGGTGGCGACCGGAGTTACCCGGCGACCGCTGCTCGCCGCCGCTCCGGTGCTCATCGTGCTGATCGTCGCTGCGGTCCCGTTGCTGCGGGTGGACTTCGGCATGCCGGACGACCGGGTGCTGCCGCAGTCGTCACCGAGCAGGGTGGTCGGCGACACGCTCCGCAGCGACTTCCCGAACGCGGACACCGGTGCGATCGAGATTGTGGCGACGGGGAACGTGCGGCAGGCTCCGCTGGCGGACTACGCGGGACGGGTATCGGAACTCCCTGGTGTGACCCACGTGTCGTCGAGCGCGGGCGGATTCGTGGACGGTCGGTCGGCCGGTTCCGCGCCGACCGACGCGGCGCTGGCTCGCCCGAACGCCCAGCGCATCACCGTCACGACCACGGCCGACACCCATTCAGCGACCGCGCAGGACCTGGTCGGCTCGATCCGTCAGGAAGCGCCGCCGGCCGGTGCGCGGATCATGGTCGGCGGCGAGTCCGCGGCCCTGGTGGACAGCAAAGCCTCGATCGGTGACCGGCTGCCGCTGGCCATGGCGCTGATCGCCATCACGACGTTCGTGCTGCTGTTCCTGTTCAGCGGCAGCCTGCTGCAACCGTTGCGGGCGCTGCTGTTCAACGTGCTCGGGCTGTCGGCCACGCTCGGTGTGCTGGTGTGGATCTTCCAGGAAGGGGCGCTGGCGTCGTTGCTCGGCTTCACGCCGATGCCACTGAACACCAGCATGCTGATGCTGCTGTTCTGCATCGTGTTCGGGCTGTCCATGGATTACGAGGTGTTCGTGCTCAGCAGGATCAAGGAGCTTCGGGACGGCGGCGCGAGCGCCATGGATGCCGTGGTGCAGGGCATGTCCCGAACCGGCCGGCTGGTGTCCATGGCGGCGGCGCTGCTGGCCGTGAGCTTCTTCGCGTTCGTGACAAGCGGGGTCAGCTTCATCCAGATGTTCGGCCTCGGTAGCGGACTGGCGATCCTGATCGACGCCACGCTGATCCGCGGGGTGCTGGTACCTGCCGGGATCCGGATGCTCGGACGGTGGGCGTGGTGGGCGCCGAAGCCGTTGCGCCGCGTGCACGAGCGGGCCGGCCTTCGGGACGCCCCGGCGTCCCCTGAGGAGCCCAAGGTCCCTGAGCCAGTTCGCTGACGCGCTGCGGGCGGGCTACTCGAGCTCGGCGAGCACCGCTTCGGTGTGCTCGCCGAGCCGAGGTATCGAGTCCATCCGGGCCTCCCGCCCGGCCGTCGTCACCGGCGGCCGCAACGCGTGCACCGGTCCGGCCTCGGTGTTCACCTCCCGCCAGCGGTCCCGCGCCGCGAGTTGCGGATGCTCGGCGAACTCCTGGACCTCCCGCATCCGTGCGTTGGCGATCCCGGCCTCGTCCAGCCTCTCCAGCACCTGCGCGCCGGTGAGCTCGGCGAAGGCGGATTCGATCGCCTGCCGCAGCTGCGGCTGGTGTTCCACCCGCAGCGGGTTGCTGGCGAACCGGTCGTCGGTGGCCAGCTCCGGGTAACGCAGCACGTACTCGCACAGCGCCACCCACTCGCGCTCGTTCTGTACGGCGAGGAACACCTGCGCGCCGTCCCCGGTCCGAAACGGCCCGTACGGCGCGATGGCCGCGTGCCGCGCCCCCGCTCGCGGCGGCGCCGTTCCGCCGTAGCTGGCGTAGTAGTAGGGGTAACCCATCCACTCGCCGAGCGCGTCGAACAGGGACACCTCGAACGCGCTGCCGCGCCCGGTGCGTTCCCGCTCGTACAGCGCGGCCAGGATGCCGCTGTACGCGTACATCCCGCCCGCGATGTCCGCCACCGGGATGCCGGCCTTCGCCGGTTCCGCCTCGTTCCCGGTGATCGATACGACGCCTGTCTCGCATTGCACCAGCAGGTCGTAGGCCTTCTTGGCGCGGTACGGGCCGGTGCTGCCGTAGCCGGAAAGGTCGCAGACGATCAACCTGGGATGCTCCGCGGTGAGCAGATCGGCACCCAGTCCGAGCCGCTCGGCGGCACCGGGCGCCAGGTTCTGCACGAAGACGTCGGCCTTACCGAGCAGCTTGCCCATCACCTCGCGATCGCGGTCGGTTTTCAGGTCCAGCACCACGCTTTCCTTACTGCGGTTGAGCCAGACGAAGTGGCTGGATAGCCCGCGAACCGTGGTGTCGTAGCCGCGCGCGAAGTCGCCGTCCGGACGCTCGATCTTGATCACTCTGGCGCCGAGGTCGGCGAGCTGCCGTGTCGCGAATGGCACCGCGACCGCTTGCTCGAGTGCCACGACCGTTACACCGTCCAGGGGAAGCATGTGCCAATCCTGTCATCACGAGATCAGCAGCCGGTTGCCGATCGGTGAGAACAAATGTGAACATCCTTCACGTCATTGCGTATCGGTCCGTACCCAACGAGAAAGGACGTCCGGTGATCACGTCCAGAATCTCGCGACGCCGGGCGCTCGCCGGCATCGCAGCTACCTTCACGCTGCTCCCGCCCTTCGCGCTATTCGGACCGGGTGCCACCGCCAGTGCGAGGACCCGGTGGTCGAGGTCGTTTTACTGGGGTGTGGCGATGTCCGGCTACCAGTCCGAGGGGGACGCACCGGACAGCAACTGGTCGAGGTATGTGGCGCGGAACGAGGGCAACGGCGAGGTTGATCCTTACCGGGACTCGGTTGACTTCCGGCACCGCTACCCGGAAGACCTCCAGCGCGCCGCGGACCTGGGCGTAAACACGTTCCGGTTCAGTGTCGAATGGGCCCGCGTTCAGCCGCGGCCCGACGAGTGGGACGACGCGGAACTGGCCTACTACGACGACCTGCTTCGCCGCGTTGAGCTGGCCGGCATGACCCCGATGATTTCCTTGGCGCACTTCGTCTATCCCGGCTGGGTGCTCGATCAGGGCGGCTGGACCAACCGGAAGACCGTTGACGACTGGCTCGCGTTCAGCCGCGAGATCGTGCGGCGCTACCGGGATCGGGGCGTCCTGTGGGTCACGTTCAACGAGCCGATCGTGTTCATCAACCACGAACTGACCATCGGTGCGATCAATCCGGCCCAGTTCTTCACCGTTGCCGACAACCTGGTGGCCGCGCACCGGTTGGCCTACGACGCGCTGCACGAGATCGACGCGGGCGCGCAGATCACCAGCAACGCCGCGTTCATCTCCGGGTTCAACGGCCTGACCGACCTGTTCTTCGTGGACAGGGTCAAGGACAAGCTGGACTTCGTCGGGCTGAATTACTACTACGGCTTCAGCCTGGACAACTTCTCCGCGATCTACGGTGCGACAGGCGAATTCTGGAGGATCGAGCCGCAGCCGGAAGGCATCTACTACGCGCTTCGCTTCTATGCCAGGCGCTTTCCCGGCTTGCCGCTGTATATCGTTGAGAACGGCATGCCGACCGACAACGGCCGGGCCCGCGATGACGGCTACACCCGCTCGGACCACCTGAACGACTCGATTTACTGGGTGCAGCGCGCGAAAGCCGACGGGATGAACGTGATCGGCTACAACTACTGGAGCCTCGCGGACAACTACGAGTGGGGCAGCTACCGATCCCGGTTCGGGCTGTACACAGTGGACGTTCTGACGGATCCCGCACTGACCCGAAGGCCAACGGACGCGGTGCCGATCTACCGGCAAACGGTCGCGCGCGGCGGCGTTCCGGATGGCTACCGGCTCGCCAAGCGGCCAGGCAGCTGCTCGCTCGTCGACCCGCTTTCCAGCTGCGCCGACCCCGCGAAGGTGGACGGCCCGCTCGCGCAGCTGCGCTAGCGCCCAGTACGCACGGCTTGGTTGTAGCCTGGCCGCGTGTCCGAGCCAGTCATGATGATCACTGGGGCGTCGCGGGGTATCGGCGCCGCCACCGCACGAATGGCACACGCGTCCGGCTACCGCATCGCGGCGACGGCGCGCTCGCGTGATCGGCTCACGCCGATCGTCGAGGAGCTCGGTGGTGATGCCGTGCTCCCGATCGCTTGCGATGTCACGGAGTGGGACCAGCTCACCGCGGCGGTGCGGAACATCGAGGAGAGCTTCGGCGGCCTGGACGTGGTGTTCGCCAACGCCGGCGCGCTGGTGAACACCTCGTTCCGGGAAACCTCAGAGACGCCGGACGTCGCTGCGTGGCGCGACATGATTCTCACGAACGTCTACGGCGTGGCGATCACCGCGCGGGCGACGCTGCCGGCGCTGATCCGGCGGCAAGGCCACTTGGTGATCACCGGTTCGGTGGCGGGCACCGGGGTGCGACCAGGAAACCTGTACTCCGCGACGAAGTGGGCGACCAGCGCGCTGGCCGCGAATATCCGGGCGGACCTGGTTGGCACCGGGGTGCGGGTGACCATCGTGCAGCCCGGCATCGTGGACACCGACATGCCCGGTCCCGAGCTGCGGGCGAAGCCGATGATCGCCGCCGACGACATCGCCCGCGCCGTGCTGTACGCGGTGCGGCAGCCAGCGCATGTGGACGTCAACGAGCTCGTGGTGCGGCCAACCGGCCAAGACGCCGATCGGTGATCAGCGCGGTTGGTCGCGGCGGTGTCTACCGCCGGCGCCCTGCCGGATGCGAAGGCCGGCGGAGCTCTGGGTATCGGCCCCGTCGCCCCCGAGGATCCTCGCGCGTTCCCGGACCGCCACCCCACTCGCGCCACCGGCCGCCGAGCCGCCAGCCGCCGAGCCGCCGCCGGAGAACGTCCGGGGCGTGTCGCGCCGCCATGGGGGTCTGGACGGCCACTGCGACCGCCGCTCGATGAGCTCGTCGACGGTCACGTGGCTCTGCTCAACGCTGGTGGTACCGAGCAGGCCCTCCGCGCGGGTATCCCGAAGGATCCGGCTCAGCGTGGTCCAGTGCAGCCCACCCCAGCGCCACCAGCGCTGCGTGATCATCGCACCGAGAACCGCGCCGATGGTGTTCAACAGGACGTCGTCCGTGGCCGTGACCCGTCCGGAAGCCAACACGTACTGCGTCAGCTCGATCACCAACGACAGAGCCGCGGCTGCCAGCGCCACCCTGCCGAGCCCGTACAGCGGCCGGATGCGCAGCGGCGCGATCGCACCGATCGGGACCATCAGGACGAGGTTGCCGATGACCTGCCAGATTGACTCGTGGCCGAACACGCCAGCCTCGATGTCCGCGCCAGGCGCCAGCTTGGTCATCCCGACCGGCACCTCGGACATCGGCACCGTCACCACGTACAGCACGGACAACGTGGTCAGCACCAGGCTGATGTCGAGGACGGCCGTGGTGGCAGCCAGCCGGTAGTCGTCGGCCCGCGTGCGCCACTTGATGAGCAGCCACCAGACGAATGTGATCAGCGGAAGAGCCGTGACCCAAGTGGTCAGCACCTCATCACACGCTCGCAGTAGCTGCTGCAACCCGATCAGCACCCCTCATCACGACTGCCTCGCGACCCTTTCATCGCACGTGGTGAACGTTGGTGAACTGCGTGTAAACATCAAGAAATACTGGCTCAATATCTTCGGTTGTTGTGAACCATTCACAGCTTGCAGTCAGGCTGACAGCCAGAGCTACAACCGAATGCCGGTTGCGGGTGAGGTTCGCGATCAGCAATCTGGCGCAAGTGGCACCGTTGCCGCAGGTCACGACGTGTGGCAGGACGCGAAGGACGCGCGAGATCCTGATCACCACATGGTGCCCGCGGCGCGCAACGGGACACCGTGCTGGCGGCGGTGAGATAGCCAACGCGGGAGCGCGCCCGCGCGCTCAGCGGGAGGAGATCAGAGCGAGGAGATCAGGCGTTCCACCCGCTCGTCGACGGCGCGGAACGGGTCCTTGCACAACACCGTCCGTTGCGCCTGGTCGTTCAGCTTCAGGTGCACCCAGTCCACGGTGAAGTCGCGCCCGGCATCCTGTGCGGCCGCGATGAAGTCACCCCGGAGCTTGGCACGGGTGCTCTGCGGCGGAGTGTCCTTGGCGAGCTCGATCTCCCCGTCATCGGTCACCCGGTCGATCAACCCCTTGCGCTGCAACAGATCGAACACGCCCCGGCCGCGCCGGATGTCGTGGTAGGCGAGGTCCAGTTGCGCCACCCGTGGATTGGACAGCTCGAGACCGTTCTTCGAGCGGTACTGCTCAACCAGCCGGTGCTTGATCGCCCAATCGATCTCCCTGTCGATCAGGGACAGATCATGCTGCTCGACGGCATCCAGCGCGCGGCCCCAGAGTTCCACCACCCGCTGGGAAACCGGGTCCGGCGAATGCCGCTCGACATGCTCGACGGCGCGTGCGTGGTACTCCCGTTGGATCTCCAGCGCGGAGGCTTCCCGGCCGCCGGCCAGCCGCACCAGCCGCCGGCCGGTCAAATCGTGACTGATCTCCCGGATCGCCCGAATCGGGTTGTCCAGACTGAAGTCGCGGAACTGCACGCCCCGTTCCACCATCTCCAGCACCAGGTTCGCGGTGCCGACCTTCAGCAACGTGGTCGGCTCCGCCATGTTCGAGTCGCCGACGATCACATGCAGCCGGCGGTACCGCTCCGCGTCGGCGTGCGGCTCGTCGCGGGTGTTGATGATGGGCCGGGAGCGGGTCGTGGCGCTGGACACGCCTTCCCAGATGTGCTCGGCGCGCTGCGAGAGGCAGTACACCGCGCCACGCGGCGTCTGCAGCACCTTGCCGGCCCCGCAGATCAGCTGCCTGGTCACCAGGAACGGCAACAGCACGTCCGCGATCCGGGAGAACTCACCGGCACGGGTAACCAGGTAGTTCTCGTGGCAGCCGTACGAATTGCCTGCCGAGTCGGTGTTGTTCTTGAACAGGAAGATGTCGCCGCCAATGCCCTCGTCGGCAAGCCGGCGCTCGGCGTCGACGAGCAGGTCTTCCAGGATCCGCTCCCCCGCCTTGTCGTGCGTGACGAGCTGCGTCAGGTCATCGCATTCCGCCGTCGCGTACTCCGGATGGGAGCCCACATCCAGATAGAGCCGCGAACCGTTGCGGAGGAACACGTTGGATGAGCGGCCCCAGGACACCACCCGGCGGAACAGGTAACGGGCGACCTCGTCAGGCGACAACCTGCGCTGCCCATGGAACGTGCACGTGACACCGAATTCGGTCTCGATGCCAAAGATCCGCCGCTGCATTCCTCCACACTAAGTCCTACGGCCGTGAAACCGGTGCGCCAATCGAGCCATCGTTGGTTTCGGATAGGTTGCTAGACCGTGCTGGCACGTATCTCGGCATCGCTTCGCAGGGTCAGTCGGACCGATCTCAAGCTGGTCGAACGCAGTTCAAGGCTACCGCCGAGCGCGGCTGACCGCGTATTGAAGGGTCTCGGCCGGTCGGCCAACCACGGCGTGCTGTGGCTGGTCATCGCGGGCGTGTTGAGCAGCAAGAAGGGCGCCAGCCGGCGGGCCGGGTTGCGCGGTGTAGCGGCGATCGCGGGCGCGAGCACGTCGGCGAACCTGGTTGGCAAGAACGTCTTTCCGCGCCGGCGCCCCGCGGCGGAACTCGTCCCCGAGGACCGCAGGCTGAGCAACCGCCCGGTGTCGTCCTCGTTCCCCTCCGGGCACGCGGCCAGCGCGGTGGCGTTCACCACCGCCGCCGCTCTGGAGTGCCCGCCGGTCGCACTCGCGGTGGCACCGCTCGCCGCCGCCGTGGCGTATTCCCGGGTACACACCGGCGTGCACTGGCCGTCGGACACCGCCGCCGGCGCACTGATCGGTGCGCTGGCGGCGTTCGGCACCCAGCACTGGTGGCCGCGGCGGCCGGACACACCAGCGCACACCGCGCACCGCGTCGAGGCGCCCGCGTTGCCGCACGGCGAGGGTTTGCTGCTTTTCGCGAACCCCGGCTCGGGCGATCCGGACGTGGATCCCGTCGAGGAGGCGAGCGCCCGTTGGCCGCAGGCGATCGTCGTGGAACCCGATCCGGACACCCCGCTGAGCGAGCAACTGGACATCGTGCGCGCGGACACCGGCCGGGAGATCACCGCGCTCGGGGTTGCGGGCGGTGACGGCACCGTCGCCGCCGTGGCCACCCTCGCCGCGCGCCGAGGCCTGCCGCTGGTGCTGGTGCCGGCCGGCACCCTGAACCACTTCGCCCGCGACGTCGGGGTCGAGTCCATGCCGGAAGCCGCGAACGCATCGCATCACGGCTGGGCGGTCGGCGTGGACCTCGGCTCGGTCGACGTCCAGGGCAGCACCGGCGACACGGAAGCCAGATGGTTCGTGAACACCGCGAGCCTCGGCGGCTATCCGACCATGGTGCGGTTGCGCGCCGTGCTGGAACCGGCCCGCGGCAAGTGGCTCGGCGCCGCCATCGCACTGGCCCGCACGCTACGCAAGGCTCGCCCGATTCCGGTGCGGCTGAACGGAAAACGCCAGCTCATCTGGATGCTGTTCGTGGGGAACGGCAGCTACGCGCCGAAGGGGTTCGCGCCGACGAGCCGCCCCGCGCTGGACACCGGCTTGCTCGACATCCGCTACCTGCGTGCCGACGTGCCCTACTCGCGTGCCCGTTTCGTGCTCGCCGCGCTCACCCGCACGTTGAACGCCAGCCACGTGTACCGCCAGCTGGACAGGGCCACGCTCGATATGCGGCTGCTGGAGGGTGCCACCCGGATCGCCACCGACGGTGAGCTCGGTCCGCTCGGTCAGCGGTTCGTGTTCCGCGCCAGGCCGAGCGCGCTGACCATCTACCGGCCGCTTGACTGAGCGGAGTCAGCGCGAAGTCAGCTTTCGCCGGACTCGGCCGACTCGCCGGACCCGCCCGACTCGCCATCGCTGGAAGCCTTGCCCGAGCCGTTACCGGAAGCGCCCTTGCCGGAAGCCTTGCCGGATCCCTTGCCGGACGTCTTGGTCGGCAACAGCGCGTCCAACGCGGCGCCGGAGATCCTGCGGAACGACCGGCGCGGCCGCCCGCGCTCCAGCACCGCCACCTCGAGCTTGCCGAGCTCCCGCTCGCCGTTGCCGTTACCGGCCGACGAGCCACTGGAGGCCCCACTGGAGGCCGATGCGGGGGCGGACAGTGCCCGCACGGCCAGCGCGACCGCTTCCCGGAGATCGAGTGAATCCGAGTAGGTGTCCTTCAGCACCGATACGACCGAGTCGGTCTGCCCGCCCATCACCACGTACTGCGGCTCGTCCACGATCGAACCATCGTAGGTGAGCCGGTAGAGCTGATCGTCCTCGGCGCTGGCGCCGACCTCGGCCACGCAGATCTCCACCTCGAACGGCTTGAGCTGCTCGGTGAAGATCGAGCCGAGGGTCTGCGCGTACACGTTCGCCAGCTGTCGCGCCGAAACGTCCCGCCGATCGTAGGAATAGCCCCACAGGTCAACGTGCTTGATGCCGGCCCGGCGCAGGCTCTCGAACTCGCTGTACCGGCCGGCAGCGGCGAAACCGATCCGGTCGTAGATCTCCGACATCTTGTGCAACGTGGTGGACGGGTTCTCCGCGACCAACAGGATTCCGTCGGCGTACTTCAACGCGACAACACTGCGGCCCCTGGCAATACCCTTGCGGGCCAGCTCCGAGCGCTCGCGCATCAACTGCTCGGGCGAGGCGTACAGCGGCATCGACACGGTGTGGGCTCCGCTTTCTCTCGTAGGGGGCGCTAGATCGTGAGGTTCGGGGTGCCGAGGTGCTCGGCGGTGCTAGCCGTTCGGCCGCTCGCCGCGTTCCGCGACGATGGTCTCGGCGACCGTGCTGGTCTGGTCATCGGGCAGGTGCACGGCGCCCTGTTCCGCGGTGATCGTGACGATGGTCGGGAAGATCCGGCGCACCAGGTCCGGACCGCCCGTCGCGGTGTCGTCGTCGGCGGCGTCGTACAGCGCTTCCACCGCCGCGCGTACCGCGGTGTCGCGGTCCGCGTCCGGGTCGTGGGTCTTCTTCAACGCGGATTTCGCGAACAGCGAACCCGAACCGATCGCGTGGTAGCCGGCGTGCTCCTCGTACCGCCCGCCTGTCGCGTCGAAGGTGACGATCCGGCCGGCCCGCGCCGTATCGCTCGCATCCTGGTCGTAGCCGACGAAAAGCGGCAACACCGCGAGTCCGGCGAGCGCCGCGTCAAGGTTGGAGCGCACCATCGCGGCGAGCTTGTTCGTCTTTCCGTCCAGGGAAAGCGAAACGCCCTCGATCTTCTCGTAGTGCGCCAGCTCGACCGCGTAGAGCCGCACCAGTTCCAGTGCGATACCGGCGGTGCCGGCGATGCCGACGGCTGAGTAGTCGTCGGTGACGAACACCTTCTCGATGTCCCGCTGGGCGACCAGGTTGCCGGAGGTCGCCCGCCGGTCTCCGGCGAGCAGCACACCACCGGAGAACGTCATCGCGACGATCGTGGTGCCGTGCGGAAGCTCCAGACCTTCGGTGGAGCTACTCGGTCGCCTACCTGGCAGAAGTTCCGGCGCTTGGGCCCGGAGGAAATCGGTGAACGACGATGTGCCCGGCGCGAAATAGGCGGCCGGCAAACGGCCGCCGGGCAGCGCGTGCGATGACTGACCAGCTGCGGTGTTGTCCATACGTGCGTGTAGTTCCTGTCCCAATCAACGAGTGGCTGCCTGGATCAGCACGGCGGGCGAAGCGTAGTGGCCGGCGTTACTCGCCGCCCTTTTGTACGTAGGCACGGACGAAGTCCTCGGCGTTCTCCTCGAGCACGTCGTCGATCTCATCCAAAATCGTGTCGACATCCTCGCCGAGCTTCTCCCGCCGTTCCTGACCAGCTGGGGCGCCGTCCTCCAGCTCTTCGTCGCCGTCGCCGCCGCCCTGCTTCTGGACCTTATCTTGAGCCATCATCGCCTCCCGGGTGTGGCTCCCACTAACTCGGTCACCTCAAGATTACCTAGTCGACGCACCGGCGTCGCCAGCCAACTCGCCGACTAGCTGCGTTTGGTCAACGTGTCGACCAGCTCCTCGGCGGTCTCCGCGGCCGCCAGCAACTCTCCGACGTGCGCCTTTGTCCCGCGCAACGGTTCAAGCGTCGGGATCCGCACCAGCGATTCCCTTCCCACATCGAAGATCACCGAATCCCACGATGCGGCCGCGATGGCGTCCGGGTAGCGCTCAAGGCACCGTCCCCGGAAGTACGCCCTGGTGTCCACCGGCGGGTTGGTGACCGCCTCCCTGACCTCGTCCTCCTTCAGCAGCCGCTGCATCGAACCCCGGGTGACCAGGCGGTTGTACAGCCCCTTTTCCAGGCGGACGTCGGAGTACTGCAGGTCGATCATGTGCAGCCTGGACGATGCCCAGCCGAGGCCGTCCCGCGCGCGGTAGCCCTCCAGCAGCCGCAGCTTCGCCGGCCAGTCCAGCCGGTCCGCGCACTCGTCCGGATCGCGGGACAGCGCGTCAAGAATCTCGCCCCACAACCGCAGCACATCCCGCGACACGTTGTCCTGCTCGGTCTGCTCGGCGTGCTCGTTGACCAGCTCGTGATACGCGAACTGCAGGTCGAGCCCGGTGAACCGGCGGCCGTTCGCCAGCTCAACGGTCGCCTTCAACGTCGGATCGTGACTGATCGTGTGCACAGCGCGCACGGGATCGGCGAGCTTCAGGTGGTCGAACCGCACCCCGGCCTCGATCATGTCGATCACCAGCGCGGTGGTGCCGAGCTTCAGGTACGTGGAGTACTCCGCGAGGTTGGCGTCTCCGATGATCACGTGCAGCCTGCGGTACTTGTCCGCGTCCGCGTGCGGCTCGTCGCGAGTGTTGATGATGCCGCGCTTCAGGGTGGTCTCCAGGCCGACCTCGACCTCGATGTAGTCCGCCCGCTGGGACAGCTGGAAGCCCGGCTCGTCCCCAGCGGCCCCGATGCCGACCCTGCCGGAACCACACACCACTTGGCGGGAGGCGAAAAACGGTGTCAGGCCGGCGATCGCGGCTGTGAACGGCGTCGCGCGGCTCATCAGGTAGTTCTCATGCGTGCCGTAGCTCGCGCCCTTGCCGTCCACGTTGTTCTTGTACAGCTGCAGCCGCGGCTGGCCGGGAACGGTCGCGGCCTTCAGCGCCGCCTCCTCCATCACCCTTTCACCGGCCTTGTCCCAGAGCACCGCGTCGCGCGCGTTGGTCACCTCCGGCGCCGAGTACTCGGGGTGCGCGTGGTCCACGTAGAGGCGGGCACCGTTGGTCAGGATCACGTTGGCCGCACCGAGATCCTCCACATCGGGATCCTGGGGCTGGTTGCCCGGTCCCGCGAGGTCGAAGCCACGGGCGTCCCGCAACGGCGATTCCACCTCGTAGTCCCATCGCGCCCGGCGCGCCCGCGGGATGTCCGCGGCCGCCGCGTAGGCAAGTACCACCTGAGTCGAAGTCAAAACCGGGTTCGCGGTGGGATCGCCCGGCACCGCGATGCCGTACTCCACCTCGGTTCCCATGATCCGCCGCATACCCGCAGCCTACGGGCTGGCCGACCGGCACCGCCGACCCGCGTGACACGATCGACCCGTGGCCGACGCCGAGGAACTTGTTGCTCACTACGACGAGTGGGGCAACGACATAGGCAGCGTCGGCCGTGGCCGGGTCCGGCGGGAGGGCCTGTGGCATGCCAGCGGCTCTGTGTTGGTCCGATCGGCCGATGGCGAACGGATTTACGTGCACCTCCGGTCACCCAGCAAGGACATTTTCCCGAGCATGCATGACTGCTGGGCGGGCGGTGTGGTCGCGGCAGGGGAATCCCCCGAGGTGTGCGCACGCCGTGAGCTCGCCGAGGAGCTCGGGATCCGGGACACGCCGCTGCGCCGCCTGTTCACCGAACGTTATTGCGAGCCGCCGGTGCGGGTGCACGCGTTCTGTTACGAAACGCGCTGGGATGGTCCGATCGAGCACCAGGAGGCGGAAATCACCGCCGGCGAGTGGCTGGCGGTTGACCAGCTACGCGCCCGGCTGGCGCGGCCCGATTGGCCGTTCGTGCCGGACGGGCGCGCGCTGTTCGAGAAATGGCTGCGCTCAAGGCGGTGACCCCGTGGTTCACCGCAGGTCTACTGTTCGGCGCCTCGCAACGCGTCCGCGGCGATCGGGGCGAGCCGGAGAACGGCCTCAGCGGCCCGCTGCTCGGTGGTACCGCTGACCGTGACGGCGGAGAGCCGTTGATCATTCGCCAGCAGCACGGCGCAGCTGGCCGGGGGTGTCGGGGCGCACCAGCCGGAAGCGGCGTCCACGTCCGGCACGAAGCTCACGTCCAGCTGCCGGGGACCGCAGGCCCGCGCCTCACGGGCCAGCCGGGCCGCACCGTCGCCAGGGAACCCGGCCACCCGATGGCGCAGCCGCGAGCCGGTGGGGTACAGCCAGCTGGTGTCTTGCTCGACGACCGGCCGCGGGGTGCTGCCAGCCAGGCAGTCCCGCGGGTCTTCCTCGGCCTCCGCCCCCGGATCGGGCCGCACGCCCTCGGCGGCGACATCCCGCTCGGTGAGCAACGCCGCCCGCACGCGGGGACGTAGCCGCTCGACCGCACGCCCTTGCCGCTTCGCGCTGGCCTGTGGCCGCTGCGGAGGCGGCGGCGTCGCGCTCGTGGACTCGGCCTCGTCCTCGCCGTAGTCACGCAGGTCGTTGGGTTGGTTCGAGCACGCGGTGAGGCCGAGCAGTCCAGCCAGGGCCACACCTGCGGCAAGCCGCGTAGCTGGCACGTGCACGGGGCGCAACGCGTCGTTCCTTCCGGTGTCGATGGGCCACGTTGATGGGTCCACGCCGGCACCTCGGGGTCGCCCGGCGTGGCCCGCAAAGTACTGCACCCGAACCGCACCGGCCACGCGGGCCTTACTGCCAGGTGAGTGCGGCACGCCGCGCCCAGTACGTATCGGGCGGTTCCGCCAGCCCGCCGAGGGCGGCCAGCTCGTCCTCGGTCAGCTCGAGCCGCAACGCGGCGACGTTCGCGGTCAGCTGCGCCACGCTCGCGGGCCCCAGCAGCACGGTGTCCGCCCACGGTTGCCGCAGCGTCGCGGCCAGCGCGACGGCATCGGTGCCGGCGTGGTGCCGCTCGGCGATCTCGCTGACCTCCGTCGGCGGTTCGGCCACCAGGCGCCCGTTCGCGAGCGATTCCTTCACGAGCACGTGCACCCCGGCGGTGTGCGCCGCGGCGAGCGCCGCTCCCGCGGACGGCTCGAGCGGGTTCCAGGTGGATTGCACGGCGCCGAACAGCCGCTCCCCATCGACGTCCAGCTCGAGCGCCCGCCGGATGGTGTCGGCCTGCCGTGGCCCGGAGGTGGAGAATCCCAGGCGCACGCCGGTCGCCGTGAGGTCGGCCAGCTCCGCCAGCAGCGCTTCGTCGCCGAAAATCGGGCTGTCCACGGTTAGCGAGTGCACCTGGTAAACGTCGATCGCATCGCCGAGCAACCGCCAGCTTTCCCCGCGTTGCAGGCGGAAACGCTCGACGCTGTGCTCCTTGACCTCGTGGGTGTCCGTGTCGATCCGCCAGTCGCCCACGTAGGCGTAGCCCCATTTGCTTGACACCGTGATGTCCGCGGGTTCCCGTGCGGACAGCCATCCCGCGAGGAACTCCTCCGCGCGACCGTAGGAGCGCGCCACATCAATCCAGCGGATGCCCAGCTGGTATGCCCTGTCCAGCACCTGCCAGGTTGCCTCGCGCATCGCGGCCACATCGCGCTCGGCAGGCAACGCCGGACCGCGCCCCAGGTTGATGTAGGCCGGCCGGCCGAGCGCGGCCAAGCCGATACCGAGCCGATCGGCGGCACCGGTCATGGGCGCGACAGTACCCGAACCCGATCCGTGCTTACTGCCGTTTCGGACGATGGTGACCTGCTGGACGATCGGTCAAGCACAACGACCCGTTGTATAGGACGTTATACACCTAGGCGTGTGACTCGCCGCCCCTGCGATGCACCAGCTCGAGAAACTCGTCGGACGTCAACGCCTCGCGGTGCAACTTTTCCAAGCGCGCCGCAGGCGAGCGCACGTAGCCCTTACCGAACGCGGTGGCCACCTCACGCAGGCTCGCGCCCGCCTCCCGCGCGGCGAGCAGCGCCCAATCGGACGCGTTGGCGAACGCCATCGACGCGGCGCGCAACTCCCCCAGCAGCCGGATCAACTCGTCCGCCGGCACCTCGCCGGTGCGCACCATCTCGGCGGCCTCGTCGAGCCAGCCGACCACGTCTTCCGCGCTGATCGGGGCGGCCAGCCGGGCACCTGCTTCGGTTTCATCAAGATCGCTCACGCGCGTGACTATAAGGCGTTATACATCTGTGTATGGGACGGGGCTGCCCGCGGTGTGTCGCGAGCAGCCCCGTCCGGTGGCGCTACAGGTACTGGCCGGTGTTGGTAGCCGTGTCGATCGCCCTACCGGAGTCCTGATTCTTGCCGGTGACCAGCGTGCGGATGTACACGATCCGCTCGCCCTTCTTGCCGGAGATACGTGCCCAATCGTCCGGGTTAGTGGTATTGGGCAGGTCCTCGTTCTCCGCGAACTCGTCCACGATCGCGTCCAGCAGGTGCTGCACCCGCATCCCTGGCTGCTTCGTGTCCAGCACCGACTTGATCGCGGCCTTCTTCGACCGGTCCACGATGTTCTGGATCATCGCGCCCGAGTTGAAGTCGCGGAAGTACAACACTTCCTTGTCCCCGTTGGCGTAGGTGACCTCCAGGAACCGGTTCTCGTCGCTTTCCGCGTACATCCGCTCCACGGTGTGCTGGATCATCGCGTCGATGCACGCCTGCTGATCCCCGCCGAACTCGCCCAGATCGTCGGCGTGGATCGGTAGCTCCTTGGTGAGGTACTTGGAGAAGATGTCCTTCGCCGCCTCGGCGTCCGGACGCTCGATCTTGATCTTCACGTCCAGCCGGCCAGGCCGCAGGATGGCGGGATCGATCATGTCCTCCCGGTTGGAGGCGCCTATCACGATCACGTTTTCCAGGCCCTCCACACCATCGATCTCGGACAGCAGCTGCGGAACGATGGTGGTTTCCACGTCCGAGGACACACCGCTACCCCGGGTGCGGAAAATCGAGTCCATCTCGTCGAAGAACACGATCACGGGGGTGCCTTCGGACGCCTTCTCGCGGGCCCGCTGGAAGATCAGCCGGATGTGCCGCTCGGTCTCGCCGACGAACTTGTTCAGCAGCTCGGGGCCCTTGATGTTGAGGAAGTACGACTTCGCGTGCGCGTCGTCGTCACCCTTGGCGTCGCCCTTGGCCGTGCTGACCTGCTTGGCGAGCGAGTTCGCCACGGCCTTGGCGATGAGGGTCTTGCCGCAGCCGGGCGGACCGTAGAGCAGCACACCCTTCGGTGGGCGCAGTTGGTACTTGTGGAACAGATCCGCGTGCAGGAACGGCAGCTCCACCGCGTCCCTGATCTGCTCGATTTGCCGGAACAGTCCACCGATGTCCTCGTACCGGACGTCCGGAACCTCCTCGAGCACCAGGTCCTCGACCTCCGCCTTGGGCACCCGCTCGTAGGCGTACCCCGCCTTCGAGTCAACGAGCAGCGAGTCGCCGGACTTCAGCGTTCCGACCTGCTCGTCGAGTAATGGATCGGCCAGCCAGACCACGCGCTCCTCGTCGGCGTGCCCGATGACGAGTGCCCTGGACTGCCCATGTTCCTCTTCGGGGGCGAGGACCTCGCGCAGCACGCAGACCTCACCGGTCCGCTCGAACTCGCCGCTTTCGACAACGGTGAGGGCCTCGTTGAGGCGCAGTGACTGACCGCGACGCAACGATTCGATCTCAACATTGGGTGAGACCGCGACACGCATCCGCCGCCCGGAGGTGTAGACATCGACCGTGCTGTCCTCGTAGGCCCGGACGAATACGCCGTAACCGCTTGGCGGCTGAGCCAGCCGATCCACTTCCTCGCGCAGAGCGAGCAGCTGGCTGCGCGCCTCTCGCAAGGTCTCGACCAGCTTGTTATTGCGCTCGGTAAGCTGGCTTACCCGCTCCGATGCCTCCGCCAGCCGCTGCTCGAGCAGCCGGGTGTGCCGGGGTGAATCGGTGAGTTTCCTGCGCAGCAGGGCGATTTCCTCTTCGAGGTAGCGAATTTGTGCTTGCTTGTCGCCCTCGTCGTTGCCGCTCTCAGTCTCGACGCTAAGCTCCGAGCCATTGTCCGGTTGGTCAATCGCCGACCGGTCCGAGTAGTCAATGGGGTTGGGGTCGATGTATTCGGGGTCGGATCCTTCCGGCCGACTTCCGGGGCGGTCGTGCTGCATGTCGGCACCTCCTCCCGTGCGTCCTGTCCTCAACGGTACCGGCGATCACCGACATGCAAAGGGATTGTCCGCATTGCAGGACGTGTCGTCACAGCCAATTTACGAAGCGCTGCCGACGCACTGCTCCATCTAAGTGTCGGCCGGAACCGAGTACCCGCTACCGTGCGTCAAGTAACTGACCCCCGCAATCCGGCCAAAAAAGTGTCGGGGAAAACAAGGCGCCACTCGTTTGCGCTGATAGAGGAGAACGCGATGTCCCAACCGCCGCAGCAGCCTGGTCCATTCGGGCAGCCGGGCCCTCAAGGCCCCCCACCCGGCCCGTATGGAGGGCAACCAGGCGGTGGATTCCCGCCGAGTGGGCCTCAGCCGCAACCAGGGCAACCGGGGGGTGGATTCCCACCAAGTGGGCCGCCGAGTGGTCCGCAGCCTCAGCACCCAGGCTACGGACCGCCTCCCGGACAGCCCGGTCCCGGTGGGCCTGGCGGGCCCGGTGGTCCGCCGCCTCCCGGCGGGTTCGGGCCACCCCCACCCGGTGGCCCCGGCGGCTTCCCGCCACCGCAGGGCGGTAAGAGCAAGATGCCGTGGATTCTCGGCGGGGTCGGTGCCGTCGTGGTGATCGGCCTCGCGGTCACGTTGATCTTCGCGCTCGGCGGCGGTGCGGGTGACCCGAAGGAGGTCGCCGACAAAGCGATTCAGGCGATGTCCGAGAAGAATCCGCAGATGGCCAAGGAAGTGGCCTGTAACCCCAGCGCGGCGAACGACACCGTCCCGAAACAGCTCGAGAACGTCCAGCTCAAAGTCACCCTCGACGGTGAGATCACCGAAGACGGTGACACGGCGAGCGCTCCGATCAAGATGGAGATCAACTACCTGGGTCGCTCGCAGGAGGTCACCGGCAATATGAAGCTGGCGCAGCAGGACGGCGAGTGGTGCGTCGACGACTTCGAGAGCACCGGCGGCAGCTGACCGCCGAACGGACCGGCGGTCCGCCGACCTTAGGGGCACCTTAGGGGCAAGGTCATGACCTATCCACCGCACCCGCAAGGGCCGTACGGCCAGCCAGATCCGTACGGCCAGCAGCCCGGTCCGTACGGGCCGCAGGGGCCGCCCGGTCCCTACGGTCCGCCGGGTGCCCAGCCAGGCGGTGGTTTCCCGCCCGGTGGGCCGCCACCACCACAGCAGCCTGGTGGTTACGGACCGCCGGGCGGGTTCGGGCAGCAACCCGGCGCCTTCCACGGGGGTCCGGGCGGATACCCGCCGCCCAAGAAGAAGACCGGGCTGATCGTCACCATCGTGGTGCTCGCACTGGTACTGCTCGGCGGCGGGGCGGGCCTGTACTTCTTCGTGTTCGACGGGCAGGACCGCGGCTCCGGCGAGGATGCCAGGGCGGTCGCGGACGAATGGGCATCGAAGTACACCCGGTTCTTCAACTCGGCAGGTCAAGACGTTCCGCTGGCCGAGTTCAGGTCGCTGACGTGCGACAAGCTCTACCAGGACCATCAGGGCTTCGCGAAGAAAGCGGAGGATTACAAGAACTCAACGGGCAAGGCGCCGAACGTCCCCCAGGCACAGCGGATCGAACTGTCCGTCAAGAACGTGACCGAGAAGGGCAGCACGGCGACGGCCACCGTCGAGAACGGCAACGAGAGCAGCCAATCGGGCGGCACCGGCGCTCAAGTCGTCAGATTCGGCATGATCAAGGAAGGCGACAGCTGGAAGATGTGCGAGCCGGAGAACGCAGCCGGCAGCGACTCCGGCGAACCCTCACGGATCCCCGCGCCCACCCCGAACGGCTAACCGCGGCTCGGCCTGCGCTGCACGCGCGGCGGCGTCACACCGTCCGCGAGGCGCCGGGTCACCAGCAGGAACGCGGTATGCGCGACCATCCGGTGCTCAGGGCGCACCGCCAGGCCAACCACGTGCCATGGCCGCAACAGCGTCTCCCACGCCTGCGGCTCCGTCCAGCACCGCTGATCCCGCAACGCCTCGGTGATCCGGGATAGCTGGGTGGTGGTCGCGACATACACCACCAGTACCCCGCCGGGGATCAGGTTTTCCGCCACGCTCGGCAGCACGTCCCACGGCGAGAGCATGTCGAGCACCGCGCGGTCCACCGCCCCGCTGTGTTCCGCCACGTCCCCGACGCACAGCGACCAGTTCGATGGCCGCCGCCCGAAGAACCGTTCCACGTTCCGTTCCGCGTGCTCGGCGTGATCGGCGCGCGTCTCGTACGAGACGACTGTGCCGTCCTCCCCCACGGCGCGCAACAGCGAGCAGGACAGCGCACCGGAGCCCGCGCCGGCCTCGAGCACCCGCGCACCGGGAAAAATGTCACCCCACATCAGGATCTGGGCTGCGTCCTTCGGGTAGATCACCTGCGCACCGCGGGGCATGGACAGCACGTAGTCCGCGAGCAGCGGCCGTAGCGCGAGGAACGCGGTACCGCCAGCCGAGGTGATCACCGAACCTTCCGGCTGGCCGATCACGTCGTCGTGCGGGAGCGCGCCCCGATGCGTGTGGTACGCGGCGCCTTCCGCGAGCACCACGGTGTAGCGACGGCCCTTCGGGTCGGTCAGCTGCACCCGATCGCCGGACCGGAACGGCCCACTCGCACTGCCCACTCGCGCACAACCCTCTAACTCAGAACACCAGCAAGATCGACGCTTGATGATTCCAGACGCGCGGGGTGCGGGCCGCGCCCGCCCGGTTCACTCGAACCCGTGGCGCGCGGCTGAGCCCAGATCGTCCCTGCGCAGCACTCCGGCCGGCCGGCCTTCGTCGTCCACGACGAGAAACTGCCACGCGGCGGTTTCTCGCACCCGCTCCATCACATCCTCGCCGGACTCGGAGTCGAGCAGCACGGTTTCCGGCCGGATCTCCTCGGCAGCCTGCTCGGCGGGTGCCAGCGGCGATACCGAGGCGAGCCGTTCGGCCGCGACCTGATCCAGCAGTCCCGCGGCCACGCCGTCCGCCCTGACCAGCACCACGCCCCGGCCGGCCGACGCGCTCAACGCGTCCGCGACCGGGCTCTCCGCGGGCAGTTGCAGCACTGGCCGGACGAGATCGCGGATCCGCAGCCCCGCTGGGACCTCCCTGCGCTGCTCGGAGGCGAGCTCGCCACTGGCGCCCATCACCACGAACCACGCGGTGAGCACGCAGACGCCAAGCCGCAGCCAGCGGTCCGGGCTTCCGGCCGCCAGGCCCCACAACGCCCAGACGAGCAGCAGCACGGCGACCGCGCCGCCGCCGACCACCGCGGTGCGGGTGCCCTTCGATCGGGTGCCGGTCAGCGCCCACACGCCGGCACGCAGCAGCCGCCCGCCGTCCAGCGGCAGGCCGGGCAGCATGTTGAACACCGTCACGGCCGCGTTGGCCACGGTGAACTCGAGCACCAGCAACCAGAACGCGCCGTGCAGCGGCACCAGCAGCAACAGCGCGCCGCCGAACGCGGCGAGCAGTGCGGACACCGCGGGCCCTGCCGCGGCCACCATTCCCTCGTGCCCCGGCCGTTTCGGGGTGCGCGCGATCTCCGAGATCCCGCCGAGCAGGAACAGCCTGAGCCTGCGCACCGGCAGCCCGAGGCGCAGCGCGACCACGCAGTGGCCGAGCTCGTGGGCGAGCACGGAAAGCCCGAGCAGCACCGCGAAGGTCGCGGCGAGCACCCAGGAATGCAGATCCGTCGCGCCAGGCAGGAACCGGCCGACGAGCGGCGCGTAGAGCACGGTGACCACGAGCGAACCGATCCACCACGACGGCGCGAGCAGCACCGGCACGCCGCTCACCCTGAACAGCAGCAGCCCGCCGTCCACGCCGAGCTGGCCTCGCCCGGTCCTGATCGTCGTCACGCCTGAAGAGGGTAGGCGCCGCGGTGTTGGGCTGCCGTGACCTATTCGTCCTCTCGCCGTCCACTACCGGGTGTTCTCGGCGTGCCGCGTTCCGTTGTCGGACCCCTGGCCTAGTGTGCGGGGCATGCAGGACACCGCACCCAGCACCGTTGTAGCGGACGCCGATTCGGAAGCCACGGCCGTCCGCCGCCCCGCGCTGTCGCCGTCTCGAGCGAGCGATTTCAAGCAGTGCCCGCTGCTGTATCGCTTCCGTGCGGTGGACCGCCTCCCCGAGCAGCCGAGGAAGCCGCAGGTGCGCGGCACCCTGGTGCACGCGGTGCTCGAGCAGCTGTTCGCGCTGCCGGCAGCCGAGCGGAGTCCAGAACGGGCCCGCGAACTGCTGGAGCCGACCTGGCAGCGGTTGTCCGAGGAGCGCGAGGACTGGCTGGAGCTTTTCGACGGCCCCGAGGATGTGGCCGAGTGGTTGTCGGACGCGGAAAGCCTGCTGGACGGGTACTTCGCGCTTGAGGATCCGCGCCGGCTCGAACCCGAGGCGTGCGAGCTGCGGGTGGAAACCGAACTGGACTCCGGAGTGCTGCTGCGTGGTTACATCGATCGGCTGGACGTGGCCCCGACCGGCGAGGTTCGGGTGGTCGACTACAAGAGCGGCGCGGCGCCGAGGGAAATCGGCGAAGCCAAAGCGATGTTCCAGATGAAGTTCTACGCCGTGGTGCTGTGGCGGCTGCGCGGCGAGGTGCCGCGTCAGCTGCGCCTGATGTACCTGTCCGATCAGCAGTCGCTGGCCTACGCCCCGGACGAGGCCGAGCTGCGCCGGTTCGAGCGCACCCTGGAGGCGATCTGGCAGGCGATCCTGCGCGCCGGCAAGACCGGGGATTTCCGGCCCAGCCCGAGCCGGTTGTGCGACTACTGCGACCACAAGGCGTTGTGTCCGGCGTTCGACGGTCAGCCACCGGAATATCCCGGTTGGCCAGAGCCCGACCCTGGCGAGGAATCGGTGCTCGATCGGGCAGACTGATCTCGTCACGACACCGGACTGGCACAGGAATCACGAAGGGCGCGGCGGTGGTGGAGGCGTTTTATCAACCGCTCGGCGATGGCGGACTTTCCTCGACCAAGCACACGGCGGGCCCGTGGTCGCCGGACAGCCAGCATCTCGGCCCGCCGGCCGCGTTGCTCGTCAGGGAGCTGGAGCGTTACCAGGGCGCCGATGACATGCTCCTGGCGAGGGTCACGGTGGAGATTCTCGGGCCGGTTCCACTGACCGAGTTGCAGGTCTTCGCGCAGCTCGAGCGTCCGGGCAAGTCGGTGGAAATGCTCACCGCGACGCTGCGGACCGACGAGCGTCCGGTCGTTCAGGCCCGCGCATGGCGGATCTCCCGGCACGATTCCTCGAGTCAGCTCGGCGGAGCGGCGGCGCCGCTGCCTCCTGTCGAAAACGCCGTCGAGCGCGAGCGGCCGGACGGCTGGTCGCCCGGCTACATCGACGCGGTTGAATGGCGCAGCCTGCACGGCGGGTTGGGCGAGCCGGGGCCCGCGAGGGTTTGGGCGCGGCAACGGATCCCTTTGGTGGAAGGCGAAACGCCCACACCGCTGCAAAGACTGTTCACCGTCGCGGACTCCGGCAGCGGCGTATCAAATCGCCTCGACCCGACCCACTGGTGGTTCATCAACACCGAACTGACCGTGCACCTGCAGCGGGAACCGGTCGGCGAATGGATCGGCCTTGATGCCAACACGGTGGTCGGGCCGAACGGCGTCGGCACCGCGAACACGGTGCTGCACGACGAGCAAGGCCAGATCGCGAACGGCACCCAAGCGCTGATGGTGCGGCCGCGCTGAGATGCCCGGTTAATCGAGGGGATGCCCGGTTAATCGAGGGCGAACGAGCCGTACTCCAGCTCGCCGCTGCGCTCGAAACGGTTGATCAGCACCCCGGTGCTCGACGTGCTGGTCTCGGCCAGCGTCAGCCCGGCCGGCGCGGTGCCGCCCGCGAACAGCCGCTTCCCGCTACCCAGCAGGACCGGGAAAATCGTCAGCCGGTACTCGTCAACGAGATCATGCTTCATCAGGGTCTGGACCAAGGCAGCACTGCCGATGACCTGAAGTTCCGAGCCAGGTTCCTCCTTGAGCGCGGCGACTTCCTCGGCGACGTCACCCTTGAGCAACGTCGAGTTGCGCCACTCCACCGTCTCCAGGGTTCGCGATGCGACGTACTTGGGAACGCTGTTCAGTATCGTGGCGACCGGATTGTCCGGGTCGGTCACCCTCGGCCAGTAGGCGGCGAAGATCTCGTACGTCTTGCGGCCGAGCAACAGGCCGTCCATTCGCTGATGCCAGTCGGTGATGGACTCCCCCAGAACGTCGTCGAAGTGCGGGACAAGCCAGCCGCCGTGCTCGAAACCGCCGTCGCGATCCTCGTCGGGGATGCCGGGGCCCTGCATGACTCCGTCCAACGACAGGAACGTGACGACCACCAGTTTTCTCATGATTGTTCCTCTCTCGTCTCCGATAACCCGCCGGAGTCGCGCTCGGCGGGCCTCACCCACGCGTCGAACGAGGAACAACCGGATCGACACATCCGCCCGAGAAGGACGCTAGAGGCGGCAGGACCGGATGTCGGACGCCAGCACGGCTTTGGCGCCCGCCGCGGCGAGTTCGTCCATGGTCCGGTTCACGTCCTTGCGGGGCACCATCGCCCGGACCGCCACCCACTCCGGATCGGCCAGCGGCGCGACGGTCGGCGACTCCAGGCCGGGCGTGATCGCCGCGGCCGTGTCCAGCAAGCTCTTCGGGCAGTCGTAGTCGAGCATCATGTACTGCTGCGCGAACACCACGCCCTGCAGCCGGGCGGCCAGCTGGGTTTTCGCCGCGCTGTCCTCGCCGGTGTCCTGCTCGAGCAGCACCGCCTCGGACACGCAGATCGGGTCGCCGAAGGCCACCAGGCCGTGCTGGCGCAGGGTGCGGCCGGAGCCGACCACGTCCGCGATCGCGTCCGCCACGTCCAGCTGTACGGAGATCTCCACCGCCCCGTCCAACCGGATCACTTCGGCTTTCACCCCGTGCTTGGCCAGATCATCGCGAACCAGCTGCGGGTACGAGGTGGCCAGCCGCTTGCCGTCCAGGTCCTGGACGGTCCACTCCCGACCGATCGGCGCCGCGTAGCGGAACGTGGAACCGCCGAACCCCAGCGCCAGCCGTTCCACCACGGGCGCACCGGAGTCCCGGGCCAGATCCCGTCCGGTGATCCCCAAATCCACGTCGCCTCCACCGACGTAGATGGCAATATCCTTGGGACGCAAGAAAAAGAACTCGACCTCGTTGACCGGGTCGAGGACCGTCAGGTCCCGCTGCTCATGTCGCTGCCGGTAGCCCGCCTCGGCCAGCATCTCCGAGGTCGGCCCGGCAAGCGCACCCTTGTTCGGCACCGCGACACGCAGCATGGAATCTCCCTGACTTCTACAAATATCGGTAAACGTTCTCGGTGCTCAGGCCTCGCCCGAGCATGAGCACCTGCACGCGATAGAGCAACTGGGAGATCTCCTCGGCCAGCCGCTCATCGGACTCGTGCTCGGCCGCGATCCACACCTCGCCGGCTTCCTCGAGTACCTTCTTGCCCTGCGCGTGCACACCGTCCTCCAGCGCCGCCACCGTTCCCGAACCTTCCGGTCGGGTCCTGGCGCGCTCGCTGAGCTCGGCGAACAGCTCGTCGAACGTCTTCACGAACATCGATCCTTGCATCCCGTGCGCACCCGCGGTCCGACTACCCCTCGGCGGCTACCCCACCACGGCACCGAGCCCGCGCAGCACGTCCATGTCCACACCGGCCAGTGACTCCCGCAGCAGCACCCGCCGCTCCCCCTCGGCGAGCGGCACCTCGCACGGCACGGCCAGCACCACGCATCCCGCGGCGACGGCGGAACTCACCCCCGTCGGGGAGTCCTCGATCGCGACGCACTCGGTTGCCGGCACGCCGAGTGATCTCGCGGCCCGCAGGTACGGCTCGGGATGCGGCTTGTTGTTCCCGTCCACCTCGTCACCGCACACGGTGGCGGCGAACATCTCTCGCCCGATGGTGTTCAGCGCGAGCTCGGTGAGCTCCCGCATCGTGGAAGTGACCAGCGCCATCGGCACGTTCGCGCGGCTCACGTCGTGTAGCGCGTCGCGGGCGCCAGGGCGCCACGGCAGGGCGCCGCCGAACAGCTCGGCTGTGCGCTCCACCAGCCAGCGATCGGCGTCCGCGAATGCCTTCGGTGTTGGCTCGATCCCCAGATGCTCGAACATGATCCGCAACGTGGCTTCCTGGTTGGACCCCACCATCGCCTCGCGCACCGAATCGGTGAGCCTGCCACCGAGCCGGATCGCCAGATCCGCGAGCGAAATGTCCCAGATCTTCTCGGTGTCCAGCAGGGTGCCGTCCATGTCCCACAGTACGGCCGCCGGGAATCCGTCCGTCGCTGGCTTGTCCACTTTGGACACTGTGCTCCGTTCCACGCGGGTCGAGATAGCTGGTTTGGGTGACGCGGCACCGGTCACGACGACGGTGACGTGGGGTAACCGGCCATGGTGCAAGCCTACGGTGCCCGCCGGATGCGGATGGGTCGTAGGCTGTCCCGGTGACCGACCAGGACCCGCCAACCGAGCCTCAAGCACCCACGTCCGAGGAGCCCGATGAGCTGACCGAGCCCGTGCTTGTCGCGGCGTTCGAGGGGTGGAACGACGCAGGTGACGCCGCTTCCACCGCGATCGAGCACCTGCACTTGACCTGGGATGCCACCCCGCTGACCGAGCTCAACCCGGACGACTACTACGACTTTCAGGTGACCCGTCCCAGCGTCCGTTTGGTGGACGGCGTCACGCGCAGCCTTGAGTGGCCAACGACACGCCTTTCGGTCTGCCGACCGCCCGGCTCGAAGCGGGATGTCGTCCTGGTACACGGTATCGAGCCGAACATGCGCTGGCGCCAGTTCTGCGCGGAACTGCTCGAGCAGGTAAACCATCTCGGTGTCACCACCGTGGTCACGCTGGGGGCGCTGCTCGCGGACACGCCGCACACCCGCCCGGTGCCCGTCACCGGAACCGCCTACGACGACGAGGCCGCGAACCGGTTCGGCCTCGAGCGTTCCCGCTACGAGGGCCCGTCCGGCATCACCGGCGTGTTCCAGGACGCGTGCGTGCAGGCCGGCGTACCCGCGGTGTCCATGTGGGCAGCCGTGCCGCACTACGTGTCCCAGCCGCCATCACCGAAGGCCACCCTGGCTTTGCTGCACAAGGTTGAGGACGTACTCGACGTCGAGGTCCCGCTCGGCGCGCTGCCCGAGCAGGCCGAGGAGTGGCAGAACACGGTCAGCGAGATGGCTGAGGAAGACGAGGACATCGCGAACTACGTGCGCGCGCTCGAAGAACGTGGCGACGCGGAGATCACCTTGAACGAGACCAGCGGCGACGACATCGCGGCGGAATTCGAGCGTTACCTGCGCCGGCGTGGTCGTGGCGGACGCTGACCGAACGTGCGCACCGGACGACTGTCCGTCGCGTCGCTCTACATAGGCGGATTCCTCGGCCCGTTCGCCGGCGGCGTGCCAGCCGCGATGCTGCCCGAGCTCAGCGCGGACTTCCACGTATCGCTGTCCGCGGCTTCCGCGTCGCTGACCGCATACTTGCTGCCACTCGCCGCGCTGATGCTGTTCTCCGGCACCCTCGGCGAGCGGTGGGGGCGGGCGCGCAGCATCCGGATCGCCTACCTGGTGTACCTGGCCTCCTCGGTGGTCTGCGCGACGGCCGAGGAGTACCCGCTGTTTCTCGCCGGCCGGATGGTGCAGGGCTGCGCGAACGCGTTCACCATGCCGCTACTGCTGGCCGCCATCGGGTCGGTGACCCCGCAGCAGCGGCTCGGCAGGGCGCTCGGCCTTTACGGCTCGATGCAGGCCGCCGGGCAATCCTTCGCCCCGTTTCTCGGTGGTCTCGCGGCGGAGTTGTCCTGGCGGCTGGCCTTCGCCGCGGTGGCCGCGGCCGCGGTGGGGCTGGCCGCGATCCGGCTGCCAGGGCCTGCGGAGATCCGGGCTGGCGAGCCACCCAGGCTGCGCACCGCGTGGCGGCCGGACGTGCTGCGGATCGCGCTGGTCGCGCTCGTCGCCTGGGCGTCCCTCGGTGGGCTGGCGTTCCTGGTGGCCACCCGCTACGACGAGGCGTTCGGGCTCGGCGCCGGAGCTCGTGGCCTGGTGCTAACCGGTTTCGGGGTGGCCGGACTGCTGTCCGCCCGGTTGATCGGCGGCGCGGTGGACCGGGTGGGGGCCCGGCGTTGCGTGCTGCTGGGTGGCGTCACCGGCGCGCTGGCCATCGGACTGTTCGGGGTGACGCCGTGGCTGGTGCTGGCCATCGTGCTGTGGACGCTGGCCGGGGTGTCCAGCCAGCTGGTGCTTGTCGGGCTGAACGCGCTGACGCTCGGTGGCGAGCGGGCCAACCGGGGCGGCGCGGTGTCCGTGGTGCAGGCGTTCCGGTTCCTCGGCGCGGCCGGTTCGCCCGTAGCGTTCCTGCCCGTGTACCACCTGCACCCGGTCGCCGGCTTCCTCGTGCCGGCGCTGCTGCTCATGCTCGTGAGTCTTTTTAGGTGCTATAACCCCTGAACGGTGTCAAAGGTTCGCCTCTGACAAGCAAGGCTCGTGTCAATGGTTCGCCTCTGACAAGCAAGGCTCACCGACTCACGAGCGCAGCCGTAGGCCGAGCAGGCCATCGACGGCGGCCGTCATCAGCTCCGGGGCGTCCCGGTCGGTTCCGGAGCGGGTCAGTGCCTCGCCCGCCCAGGCGTCCACCGCGGCGAGCGCGGCCGGGGTGTCCAGGTCGTCGGCGAGGTGCTCCCGTAGCCGCCGGACGGTGTCGTCCGCGCGCGGGCCGGCATCCAGGGACGCCGCCTCCCGCCAGCGCGCCAGCCGGGCCTGCGCCTCGGCCAGCAGCTGGGGCGTCCACGAGCGGTCCTGGCGGTAGTGACCCGCGAGCAGCCCGACGCGAACCGCGGCGCTGTCCACGCCGTCCGCCCGCAACCGGGACACGAACACCAGGTTGCCCTTCGACTTGGACATCTTCTCGCCGTTCAGCCCGATCATGCCGGCGTGCGTGTAGTGCCGGGCGAACGGGTGCTGGCCGGTCAGCGCCTCGGCGTGCGCGGCGCTGAACTCGTGGTGCGGGAAGATCAGATCGGAGCCGCCGCCCTGCACGTCGAACGCGTGACCGAGCCGCTCCCGCGCGATCACGCTGCACTCGATGTGCCAACCCGGCCGGCCGGTGCCCAACTCGGATTCCCAGGAAGGCTCCCCGTCCCGCGCCATCCGCCACAGCAGGGCGTCAAGTGGGTGCCGTTTGCCCGGTCGCTCCGGGTCGCCGCCGCGCTCCCCGAACAACGTGGCCATGGTCTGCGCGTCGTAGTTCGACTCGTAGCCGAACCGCCCGGTCGCGCGGTGATCGAAGTAAATGTCCGGGTACTCGGGGTCGTCCGCCCGGTACGCCGCGCCGTTGACGAGCAGCTTGCCAACCACCTCGACGATCTGCGGCATGCTCTCCACGGCCCCGATCAGCTCGCGCGGCGGCAGCACCCGCAGCGCCTCCATGTCCTCCCGGAACAGGGCCGTCTCGCGCAGCCCGAGCACCACCCAGTCGTCCTGGTCGCGCTGGGCCCGCTCGATCAGCGGGTCGTCGATGTCGGTCACGTTCTGCACGTAGTGCACCTCGTGGCCGGCGTCCAGCCACAGGCGATAAACCAGGTCGAAGGCGAGGTAGGTGGCGGCGTGGCCGAGATGGGTCGCGTCGTACGGGGTGATCCCGCACACGTACATCCCGGCGGTCGCCCCCGGCGCGGTTGGTCGTATTTGTCCTGTTGCCGTGTCAAAGAGACGCAGCGGGCAGGGCGTGCCGGGCACGCGGGGAACCGATACCGACGACCAGGTCTGCATGCATGGAACCTTATGTGTCTCGACTACCACCGGGACACCGGCCTCAACGCCGCCTGCTGTTCAGATAATCCCCAACCACCGCGGCACCGAGGCCGTCCGGATCCGGCGCCACCACCCGACCGCCGTTGCGCCGAGCGATCTGATCCACGAACTCCGCGAGGCGGGGATCGTCGCCGAGCCGGAACACCGTGATGGAAGCGCCGATCTTCGTGAGACGGTCCACTTCGGACAGCGTGCGGGCCACCGTGCTCGGCAGTGGCGGGTAGTTGAAAATCGCCTCGCCGTCCGACTCCAGATGAGCGGTGGGTTCACCGTCGGTCACCACCAGCACGACCGGTTGGGCATCCGGGTTCTTGCCGAGATGCCGGTTCGCCAGCAGCAACGCGTGATGCAGATTGGTGCCCTGCTCCCAGGTGCCCTCCATCGCGGTCAGCTCCCCGACGTCCACACTGGTGGCGTGCCGCCCGAAGGTGATCAGCTGCAGCGCGTCGTTCCGGAACCTGGTGCTGATCAACTGGTGCAGCGCGAGCGCGGTCCGCTTCATCGGCAGCCACCTGCCGTCCGCGACCATCGACCAGGACGTGTCCGCGCACAGCGCCACCGCCGCCCTGGTTCGCTGCTCGGTCTCCACGACCTCCACATCGGACACGCTCAACCGCACCGAACGCGAACCGACGCTTGCGTTGCGCAGCACGGCATTGCGTACGGTGCGCGCGGTATCCCACGGTTCGCTGTCGCCGAACTGCCATGGCCGGCTCTGCCCGGTCGGCTCGCCCGCGGCACCGGCCCTGCTCGATTCCCGCTCGCCGCGTGGGGTGCGCAGGCTGGCGATCACGTCTCGAAGGGCCGTCTCCCCCAATCGCCGTAACGCCTTGGGAGACAGCCGAAGCGAACCGTCGGCCGCTTTCTCGAAGACGCCTTGCCTGCGCAGCTCCCGTTCCAGCTCGGCGAGCCGCCGCGCGTCCACCCTGGCATCCTCGCCGAGCTGGTCGGCAAGCGCTTCGGTGTCGATGTCCTCCAACCGCGCGCCAGGGTAGGACTGGCTGAGCTGCTCGGCCAGCTCATCCAGCTGCGCGAGATCGACCATCGCCTGCACGCCGTCACCAAGACCGAGCGGGTCATCCCCACGGAACCGGCCGGACGACTGCCAGTCCTCCCCTGGGCGCAGCGCCCGCAGGTTGGCGTCCAAATTGGACATCTGTTCGGCGAACCTCGGATCGCCGAACGCCTGACCCATCAGCTCGCCGAGTTCGGCGCGTTGCTGCTCGGTCATCGAGTTGAGCATTCGCTGCGCGGCGGCCGAACGCTGGGCGAGCGTGTCGATCAGCTCGTCGGTGTTGCGCGGGTTCTCAGGGAAGAACTCGCCGTGCTCGCGCATGAACTCGTCGAACTGCTGCTGGGTGTCCGCACCGCGCAGGTGGGAGCCAAGCAGGTCGTTCAGATCGGAGAGCATCCGCTGGGTGCGCTCCACATCTTGCTGGCTGGTGTTCCGCAGGGCTTCCTTCATGCCCTCGAACCGGGACTCCATCAGTTCCTGGCCGAGCAGTTCCCTGATGCGCTGGTAGTCCTGCGCCGCCTCCGGCGAGCGCCACTCGTAGTTGGCGAGCTCGGATACCGCGGCCGCGGTTCCGGACGGCAACGCGTCCAGCCGTGCCTCGGCGAAGCGGGCATCATCGCTCGGATCGGGGAACAGCGCGTTGCGTTCCGCTTCGACGGCGTGATCGAGCAGCCTGCGCACCTCGTTCAGGGTGCCGTCCAGCCGGTGGTTGCGCTGGATCTCGGAACGGCGCTGCCACAGCCGCCGGGTGAGCTCGTCGAGACCACGCGTCTGCTCGGTCCCCCTGCGCAGCAGTTCGCGAAGCGCCGCCTCCGGTGACGAGCCCTCCATCACCTCGCGGCCGATGTCCTCGAGCGCCGGGCGCAGGTCGAACGGCGGGGCCAGCGGGTCCGGCCCTTCATGCCACGGCCCGTAGGAGTACCGGCGTTCGCTCATCATTCACCTCCTCCCCGGCTGCCGGCACGCGCGGCGCTTCACGGCCCGTACACCGCCGTGCCGCCCTCGGTGTCCTTGGCGAGCTTTCGTCGCAAGTACAGCGATTCCAGGGCGAATTCCGCCGCGGCGGCGATGCGGCCGGCGGAATCGTCCGGCCCCGCGCCGAGCCGTGCGGCGACCTCGTGCAGCACCGGCAGCTCGGGCAGCGCGTGCAGCACCTCCGATGCGGCCACCCGATCGCCGGTCGCCACCAGATTGCCGTCCGCGACCGCGTCGGTGAGCGGCCCCAGATCCAGGCCGGCCAGCTTGCCGCGTGCCGTTTCGGCGACGGCCCTGCGCAGGAAGTACGTCAGGTGCTCGTTCTCCCTGCCTTCCTCACCGGACTCGAACTCGAGTTTGCCGCGCAGCACGTCCGGTACCGCCTCCAGATCGATCGGCCTCGCGACCGCGCGCTCCTCCCCGATCAGTGCGGCACGCCGAAGCGCGGCGGCCGCGATGGTTTCCGCTGCCGCCACGGCGAACCGCGCGGACACCCCGGAGCGCTGGTCGATCACCGGGGCCTCGCGCAGTTCGCGCACGAACCTGGCGAGTACCTCGAGCAACGCGTCGCCGACCTCGGCAACCAGATGCGCCTCCTGCCGGACAAGATTCACCTCGGCGGCGACATCCAGCGGGTAGTGGGTGCGAACCTCGGCACCGAACCGATCCTTCAGCGGGGTGATGATCCGGCCCCGGTTCGTGTAGTCCTCCGGGTTGGCGGTCGCGACCAGCAACACGTCCAGCGGCAGCCGGAGCGTGTAGCCGCGCACCTGGATGTCCCGCTCCTCCATCACGTTCAGCAGCGCGACCTGGATCCGCTCGGCCAGATCGGGAAGCTCGTTCACCGCGACGATTCCCCGATGTGCGCGCGGCACGAGTCCAAAGTGGATAGTTTCGGGGTCGGCGAGGCTGCGCCCCTCGGCGACTTTGACGGGATCGACGTCGCCGATCAGGTCCCCTACCGACGTGTCGGGCGTGGCCAGCTTCTCGCTGTACCGCTCGTCGCGGTGCCGCCATTCCACCGGAAGGTCGTCGCCCAGTTCCTCGGCTCGCCGGATGGACTCCGGGGTGATCGGCAGCAGCGGATGCTCGCCGAGCTCCGCACCGGCGATCACCGGTGTCCACTCGTCGAGCAAGCCGATCAAGGTCCGCAGCAGGCGGGTCTTGCCCTGGCCGCGCTCGCCGAGCAACACGATGTCGTGTTCGGCGAGAAGCGCGCGTTCCAGCCGCGGCAGCACGGTCTCGTCGAACCCCACGATTCCCGGCCACGGCGCCTCGCCCGACCGGAGCGAGGTCAGCAGGTTCTGGCTGATTTCGGATTTCACGCCCCTCGGTTCGTAGCCGGCTGCCCGGAGTTCCCCTGCGGTGCGTGGTAGCTGGGTTGGTGCGGTGCTCACCGTGCCGACGCTACGCAAAACACCGGCAACGTGCGACGTGGAGCAACTCCATCTGGCCCGGGGTCGTGCGAACGACGCCGGAACCCGTACCGTTTGATGGCGTGAGTTGTCCGAGCGCGAGCCTGGCGGTGTGGACCGCGGCATGGCTACACGGGTCCGCTGCGGCCGACGACGTCCTCGACGCGTTGCAGCCGTGGGGGCTGCGCCACGAGATCGTGGCCGCCGACGACGAGGCCGCCGAGGCGCTCGAACTGCCGATGGACGGCGAATCACCGGCCACGCCGGTGCAGCTGCTCGGCTCGCTACGCCGCTGCGGCACGGTCGGCGCCCGGCTGGTGATCCCGGTAGCTGGCGACGTCCGTGGCCTCGGCGGAAAGAGCGAGTTCGCCAGCGCGGCGCTGCGTGCCGGGGAGGCCGCGCTGCTGACCGGGACCCGGTTCGGCGTGGTGCCACGGGTGGTGGCCGACCAGGTGTTGCGGTGGACGGTGTTCGCGCTGGGCACCGCACCGGTGCTTGAGCACGTGGGGCTCGGCGAGGCGGAACACGAGCTGAGCGAAGCGCTCCGGACGAGCGCCGGAACCCTGCAGTCGCTGGAGGTCGCGCGCGGCCGCCCCGGAGTGCGTCAGGAACTGCGCGATCGGCTGGCGAAACTCCCCGAGCTGGAGTGGCCGGCCGGGATGCCGCAGCGGGCGTTGCGTGTGCTGCAGCGGGCGAGCGAGGTGGACACGATCCTCGCGCTCGCCGCTGAGGACGAACCGGGTGGGGCGTTGTCCTCGTCGGCGGCCAGCCAGCGCGCCGACGCCCTTCGTCCGCTGGACACCGCGGTGCGAACCGCTCGTCGCGCCGCGGTCAACGAAGCGGCGAGGGCCTTCTCCGATCACGCCGACCAACACTAGCGGATCACGCCGACCCGTTGCGGCGCTCCCTCGGGCCCGTCGAGTGGCACCGCGGTACGGCCGGGCAGCAGTGTCCAGCAAGCCATTACCAGCAACGTGAGCACCTCGGTGGCGACCAGTACCCGCTCGGTGAGGCCGAGCTGGATCGCCTGCCACCACGGAAAGCCGGTGGTCAGGTCGAGACCGATCGCCCAAAACAGCGGTGTCAGGCACAGCAGCGATGCCACCCCGAGCAGGATGCTTACCCGCCCCGGCACGCTGCGCCGCCAGCGCCGGCCGATCAGCAGCGCGGCGAACGGCAGGCTCAGGAAGGCGACGACCGAAGCCACCCGGTGCACCTCACCGCTCGGCGTCGGCCCGACCGACCAGTCGTGCTTCGGGAACACCACGACTAGCACCAGGCTCACGCTCCACAGCAGCAGGAACACCGAGGCAGCGCCGCCGGGGCGCAGTAGTCCCCTGCGGATCATCGCGACGTGCAGCGCGGCGCTTCCCCCGGCGAGCGTCAGCACCGCGCCGTTGAACATCGCGCCGTACTCGCCGAGCGAGTACTCGCTGATCGTCCTGGCCAGCGGATCGGTGTCCGGTTCCGCGAGGTGCAACCAGCCGATCAGCAGCATCGCTGCCACCATGCCCGCGAAGGCCAGCACGACGAGGATCCGCACTCCCCTGTCAGCTGCCGTGCTGCCAGCTGCCGTCCGCACCAACCCCGCCCTCCCGATCGTTTCGCTCAACGCGCGCCGCGCGTGATCCGTTCCCGAACGCGAGTAAACGGCCAGCGGTAGAAAACCACCCGAAAGGCCGGGCGGCGCCGCCGATGGTGGGGCCAGGCTAGTGAGGCCGGCGGACGGGCTCGCAGCAGCCGTACGCGCAGGGCGCGCCGTTCACCGTGCAGCCGGCCGACGGAAACCCGGACAGCGCCCGAACCGGCGCGCCGGCGACGTGCTCCCGCACCAGCTCGACGACCAGCTCGGCGAACCGCGGATCGGAGCCGGGGGTGCCAGCCCGGCCATATGCCATGCCTAGCTCGTCTGCTCGGTCGCTGGCCTCGTTGTCCAGGTCCCAGATCACTTCGAGATGATCGCTGACGAACCCGATAGGACACACCGCGACCGCACGCACTCCCTTGTCCCGCAAGGTATCCAGGTGATCGACGATGTCCGGTTCCAGCCACGGAACGTGCGGCGGGCCGGACCGCGACTGCCACACCACGTCGTGCTCGGCCACCCCGAGCGAGTCCGCCACCAGCCGCGCGGCCTCCGTCACCTGCCGCGAGTACCGGTGCCCGCCGGAACCCGGCGGCCCGGCAGCCACGTCCGCGGCCACCGGCACGGAATGCGCGGTGAACACCACCCGCGCGTCATCGGGAAGCTCCGCGCGGACCGCCCGCACCGCGTCCGCGAACATCTCGACGAACAGCGGATGGTCGAAAAACTGCCGCAGCTTCACCAGCTCCGGGGCTTCGTCGCCGACAGCCGCCCGCGCTCGCGCGACGTCCTCGTCGTACTGCCGGCAAGCCGAGTATCCGCCGTACGCGCTGGTGCAAAACACCAGCGCGCGCCGCACCCCGTCGTCGGCCATCCGCCGCACGGTGTCCGCCACCATCGGGTGCCAGTTCCGGTTGCCGAAGTACACCGGCAACTCGATGCCGCCTGCGGCCAGCTCGGTGCGCACCGCGTCGATCGCGGCCCTGTTCAGCGCGTTGATCGGCGATACCCCGCCGAAATGCTGGTAGTGCCGCTCGACCTCGTCCAACCGTTCCGGCGGCACGCCGCGGCCACGCGTGACGTTCTCAAGGAACGGCCGCACCTCTTCGGGCCCTTCCGGGCCACCGAAGGACAGCCACAGCAGCGCGTCGTGCTCCACTTACATACCCAATGCGTGCACGCCGCCATCCACCATGATCATCGAGCCGGTGGTCGCGGGCAGCCAGTCGGACAGCAGTGCGCAGATCGATTTCGCGACCGGGGTGGGGTCGGTGACCTCCCAGCCGAGCGGTGCGCGCTCACCCCACGCGTCCTCCAAGGTGGAGAACCCGGGGATCGACTTGGCGGCCATGGTGCGCACCGGCCCGGCCGCCACCAGGTTCACCCGGATACCGTGCGGACCCAATTCCCGTGCCAGGTAACGGTTCACCGACTCGAGCGCCGCCTTCGACACGCCCATCCAGTTGTAAGCCGGCCACGCCACCCGCGCGTCGAAGTCCAGCCCGATCACCGACGAGCCGGAGCTCAGCAGTGGCAGGAGAGCGGATGTCAGCGACTTGAACGAGTACGCGGACACCTGTAGCGCGGCGGACACGTCCTCCCACGGCGCGTTCAGGAACGGCGCACCGAGACAGGTTTCCGGGTTGGCGTACGCGATGGCGTGCAGCACGCCGTCCAGGCCGTCGGTGTGCTCCCGCACGCGATCGGCCAGCGTGTCGAGGTGTTCCTGATTCTGCACATCCAGCTCGATCACCGGGGCGGGTTCCGGTAGCCGCGCGGCGATACGTTCCACCAGCTTCATCCGGCCGAACCCGGTCAGCACCGCCGTGGCGCCCTGTTCCTGTGCGACCTTCGCGGCGTGGAACGCCATCGATGCTTCGGTGATCACTCCGGTGATCAGCAGCCGCTTTCCTTCCAGCAGTCCGGGCACGAGCGTCCTTTCGTTGGTATCCGGTGTGGTGTGGTGTCAGTGACCCATGCCGAGGCCACCGTCAACCGGCAGCACCGCCCCGGTCACGTAGCCGGCGGGGTCGGAGGCCAGGAAGGTGACCGCGGCGGCCACCTCGCCGGGGGAGGCGTACCGGCCGGCCGGAACCTGCGCGAGGATCTCCTTCTTCCGCTCCTCCGGTAGCTCGGCCGTCATCTCGGTCTCCACGAACCCCGGCGCGACGACGTTCGCGGTGACGTTGCGCGAGCCCAGTTCCCTGGCCAGCGAGCGTGCCAGCCCGACAAGCCCGGCCTTGCTCGCCGCGTAGTTCACCTGCCCCGCCGACCCGGAAAGGCCAACGACCGAAGAAATGAACACCACCCGCCCCCAGCGGCTGCGCAGCATGCCCTTGGTGGCGCGCTTGGCCACCCGGTACGCACCGGTGAGGTTCGCGTCAAGGACCCGGGTGAACTGATCCTCACTCATCCGCAACAGCAGCGTGTCGTCGGTGATGCCGGCGTTCGAAACCAGCACCTCAACCGGCCCCTGCGCGGCCTCTATTTCCTCGAAAGCGCGGTCGACCTGTCCGGCGTCGGTCACATCGCACTGCACCCCGAACAGGCCCTCCGACGCGCCCGAGCCCCGGTGGGTCACCGCGACCTTGTCGCCGGCTTCGGCGAACGCCCGCGCGATCGCCAGTCCAATCCCACGGTTGCCCCCGGTTACCAGTACCGACCGTGCCACCTGCTCACTCCTCGCGCCGACGTTTCGCCTGCCCGAGATTAACGGTCCGGTGCCCGGTTGGTCCCGATGGGCCGGGCCTGACGGCATACCCGTCCGGCTCGGCCGCCCTCCGAAACCCCACACCGGCCACGGCAGGCGGAAGGGGCCAGCCGCGGTACGGCGCGCGTCCGGCCGTCAGGGCAATCGCTGGCTGATTCCCAGCGCACCGGCTGCCGCGATCAACGCGGAGAGCGTGCCGAGCACCAACCACGGCTTGCTGGCATCCGCGTCCTTGATCTCGTAGCCGATCTGCTCCCCGAGTGCCTCGTACACTTCGCTCAACTCGTCGGCCGACGCGGCCTTGTAGAAGTCACCGCCGGAGAGCCTGGCGATCTCCTCCATCGACGAGTCGTCCACCGGCACCGGGATCGAACGACCGCGGATGTCCACCGCACCCTCCTCGGTGCCGAATGAGATCGTGGACACCGGGATTCTGGCCTTCTTCGCCGCCCTGGCCGCGGTGAACGCACCGCGCGAGGCGTTCTGGTCGATCGTCGGCACGGTCTGCTTGCCGTCCGTCATCAGCACGATGTGCGACGGCGGTGGCCCCTCCGGGCCGCCGACCACCTGGGAGAAGCCCTGGATCGACTGGATAGCCGCGAAGATCGCCTCGCCCGTCGCGGTCGACTCGGCCAGCTTCAGACCGTCGATGCCCTTCTTCACGCTTGGCCGGTCGGTCGTCGGTGACACCGCGACGGTCGCCGTGCCGGCGAACGAGATCAGCCCGAGGTTTACCCCAGGGGTGAGCCGTTCGGCGAACGACTTCGCCGAATTCTGGGCCGCCTTCAACCGGTTCGGCTGCACATCGGTGGCCTTCATGGACAGCGACACGTCCATCACCAGCATGACGGTGGCCCGGTTACGCGGCACCTTCTGCTCGGAAGTCGGCCCGGCCATCGCCACCGTCAGGAACAGCAGCGCGACAAGCAGCAGTGCCGCCGGCACATGGCGAGTCCAATGTGGACCTTTCGGCGCGACCTTGTCGAGAGTCTCGAGGTTGGAGAACCGCAGCACCCGCCGGCGCCGTTGTCGTTGCACCAGAACGTATGCGGCTGTCAGCGCGGCCACCACGATCAGCAACACGAGCCACCATGCCGCGGTGAAGCCGGACAGGCTGAGCCCGAACATCAGGCGACTCCTCCAGACCAGCGCCGCTTACGTCCAACAACGAACCGGACAGTGTCAGCGATCCAGTCCGAATCGGTGCGCAGCACCAGATGGCCGGCGCCCGCCTGCCGCAATCCGGCCGCGACCTCCTCCCGGTGCGCCGCGGCGGCCGCGGCGAATTCCCTGCGCAGCAACGCGGACGCATGGACCTCGCGCTGCCGCCCGCTCTCCGGGTCGGCTAGCACCACGGTGCCGACCTCCGGCAGATCCACGTCGCGCGGATCGACGACCTCCACCGCGATCAGATCGTGCCGCGAGGACAATGCCCGCAGCGGGCGCTGCCAATCGGTGCCGCCGAGGAAGTCCGACAGCACCACGGCCAGCCCCCGCCGGCGCGGCGGCCGGCGCAGCTGCTCGAGTGCTGCGGTCAGATCGCCACGGGTGCCCTCCGGTGCGCGCGGTGTCTCGGCCAGCTTGCGCACCAGCCCGCGGGTATGCGCCAGCCCTCCGCGGGGCGGTATCCGCACGGTCCGCTCGCCGGTGGAGATCAGCGCCCCGATGCGGTTACCGCCGCCGCGGGTCAGATGCGCGATGGCGGCCACCGCGCACACCACCAGATCGCGCTTCTCGCACACCGCCGTGCCGAAGTCCAGGCTCGCGGACAGATCAGCCACGATCCACGTCTCCAGCTCGCGATCCGCGACGGTCTCCCGGATATGCGGTTCGGTGGTGCGCGCGGTTACCGCCCAATCCATCCGGCGCACGTCATCGCCTGGCTGGTACGGCCGCGCCTCACCCGGCTCCGATCCGGGTCCTGGCACCAGCCCGAGATGGTTGCCCTGCAGCAGCCCGTCCAGCCGGCGTCGCACCTCGAGCTCGAGGGTGCGCAACCCCGCCTCGAGGCGATCGCCACGCAGCACCGGAGGAGCCCACGACGGGCGGTTCTGCTCATCGGCGTGGGTGAACGGAAGCCGCACGGCCGCTCACACCCCGGTCGGCGCGCCGGCGGGTGCCGGCTGCCCCGGCCCGACGCCCGGCCGGGCGGACACCTGCGGCAGCGGCACGGTTTGCAACACGCGGGTGATGATGTGGTCGATCGGCACGCCGTCCGCGAGCGCGTCGTAGGAGAGCACCAGGCGGTGCCTGATCACGTCCGGCGCCACGTCGACCACGTCCTGCGGCAGCACGTAATCCCGCCCCCGCACCAGTGCCAGCGCCCGCGCGGCCGCGATGACCCCGAGGCTGGCACGCGGTGACGCGCCGTACGACACCCAACCAGCCACATCGGACAATCCGTGCTCCGCGGGGGTGCGGGTGGCGAGCACCAGCCGCACCACGTAGTCGACCAGCGCGTGGTGCACGAACACCTGCGAGGCGACGCCCTGCAGCCGGGTCAGCTCCTCCGGGCTGAGCACCTGGTGCGGTTCCGGCGGGCTCACCCCCATCCGGTAGACGATCTCGCGCTCTTCCTCGGCCGTCGGATACTCCACGATGATCTTGAAGAGGAACCGGTCACGCTGCGCCTCCGGCAGCGGGTACACGCCCTCGTTCTCGATCGGGTTCTGGGTAGCGAGCACCAGGAACGGGTCCGGCATCGGGAAGGTGGTCCCGCCGATCGACACGTGCCGCTCGGCCATCACCTCGAGCATCGCCGACTGCACCTTCGCGGGCGCGCGGTTGATCTCGTCGGCAAGCACGAAGTTCGCCACCACCGGGCCGAGCTCGACATCGAACGCCTCGGTGCCCTGCCGGTAGATCCGGGTGCCGAGGATGTCCGCCGGCACCAGGTCAGGGGTGAACTGCACCCGGGAGAACGATCCGCCGACCACGTGCGCGAACGTCTCGACGGCGAGGGTCTTCGCCACGCCCGGCACGCCTTCCAGCAACAGGTGGCCCTTGGCGAGCAGGCCGACGAGCATCCGCTCCACAAGCCGGTCCTGCCCGACGATCACCCGCTTGACCTCGAATACCGTGCGTTCCAGCAGCTGCGCGTCGCGTGCGGGCGTGCCCGACGGTGGTGAGGCGCCGCCGTTCGAGGTGCCTTCCCCCTGCCCCGCTTCGCTCACTGCATCTCTCCCTCATCACAACTCACGACGTTCACCGCACAGGCAACCGGATCGGCAGTATGACGCCTGTGAAGGCCTCGTCAGCGCCGCTCGCCGGGCCTGGCGGCTACGTCCCCGGTATCCACGTCTCGGCCTCGCAGGGGCGCGGCCGGCTCCGGCACGCGCGACCCACCCCGCACGGTACGCAGCGCCGCACCGGCCGGATCGCAAGGGGGATCACCGCGGGTCGGCACGCGACCGGTTGCCGGCCGACCCGGCACCCGGGAAGTCGGCAACCAGCAACAGCCTTGAACCGTCCACTTCGGACAACTAGCCCGGCTCAGGGACGGGCTTCGGGTGAGCTCAGAGCAGCCGGGTGGCGTACGGCATGATTCCGCCGTACCGCACCGGCGCGATCCGCACACTCGATCCGGAGTACGGCGCCTCCACCATCTGGCCGTCGCCCAGGTACAGCGCCACGTGGCTGACCCGCCCGCCGGTCGCCCAGAACAGCATGTCGCCACGCCGCATCTGGGAGAGCGGCACCTTGGTACCCGAGTCGTACTGGTAGCCGCTGTAGTGATCGAGGCTGATGCCGACGCCGGCGAACGCGTAGATCATCAGCCCGGAACAGTCGAAGCCGACCTTCGCGTAGTCACCGTAGGAATCGGCCACCCCGCCGTCCCGGATACCCAGCGTCGGGCCACTTCCGTTACCACCGCCCCACGCGTAGGTCACGCCGAGCTGCGAGAGCGCGCGGGAGATCACCGTCTCCACCGATCCGCCCGCCGGCGCGGCCGGCGCCGGCGCCGGCGCCGATCCGGAACCGCCCTGCGGAGCTGCCGAGGCCGCGGCAGCCGCGGCCTCCTCACGCTGTTTCGCGGCCAGCCATTCCTGGTAGCGGCCACGTTGTGCTTCCAGCCCGCCTACCTGCGCCCGCGCGTTCGCCAGCTGCTGCTCAACGTCGGCTTTGGACGCTTCCAGCTCGCTCGCCCTGCCGCGCTGATCTTGCCGCGCGGTAATCGCGGCTGCCCGTGCGTCGTCCGCGGCGCGCTTGGCCCGCTCGGCGGCCGCCTGCTTCTGCCGTGCCCGCTCGAGTGCCGCGCGGGCGGCGGAATCCTTGTTCGCCTTCTCGGTACGCGCCCGCTGCATCTGCTCGAGCCCGTCGAGCTTGCTGCTCCCAACGGCTTCCAACATTTCCGAACGGGCCAGCAGATCCTCGGGGCTGTCCGAGCTCATGTAGGCCGAGATCGACCCGATCGTGCTGCCCTGCCGGTAGCTACTCGCGATGAACTCGTCGAGCTGCTTGCGGGCCCGCTCGATCGCCTCGGCGGCGGCTTCGGATTCGCGTTTCGCGGCCTGTGCGTTCCGTTCCGCCTGCGCGGCCTCGCCGTGGGCGGTGCGCATGTCCACCAACGCCTTGTTGGCGTCTTCCATCTTCGCCGCGACTTCACCCTGCAGCTGGAGCAGCTTCGACTCCGCCTCGGCGAGCTGGTTCGTCAGCTGGCCGACCCGCCCGGCCTGCGTGTTCGCCCGCTCCCGGCCGGCCTCCAGTTCGGAATCGCTCGGGTTCGGCGGCGGAGGCGGCACCGCCACAGCCGTCCCGGTGGCACCGAGCAGCATGACCAGGCCGGTCGCGCCGACCACCAGCCAACGGGCGAACCCGGTGGCAGTTCTCGGCGGGGACGAATCCCGCCCCTTGCCATACCGCCGTGTCCGCACGGCCTCCACCTCCCGCGCCGGCCCCTCCCCTAGCGGGCCCGACCTCACTATTCGCACCCAGAATGGCCACGCCGGTCCCGCTCAGCGGACCGATAAGCCGCCTTACCCGAGTGCCTCGACAGCGCGCTGACCAGGCACTCGGGCATACGACCCCTCCCATTTCGTCACTACCGCAACACTATTCACACCAGTCACAATAGAACCGCGCGTATCATATACACCTATTGCATCAGTTGAAAACTCGCAATGGCTCACTCGATTGCGGTAATTACCGCCGGCAACGCCCGGCGCGCGGCCTGCCAGGATGGTCCGGTGCGCTCAGTGCTGGGCCCGGCATCGGCCGGGTGTGCGGCCGCCGGTCTGGTAACCCTGGTAACCGGTTGCTTTCTGCCGTGGTTGCGGTCCGGCAACGTGCTGCGGGACAGCTACGAATCCGCTGGGCTGCTACGTCATTTTGAGGTGTTCAACAGCGCCCCGATCACGTTCCTTATGAACGTATGGTTCGTGATTCCGCCGGCATGCGCCGCCTGTGTCGCGCTGTACGCCCTGGGATTGCGGAGGGCGGCCGCTGTTCTCGTGCTGATTTCGACGCTTTTCGCGGGAACCCCGTCGGCCATCGCGACCGTCCAAGGTTCCAGCGATGCATCGCTGATCGGCCTTGCGAGCGTTGGTCCGGCGACCACGTTCGTCGGTTCGGTTGTCGCCTTTCTGGGGGCGATCGGCGTTCTCACCGCCCAGCGTCTTCGCCGGAAGGCGTTGGGCGGGCCTACCGAGAAGGCAGGAGTTGACAGGTGACATACCCGGATTCGGGCGGCCAGCAATGGGGCCCGCACAACCCACAGCAGTACCCGCAGCAGCCGGGGCCCTATCAGAATCAGCCGAACTGGCAGCAAGGCCCGTACCAGGGCCAGCCGGCGCAACCCGGGTACCACAGCGGGCCGAATCCCACGATGCCGTACGGGGCGAACCAGCCGCCGCAGGGGCCGGGCTTTCCTGGCGAGGGGTTTCCGCAGCCGGATCCGTATCAGCCGGGACCGCCGAAGCGCAGGCGCACCGGGCTGGTGATCAGCGCGATCGTCGCGGTCATCGCCATCGCGGGCGGCGTGGTGGTCGCGGTCTGGGCGTTCAACCGCGGTGACAGCGTGGCGGCCGGCGCGCAGAACCCCACCGAGGCTGCGACCAACCTGGTCAGCTCGCTCGGCAACGGCGACGTCGCCGGCATGCTCAGCTCGCTGGCGCCGGGAGAGGCAGCCCTGGCCCGCGACATGCTCAACGACACCATCGACGAGCTCAAGCGCCTCGAAATACTCAAGCCCGAGGCGGACGCGAGCAACGTCAGCGGTGTGGAGCTGAAGACCGAGAACCTGCGGTTCGACGACAGCGCGGCCGAGCAGGTCAACGATCACGTCACGATCACCAAGCTGGTGGACGGCAAGCTGACCATCAACTCGGACGCCAGCAAGATCCCGCTCGCCGACGAGTTCGTGTCGAAGGCGATGCCGGGCGGCGCACCGACCGGCAAGGAAACCGAAACGGTGGATATCGGCGAGCAGGTGCAGCGGACCGGCGAGCCGGTCCGCATCGCCACCGTGAAGTCCGGCGAGGCGTGGTATCCGAGCTTGTTCTACTCGGTGGCCGACTACGCGCTCGCCGAAGAGGACATGGAGTGGCCGAAGAATGCCATTCCGGCGAACGGCGCGGGCTCCCCCGAGGAGGCCGTGCAGCAGATGGCCACCGCACTGACCAACCAGGACCTCCGGCGCACCATCGAGCTGCTTCCACCGGACGAGATGGCCGTGCTGCACGACGTCGGCCCGCTGCTGCTGGACACGATGGGCAGAGTCCCGTCCGGCCCAAACGAGTTCAAGATCGACAAGCTGGACACCGAGACCAGCGAGGCGACCGGCGGCACCAAGGTGATCATCACCAGCTTCCAGGGCACCGTCCAGGGGCAGCAGATCTCGGCACGCCAGTCCGGCGACTGCTACGAGATGACCAGCGGCGGGCAGAGCCAGCGGTTGTGCGGCTCTGACATCGCAAGCGAACTCCAGGACGAGGACCTCCCGCCGCAGGTTGCCGCGACGATGGAGAAGGTGTTCAGCAACCTGCTCGGCCAGGGCGTCGGCGTGATCACCACCGAGGTGGATGGCAAGCACTACGTCAGCCCGATGCGCTCGATCGGCGACAGCTTCCTCGGTGTGCTGCGCTCCTTCGAGCCGGGCGACGTCAAGGAGATCCTCAACTCGCTCAACTAACGGCTCGCCCGACCAGCCCCGTTACCGCGTCGCTCCGAGACGCGGTAACGGGGCTTTGTCATGACTTGAAGCTGTAGCAGGACAAGCGTACTATTTACATCGGTTGGGGGCACCGTCGCCGGGCCGAGGTGCGGTGCGCGAGACTCGCCCCCTGAGATTGCGTTCAATCTCGAACTGACTTGCTGCGAGCACCACCAGGCGCGAGATGGAGTTGACGTGACAGCACCGGCGAGCAAGGACAGCTTCGGCGCCCGCGACACCCTGCGGGTCGGCGAGGCTTCGTACGAGGTATTCCGGCTCAGTGCCGTGGACGGCGCCGAGCGCCTGCCGTACAGCTTGAAGATCCTGCTGGAGAACCTGCTCCGCACCGAGGACGGGCAGAACATCACGGCCGAGCACATCCGCGCTCTCGGCAACTGGGACGCCAAGGCCGAACCGTCCACGGAGATCCAGTTCACCCCGGCGCGGGTGATCATGCAGGACTTCACCGGGGTGCCCTGCGTCGTGGACCTCGCGACCATGCGCGAGGCAGTTGCCCGGCTGGGTGGCGATCCGTCCCAGGTCAACCCGCTCGCGCCGGCGGAACTGGTGATCGACCACTCGGTGGTCATCGATGTGTTCGGCCGGGCGGATGCCTTCGAGCGGAACGTGGACATCGAGTACGGCCGGAACAAGGAGCGCTACCAGTTCCTCCGCTGGGGCCAGACCGCGTTCGACGAGTTCAAGGTGGTCCCACCGGGCACCGGCATCGTGCACCAGGTCAACATCGAATACCTCGCGCGCACCATCATGTCCCGGGCCGGCCAGGCCTACCCGGACACCGTGGTGGGCACCGACTCGCACACCACGATGGTCAACGGCCTCGGGGTGCTCGGCTGGGGCGTCGGCGGCATCGAGGCCGAGGCGGCGATGCTGGGCCAGCCGGTCTCCATGCTCATCCCGCGCGTGGTGGGCTTCAAGCTCACCGGCGATATCCCGCCCGGCGCCACCGCGACCGACGTGGTGCTCACCATCACCGAGATGCTGCGCCAGCACGGCGCGGTCGGCAAGTTCGTGGAGTTCTACGGCGACGGCGTCGCCTCGGTGCCGCTCGCGAACCGCGCCACGATCGGCAACATGAGCCCGGAATTCGGGTCCACCTGCGCGATCTTCCCGATCGACGGGGAGACCCTGCGCTACCTCAAGCTGACCGGTCGCTCGCAGCAGCAACTGGACCTCGTGGAGAGCTACGCCAAGGAGCAGGGCCTTTGGCACGACCCGGCTCGCGAGCCGGAGTACTCCGAGTACCTCGAGCTGGATCTGTCCACAGTGGTCCCTTCGATCGCCGGTCCGAAGCGTCCGCAGGACCGCATCGCGGTGTCCGACGCGAAGCGGTCCTTCCGCTCGGTGCTGCCGGACTACGTCGGTCACGACGCCGGCAACGGCGGGGCGCTCGACGAGGCGAGCTCGGAATCCTTCCCGGCAAGCGACTCGATCGCGGTCGGCCACGACACCGTCGCGGACAAGCCGCGGGTGGCCTCCGCGGCGGTACAGGCGAATGGCAGGGCAAGCAACCCGGTCCCGGTGCGCTCAACCGAGCATGGCGAGTTCGTGCTCGATCACGGCGCGGTGGTGATCTCCTCGATCACCTCGTGCACCAACACCTCGAACCCGTCGGTGATGCTCGGCGCCGCGCTGCTCGCCCGCAACGCGGTGAACAGGGGGCTGTCCGTCAAGCCGTGGGTGAAGACCTCGATGGCGCCCGGCTCGCAGGTGGTCACCGACTACTACGAGAAGGCCGGGTTGTGGCCGTACCTCGAGAAGCTGGGCTACCACCTGGTGGGCTACGGCTGCACCACGTGCATCGGCAACTCCGGCCCGCTGCCCGAGGAGGTCTCCGCCGCGGTCAACGAGAACGACCTCGCGGTGGTCGCCGTGCTGTCCGGCAACCGCAACTTCGAGGGGCGCATCCAGCCGGACGTGAAGATGAACTACCTGGCGAGCCCGCCGCTGGTGATCGCGTACGGGCTGGCCGGCACCATGGACTTCGACTTCGCCAACGACCCGCTCGGCCAGGACGAGAACGGCACGGACGTCTACCTCGCGGACATCTGGCCGACGCCGCAGGAGGTCCAGGAGACCATCGAGTCGGCGATCACGCAGGAGATGTACATCAAGGACTACGCCGACGTATTCACCGGCGACGAGCGGTGGCGCTCGCTGCCCACCCCGGAAGGGCTCACGTTCGAGTGGGACGCGGACTCCACCTACGTGCGCAAGCCACCGTACTTCGAGGGCATGGAAACCGAGCCCAACCCGGTCACCGATATCGCCGGTGCTCGGGTGCTCGCGCTGCTCGGCGACTCGGTCACCACCGACCACATCTCCCCCGCCGGCGCGATCAAGGCCGACTCCCCCGCCGGTAAGTACCTGCGGGAGAACGGCATCGAGCGGAAGGACTTCAACTCCTACGGCTCACGGCGGGGCAATCACGAGGTGATGATCCGCGGCACGTTCGCCAACATCCGGCTGCGCAACTACCTGCTCGATGCCGTCATCGAGGGCGGCGTGCAGGGTGGCTACACCCGGGACTTCACTCGGGACGGCGGCCCGCAAGGGTTCATCTACGACGCCGCGCAGAACTACGCGGCGGCCGGCACCCCGCTGGTGGTGCTCGGCGGCAAGGAGTACGGCTCCGGCTCGTCCCGCGACTGGGCGGCCAAGGGCACCTCGCTGCTCGGCGTGCGGGCGGTGATCGCCGAGTCGTTCGAGCGCATCCACCGGTCCAACCTGATCGGCATGGGCGTGATCCCGCTGCAGTTCCCGGACGGCGAGTCGGTGTCCTCGCTCGGCCTGGACGGCACGGAGAGCTTCGACATCTCCGGGATCACCGCGCTCAACGACGGCCCGACGACCCCGCGCACCGTGCACGTCACGGCGAGCCGCGCGGACGGTTCAACGGCCGAGTTCGACGCCACGGTGCGCATCGACACCCCAGGGGAGGCCGATTACTACCGCAACGGAGGCATCCTGCAGTACGTGCTCCGCAAGATGCTCCGCTCGTGAGTCTTTTTCGGGGTTATAGCACCCAAACGGTGCCTTTGGCTCGATCCTGTCCAGCAGATCTCGGCACTCACGAGGGGGCGAGTAGGAAGCCCTCGGCCGCGGCGGCGGTACAGAGATCCTTGTCGAACGCGGCGAACGTGGTGCATTCCGGATCCGCCGACATCACCAGCCGTGCGGTAGCCAGCTGAACGGCCTCGTACGCACGCAGGCCGTGCACGCCGGTCAGCCGAGCCGCCACATCGAGGATCACTTGGGTTACCGCCACGGCGGCGAAGCGCGGTGGACTGACCTGCGTTCCGTGGTAGTCGGCCTCGAACGCGGCCACGAGCAGTCGGGCATCCGTCGCCGACAACTCGCCCATCCGCTGCTTTCGCCAGATCGCAGCGGGCACTTCAACGGACGCGAGTTGCGACGCCACGAGCACGTCGAGAGATCGAACATGCTGACTGCCCTGCTCCGGCACATAGAGTTTGACCAGCGCGGACGAGTCCGCGAAGGTGCTCATCTACGCCCTTCACCGATCAGCTCCGCCAGCGATGTACCGGCGGCCGCGGCCTCGCCGGCCCGCGCCACCGCTTCCGGATCCGGCCGAACGCGCGGCGAGTGTTCCTGGACGCGCAGGCCGGCACGCCCCAGGCGTTCTCGAATGCGCTCGGCCTCGTCCCCGACGAGATCAGGATTGGTGACGGCATCGAGCACCCGCGTGAGGTACTCGTTCATGCTGCGGCCTTCCCGCTCCGCGGCGCGCCGTACCCGATCCACCAGCTCGTCGGTGGCTCGCCACGTTACCTGCGACATGACCGCATGATAGCAGGCATGCATGCACGCTCCGGCCGCGCCAGCCGACTAGCGAAAGTACGACGGTCAGGACGCGGCACGGGACACGCTGAGCGCGAACCGGTCGGCCTCATCCGTCCACCAGTGCAGCAGGTCGAACCCGGCGTCGGCCAGTTCCGCCGACACCCTTTCGCGGCGGAACTTCGCGGATATCTCGGTCAGGATGTCCTCACCTTCGGCCAGCTCCACCCGAAGGTCGATCGCCGGAATCCACACCTCGCTGGCGCGGCCGGCCCGTAGCCGCATCTCGATCCACTCGTCGGCGCCGTTCCACCGCGCCACGTGCGCGAAGGATGCCACGTCGAAGTCCGCGCCGAGTTCCCGGTTCAGCACCCGCAGCACGTTCCGGTTGAACTCGGCCGTGACGCCTTGCTCGTCGTCGTACGCCCGCCGCAGGGTCCCCGGATCCTTCACCAGGTCGGTACCGAGCAGCAGCCACTCCCCTGGCCGCAGTGTCTCGCGCACCGAGCGGAGGAACTTGGCCCGCTCGTCCGGATACAGGTTGCCGATCGTGCCGCCGAGGAACACCACCATCCGCGCCGGAGCAGCCGGCAGCAGCGCGAGGTGCTCGGTGAAATCGCCGACCACCCCGTGCACCGCGATGTCCGGATAGTCGCCGGTGAGCGCGGACGCCGCCTCTCGCAGCGCCGATTCGGACACGTCGAACGGAACGAACGTCTCCAGCGTGCCGTGCCGGCGCAGCGCGTCGAGCAGCAGCCGGGTCTTCTCGCTTGACCCGGAACCCAGCTCAACCAGTGTCCGCGCGCCGGTGATCGCCGCGATGGAATCCACCCGCGCCCGCAGGATTTCCCGCTCGGCACGGGTCGGGTAGTACTCCGGCAGCGCGGTGATCTCCTCGAACAGTTCGCTGCCGCGCGCGTCGTACAACCACTTGGGCGGCAACGACTTCGGGGGCGAGCCGAGGCCGGCGCGGACATCCGCGCGCAGCGCTCGCGCCGCGTGCTCGGCGAACAGGTGGACGTCGATAACGGGGTTCATGGTCACCGGAATCCTCGGGTTGGCGACAACGGATGCGTGCGCACCTCGTCCTTGCTCGCGATCAGTAGTTGCCCGTCGTCGACCCGCTGCCACTCGGGCCGGTCGTCCAGTGGCTCGCTCGACACCACGACGGCGTCCTCGCGGTGCAGCACGGACAGCGAATGCGCCCACGTCGTCGCGTACATCATCGTGCCGTCGGTGAGCAGCAGGTTGAGCCGCGACTCGGGTGCGGCCCCGGCCACCGCCTGCACCACAACGGACATCGCCGCTTCCGGTGCCTCGCCGGCGTGCAGCCTCCGTCGCAGCAGCGCCCACAGCAGCGCCGAGTCGGTCGGCGCCTCCATGGTCAGCAGATCCACAGCGGGAAGTTCCGCTGCGATCTCGGCCACCGAGTGCGGCCATCCGGTGATCACGCCGTTGTGGCTGAACAGCCATCGCCCGTCCACGAACGGCGCGCACGCGGTCTCCACCACGGGCATGCCGACCGTCGCCGAGCGCACCGCGGCAACCAGCGCGCCGGTGGAGATCGCCCGGCCGAACGAAGCCACGTTCGTATCGGTCCACAGTGGACACGGCTGCCGGTAGCGCACAGGTTCGGCGCCGTCACCCGGATACCAGCCCAACCCGAAACCGTCCGCGTTCATCGTCGCGCCGCATCGCATGTCCGCGGGCGCGTAGGACTGCACGAGCAGCGAATGCGGCGCGTCGAGCAGCACCTCGGCAGGCGCGATCGGTTCGCCCAGATAGCCAACGTGCCGGCACATCTCAGCCTGCCTCGCCGGGCAGCGGATCGCGGGCGGTCCGGAAACCGCTGAAGATCTGCCGGCGGATTGGATAGTCCCAGTTCCGGAAGCTGGCCCGGCACGCGGCCGCGTCGGTGCCGAACGAGCCACCGCGCAGGACCTTGTAATCGGCGCCGAAGAACGCTTGCGAGTACTCGGCGTACGGGAACGCGCAGAATTCCGGGTAGCCGTGGAAGTCGCTGCTCGTCCACTCCCAGACGTCCCCGATCAGCTGCCGCACGCCGAGCGCCGAGGCACCGGCCGGGTACGCGCCGATCGCGGCCGGACGGAGGTGTCGCTGCCCGAGGTTCGCCAGCTCCGGCGTCGGGTCCTCGTCGCCCCACGGATACCGCCGGGACCGGCCGGTGCCGGGGTCGTAGCGCGCGGCCTTCTCCCACTCCTGCTCGGTCGGCAACCGCCTGCCGGCCCAGCTGGCGTACGCCTCCGCCTCGTAGTAACTGACGTGCAACACCGGCTCGTCCGGCGGCACAGGCTCGAACACCCCGAACCGCCTGCGCATCCACCGGTCGCCGTCCCGCTGCCAGAACCGGGGCGCGGTCAACTCCGCATCGCGCCGCCGCTGCCAGCCGGCAGTGCTCCACCACCGCGGATCGTCGTAGCCGCCGTCCGCGATGAACTCCGCGTACCGCGCGTTGCTGACCGGCGTGGTGTCCAGGAAGAACGGCGCCACATGCTCGGTGTGCGCCGGCCGCTCGTTGTCCAGCGCCCACGGCTCGGTTGAGGTGCCCATGGTGAACGGGCCGCCCGGCACCAGCACCTCAGCGGGTGGCGCACCGGCCGGCGCGGAAGGCGGATCGGGCGCGTGCAGCACCGGCGGACCCGAGCGAAGCTGGTGGGTGGCGAGCATCGTCTCGTCGTGCTGCTGCTCATGTTGCACGATCATGCCGAACGCGAAAGCCGTCTCGGTGAGCCGGCGCCCCTCCATCGGAGCGCGCTCCAACACGTCCAGCGCCTTCTTCCGGACCTCGGCGATGTACCCGCGCGTCTCGGCCGGACCGAGCAGCGGTAGCGAGGGTCGCTTCGCACGGGGGTGCTGGAACGCGTCGTACAGCTCGTCGATGTCCTGCCGAAGCGGCTCCCGGCCACCGACATCACGCACCAGCCACAACTCTTCCTGATTGCCGACGTGCGCGAGATCCCATACCAGCGGCGACATCAGCCGCGAGTGCTGGCGGACCAGATCATCGTCGTCGACCGCGTCGGTCAGCTCGGCGCTGCGCAGGCGGGTCCGTTCCAGCTCGCCGGCCACGTGTGCCCGCAAGGCTGAGGTATCGAGTTCCCGCAGCGGATGACCCATCGATTTGTCTCCCTCAGTTGTCGTGTAGCCGCCGGTCCAGCCCGTCGGCGAGTTCGGCGATGGTCTGCGCGTCGAGATCGGTGTTCTCCAGCGCCTGGCAGCCGAGCTCGAATACCCGCTTCGCCGCGCGGGCGAGTTCGGTGTCTGCCAGGCCGTGCCGTGCCGCCCGCAACCACTTGTCGGCCACCGGGGCGCAGGCATCCAGTGCGGCGCTGGTGGTGTCGTCGGCGTCGAGTAGCGCGGTGAGCAGTGCGACCGGCGCGAACCAGGAGTGCAGCGGCTGCGCGTCCAGGTAGCGCACCTCGTAGTAGCCGTGCGGCCGCACCGGTGGGAACAAGGTGGACAGGTGGTAATCGAGGTCCGAGGCGGTCGGTGGCAATGGCAGCGCACCATCGATCCAGTCCGCGAAGCTCATCCCTGGCGGCGCGTCCCAGCTGCCGTCCGCGCGGCGCAGGCACAGCAAGGGCGTGTCCAGCGCGCGGCGCGCCCACCCCTCGGCCGGGTCAACGCCGGTCGGTCCCGGCACGGTGCGGACCTCGTCGGTGCCGAGCACGCTGCGCAGCCGCGAGGAGGCCCAGCCGGTGTCCTTCCCGCCGAGCACCGGCGAGTTCGCGAACGCGGCGACCAGCACCGGGCCCAGCGCGTGGATCGCCGACCAGCGTTGCGCCGCCTGCCAGCGTTCCCCCACGTCCAGGCACACCTGGATGGCCGCGGTGCTGCACATCATCGTGATGCCGTGCTCGCCGATCGGCTCGAACGCGCGTTCCATCGCGTCGTAGCGGGGGGTGCGCAGCAGCCGTCGCGGCGTGCGATGCGGATCGGTTCCGTGCGAGCCGAGCGCCAGCCCGGCGCGTCCGAGCAACTCGGCGAGGTAGTCGATGTCGGCCGTGACCGCGGTGCGCAACGCGGCAAGGGAATGGTGCGGGAGCGACGAGATCTCTACCTGGCCGCCGGGTTCGACGGTCAGCGAGGCGCCACTCGGCAATGGGTGGGCTGGGCTGGCCGACCGTAGAAGCTGGGGTGTGTGCGGGGCCAGCGCGTCGGCGAGATGAGCGGGTTCCAGAGGGCGGGCGGGGTTGTCGGCGTGATGCACGGTCCATTCGAGTTCGACACCGAGTAACCGGGGCGGCCCGTGCTTGAAACACACCGACGCCACGTATGCCTCGGCTTCGGTGCGTTGCCGGAACACCGACGGCAACGGCTCAGCGGGATCGTCCCACAGCGCACACGCCGCCTCGGTGGCTTCGGGCACGCGCTCACCTCCGTGGGTAGCCGGGCTACGGTTTGCGGACCCGTTCTCGAAGCTACCTGGCACCCCCGACAAAAGCAGTCCGGTACGGTGCCGAACGTCAGCCACGTGACGATCCCGGCCCGCGCATGACGCACACCGCGACACGCAGTACGTACGTACTGATTGCACCTGATCACGACCACTGCCACGATCATCGGATGCCACGGGTCAGCCAGGACCACCTGGACGCGCGCCGCCGCCAGATTCTCGACGGCGCGCGCTCATGCTTCGCTCGCCACGGTTACGAGGGCGCGACCGTTCGCCGCCTCGAGGAAACCACCGGGCTGTCCAGGGGTGCGATCTTCCATCACTTCCGCGACAAGGAATCCCTCTTCTTGGCACTGGCCGAGGACGACGCGCAGCGGATGGCGAGCGTGGTCGCCGAGCAGGGCCTCGTCCAGGTGATGCGGGATCTGCTCGCGGAGCGCGCGGCCGCGCAACACGACACGGAAAACGCGGAACACCCAGCCGACTGGCTGGGCACCCGGCTGGAGGTGTCCCGCAGGCTGCGCACCGACGCCGAGTTCCGGGCCCGCTGGGCGCAGCGTTCCGAGCAGCTCACCATCGCCACCCGCAACCGGCTGCTCCGCCAGCGGGAGGCCGGCAAGCTGCGCGACGACGTCGACGTCGACGTGCTGACGTCGTTCCTTGAGCTCGTCATGGAGGGGCTCATCTCGCACCTGGCGAAGGGCCTGCCAGCGGACGATCTCGGGCCGGTCCTCGATCTCGTCGAGGAGAGCGTGCGGCGGCATCGCCGTGACCACGGCTCAGCCGACGGCGCGGGGAGCCCGTAACACCGCGCCCGCACGGGTCAGGGGGTTTCGTCAAGCGGGAAGTGGCAGGCCACCCGGTGCCCCGCAGCGGATTCCCGCAGCTGCGGCACCTCGTCCGCGCACTTCTGCGCGGCCCGCGGGCAGCGGGTGCGAAACCGGCACCCGCTCGGCGGGTGCAGCGCCGAAGGGGGTTCCCCGCTGATCGGCTTCGGCCTGCGAGCACGACCGGAGCCGGCACCCAGCGTGGGGATCGAGGCGAGCAACGCCGCCGTGTACGGGTGCCGCGGCGCCCGGTAGATCCCTTCCGACGGCCCGATCTCGCACAGCTGACCGAGATGCAGCACGGCGACCCGGTCGCTGATCTGCTTTACCAGCGCCAGGTCGTGCGAGATGAACAGGTAGGACAGTCCCAGCTCGGAGCGCAGCCGCTCGAAGAGGTTCAGCACCTGCGCCTGGATCAGCACGTCCAGCGAGGACACCGCCTCATCGCAGACGATCAGCGCCGGCTGCAGCGCGATGGCCCTGGCGATGGCGACCCGCTGGCATTGCCCGCCGGAGAGCTCGTGCGGCCGCCTGCGGCCGTAGCTGTCCGGGTTGAGGCCGACCAGATCCAGCAGCTCGCGAACCCGTTGCCGGCGCCCGTTCGACCCGGATGTGCCGTACCCGACAAGCGGTTCCTCCACCAGCTCGGACACCCGCCACTTGGGGTTAAGCGAACCGAACGGGTCCTGGAACACCATCTGCAGCTGCCGGCGCGCCGCCACGAGCTTGCGCCGCCGCAGCCGCGTCAGGTCGGTGCCCTGGAAGTGCACCTCCCCGGACTTCGCCCGCGGCGACTGCATGATGGCGCGGGCAAGCGTGGACTTGCCCGAACCGGTCTCCCCCACCACGCCGAGGGTTTCGCCTGCGTGGATGTCGAACGAGACATCCGAGACCGCGTGGACCACACCGCTCTTCAGGCCGGCCGCGCCGCGCACGCTGAACTCCTGCACGATGTTCGTTGCCCGCAGCAGCGGGCTTTCCGACGTCTCGGTCGGGCGTTCATGCACCGTGGTCATGTCTCACGCTCCGTCCCGAACGGGGTGCCAGCATGCCCACCAGTGCCCCGGTTCGTGCTCGGCGAACGGAGGTTCGTCCGCGCATTGCTCGTCCGCGGATGTGCAGCGCGGCGCGAACGGGCAGCCGGCTGGCAACGCGGTGAGATCCGGCGCCTGGCCGGGGGTGCTCGGCATCGGTGCGTGCGGTTCCCTGTCCAGTCGCGGGATCGCGCCGAGCAACGCCTGGGTGTAGGGCATCCGCACGTGCTCGAACAGCGTGCCGGCCGGCGCGTACTCCACGGCCCTTCCCGCGTACATCACGATCACGTCCTCCGCGTAGGTCGCTGCGAGACCCAGGTCGTGGCTGATCATGAGCACCGCCATGCCGAGCCGCTCCTGCAACTCGAGCAGCAGCTCCATGATCTGCGCCTGGGTTGTGACATCCAGCGCGGTGGTCGCCTCATCGGCGATCAGCAGGCGCGGTTCGGCTGCCAGCGCGATCGCGATCATCACGCGCTGCCGCATCCCGCCGGAGAGCTGATGCGGGTACTCCACGAGCCGCCGTTCCGGTACCGGCAGCTTGACCAGCTGCAGCAGCTCGATCGCTCTGTCCCTGGCCGCGTTGCGGTCCATGTCGGCGTGTGCCCGCACCGCCTCGGTAATCTGAAGGCCGATCTTCATCGTGGGGTTCAGCGAGCGGGTCGGATCCTGGAACACCATCGCGATGTCCGCACCCCGCCTGCCGCGCATCTCGGGTTCCGGCAGGCCGACCAGCTCTGATCCGTCGAACCGGGCGGATCCGGTGATCGTCGCGGTTTCCGGCAGCAGTCCCATCAGCGCCCGGACGCTGACGCTCTTGCCGGAGCCGGATTCCCCGATGATCGCGAGCATCCGGCCGGCAGGCAGCCGGTAGCTGAGGCCGTTGACCGCGTTCACCCGCCGCCCGCCTCGCCGGAACTGCACCCGCAGGTCGGTTACTTCCAGCAGCGGCTCGGCCGCACCGCCCTGGTCCGGGCGGGCCCGGTCCGGCGTGCGGGCCAGCAGGGTCTCGCCGGCGGGAAAAGGCGGATAACCGGTCTCCTCGACACTCATCGGCCGCTCCATCGAGCTCGCAGGGTCTCGCCGAGCAGGTTGAACGCGAGCACCGTGATGAAAAGGGCCACGCAGGGCCAGACCACGAGGATCGGTGTCGCGGACAGGCTGGCCTGCCCCTGGGCGATCATGTTGCCCCAGCTGGGGGCGGGCGGCGGGATGCCGAGACCGAGGAAGCTCAGCGCGCCCTCGATGACGATGATGATGCCCATTCCGAGCATCCCGAAGGTGATGAGCTGCGGCATGATGTTCGGCGCGAGGTGCCGCAGCAGCACCCGCCAACCCCGGGTGCCGCACAGCCGCGCGGCCACCATGAATGGCTGCTCCCGCAGCCGCAGCGTGGCCGCCCTGGAGATCCGGGCGAAGGCCGGCACGCTGAAGAACGCCAGCGCCAGGATCGTGTTGGTCTGGCTCGGCCCGAGGCTCTGCGCCACGGCGAGGGTGAGCACCAGCGAGGGGAACGCGATGAGCACGTCGAGCACGCGCATGATCACCGAGTCGAGGACACCGCCGGCGTAGCCGCTCAGCGCCCCGAGCGTGCCGCCGGCGAGCAGTCCGAGCAGGTTCACCGCGATCGCGATGGTGAGCGACGACTGGCCGCCGTGCAGGATCCGCGCCAGCACGTCGTTGCCGTTCGGGTCGGTGCCGAGCAGGTGCCCCGCGGAGAACGCCGGCAGGTTGGACTCCAGGATGTTCCCGCCAACCGGCGACGGCACCGGCAGCACCAGCGGCCCTACGAAGCAGGCACCCACCACCAGCAGCAGCACCGCGCCGGGCACTATCAGCTCGAGCGCGCGTAGCCAGCTGCGCGATCGCTCCTCGCCGGTACCCGAGACGAGGGTGGGCGCGGCCTCAACGACTGCCATAGCGGATCCTCGGGTCTAGGACGGCGTAGAGCAGGTCGGCGACCAGGTTGGCCAGGACCGCGATGATCGCGAACACCACGACGCAGGCCTGCACCACTATGAAATCGCGGGTGTTGATCGCCTGCAGCAGCAACTGGCCGATGCCGGGCAGCGCGAAGATCTGCTCGATGATCACGGTGGACCCGATCAGCGTGCCGAGGTTCAGGCCGACGACCGTGATCAGCCCGAAGGACGAGTTGCGGAACGCGTGCCGCAGCAGCACCCGCCACGGGCCGATGCCCTTCGCCCGTGCCGTGACGATGTAGTCCTCGCCCTGCATCTGGTCGACGAGGTCACCGCGCAGGAAGCGGGTGTAGAAGCAGAACAGCGGGAACGCGATCGCCGCGGCCGGCAGTGCGAGGGAGTGCAGGTTCGCCCCGACGCCTTCGGACAGCGGCACGAACCCGATGGCCGGGAAGACCGTCATCTGCACCGCGAACACCAGTACCAGCAGCAGGGCGAGCACGTAGTTCGCCACCGAGAGGCCGGTGATGCTGACGACCATGCTGATCCGGTCGACGAGCCGGTTCGGCTTGTAGGCGGCCAGCAACGCGACCGGCACCGCCAGCCCGATGGAGATCACGAACGCCAACCCGACCAGCTCGCCGGTCACGGCCAGCCGGGACCCGAGCTCGCCGCTCACCGGCTGGCCGCTGATCAGCGAGTTGCCGAGGTCGCCTTGCACCGCGCCGCCGAGCCAGTCCAGGTAGCGGGTGACCGCCGGCTGGTCAAGGCCGAGTTCCTGCTCGAGGGCCCGCACCTGGGCGGCCGTGGCATCCGGACCCAGCACCTGCTGGGCCGCGTTGCCCGGGATGAGGCTGAGCACCCAGAACGTCAGGATGCTTACCCCGAGGATGATCGGAACCGCCATGAGCACGCGCTTGCCGATCAACCGCACGCTCGGGGAGCCGAGCACCCGCGAGAGGACGCGTGACTCCCGAGGGTCCGGTGGGGCCGTGGTGGTCACCGCGTCCTCCACACCTCGTCCCAGATGACCGCGGAGTTCACCACGATTGGCGGGATCTTGGTGGTCAGCCCCGGCCCATGCACGCCGTCCACCGCGAGGTTGGTCGGCGCGAACGCCAGGCCGAACGGCGCGTAAGCCTGGTCGCTGATGTGCTTACTCGCCTGCTGATACAGCCGGTCTCGCTCGGCGTTGTCGAGGGTCGCGGTCGCCCCGTTGAGCAGCCCGTCGAGCTTCTGATCGTTCACCCCGCTGAACGGCGAATCGTTGCTGAACCGGAAGGCGACCCCGACTCCCGCCGCCGGGTCCCACGCTCCCGCGGTCTGCAGCATCGCCTGCCAGTTACCGTTGTTGAACTCCTGGACCAATGTGGACAGTTCGTACTTCTTGATGTTGACCTTGATGCCGGCCTTCTGCCACTGGGTCTGCAACGCGGTCATCACCTGGATCGCCACGTAGTTCTCCAGCGTGCCGAGGTTCACGGTCAACCCGCCCAGCTGGTTCACGATCTGCCTGGCGCGCTGCGGGTTGTGTTCCCGGTAGCCGGGCACCTTCTCGTGGTGGAAAAGCCCGCCAGGGCCGGTGAAGCCCTGGCTTACCGGGTAGCGGTCCTTGAACAGTCCCTTCGCGATCGCGTCGAAGTCGGTCGCGTAGTAGATCGCCTCCCGCGCCCGCTGGTTGTCGAACGGTTTGGCCTTGGTGTTCAGCTGGATGACGTACGGCGAGGTTGGGGGCTGGGTGGCGACCGTGAGCTGGTTGCCGGAGCGGGCCTGCTCGATCAACGGCTCGGTGTTCATCCCGAGGTAGGCATCCGCCTGGCCGGCAAGCAGTGCCTGGTAGGCGGGCTGATCCCCGCCGATCGACTTGATCGTCAACCGGTCGAGATACGGCCGGCCCTTCTTGAAGTAGTTCGGGTTGCGCTTGAGGACCAGCTCGGAGCTGAGCTTGTTGGTGACCACGGTGAACGGTCCCGCGCCCACCGGGGTGATCTTGAACTTCTTCTCGCCCATCTTGCGCAGCGCGGTCGGCGACACGATCCAGTTGACGTTCGTGACCGGGAACGCGTTGATCACCGGGGCGAACGGCCGGGTGAAGTTGAGTACCACGGTGCGCTCGCCCTCGGTGGTGATGCCGTTCTTCTCAAGCGGCCAGATCGGCGCGCAGGTGCACGGCGAGCCGACGGCGCGCCGGAAGTTGAACGCGACGGCCTTGGCGTCCATCGGGGTGCCGTCGGTGAACCGGATCCCGTCCCGGATGGTGATCTTGACGGTCTTCCCACCGTCCAGCATCTTGTAGCCCTCGGCCTGGTTGGGTACCGCCTTGGCGTTCGAGCCGTCGTCGTTGGCCTTCAGGTTGAAAAGCCCGCCGTAGATCGCGCCCATCTGCGAGAGGTTCGCGCCACCGGTGCTGTTCGTTGCCGGGTCGAGACCCGTCGGCCATCCTCCACCAAAAGCCGCGTCCTCGAGGACGGTGAGCTCGCCGCCGCGTTGTGGCGGCCCTGCGGGCGCGTTTCCCGCGGTGTCTTCCCCTCCGCCGCAGGCAGCCGCGACGAGCGCGGATGCCAGCACGAGGGCGAGCGGTCGCATCTTGTTTCTCACGTGCGTCTCCCGCTTTCGTAGGGACCGGCGCGGGCCTCGCCCGCGGTGGGTGTGGCCGCGGCCCGCCTCGGCGACGTGACCGAGCTCACGGTGTCGCGGTTCCAGGGTCGTCACTCGGACCGTCTCGAGTGCAGGCCGATTTCGTGGGACGGAAAGGAAGTTGGCGGCGGGTTGCGCTGTGCAGCAGCGCGTGGTAGTTCGACTTCGCTCAGTGGTCGTGGACGAGCACGCCGCGGATGTTCTTACCGTCCAGCATGTCCTGATAACCCTGGTTGACCTCGTCGAGCGAGTACCGCCGGGTGATCAACTCATCCAGCTTGAGATCTCCCGCCCGGTAGAGGCCGAGCAGCCGGGGCACGTCGTAGAGCGGGTTGCTGTCGCCGAACAACGCCCCGCGAACCTGCCGCTGGTAGCCGATGAGCATGCCGGCAGGCAGGTGCACGGATTTCTCCGAGAGCTTGCCGACCGCGGTGATCGTCACCTTGCCGGCCTTGCCGGTCACCTGCACCGCCGCGTTCACGATGTCCTCGGTGAGCACGCCTGGCGTGCAGATGGCGTGGTCGGCGAGCTGGCCCCACGTCACCTCCACCACGAAGTCGTGTGCTTCCTCGGCGGTGGCGAACGTGTGCGTGGCGCCGAAAACCTTCGCCATGTCGCGTTTGAACTCCACTGGATCCACCACGACGACGTACTTCGCGCCCGCGTAGCGGGCGCCTTGCACGGTGTTGCTGCCGACCCCGCCCGCGCCGTAGATCACCACGGTTTGCCCTGCCCGGACCCCCGCGGCATGCACCGCGGAGCCCCAGCCGGTCGGTACGCCGCAGCCGACGAGTGCGGCGATGTCGAACGGGATGTCGTCATCGAGGCCGATGCAGGCCCACTCGGACACCACCGCGTATTGCGAGAAGGTGCCGAGAGTGCAGAACCCGCCGAGGTCCTCGTCGCCGTCGTGGAACCGGAACGTGCCGTCAAGGAACATCCCGGTCGAGGCGTTCTTGCCCGCGTCGCACATGTTCTGGTGCCCGGTCGAGCACGGCCGGCACGCACCACACGCCGGGATGTACGAGCACACGATGCGATCGCCGACCCGCACGCGGGTAACGTGCGGTCCGACCGACTCCACGATCCCGGCGCCCTCGTGCCCGCCGACGATCGGCAGCCGGACCGGCGCGTCGCCGCGGGTGATGTGGTCGTCGGAATGGCACAGCCCGGCCGCCGCGAACTTGACCCGAACCTCGTGCGCCTTCGGTTCGTCCAGCCGCAGCTCGGTGATCTCCCACGGGGTGTGCGCGCGGCGCGTGATGGCCGCACGGGTCGTGATGGTCACGCCGTTCTCCCTCCGGCAGGGCTCGCGTGGCGGACGTGCGGGAGGATGTCCGCACCCAGCAGCGCGATGTGGTCGATGTCGTCGATGTCGTAGATGTGGAAGTAGACGGTGTCCGCGCCCGCGGCGATCAGCTCGCCGACCCGCTCGGTCACGTGCTCCGGTGTGCCGACGGCGGAGTGCCGGCGGATGAAGTCCGACCCGAACACCGACTCCCGCCGCTCCCACTCTGCCTTCGAGTGTCCACATGCGACCGGGAGGACGGCGGAGTGGCGCGCGGTAGCGGGATTGCGGCCGATGCGTTCACACGCGGCGTCGAAGTTCGCGAATCGTTCGCGTACGTCGCCGCCGAGCGCGCCGTTGAACTCGTCCGCGAAGCGGGCCGCGATCGCCGGGGTGCGGCGCGGTCCTGCCCCACCGATGATGATCGGCGGATGCGGTGTTTGCGCCGGCCGTGGCGGCGTGCGGTTCCCGCTGAGCTGGAAGTGCTCGCCGGTGAACTCGAAACCCTTTTCGCCACCGGGTTCGGTGCGCCACAGCCCGGTGATGATCTCGAGCACTTCCTCGAACAGGTCGAAGCGTTCACCTGTTGGCGGGAACGGTATCCCGAACGCGGTGTGCTCTCGCTCGTACCACCCGGTGCCGATGCCGAGTTCGACGCGCCCGCCGCTCATCTCGTCCACCGAGGCGACGATGGCGGCGAGCAGCCCTGGCTGGCGGTATGTCGCGGCCGTCACCAGCGAGCCGAGCCGGACCCGTTCGGTGTCCCTTGCCAGCCCCGCCAGCGTGGTCCAGCAGTCGGTCGGGCGGTAGGAAGCGTCCTCAGGATCGACCCCGAACAAGTGGTCGGAGCGGAAGAACGCGTCGAAGCCGGCGCTCTCCGTCGCCCGCGCCAGCGCCAGGATCTGCGGGTAGTTCGCGCCATGCCGCGGCTCGAGCAGCACCCGCATCCGGGTGGGCTCAGTGCTCATGGATGATCACGCCCCGGATGTTCTTGCCGTCCAGCATGTCCTGATAGCCCTGGTTGACCTCGTCGAGCGAGTACCGCCGGGTGATCAACTCGTCCAGCTTGAGATCGCCGGACCGGTAGAGCTCGATCAGCCGCGGCACGTCGTAAAGCGGGTTGCAGCCGCCGAAAATCGCGCCCTGCACACGCCGCTGGTAACCGATGAACATCCCCGGGTTCGCGTTGATCTTGCCGGCCCCGACGGCGGTGACGGTGACCTTGCCGCTCTTGCCGACGACCTGGAGCGCGGCATCGATGACGTCGTCGTCGAGCACGCCGACGGTGATCAGTGCGTGATCCGCGAGCTGGCCCCAGGTGGTTTCCACGACGAACTCGTGCGCATCCGCGGCGTTGGCGAACGTGTGCGTGGCACCGAAAACCTTGGCCATGTCCCGTTTGAACGGCACGGGGTCGACCACGACCACGTTCTTGGCACCGGCGTAGCGGGCGCCCTGCACGGCGTTGCTCCCGACGCCACCGGCCCCGTACACCACGACGGTCTGCCCTGCCCGCACCCCGCCCGCGTACACTGCGGTGCCCCACCCGGTCGGCACGCCGCACCCGACCAGGGTCGCGATATCGAACGGGATGTCGTCCGGGACCACGATGCACGACCACTCGGAAACCACCGCATACCGCGAGAACGTGCCGAGCACGCACAACCCGCCGAGGTCCTCCCCTTCGGCGTGGAACCGGAAAGTGCCGTCGGCGAACATCCCGGTCGAGGCGTTCTTGCCCGCGTCGCACAAGTTCTGGTGCCCGGTTGAGCAGTACCGGCACTTGCCGCACGCTGGGATGAACGAGCAGACAACGTGATCGCCGGTGTTCACCCTCGTCACGTCCGCGCCGACGGCGTCCACGATGCCGGCTCCCTCGTGCCCGCCGACCACCGGGAAACGCATCTGCGCGTCACCCTTCTGGATGTGGTCGTCGGAGTGACACAGCCCGGCCGCGAAGAACTTGATCCGGACTTCGTTCGCCTTCGGTTCGTCGAGCTCGATGTCGGTGATTTCCCATGGGCGAGCGGGTTCTCGGCAAATCGCGGCCCGCGTGATCATGCTCATGTCGGCCCCGTTTTCGATTCTGGATCTCGCTCGGGGCGGACGGCTCGAATGCCCCGATCGCCGTCGGTCGCGGCAGTTCTCACCATGCTCTGTTCGCGGTCGATCGGGCGATACCGCTTCCACGTCGCGGAAGGTCCGGTCCTGCCGAGGAGTACCGCTCGTAGGTTCGAGTGGGTGGAGATCTCTCTGGACGGCAAGGTCGCCGTCGTCACCGGGGCCGGCCCGAACATCGGTAGCGGGATCGCGCTGGCGCTCGCCCGCTACGGCGCCAAGGTGGCGTGCAACGACATCGACCCTGCGGCGGCGCAGGCGACGGTCGCCAGGGTGGAGCGCAACGGTGGCACCGCCATCGCCATCCCAGGTGACGTCACGGATGAGAAGGTGGTCACCGGCTACCTCGACGAGGTGGTGGAGACCTGGGGGCAGATCGACATCGTGGTGAACAACGCCGCGCTGCTCGGCGGCAAGGGGATCCTGGATGAGAGTATTGAGTTCTTCACCGACGCCGTGCGGGTCGCCGCGCTCGGCAACTTCCTGAACACCAAGCACGCGGGGCGCCACATGGCCGAACGTGGGATCCGCGGCTCGATCGTCGCGATCTCGTCGTCCAACGGCTGGTCCGGTTCGGCCGGGGTGATCGCCTACGCGTTCCACAAGGGCGGCGTGAACAACTTCGTCCGCGCGGCCGCCATGGACCTGGCGCCCTATGGCATCCGGGTGAACAGCTTCACGCCCACCGCCCCGACCCCGGACAACCCTGAGCTGATCGCGGAGCGTGGGCCGGGTGGTGTGCTGGACAACGTGCGGGCCCGAGGGATCGGTGGCACGACCGGCGACGAGGAGTGGCGCCGACCCGCGCGCTGGGCGGGGTCGCGACCCCCGTTCGTCCCGATGGGCACCACCGGCACGCCGACCGACATCGGGCACTGCGTGGCGTGGCTGTGCTCCGACTACGCGCGCCTGATCACCGGCTGCGACCTCGTGGTGGACGGCGGAGCCCGCGCCAAGAACTTCGCCTACCTGCCCGCCCCGGCCGGCGATCTCGCCGGTCCCGCCCCGGTGATCCCGCTCGAGCGCACGGGAGAGCTGGACCGGCAGGCGTGGTGAACCGATCTGACCAGCCGCACTGTGAACCCCGTTAACTCCGGCATTGCCATACCGCCGGTATGTGCCGCAAGATTGGGGTGACGCGGGTGAAAGGCAGGCCGGGATGCCCACACACATCGATCTTCGCAAGGAAGTCCGCACACGGTCCCAACTACTCATCGGCAACGGCATCTTCCGGTTGCTCGCCGCGACCGGCGATCCGATGGCGCGGGTGCTCGGGGTGCGACCGCCGGCCGATCCGTATCCGTTGTACGAAAAGATCCGGGCGCGCGGTGAGCTCAGCAGGGGCCGGTTCGGCTTCTACATCACGCCGTCGCACGGGCTCGCCAGCGCGATGCTGCGCGATCAACGCCTGGGAACCGTCAGTACCGCGGACGTGAACGGTGTGGACTGGAACGTCTACCCCGGCGATGCCGAATACCTCGTGCATCCCGTTGAGGATTCGCTGCTGGCGATGAACCCGCCGGAGCACACCCGGCTTCGCAGGCTGGTCTCCCCATGGTTCACGCCGAGGGCGCTGCGCGATCGAACCGAACGGATCGAGCGGATCGTCGCCGATTTCCTCGATGGTGTCGCGGATCGTGGCGAGTTCGAACTGGTAAGGGATTTCGCGATTCGCGTGCCGGTGCGAGTGATTTGCGATCTGTTCGGCATTCCGGATTCCGAGTACCAGCGGTTCAGCCGCTGGGGCTCGATCCTGGCCGGCACGCTGGACGGAATCCGCACCGTGCGGGAACGCCGCGCCGCCCGTGACGCACTTGTCGGCATGACGGGCTTCTTCGACGACCTGATCGCGCACCGCAGGAAGCAGCCAGGGGACGGCGACGTGATCACCGGGCTGCTGGAAGCCCGGCCGGACGGCGAGCCCCTTGACCGCCGGGACCTGGTCGCGCTAGCCGGCCTGCTGCTCGGGGCCGGCTTCGAGACCACCGTCAACTTGATCACCAACGGGGTCGCGGCACTGCTCGAGAACCCGGAGGCCAAGCGGTTACTGATCGAGCAGCCGGACCGGGCAGGCGACGTGGTCGAGGAGGTGCTGCGCTACGACCCGCCGGTGCAATTCACCGCGCGGATGACGCACGAACCCGTCGACTATGCCGGCGTGCGCATTCCGGCGCGGCACCTGGTCGTGCTGATCATCGGCGGGACCAACCGGGATCCCGCGGTGTTCGCGGAGCCGGCACGGTTCGACGTGGACCGGCCGAACAACCGGGAACACCTGGCGTTCTCCTCCGGCATCCACTACTGCCTCGGCGCGGGCCTTGCCCGGATCGAGGGCGAGATCGCGTTGCGCGAGCTGTTCCGCCGGTTTCCCCGGCTGTATCGGGCGGCGCCGCCGGTTCGCCGCACCGGGCGCAACATCCGGGGCCTGCAGCGGATGCCGATGCGCACCGGCACCGCGCGCAACGTCCTGGTCAGCTGATCAGTGGGAACCCGTGTGGTTCCGCTGAACGGCGAGTGTCAGAGTGTGTAGCCATGCGGCTACTTGAAGCACACGGTATCGCCATGGCCGGGTTCGACCGCGTGGTGCACGAGATCACCGAGGAGCAGTGGTCCCACCCCACCCCGTGTACCGAGTGGACGGTCCAGGATCTGCTCAATCACCTGGTGTCCGAGCAGCTATGGGCGCCCTGGCTGCTGCGCAAGTACACCCTCGCCGAGGTCGGTGACCGGTTCGACGGCTGGCTGCTCGGCGACGACCCGGTGACGGCCTGGGAGCAAGCCGCCGCGGTGGCTAGATCCGCGTTTACGGCGGCCGGCGCACTCCACGGGAAAGTGCACGTCACCGGCGGCGAGATCGAGGCGGAAAGCTACGGCTGGCAGATGACCACGGATCTCACGGTGCACGGCTGGGATCTCGCGATGGCCATCGGCACCGACGACCCGGTCGACCAGAACGTGGCACGCGCGCTGCTCGCCGAGCTGGAACCGCAGGTAGACGACTGGCAGGGCGCCGGGATCTTCGATCCGCCGGTTCCGGTGGACGAGGACGCGCCCGCCGGGACCCGGCTGGTCGCGCTGCTCGGGCGGAACCCGCGGCATCCGCTCGGGCCATAGGGAACCCGGCTGGCGGCGAGTCGCGCATGGAGTTCGCGGAGTTCACGATCCGGTCAATACCAAGCCGGTAGACTGGAAAATGTCGTCGGATAGCACTAGAAACAACACACCGACGGCTCATTTCGAGGAGTGACCGCAAACCGTGCGCGATGCGCAATCACCTGGTTGCAGTATCAAGCCGGGTACGATGCCCGGCTCTTCTGTTTTCTTGACCACGTCTGTGTTGATCACATTGCGTTCGGCAGCCGTGCCGCTGTGCACCCGATCCTCGGGTGGCGTCAGGTGATGGACGCGTTATCCAGCATCGCCGGCCTGCTCGTCGTCGCGGTACTCACGCTCGGCACCGCGATCTGCGTGGCCGCCGAGTTCTCATTGACCGCGCTGGAACGCAGCCAGATCGACAACGACGTGCGCAACACCGGCGACCGCCGGTCCCGCTGGGTGCAGCGGGCGCACCGAACGCTGTCGTTCCAGCTCTCCGGTGCACAGGTCGGCATCACGATCACCACGCTGGTCACCGGCTACATGGCCGAGCCGGCGATCGCCACGCTGATCAGCCCCGCGCTGTCCGGCCTCGGGATGCCCGAGGGCGCGGCCGCACCCGTGGCGCTGACCATCGCGATCCTGCTGGCTCACGTGCTGTCCATGGTGTTCGGCGAGCTGGTGCCGAAGAACATGGCGATCAGCAAACCGCTGCCGACCGCGCGGGCCGTCGCCGGGCTGCTGGCCGCGTTCTCCACCGCGTTTCGCTGGCTGATCACCCCGCTGAACAACACGGCGAACTGGATCTTGCGGCGACTCGGCATCGAACCCGTGGAGGAACTCGCGTCCGCACGTTCCCCGCAGGAGCTGGGCTCGCTGGTCCGGTCCAGCGCCGCGCACGGCACGCTCGACCCGGGGACGGCCGGCCTGCTCGATCGGTCGCTGCGGTTCGGTAGCCGCGACGCCGGTGAGCTGATGACCCCGCGGGTGCAGGTGGAGGCGCTCCCGGCGGAGGCGACCGTACTGGATCTCGTCGAGTTGGCACGCTCCACGGGGTTCTCGCGATTTCCGGTGCACGGCGGGGACTTGGACGACGTGCGCGGCATCGTGCACGTGAAGCAGGCGTTCGGGGTGCCGGCCGCGCAGCGGGCGAGCACCCGGATGTCCGATCTGATCCGGCCGGCGCAGACCGTGCCGGAAACCCTGGCCGGTGACGTGCTGCTGGAGCGGCTACGCGGGTCCGGACTGCAGGTGGCGCTGGTCGTCGACGAGTACGGCGGGACCGCTGGACTGGTGACCCTCGAGGACGTCGTGGAGGAGATCGTCGGCGACGTCCGGGACGAGCACGACCGGCGCGAGGTGAGCCCGGTTCGATCGCTCGGCAAGGACAGCTGGATCGCATCCGGGCTGCTGCGTGCCGACGAGGTTGCCGAGGCCACCGGGTTCCACATGCCGGAGGGTGATCACGAGACACTCGCCGGGCTGGTGTTGAGCGAGCTTGGCCGGATTCCCAGCGTTGGCGACGAGGTACGCATCGACGGCTGGCGGATCACCGTGATGCGGATGGACCGCCACCGGGTGGCTGAGTTGCGCGTGGCACGTAGCGAGTCGGAGCCGGCGCAGAGCGTGTACCGGGAGGCGGCGCGATGAACGACGGTCTCGCCATCGCCCTGGGTGTACTGCTGCTCGCGCTGAACGCGTTCTTCGTTGGTGCGGAGTTCGCACTGGTCAGCTCGCGCCGGGACCGGCTGGAGGCGATGGCCAAACGTGGCGTGAACCGCGCGCGCACCGTGATCAAGGCCAGCGAGCAGGTATCGATGATGATGGCCGGCGCGCAGCTGGGCATCACCGCCTGCACCATCGGCTTGGGTGCGCTCGCCGAGCCGGCTGTCGCGCACGTGCTGGAGGGGTTGCTCGAACCGTTCGGCATCCCGGCGGCCGCGATGCACGCCGTGGCGTTCGCGATCGCCCTGGTGATCGTGGTCGTGCTGCACATCCTGCTCGGCGAGATGGTCACCAAGAACATCGCGATCGCCGCTCCGGAACGAACCGCGATCTGGCTGGTGCCGGCACACGTGCTGTTCATGCGGGCACTGCGGCCGGTGGTCGCCCTGTTCAACGCGATCGCCAACGCGGTGCTGCGACTGGTGCGGGTGACGCCGAAGGACGAGCTGGACAGCGCGTACACGCCGCAGGAGCTGGCATCGCTGATCGGCCAGTCGCGCGAGGAGGGGCTGCTGCAGGCTTCCGAGCACCGCCGGCTGGCTCAGACGTTGTCGTCAACCGAAAGCACCGTGGCGGACGTCCTGGTGCCGCTGGACGAGCTGATCACCGTGCCGGCCCAGCCCACGGTTGGTGACGTGGAGGCCGCGGTGTCCCGCACCGGTTTCTCCCGGTTCCCGCTGCGCACCTCGGACGGCCACCTCGCCGGCTACCTGCACGTGAAGGACGTGCTCGATCAGGCAGGTGCGGATCCGGCGACGCCGGTGCCGAGCACGCGGCTGCGTGGCCTTCCGGAACTGCCGGTCGACGCGCGGCTGGACGAGGCGCTGACCGCGCTGCGCAGGGCCGGCAGCCACCTCGGCTCCGCGGTGACCAGCGGCGGTCAGGTACTCGGCGTGGTGGCACTGGAGGACGTGGTCGAGGAGTACGTCGGTACCGTGCGGGACGAAACGCACGTCGGCTCCAGGAAGCGATGACCGAGGCAGGCCGCGCGGCATACGCTCAACGACAGGCGGGTCCTCGCCGAACAGGCGACGCCGTGCCGGGCATCGTTGATCGAAATGTGCCGGAGCCTGTTGCACTGGTTGAGCGTCGAGCGATAGATCGCTCGGGGACGCGAGCTACAGACGGTCGTCACATTTACTGAACCGTTATCTCCTGTTAGCGTTTCTGAGGCCGGAAGCCACCCGAGCGTATGACGGTTACCGGCTGGTTGCTACTCAACGAGATCAGCGATTCGAAGGGACGGGTCATGGGTCGGCACAGCGTGCCTACTGTTGAACGAACCCCGATCGATCGACAGGAGGAGCCGCTGCCGCCACCCGCGCGGCATCGCTCGAGGAACGGCGCCCGCCGCCGGGGTATCGCGGGATGGCCGCTGGCCGTCGTCGGATTGCTCGTGCTGAGCGTACTCGGCTGGCTGGGCTGGAGCTGGGCGAACAGCGAGGTGGACAGCCGAGCCACGGCGCAGGCCGCGAGCTGTACGGACGGCAACGAAACCCTCCGCGTCGCGGCCGCACCCGGTAGCGAAGGTGCCGCGAGGACGGCCGCCGATCGCTGGAACCAGAAACGCACCGTGGTGCACGCGTACTGCGTCCGCGTGAAGGTGGTGTCCGCCGATCCGCAGACCGTGTTCACCGGCCTGACCGGCGGCTGGAATGGCGCGAAGCTCGGCCCGCGCCCGCAGGCGTGGATCGCGCAACCCGCGCGGACCGACCAGCTGGCCACCAAATTCCCCGACTTGGTGAGCGCACAACCCGAACCGGTCCGCAGCGGCTCCTTCGTCGCCCTCAACGGCGACGACATCAACGACATCCAGCTCCGCGCGGCCCAGCAGTTCCGGGCCTTCATGCAGCAGAAGACCACATCGAAGTAACCGCGCACCCGGCTGCGGGCGGGCTGCGGGCCGGCCGGGAAAGTTCGGCCCGCAGCCCGGTCATAGCGCCGGCGACGGCGCGGTGTGGGACGGCTGCGCCTGCTCAGCCGACGTAGTCGAAGGTGTCCGGGTTCGGCCCGACCCGGCCGTTGTTCTCCAGTGCGTCGATCGCGGCCAGGTCGTCATCGGCGAGTTCGAAGTCGAACACGTCGATGTTCTCCTCGATCCGCGACGGCGTCACCGACTTCGGAATCACAATGTTGCCCAGCTGGATGTGCCAGCGGAGCACGACCTGCGCGGGCGTCTTGCCGTACTTCTCAGCGAGGCCGGCGAGCGACGGGTCCTTCACCAACCCACCTTGGGCGAGCGGGCTCCACGCCTCCGTCGCGATGTTGTGCCGCGCGTGGAACGCCCGAAGCTCCGCCTGCGGCAGGTTAGGGTGCAGTTCGATCTGGTTCACCGCCGGCACGATCTCGGTCTCGTCGAACAGCCGCTGCAGGTGCGCGGCATGGAAGTTGGACACGCCAATCGCCCGGATCCGCCCATCGGCGTGCAGCTTCTCGAACGCCTTCCAGGTGTCCACGTACCTGTCCCGCTTCGGCAGGGCCCAGTGGATCAAGTACAGGTCGAGGTGGTCCAGCCCCAGCTTGCCCATGCTGTCGTCGAACGCCCGCAGCGTCTCGTCGTAGCCGTGGTGGGCATTCCAGAGCTTGGTGGTAACAAACAACTCATCCCGGCCCAGCCCGGAATTCTTGATCGCCTCGCCGACACCCTCTTCGTTGCCGTACGCCGCCGCGGTGTCGATGCTCCGGTAGCCGGACCGGAGCGCGTGCTCGACGGCTGGCGCCGTCTCCTCCGGCGGTACCTGCCACACACCGAAACCCAGCTGTGGAATCTGCACACCGTTGTTGAGAGTGATGCTGGGGACGTTGCCCATAGAGCTGCTTCCTCCGATGTCTTGACCGATTCTGCCGTGACGTGCAACGCGTGGCACGCCGCGGCAATTCCCGCGGCGTGCTCGTGAGTCTTTTTGGGTGCTATAACCCTGTGCTCGAGTTCAGGACATCGCTGGCAGTTGATGTCTCAGGACCTCACGGACGCTGACCGGCCTGTCGTGGTGGTTGCCAGGGCTGTTGTGGTGATCATGCGGCGATGGGCAGAGCAGGGTTTTCGATGGATCCTGAGTT
>WHSZ01000127.1 GCA_009379845.1 Pseudonocardiaceae bacterium | reverse complement strand
TGTCCGAAAAATGTCAGCGGTGAGACGTCATTACTGACAACGCAAGGAGCCCCGATCCCCCTCGCCGTTACTGACACGAAGTGACGCCTACCCGCTGACACCTGGTGACGTATCCCAGGTCAGTGAGATGACGCCTCACAGTCGCGGCCAGCACGTCGCGCCAGCGCGCTCCGGCTTCCACCGTCACATCCTCGCCTGTTACCCGGTGCACGGCGGCCATACCGGTCATGTCCAGCACGATGCCGCCGTCGGTTTGGCCCTGGCCGAACGGGGAATGTCCAGCCCCGCGCGGCGCGACCGGTATGTCGCGGGCGGCCGCGAATTCCAGGATCGCGGCGACGTCGGCGGCCAGGGTCGGGCGCACCACCGTCCGCGGGCGCGCCTGCACGATGTGTCCCCAGTCCTGGGATGCCTGCGCCAGCGCCGCGTCGTCGGTGCGGATCTCGCCGCGGATGGCGGGAAGCTCGGCGGGATCGAACGGTTCCATGGGCATCAGTGCGTGTTCCGGTGTTCGAGCAGCAGCGCGCTCATCGTCTCGGGCACCTCTTCCGGTATCCAGCTATCCAGTTACCCAGTGCGTCACATCCTGCAGCATCTGGAACGAGTGGCGGCCGGTTAATGCTCGGTTGCCCGATCACCGGCCGAACCGTAGCCGGGCGGGTGCGTTCGAGTTGCGGCGAGTTGGCAAGGTGGTCCCCGTGGAGGAAACGACGACGCCGGTGTGCTCGGCGAAGGGCTGTCGGCAGGCTGCGTCGTATGCCGTGGTGTGGAACAACCCGAAGATCCATACACCGGAGCGCGAGAAGATCTGGATGGCCTGCGAGGAACATCGCGAATGGCTCGCGCATTTCCTGAAGGCGCGCGGATTCCTACGCCGCGTCGACGACTTGTAGGGATCGGCTCCGCCCGCCCCGGTCTGCTGTAACGTGCGCGCCGTGACCACGTTGTTTCACCTCGCCGAGCGAGCGACCTGGGAAGAGGCACGGGCTGCCGGAACGTATCTCATGTCGACTCGCGGCATCAGCTACGCGGAGCAGGGGTATGTGCACTGTGCGCTGCGACACCAGGTTCGCGGTGTGGCCGAGCGGTTTTTCGGGGATGCCGAAGACGTCGTGCTGCTGGTCGTGGATGGCAGCCGGTTGTCCGACCCGGTGAGGTACGAGGCACCGGCACCCGGAGCCGAGGAGTTCCCGCATCTCTACGGCCCGCTCCCGATGGAAGCCGTGGTGGACGTCGTTCCGGTGAGCCGGGACGCCGACGGCCGTTTCGAGTTGTAGCGACAACGCTCCGCAGCCGGGCCCGCCGGCGCAGGTCACGAAGGGGCGCCGAGTGCCACCGTCATCCTCGCCGGATTCGCTTCTTCCGCAGCGCGCTGCGCAGCAGATCGGTTTCCTCGTCGGAGGTCGAGGCGACGAAATGCATCAGCACCGCCTCGGGATCTCCGGACGAATCGAGCACCTCCCGCAGTGCCTGCGCGGCGGCCTCCTCCCGGCTGAACGCCGGTTCGTAGTAGTAGGCCTTACCGCGCAAGCAGCGCTGCACCCATTGCTTGCGGTGCAGGTTGTCCAGCACGGTCATCACTGTGGTGTAGGCGAGCTGCCTGCCAGTGTCCAACCGCGCGAGCACGTCGCGGACTTTGACCGGCTCATCGGCCAGCCACAGCACGTCCATCACCGCGGTTTCGAGTTCACCAAGACCGTGCATGCCACCTCCACATTGGAGCAGATGTTACGCGAAGCGCGGCTGGTTCAGCGTTCAACGAGCGGCGGATTCGCCCTGGTCACGGGTACCGGAGTGGGCGAAACGGTGTTGATGATCCGTTTCTGAGCGTACAGTCGTTACCTGCGGTTATTCCGTTCGGTTGGGGTCGCGGAGGTGTGGGTGCGATGCGGGCAATGTGGAAGGGCGCGGTGTCCTTCGGGATGGTCACCATTCCGATCCACCTGTACGCCGCCACCGAGAACAAGAACGTGACGCTGCGCCAGGTGCACGAGAGCGACGGTGGCCGGATCAAGTACAAGCGGTTCTGCACGGCGGACGGCGAGGAGGTGCCGTACGGGGAGATCGCGAAGGGTTACGAGCTCTCCGACGGCCAGATGGTGGTGCTGACCGACAGCGATCTCTCCGAGCTGCCGTTGCCGAGCTCGCAGAGCATCGACGTGCTCGAGTTCGTGCCGCTCGAGGCGATCGATCCCATCTACTTCGACCGCAGCTACTACCTCGAGCCGCAGAAGGCCGCCACCAAGCCGTACGTGCTGCTCAGGGACTCGCTGCACAAGTCGGGGCATGTCGCGATCGCCAAAGTCGCGCTGCGGCAGCGGGAGTCGCTCGCGCTGCTGCGGGTGTACAACGACGTGCTGGTGCTGACCACGGTGCTGTGGCCGGACGAGGTACGCACCCCGGACTTCCCGTTCCTCAGCGAGGAGACGCCGCAGGTGCGCGCCCAGGAGATGACGATGGCCGGCTCGCTGATCGAGTCGCTTTCCGAGCCGGTGTTCGAACCGAGCAAATACCAGGACAGCTACCGCGAAGCGCTCGAGTCGTTGATCCAGTCCAAGATCGCCGGCAAGAAGACCACAACGCCCCCGTCGGCCAAGGAGGACGAGGAGGAGGTGAGCGACCTGATGAGCGCGCTGCGTGCGAGCGTGTCCGCCGCGAAGAAGACCAGGGAGCCCTCCGGCTCCGGCAAAACCGCGGCAAAGGGGACCAAGAAGGCCGCCGGATCAACCCGCGGCAAGGCCGCGGCGACCGACGAGCAGGCGACGGACGAGCAGGCGGAGGAGAAACCGGCCGAGAAGCGCACCAGGACGCGCCGACCGGCCAAGGGGGCGTGACGGGCCCTGCACGGTCCAGCCGTCCGGACGGGAATCCGCGCGACACGCCGCCGACCTCACCGGCTCTGTCGCCCGTTGGTGGTACCAAGGCCGGGTCGGAATCGACCGGCAAGCGTGGTTGGCCGGTCGGTTGGAAGCTGGCGGAAGGCGTCACGACCATGGAATGCGCGAGCTGCACGGCCGAGCTGGAGCACTGCCACGGCACCCTCGTCATCCACTTCGACGGCCGCGCCGAATGCACCGATCACCGATGCTCGGATCTGGATGACCTTCGGCATGCGCTGATCATCGATTGCCATTCCGTGGACGGCCGCTGCGAGTGTGTCGAGTTCTTCCACTTCGAGGCCCTGCCACGCGCTTCCTGACGAGGCTGGGCTGCTTCGGGGGCGGCACGGTGTGCGCGCAACAGGTCCGTTGGACCGAGGCCGGTGAATCGCACAGTGCCGGCTGGCGATCCGAGACCGGCGCGCCGCCGCCCTCGCGCATCGTGATCGCGGACGATCGGATGACGGCCGATGCCGCGTACCGGCTGGCGCGCGAGGGCACCGCGATGCTGTGGCAGGGAGATTTCCAGAATGCCCGCCAGCTGCTGCGGGCGGTGGCAAGGCGTGCCGATCGCACGCGGCGGCGCAGGTCCGGCGAGCCATCCCGGTCGCCCATCGAGGCGTTCCGGGAGCATCGCCGCGCGCAGTCCCGCAGGGCACGTGTTCAGGGCATGGTGCTGATCCCGTTGGAGCGCGACTACACCATCCCGCTGCGGCGTTCACCCGATGTGCGGCAGGCCTGTACGGAGGTCTACGGTCCCGCGGACGAATCGTCGGTGGTTTCGCTGCCCGAGCTGCTCGGGCTGATCGGCGCGCACGAGTGGCGCAAGAAGGGCGTGTGGGTTCCGGCGCTCGCGGACCGTATTCATCCGCACTACGGCGTGTTCTCGCCGGTGCGCGGTGAGTACGTGGACCTGGTTGCGGAAGCACCGTTGCCGTCGAGGCAACTCGCGTTCGATATTGGTACGGGTACCGGGGTGCTGGCCGCCGTGCTGGCGCGTCGGGGTGTCGAGCGGGTGGTGGCCACCGACCTGGATCCGCGCGCGTTGACCTGCGCGCGGGAGAACCTCGCGCGGCTGGGACTGGCCGACCGGGTGCACGCGGTCGGAGCCGATCTCTTTCCGGACGGCCGCGCCCCGCTCGTGGTGTGCAACCCGCCGTGGCTTCCCGCGCGACCGACCTCACCCATCGAGCATGCGGTATACGACCCGGAAAGCCGGATGCTGCGCGGTTTCCTTGCCGGGCTGATCGATCATCTCGAGCCGGATGGCGAGGGCTGGCTGGTGCTTTCCGACTTCGCCGAGCATCTCGGGTTGCGACCGCGCGCGGAGCTACTCGCCGCGTTCGACACAGCGGGGTTGACGGTCGTGGCTCGCACCGATGTCGAACCGAAGCACCCGCGTACCCGTGACGATGGTGATCCGCTGCATGCGGTGCGCGCGGCCGAAATGACCTCGCTGTGGCGGCTCGCCGCAAGCTGAGGACAGACGTACTGGGGCCGACACCCCTGGTGCCGGCCCCAGTACATCGTTAACAGCAGGCTTCGCCCGCCGTGGCTCAGAGCGTCCGAACGCCGGTGGCCTGCGGACCCTTCGGGCCCTCGCTCACCTCGAACTCCACGCGCTGGTTCTCCTCGAGGCTACGGAAGCCGTAGCCGTCGATCCCGGAGTAGTGCACGAAGACGTCCGGACCTTCGGTCCGGGAGATGAAGCCGAAGCCCTTCTCCGCGTTGAACCACTTGACGGTTCCCTCAGCCATTTTTTTGCTCCTTACAGGCCTGGATGCGGGGCACACACTCTGCGTGCCCTGGCCGGTTCTAGACGCGGCTGCTCCAGATTCCTGAAGGCAAGCGGCGCGCCCGCACATTGTTCCTTGCGAGCGTGCATGAAACACGAACACAACAAAAACTACGACCACTCGGTGCAACGCGTTCGCTGCCTGATTCATTCCCGCAGCCCGGCCGGCCCGTCAGCCGGCTCGTCAGCCGGCCAGTTCGGCACGGGAGTCCAGTGCCATCGGGTTGCGCGCCATCGCGTCGTTGCCGTCCGCGATGCGGCGGGCTATCGGGGTGAGCAACTCGGCGAGCCGTTCGGTAGCCCGCGTCCCGAGTGCACGCCACGGCCCGGCGGCCGCGCCGTCGGTACGCTCCTCGACCCAGTGGCGCAGCGCTATCCCCGCCGTCGTCGCGGTGCCGTCGGCGTTCAGCAAACCCCGTCGCGTCAGCCGATCCGATGCCTCCGACCACTCGTCTTCGGGCCAGCCACGCGCGGCACGCAGGTAGTCGGGCGCGAGCCCGCGTTCCGCGCCGAACAGCACCAGCGTCTCGCACGGCGCCAGCTCGGCGGCGATCAGCGCGGCCAGATGCCCGTCACCGCGGGATTCGCGCAGCACGGTGCTCGCCTGCCAGAGCCGCAGGTGCGCGGCTTCCGGCCACGGCACCGCGCGGTTCGCGGTGGCCATCGGCCTGCCGGCGGTCGGCGCCAGCTCAGCCGCCTCAACCGCGAGGTCCGCGGCTTCGGCTACTTCCTTTCCGGAAAGGGTTTCCGGCCCGAGTAGCGTTCGTAGGCCCGCATCCACTCCGGACAGCCGGGTTTCCAGATACCGCGCGGGCTCGGCGATCTGCCACGCATCGGGGATGGCGCGCCGCACCATCCGAGGGTGAAAGCCGTAGAACGCCGACGTGATCGTCGCCGCGCTGGCCGTACCGAGTGGGGCGGCGCGCATCCCGAAGTACCCCATCCAGCCGCCCCTACAGCCGAGTGCGTCCGTCGCGGCCCGCGACTCGGGGGTGAAGTAGGTGACGGCATGGTAGGTCTCGAAACGTACCCACATGCGACGCGAGACACCCGATTCGTCCACAGTGGACACCGCAACCTCCTTATGGCGAAAGAATCTGGTCGCGGATCTGACCATATGCCCGCGCTCGGCAGCCGAACCGCGATGAGACCCACGTCACTCGCTCCCGAACGTACGTCGACTCGCCGCGTACCGGCAGCTGTTTGCCCTAGGGCGTGTCTGACAAAGGTTTCGGTCGGTGGCTGGGATGCTGCCGGGTGTGTCGCGTTTTCAGTTGCTTTCCGATGATCAGTGGGTGTTGATCGAGGACTTGCTGCCAGTTCGTACCGGTAAGCAAGGTCGGCCG
>WHSZ01000014.1 GCA_009379845.1 Pseudonocardiaceae bacterium | reverse complement strand
TCTGCGGTCGAGCGCTCGGAGACGGAGCACGAGTTCTCGGAGCTCGAAGGGCTTCGTGAGGTAGTCGTCGGCGCCGAGCTCGAATCCGGTGGCCTTGTCGTCAAGCCGGTCGGCAGCGGTGAGCATCAGAATCGGCATGCCGCTGCCAGAGGCAACGATGCTTTCGGCGATCTCGTCACCGGAGGGCCCGGGGACATCGCGGTCGAGGACGGCGATGTCGTAGGCGTTGATGCTCAGCAGTTCCAGAGCGGTGTCACCGTCACCGGCGATGTCGGCGGCGATCGCTTCCAAGCGCAGGCCATCGCGGATGGCCTCGGCCAGATAGGGTTCGTCCTCGACGATCAACACACGCATACAGCTACGATGCTACGACCCGGGGCATATCGTCGGCATATCGAAAACCAGATACGTGCTGGCAACACCACACTGCCTTGACTGGAGGCATGCCCTACAGCGAACTAGCACGCCGTACCCGATCGACCGTCCTCACTGGCCTCGTCGCCGTCAGCGCGATGCTTGCCGGCGTCCTCCTTTACCAATCGCTGGCGTCCTCGTCCTCCTCGGCCGCCGGGCGCGCCCTCGGCGAGGCAGATGGCGCCGTCCCTGACGGCGTGACGGTCTTCGATGACGAAGTTCCTGCCGTGGCCAACCTCGACCCCGATCTGCTCGGTGCCCTGCGCCAAGCCGCAACTGATGCCGCGGACGAGGGGATCGAGTTCGTCGTCAATAGTGGCTGGCGTTCTCCGGAGTACCAGGAACAACTACTCCGTGGTGCGGTCTCGAAGTACGGCTCGGAAAGGGAAGCTGCCCGATGGGTAACCACCGCCGACACGTCCGCTCACGTGTCAGGGCACGCGGTCGACATTGGACCCTCCGATGCCCAGGCGTGGCTGTCCGAGCATGGCGCCGCGTACGGGCTGTGCCAGATCTACCGCAACGAACCCTGGCACTACGAACTGCGCCCCGAAGCCATCGATCACGGTTGCCCGCCCATGTATGCCGACCCTTCGCACGATCCAAGGATGCAGCAGTGAGCAGCACGCTTGCCATATCCCAGCCCAGATCCGTCGACCCGTCGGCATCCTACCGCCGACGCTGCAAGGAAACTTCGTCTACTGCCCGACGGGTCCACTTTCACATGGACATCGGCATGGCCGAGAAGCCTGCCCGAGACTCCCCGGGCGCCTCGGTAGAGATCCACGGACGGCGCCACCAGGTGGTCGGACGTGTATCGATGGACCAGGTCGAGGCATCCAATCGCACCGGTCCCCCACCGAGGTTGAGGCGTTGATCGCCGACTACGAGGGCGGTGGACGGGTCCGGGAGCCGGCGCGCACGCACGCTATCGCGTGTTACTGGCCGGTAGCATATCGTCGGCATATCGAAAACCAGATACGCGCTGGCAACACCACGCTGCCTTGACTGGAGGCATGACCGACAGCGAACTAGCACGAACAGCGGCCCACCGCACCCGATCGCTGATGTCCTCATCCCCCTCGGCAGTCCCAAAAATTGGAATTACAATCTATGGATGCGAGCAGGACGAGGCCGTTTTGTTCCGAGAGATGGCGCCTCGCTTTGGCGTGATGCCAACTATCACAGAAACAGCGGCATCTGTAGCGAATATTGAACTGGCATCTGGAAATCGATGTATAAGCGTCAGCCATAAAACTCAAATCACCAATTCCACTCTTCTTGCGCTTAGCCAAGCCGGCGTAATGTATATCTCCACTAGAAGCGTTGGTTATAATCATATCAATGTGAAATACGCGGAGAGCCTTGGCATTTCCGTTGAAAATGTCGCCTATTCACCCGATAGCGTGGCTGACTACACATTGATGCTGATGCTGATGGCGGCGCGGAATGCGAAATCCATTATCAGCCGCGTGGATGCTCATGATTACAGACTGAATGATGTGCGCGGGAAAGAATTACGCGATCTGACCGTTGGGGTAATTGGAACAGGCCGCATTGGCGCAGCAGTCATGGACCGGCTACGGGGTTTCGGCTGCCGAATATTGGCCTACGACAATCGTCCGAGTACCTCTGCCAATTACGTTCCTCTGGACGAATTGTTACAGCAGAGCGATATTGTAACGCTCCATACACCGCTTAACGCCGATACACACCATCTCTTAGATCGTCAACGCATCGAGCAGGTGAAGCGCGGCGCGTTCATTATCAACACTGGACGCGGTCCACTTCTCGATACCGAGGCCCTTATTGCAGCATTGGAAAGCGGCCGATTAGGCGGTGCGGCGTTGGATGTCCTCGAAGGAGAGGAAGGAATATTCTACGCCGACTGCAGAAACAAACCCATTGAAAGCAAGCCGTTGCTGCGGCTACAAGAAATGCCGAATGTACTCATCAGTCCGCACACCGCCTATTACACAGACCACGCCCTGAGCGACACGGTCGAAAATTCTATTGCCAACTGCCTGAAATTCGAAAGCAGGAATCAGCGTGGATAGATTGAAGGTCGGAATCATATTCGGGGGTGTTTCCGAAGAACATCCCGTCTCCGTCAAATCGGCGGAAGAGATCGCGAAGAACCTCGATGTCGAAAAGTACGAACCGTTCTATATCGGGATCACGAAGAGCGGTGCTTGGAAGCTTTGTGACGGCCCTGACACAAATTGGGAAAACGGCAGTGGCCGCCCGGCTGTGCTGTCACCGGACCGAAGCGTACACGGATTGCTTGTTCTGGAGCAGGGACAATACAAAACGATCAGTTTGGACATCGTGTTGCCCGTTCTGCACGGCAAACTCGGTGAGGACGGTGCGATCCAGGGTTTGTTGGAGCTCTCCGGCACCCCTTACGTAGGCTGCGATGTCCAAAGTTCTGCTCTGTGTATGGACAAATCCCTTACTTACACCGTCGTCGGCAGCGCGGGAATTGCTACGCCGAATTTCTGGACCGTCACGGCGGACGAGGATATTGATATCGACCGGCTTACCTATCCCGTCTTTGTAAAACCGGCCCGTTCCGGGTCGTCTTTCGGCGTCAGTAAGGTATCTCGAAAAGAAGAACTGCTGAGCGCGGTGGAAACCGCAAGGAAGTATGACTCGAAGGTATTGATCGAGGAGGCCGTTGCCGGCAGTGAAATCGGATGTTCCATATTAGGCAACGATCTGGATTTGATAGCGGGCGAGGTAGATCGAATTGCTCTGTCTCATGGCTTTTTCAGAATCCATCAGGAGGATGACCCCGAAACGGGATCCGAGAACTCAACATTTATCGTTCCCGCTGACATTTCGGCAGAGTCGCGCTCGCTCGTTCAGGAGACCGCGAAGGACATATATCGCGCCTTGGGATGCAGGGGGCTTGCGCGGGTGGACATGTTCCTCAAGGAAGACGGAGGCGTGGTGCTTAACGAGGTCAATACTTTTCCTGGCATGACCTCCTACAGCCGTTATCCGAGAATGATGGCAGCCGCGGGGTTGCCGCTTGCCGAAGTGATCGACCGGACGGTGTCGTTGGCATTGACAGGAAAAATCCGATGAAAGATGAGTTTGTCTTTGTAGACGAGTTTGTATCCGGAATACGTTGGGACGCCAAGTACGCCACGTGGGATAACTTTACCGGCAAACCGGTGGATGGATATGTGGCAAATCGAGTTGTCGGTACGAGGGCTTTGTGCGCAGCCCTGGAAGAAGCGCAAGAAAAAGCCGCATCCTTTGGCTTTGGCTTGCTTCTTTGGGATTGTTATCGTCCGCAACGCGCCGTAGACTATTTTCTGCGCTGGTCAAAAGAGCCGGAGGATGGCCGAACGAAGCTCCGACACTATCCAAATATCGACAGAACCGAGATGTTTGAAAATGGATATGTGGCCACTAAGTCGGGCCACAGCCGGGGCAGCACCGTTGACTTGACGCTCTATCACTTGGCTACCGGTGAACTTGCTCCCATGGGTGGCGATCACGACTTGATGGATTTAATCTCACATCATGGTGCTAAAGAGATCACGCAAGTCGAAGCGAGAAACCGTCAATACCTTTGTTCTATCATGGAGGCCTGCGGTTTTAGCCCATACGATCGCGAGTGGTGGCATTACACACTGAAAGACGAACCTTATCCAGACACCTATTTTGATTTTCCCATCACATAGTTGAGCCGGCCCAACTGAAGGGTCTAAGGAGCAAGTGCATGGTTTCGCTTCGACGCGCCCGGCAGGACGACGCGGCCGACGTAGCTGCGTTGCTGGTCGAGCTCGGGTATCCCGACAACGAGGTGGACGCTGTCGAACAACGGCTGGCGATGTGGGCACGAGAGCCGGCCGGTATCGTACTGGTGGCGCAGCTCAATGGCCGGGTGGTCGGAACGGTCGCGGTGACAGCGATTCCCTATCTGGAACGGGAAGGACGCTGGGGACGAATCGTCGCACTGGTGGTCTCCGCCGAGTGTCGCGGGCAGGGCGTGGGACGACAGCTCGTGGAAGCGGCCGAAGCGGCGGCCGGCGACCTTGGCTGCGTCACGATGGAGGTCACCAGCGCGCGCGGCCGTACCGAGTCCCATCCGTTCTATCGGAGTCTCGGCTACCAGGACTGGGCCGATCGCAGTACGCGCTACCTGAAAGACCTGGTTCCCGGGGCATTGTCTCGCAAATACGGCGCACGGTTTCCCGCGTCGCCCTGAGCGTCCAGCTCGGACAGCAGCCGGATGACGTCCCCGCGGGGTGATGGCAACGGCCCGGATGCCCTGTACCGCAACGGTTTAGGCACACCATGCCGCATGGACCGCAAAGCGGCTGCGTTCTGTGCGCATTGCAGGTCGGCCGCCGCGTCGCCGACGTACGCCGCGGCGGTGGAGCTGACGTCCGTCCCCAGCTAGCTGGTCACGGGAAGCGCATTCTGGGGTCAGAACGCCGTGACGCCGCATATGATGACCTGCATGGTGACGGTCATTGACTATGCAGCACCTGGTCCGTTCACGAGCCTTGACGGCGTTAGCCCGCTCGCGCTTGAGCCGGTTGCGACTGATCCGGTGGACATCTGTTTCCCTGTCCACAACCTGGTCATTCAACCCACTGACGCGCAAGAGTTGAACCTTCCCGCCGAACGCTTCGGCGAGAACCAGGTTCGCCCCTCCAGTGCACTGGTCCGGCAGTTGCTGGCGCTGGATCCGGCACCTCTGACAACGACCCGTGAACCGGACAAGCGCGTGATTGGCACATGTCGGCACTTCGCGCTGCTGAGCTGCGCACTGCTGCGCTATCGCGGTATCGCCTCCCGCGTTCGTTGCGGTTTCGCCACCTACTTCCAACCGGGCCGGAGCCTGGACCACTGGATAGCCGAGTGTTGGGACGATGCCGGCTCTCGCTGGGTTCGCATCGACTCCGAGGTCCTCGGCCAAACGGTGCTGCCGCACCCATACGACCTGCGCCCCGGCGAGTTCCTCTCCGGAGGCGAGGCATGGAGCGCCTTCCGGCGAGGAGAGATCGACGCCTCCCTCTTCGGCGTTTACGGAACCCAGAACTGGGGAGCAGCCGAGATCCGTGGCAACGCCGTAAAGGACCTTGCCGCGCTGAACAAGGTCGAAACGCTTCCGTGGGACGAATGGGGCCGGATGACCGACGCCTACCAGGGAAAGACCGGCGCGGACTACGATGCACTTCTCGACGAACTCGCCGAAGCTTGCGCAACCGACTCCCGAAGCCGTGAAGGCGCTCTACGACCACGACGACCTCCGCGTTCCCGAAAGCCTGATCAGCTGAACCGGCACCTCGATCTCCACCGGACCGATCGAACCGGCGCCAGGACCGCTTACCCCGATTCACCTACAGACCCGTGGCGCGCAGCCCGACGTGCGGTAAAGCCCCTCCACTTCCTCACCCCGGACAGGGTGACGATTCGAGAAAGGACGCCCTTACCGGGCGATCGCGATCGCGTCGATCTCCACCATCCAGTCGGGCTGGGCGAGGCCGGCCACCTGCAACAACGTGTCGGCCGGATACGGCTCGGTGAAGTACTCCTCGCGCAGCCGCACGATCTGATCCAGATAGCTCATGTCGGTAACCATGATGGTCACCTTCACGACATCCGCGAGACTGCTGCCACCCTGTTCGAGCACCGTCGCCAGGTTCTGGAACACCCGGCGCGCCTGGGTTTCGAAATCACCCACGCCACGGTTCGCCCGCGCTCGTCAATCCCCGCCTGACCGGAAACGAAGACAAGGCCGTTCGCCTTTATCGCCAGCGAGATGCGGTACCGCTCGTACCAGTCGGGGTCATGTTCCACTCGTTGCATCGAAGTCATGCGGACAGCCTCATCTTTGGCAGCATCCGGCACAAGTACTGTCTTTCTTGACCAGTACTATCACGATGTATAGTTACGGGACCGAGGAGATGGCTATGCGCCCTCGCATCGACGAAGTTGCGGAAGAATGCGATGTGGAAGCCGCGCTCGAGGTCATCGGCGGCAAATGGAAGCTCGTGATCCTGCGGCACCTCCTGGAAGGAACCAAGCGATTCAATGAACTCGACAAGGCCCTCCACGGCATCACCCCGCGGATGCTGACCCGGCAACTCCGTGAACTAGAGACCGACGGCCTGGTGCAGCGCACTGTGTACCCGCAGGTGCCACCAAAGGTGGAGTACTCGGTCACCGACATCGGCGAAAGCCTGCGCGCCATCACCAACGAGCTCGAGCAGTGGGGCCACAACTACCGGAAATGGGAGCGCACACAACACAACGCCAGCGGCTCTGTCTCGCAGGAGTAACTGCCAGCCACCGGCGCTGGCGGCTTCAGGGAAACACTCTGAGCATGGTGGCAATGTCGACGAGCGTGTCGACGGTCCGATGTTGCCCCGGCACGATGGCCTGCCAGACCGTGTTGCCGGCCTGTGAGGGGATTTTCCAGATTGGCACGCCGGGTCGCAGCGCACCAACGACCAGCCGGCGACGACGCGGTTGGTGTAGTTGTAGCGATCAGGTCTCCCGGTCACAGCGTCAGCGCATCGCCGACACCGCCGAAATCGGTGAGGTCATCGCCTTTCTCGCGTCCAGCGCGCCAGTTTCATGACCGGCGCGAACGTCATGGCTGACGGAGGATGGATCGCGCTATAGCCGAAACGACGGTGGCCCTATCTCAGGAACGATCAGAGATTCAAGCCATGGGAGGTCCGTGCACCTCGAAAGCCAAGTCGTCGCAGATGTGCTCGGCCGCAACGGGCATTTCCTAGACCCCATGTGGGGTATCGAGATACAGCTCAATCCGGTCGAGCACGAACTGCCGATCTTTACGCCGGTGTGTTATTCACCGGCAGCGACGAAGAGGTGCCTATTACCATCCTGACACTTCGAAGTTTTTTCACACTGTTTTCATGTTCGGGACATACCGTGCTCGCTCATTCGAACTACCCCGGTTGGAGCACTGGTAATGCATGACTCGGACGACGGGAAGACGGCACCGGGCGCTGAACGGCAGCTCCGGTTCCGGAGGGCCGGGTGGATACTATTCGGCATCTCGGCGGCGTTGAGTGTGCTGAGCATGGGTGTGCCGGCGCTGATCGACCACCCGCTCACCACCGAGCGAGGCGAGATCCGGCGGTACGTCGACGTGTTCGAAGAAGCAAACCTGCCCACCTGGTGGAGCACCGGACTGCTGGTCATGACGGCAGTGGCGCACTTCGTCGTCGCGGTACTGGCCCGCGCGCGACGAGCGCCCGGTGCATGGGCGTGGTTCGTCAGTGCGGCACTGCTCGGCGCGCTGTCCCTCGACGACCACACGATGCTGCACGAACGCATGGATCGGATCGGCAAACAGCTCGTGACTTTCGAGAGCTTTCCGTTCTACTGGCTGATCCCCGGAGTGATCATGGGCGCCCTGGTCGCGGCCGCGCTGTTGCTGCTGGCGGCCAGGCTGCGCGGCAAGGCGCGCTGGTACATCGTGCTCGGCTGCGCGGTACTGCTCGGTGGTGCGATGGTCGGCGAGGTGCTGCAGGGATTGCTCATCGCTGTCGGCGAGAGCGGTCCGCTTTACGTGCTGACCTACCACGCTGAGGAACTCGGCGAGAATATCGGCGTTCTGCTGTTGCTCGCCGCGGCCGCACGGTCGCTGACCATCACCGAACGTGCGGGTAGCTACCAGCTGCACTACGGGCAGGACCCTGCCGGCCACCGCGAGCAAGAGCTGCCCTCGAATGTCGCTTAGCTTGCGCACGCCGTGCCGGCTGCTCCGCTGAGCCGGCCGCGATCGCCGGACGCGGACAGCTGGGCTCAGCGTCCGGCGGGCAGCCACAACCCGCTGGGGCGCGGACGGCGAGCGTTGGTGCGCCAGTGCTGCGGTCAGCCGGTCAGCCGGTCAGCGGTGCGGCGGGAGCGGGTCAGAGCCAGCCAGCCGAGGGCCATGGCGATCAGCCCCACCACCACGGCCAAGGCGCCACCGACTACTCCGTTACCAGTGCCGGGACCACCGTCGGCGACGGCCAGATTCAGCGCGCCGCCGACCACGGCGACCAGCCCAGACATCAGGGCCACGATGCCCCCTCTTCTCCCGCCGTTGCCGATGCGGCGGACGGAACGGGCCAGAGCCAGCCCGCCGATGACCGCGCCGACCAGCCCCAGCAGCGCGGCCGAGGTGGCCAAGAACCGCCCGGCGGTCAGCGTATAAGCATCGACGTCGGCCGACCGGACGAAGAAGTGACTGGCGGCTGGTGTGCCAAGCAGGTGACGGACGAACATGAGGCGCTCCTTCTGCTCCTACGACTGGACGTCGTCCGATCGTGTCCGTCGGCGCCCCGCCGGTCGTCCTGCTGACGCGGGCAATTCGCGCTGCCGCCGGTGCCGTAGCCGACTGCCGCGGACGCTGCAGGCGTCGCGAACCTACGACGTGTGCGGTAGCCGGCCAATCCTCCGTGCGCAGGAGTCGTCCGCGCGAACACGCGGCTAGTGTGCACACATGAGGGCCCGGATCGCTGTCATCGACTGGGCGATCGCCGCCGGCGTGACGGCGACCTTGTTGGTCGCCGGGCTGTCTGAGCAACACTCCGCCACGAGTCTCGACCCGCTGGGCTACGCGTTGTTGTTGGCCGGCGGTCTGGCGCTGGCCGCTCGCCGCTGGGCTCCGGTCATCGTGCTGGCCGCGACCGGGTTGTGCGCGCTGGGTTATCAAGCCGTTGGGTTCGACGTGCCTGCTGTCGCGTATCTGTTCGCGGTGTATGCCACGGTGCGGGCGGGATACCGCATCGTCGCCGTGGTGGGTTCGGTGATCATGTTGGCCGCTCTCCCGCTCGCGACCCTGGTCTCTCTGCACGACGCGGGCGAGGCGTTCACGCAGGCCCGGGGCGCCCTCGAGATAGCCTGGCTGATTGCGGCCGGTGCGGCGGGTGAAGCGCTGCGACAGGCCGAACGCCGGGCGGATGAGGCCGAACGTACCCGTGAGGAGACCGCGCGGCGCAGCGCCAACGAGCAGCGGCTGCACATCGCGCGGGAGTTGCACGACTCGCTCACCCACCAGATCTCCGTCATCAAGGTGCAGGCCGAAGTCGCCGTCCACCTGGCCCACAGGCGGGGTGAGCAGGTGCCGGATGCCCTGCTGGCGATCCGGGAGGCCGGTCGTGAGGCGGCGAGGGAACTGCGAGCGACCCTGGAGGCGCTGCGCGGCGACGACAAGACCGACGACAAGAACCCGGACAACAAGAACCCGCCGCACGGGCTCCACCACGTCCCGGACCTGGTGCAACGGGCAAGGACGAGCGGCCTGGACACGAAGCTGTCGATTGAGGGACACCCACACGACGTGCCGGACGCGGTGGACCGGACCGCGTACCGGATCGTTCAGGAGTCGCTGACCAACGTCACCCGGCACGCCGCCGCCGCGACCGCGGCGGTCCGGATCGACTACCGTCCCGATGCCCTGGTCATACGGGTCGATGACGACGGCAAAGCCACACCGGACACCGCGCCAGTGCCCGGCGTCGGGCTGCTCGGGATGCGCGAACGAGTCACCGCCCTCGGCGGTCAGCTGCGGGCCGCACCGCGCAGCGAGGGCGGCTTCACCGTCCACGCCGAACTTCCCGTAGACCACACGTCAGACCACACGTCATGATCCGCGCCGACGTACTCTTCCCAGCGGAGGCGCGGTGATTACCGTCCTGCTAGTCGACGACCAGCCGCTCATTCGCAGCGGATTCCGCGCGCTCCTTGACATCGAGGACGACATCGAGGTGGTGGCCGAGGCCGCCGACGGCAGCGAGGGCGTGGCGCTGGCCAGACAACACCTGCCCGACATCGCGCTCATCGACATCCGGATGCCGGTCATCGACGGCATCGAGGCGACCCGGCGCATCGCCGCGGACCCGACTCTGGCTTCGGTACACGTGGTCATCCTGACCAACTACGGCTTGGACGAATACGTCTTCAATGCGCTACGCGCCGGCGCGGCCGGGTTCCTCGTCAAGGACATCGAGCCGGAAGACTTCCTGCACGCCGTACGCGTCGCCGCGCGCGGCGACGCCCTGCTCGCACCGTCGATCACCCGCAAGCTGATCAACCGGTACGTCACCCAGCCGCTCAACATCGGCACCGACACGGGGCTGACGGAACTGACCAACCGGGAACGCGAGGCCGTCACCTTCGTCGCGCAGGGCCTGTCCAACGACGAGATCGCCGCCCGCATGGTGATCAGCCCGATGACCGCGAAAACCCACATCAACCGAGCCATGACCAAGCTGCACGCCCGCGACCGCGCCCAACTCGTAGTCCTCGCCTACGAATCCGGCCTGGTATCCCCGCGCGATTCCTGACATCCACGGTTCGGGTGCGTGACCGGAGTGTCGGCTGCCTTCCGGTCCACTTGAGCAAATGCACGTGCAGCGCTCAAGTACAGGCGGAACGTTCAACTTGCCGCGGAACGTGCACATGCCGCCGCTGCGCGTGCCGACGTTGTACGACCTGATCGAGGTCAAGCTCAGTACTCCAGCATGGCCGGTCACTGGCTCGGTGGCTTCTCCTGGACTTTGGTTGTCCGGTCTACCTCTGCGATGAGCACGCTGATCTGGGCGTTGGTATGCAGGGTCCGCACATGGCGCAGCCCGGCCGACTCGAACAGCGCGGCGAACTCCGATTCTGAGCGCTCCTTCCCCTTGTGCATGGCGAGCATGGTGATGTCCATCAGCTTTGCCGGATGGCTCTCGTCCCCTTCCGGCACGACCGCTTCGATCACGACGACGCGTCCTCCGGCAGGCAACACGTCGGCCACATTGGACATGATGTGCGCGGCCTGCTGGTCGTCCCAGTCGTGCAGGATCCTGCACAGCACATAGGTGTCGCCGCCCTCCGGCACACCTTCGAAGAAGTCGCCAGCCGTCACCTGCGCGCGGTCGGCGACTCCCGCCGACTGCAACAGTTCGGCGGCATCGGCGACCGCATGCGGCCGGTCGAAGACGACGGCGTGCATGGCGGGATGACGTTGCAACAGGGTGGCTACCAGATCACCGCGACCGCCGCCGATGTCGACGAGGAGCTTCGTGTCCGGAAAATCGGACGCGCCGGCGGCGGCCGCATGCACCTGTGCGAAGTTGTCGCCCATCGCTTTGCTGAACTTGGCAGCGTGCTCCGGGTTCTCGTCCAGATAGGACCACCAGTCCGTGCCGTACGCACGGGCGAACGCCGAGCGCCCGGTACACAGGCTGTGCCGCAGCTCGCCGAGCGCCAGCCAGTGTTCCCGGCTGCCGCGAACGGTGGCTAGCTCTCGTACCGAGTCTTCCGCGTCGGAGCGCAATGGGACCGCCAACGACGTCAGATCGAAGGTGCGGGGTGCCACTTCGGTGAACACACCGATGCTGGCGAGCGTGCGGAGCGCCCGGTATAGCGCTTCTGGTTCAGTGCCGGTGAACGAGGCGAGCTCATCCACTGATCGTGCACCGTCGACGACGTCGGCCACGCCGAGCTCCGCAACCAGATGAATGAGCTGCGCGATTACCGCTCCGTCCATCATGCGGGTGATCTCGACCGATGGCTCGGTCGCGCTCTCTGTCATTCGACTACCTCGTTACCTTGATTATCCGATTGCTCGGTTTGGCTCGGTCCGGACTTTGTTTACGTAGGCGGCCAAGGGCCGCAGATCAGGGAAATTACATCTGCTAGGTAATGGTCTTGTCGAGAGTGTTCACACACGATGACAGCAATGGCCGAAACGGTTTAGTGTCGGCACATCCGGACTCGAGGAGAATGATGCGAGATGGCAAACCTTCATGCCGTTATCTTCAACGACCCGATAGCGGGTCCTGTTATCGACCCGTTCGCGCGTGGAAATGATTTTGACAGGACGGTCTTTGTGCCGGCCGCCGACGAGAAGTCAGCAGCGAAGCTCGCGTCTTCCTTGGAAAACGATGGTGTACAACGGATCGAGGTGTGCGGTGCACTTGGTCCGCGTACGGCGGCCGCAGTGCTGGAGGCGACCGGGAACCGAATTTCGGTCGGAGTATGTACGTTCGGCATCGAATCCATCGCCGGGGCCGCCACTTTTGACCAGAAAATTAGCGGGGGTAACCAGGTTGCCGTGGCAATACTTTACGTTTCAAAGGGCGCCAATCCGGTCGCCGACCGTGTGGTGATCGAGCGTGGTGTCGTGCGGATGATTTTTGTTCCTGTTCCACACGAATCTGCTGCCGCTTCAGAGGCCACCGCGCTGGTCGATAGCGAGAAGGTCGACTTGGTTGAGCTATACCGCGGCATAGGGCAGACGGCTACCGCGCAGGTCATCGATGCGATCGCGGATCGGATCCCGATCGGATCAACGGCGTGAAGCCCGGAACCAATTCCAATCGGGCCAACGAAGCTGGGAGATAACCAAGATGGGTACGTCGACGAAAACACGATTGGTTCGCGGATCCGCCGCGGCGATGTTGCTTACCAGGATGGCGGTTGGCCTCGGAGCCGTCCTTCGGCCCGAAGGCCTCGCACGCAGTTGGCTGGGGGATCACGCCGGCTCCGGGACGCTACCAGCGGTACGGGTGCTCGGGCGCGCTTCCGCGGGTCGCGATCTCATGCTCGGCGTGGGCGGGTTGGCCGCACTGGCTCGCCCCGAAGGTGACGCGGGCGGTTGGTTGGCGGCCGGCGGCGTTGTCGACGCCGTCGATGGCGTGTCTACACTCCTTGCGTGGCGCCACCTTCCGGCACGGAGTCGGGGCCTGTTCGCCGCGGCCGGTGGCGGCACGGCGGTGCTGACCGCCGCCATCTGCGCCGGCCTCCGCCGTCCCAAAACACCGGGTTGATCACTCGCCGCCCAGCGCTGCGGTTTCGGCGTAGAGTCGGGCCGGCTCCTCCTGCAGCAGTCCACTCCTGGCCGTCGCGCCGGGCAGCAGCCCCGCCAGCCGGACCGCGAGATTGCGCAGCCCGCTGAAACCGGGCAGTGGGGACTCAGTGAGGTCGAACAGCCGGCAGGCCTTCGATTGGGCGGCACGGACCGCCGGCCACCTGCGCTGGGTGTATCGTCGCAACGCTTCGGATTGATCAGGTTCCGCCGCGAGCTCGGCGGCCAGCACCGCAGCGTCCAAGATGGCGGAGCTGCCGCCCTGCCCGAGATTTGGCGGCATCGCGTGCGCGGCATCGCCGAGCAACACCAGGCGGTCGTGCACCCAGCGGCGGCAATCCACTCGGACGATATTGGTTACGTAGAGATCGTCGAAGCTGCGTACTTGATCGAGCACCGGCGCGACCGGAGGAAGGGCGGCTCGCCAGACGTCCCGGAACCGCTTCAGATCCCTCAGTGCGACGATCTGAGGCAACGGATGCTTGGTTGCCGAGGTGAAGAAGTACGTGCTGCCATCGCCCATCGGGGCACCGCCGAACACGCCCGCAGGGCACCAGTACTCCTGCAAACCTGCCAGCGCGGAACACTCAGCGGCCACCATACCTCGGATCGACAACGCCTCCAGATCGCGTACCTGGGCACCGAAGTCGCCATGCTGACGCAACGTCGAATGCACGCCGTCCGCGGCCACCACCAGATCCGCGACGATCTCGGAGACGCCGCCGGGACTGCCGATGCTGACGCGGCCGGAGGGCGTCGCGGCGCTCACCCTGGTCCCGAACCGGGTGGTGATCCCCGGGTGCGCGCGGACGGCATCCAACAGCACCCTATGCAGGGTGCTACGGCGTAACATCAGCGCGTAGTCCAAGCCGGGACCGCAGTCGCGCACCGGTATCGTGGTCAGCACCGAACCGCACGCGTCGTGCAGCGTGGCGGATCGCACGTCATGCCCGGAGCTGCGGAGCTCGGCCTCGATGCCGAGTCCGGCGAGCGCGGAGAGCCCGTTGTTCATCAGTAGGATCCCGGCGCCGACCTCGCGCGGTTTCTCTGTCTGTTCGAGGACGGTGACCCTGGCGCCCGTGCGTGCGATACAGAGTGCTGCGGTGAGGCCACCGATGCCGCCACCGACTACGACGACATCTCGGTTGTCGATCATCACACTCCCCTTCATGCTGGCCTTGCCGGACGGTCCTGGCCCGTCATTACTCCTATTCGCGCCGGAGAGCGTTGTTGATGGCCGCGGTGTCCCAATAGAACATCCGAGCTTCGAGCAGCAGGCCGTTGCGCACCCGGACCACCTGGCACACAGGCGGCTGGATGACCCGCTCGGTGCCGCGCGCCCGCGCGTCGAGTGTGGCGAGTACGACGACCGTGTCGCCGTGTTCGATCAGTGCGGGCGGGTTGAGCGGTCCCATCTGGCTCCAGGTCTGGTCCATCACCTTCAGGAATCGCCGGAACCCGTCCCGCCCGTGCCATTCGCCGCCATAGGGCATCGATTCCGGTTCATAGAGGACGAACTCGGGATCGAGGTGCTCCTCGGCCGGGAAATCGGCGTCTTCTGCCGCGAAATACTCCACCTCGGCCTGGATGAAACGCTCGAGCACGGCGATCGGGTTCGATGTGGCTGGCGCCTGCACGGTTATTCACTCTCCTCGTGTAGTACTTGTTGCAGCACGATGCTGAGTGCGGTAGCGGGGTCGGCACAGCGGTGCATGGCCCGCCAGGCAACGCGACGATCGGGACGAACCAGAACGCAACCGTCCTCCCCGACCGCGCGCACCCGCGCCCAGTCTCCATATACGTCGTGGTATTCCAGGTGATGTCCGACCATCACCGCGGAAATCGGCACACCAAAGCGCCGTGACACCTGTTCGGCAGCGGCGATCCAGTCTCGCCCGCCCACTCCGGCGACCAACGTGAACCTGCCGTCCCCAATTATGTCCGCAGTAGACACCGGAACTCGATCCCGCTCCAACCACGCATGCGGCAGAAACGAACCGGGAATCGTGCTCGGCGCATAATTCAGCTCGGCATCTTTGGGTGGTGGTTCCGGGGATTCGGCTGGCGTACCATTGTCGAGCACGATTGCGCCGGCGTTGTACGGCATGCCGGACTCCACGCCGTGGCAGTTGTACTGATATTGCTGAAGTTCGAGGGCTTCGCACAGGTCCGCACGGCGCTTGCGGCCGCGCGCATCGTCCGCACACAGCTCCCCGATCTTCACCCAGCCTTGCTCTGCCGTCTGCTGGGGATCGAATCCGATCGCGCGGGTAAGAGGGTCCATATTGTGCAGGCTGCGCATCACGCGATCGACAACTTGGCGGCCGACCGGTTGGCGTTCGGTGTGGTAGGTGTCCAGCAGCCCATCACCCGCCTGACCGCGCAGCACCATGGCCAGCTTCCAGCACAGGTTATGTGCGTCCTGCACGCCGGTATTGCTACCCAGCCCGTTCGGCGGTGGATGCCGGTGAGCACTGTCGCCGGCCAGCAACACCCGGCCGCGGCGGTACTCGGTGGCGACCGCGTGCGCGATCGACCACGGGCTGATCGCCTTGACGCGAATCGTCACCTGTGGATCGCCGATCATCTGCCGCGCGTACGTCAACGCGGTCTCGGTGTCGAGTTGGGGTTCGCCGCCATGTGCGGGATACACCACCGCCATGACCCATTCGGTCCATGGCCTGACAGTGATCCAGGTGCTGCTGTGGCAACCGTCGCCCGGTTGGTATATCCAGTACAGCGGGCTCGGCCTGTGAGCGCAGTATTCGGTGAGATCAGCCTCCAACCACACGTTCACCGCGTAGTTCAGCACGCCGGTCTCACCCTCATAATCGAAACCGGTCTGTCGAGCGACAGTACTGCGCGCTCCATCAGCACCGACCACGTACCGAGCCCGTATCCGCCCCACATCACCGGACTCTCGATCCAGTACTGACGCAACAACCTCCTCTGCACCCTGCTCCAGCCAGGTAACCTCCATCCCGAACCGAACGTCCGCTCCGGCCTTACGCGCACCAGAAAGAATCACCGGATCCAACAGGTGTTGCGGTGCATTGAAAATCTCGCACGGGCTCGTCGCCGCGTACTCACCTTGCCGATCCCAACCGGCCCCCCACGCAGGCATCCGAGCCAACTCAAGACCGGCAAAGCTCGTCGCCCACACATTGTTGCCCAGCAACCGAATCGGCGTCCCGAACTGAGTCACCTCGTCCTCAAGACCCAACTCACGAAAGACTTCCATTGAACGCTGGTTCGTTATGTGGGCGCGCGGGGTGTCCGACGGGCCGGCGTGCTTGGCTACTGTGATCGCATCGATCCCGTATCGAGCCAGAAGTGCTGATGCGGTCAACCCGACCGGCCCGGCGCCGACCACCAGAACGTCTGTCGCCGTGTCCTGCATCAGGCCGCACTCGCCCCGTTTACCTGGTTGTCGGAGGTGATCTCCGTCGCGATGATGTTCGCGAGTTCGTGCCTGGTTTTGCCGAAATCCGGTATCTCGGTGAGCGATATGCCGAAGTATTTGGCAAGTGCCGCACGAACTTCGTCTTCGTCCTCGAGTTCGACCGAGGTCTTTGCTCCGTCGTCGATGTGGGTCAGCGTGCGGTCCTTCAAGGCCACCCGCCCGGTTTCGGTGGGCAGCAGGCAGAACAATGCTTGCAGCATGGGTGAGTCCGGATTGGTGTGAAACCACCAGAGGGTCAGCTCGAAGTCCTCCACGGTGCGCGGACGCCGCTCCAACCGGTAGAGCGGGGTGCCGTCGCGAATGACGTCGATATCGTCGTTCGACGCGGCGCGGAGCTGGTAAGTGCCGTGCGGATCCGGTTGTGTTGACGGCTCGTCGAGGCGTAACGGGAACCGGCTGTTGCGGTCCCTGCCGAACCCGAAGGCAACGTCCACCAACCACGGTTCCGGTGTGTCGACCCTCAAAACCAGGTGACGCAGCGGTCCGAGCAGGTTCTCACCGTGGTAGACGCTGGCTCCCATGATCGTGACGGAGTAGCCGAGCGACCTCAGCAGCAACCCGAACGCGGAGTTCTGCTCATAGCAGCCACCACCTCGATGCCGGTGCACGATCTTGTGCGCAGCCGCCTGGCCGAGACCGAGCGGCCGGCGGCAGTAGCAGTCCACATTCTCGAACGGAATGGACATGACGTGCCGTTCCTGCAGGTTCCGTAGCGCCGTTACGTCCAGTCGATCCGGCCGCTCAGCGCCGATCCGGTGCAGGTACGAGTCGGTAGTCGCGTCATCAAGTCCCATGTGTTCCTCCCGTGCTGCTAACGCTGCACCGTGTCGCGGATGTTCACCAGCGGATCAAGGCGAGTCCGATGGACATCCCGCCGCCGAATCCGGCCAATAGCACCAGTTGCCCTGGCTCGAATAGGTTCTTCTTGGCCGCGTCGTCCAATGTGACGGCGACCGAGGCTGCGCCGGTATTGCCATACCGGTCGACGGTCGTGTGGGTCGTCGCCGTGGGCAGACTGAGGTCTGCTGCGAGCGTCTGGATCAGGTTGCCATTGGCCTGGTGCGGCACCAGGTGGCGCACGTCGGCTGCGTCGAAGTCGTGTGCACTGAGGAAGGCGTCGACCACCTTCGGAATGTGGGTCCGCACGAAGTTGGCGACTTCACGGCCCTGCATGGTGAAGTAATGCAGTTCCTGTGCAAGGGTTTCCGCCGACGTGGGCAACCGACTGCCTCCCGCGGCCACCTGGACAAGATCCTGGTACTCGCCGAAAGTCATCAACTGGGTCGCCAGTATCCCTCGGTCGTGCTCGACCGGCCCGAGGACGGCGGCGCCCGCGCCATCACCGAGGAGCACGGCGGTCTTGCGGTCGGACGGATTGATGATCCGGGAGTAGAGGTCGGCGCCGAGCACCAGGGCGTGCCCGGTGCATCCGGCGGTGAGGAAGCGGCGGGCGACGTCGACGGCGAACACGAACCCGCTGCAGACGGCGTTCAGGTCGAACGCGGCGGCGGTCGGCGGCGCACCGAGGGCGGCGGCGAGCACCGCGGCGGTCGGCGGCTGCGGTGAATCCGGAGTGGACGTGGCCACGACAATCAGCGACAGGTCGTCCGGTGTCAACCCGGACTCCTTCAACGACGCATGCGCAGCCGAGAGACAGAGATCAGATGTCGCTTCGCCTCGCTCAGCGTAGCGTCTACTGTGGATGCCGGTCTTTCTGATTATCCATTCGTCGCTTACACCGGCCGGTGGACCGATTTCGGTGTTCGCGACCACGTGTTCGGGGAGATACGCACCGGTGCCGAGAACGCCGATGTTGCCTTCCGTACGGCCTGGTGTCGCGGCGGTTAGGTCCGCGACCTGCTCTGCGATCATGCCGAGTACCCTCCAGTTTGAGTTCGAGACGGGCTTATGGCTGGCTTGCGACGAGATCGGCCCGGTATCCGAAAGTCCATCGCTGACTGTCCAATGTCCACTGTTCCGGCATGCTCTGGTCACGCACGAGCTGACGGTCGCCGTCACCAAGATGGAAGGTGTTCGAACTGTTCCTCGAGCCGCGCTGAATCTCGGTCGCGCGGGGCAGCCGGATACGTTCGTACCGTCGTAGCGCACCCGGCACGTCGCTACCCGCCATGCGCAGGCAGTCGACCAGCACGACGGCATCCTCGATGGCCTGGTTGGCACCTTGTGCACGGAACGGCAGCATCGGGTGTGCGGCGTCGCCGAGTAAGGCCAACCGCCCAGTCGTCCACCGCCGCAGCGGATCCCTGTCGCACAACTCCCATCTGCCGATCGACTCGGCGGACCCGAACATGGTCAGCAGGGCGGGATCCCAGTGCAGATAGGCCTCGGCCAGGGTCTCCAAGGAGTCCTCTTCGGAGCAGGTGTCCGACCGGGCTGCGTCGGCCGGCACCATCGCGGTGAAGCTAATCCAGTCACCGCCAGAAACGGGGTAGCATACGCAATGCTGCTCGGGGCCGAACCAGGCACGCACCCTCGGGTCGGCGCTGAAATCAGGCAGACGGTCGGCCGGAACCAGCCCGCGAAAGGCGAACTGGCCGGAGGACCGCGGTGCGTCCGAGCTGAGTGCCCTGCGCGCGACCGAGTGCATGCCGTCCGCGCAGAGTGCCAGACCGATCCGTCGTGGTGCACCGTGGGCGAACGTCACGTCGACCGAATCCCCGCCGACCTGTACGTCGACGCATCGGTGGTTCAGTGCGATGGCATCCGGCGGCAGCGCGTCACACAGGATCCGATGCAGGTCCGCCCGGTGCAACGAGTAGTACGGTGCGCCGAACAGCGCCACACACTCGGCACCGAGTGGCATTCTCGCCAGCAAACGGCCGTCCTGCCAACGCAGCAGGTCGAGGGACGCAGGCCGCACGGCCATGGCGCGCAACGGCTCGGCGAGTCCGAGCAGCTCCAGCTGTCTGGTGGCGTTGGGTGTGAGCTGAATACCGACGCCGACCTCGCCGAGCCGTTCCGCCTGCTCATATACCGTGCACTGGATACCGGCGCGCCGCATGGCTACGCCGGCGGTGAGTCCGGCGATACCGCCCCCGAGGATGCCTACGTCTGGTGCGGTGCACGCTGTCTGGTCTTCGTTCATCGTCGTCCTTGTTCGACCGGCGCCGGCGGCGATCAGGTCCGCCCGGCCGGTACCCGCTTTGGCACCGTGATGCGTTCCGCGTATCGCGGTTGCCCGCCGCCTTCTTCGGCCAGCCCGAACGCATCATGCGCGGCGACCACCGCCGGGATGAGGTCACTGTCCTCACAACCGACCGTTATCCGGCTATCGCAGACCTCTGCATTCTTGACACCAACACCTGCCGCCGAGAGTGCGTGCAACAAGTTGGGCAACGCGCTCGGATGGGAGCGAAGCCTGCTGCCAACTACCGATAGCTTGCCGAGCGGCTCAGAGTGCTGGATCGGGTCCCCGCCGGATGCTGTCCGTGTGGCGTCCAGCACGGCGTCGATCCGCTCGCCGCTACTTCCCGGCGCCACAAAGGAGACATCCAGGGCCCCATTGCGGGTGGCCGACTGCGTCCACGTCGTCTGGTCCGGGTCGACGGCCGAATCGGTGAGCGCAGAGAACACCGCGAGCAGTGACTCCGGCTGGTCGAGCACGCCGTTGACGGTGTATCGCACTTGTCCGGCAAGATGGGCAAGCCCGAGCACCGCAGGACGCTCGGACAATCGCTCCACAGTGGATTCCGGTGGACTACCCTCCACCCAGGTGCCGTCACTCCGGCCGTTCGCGGCACGGACGTGCAATCGCACCCCATGTGTCCTGGCATATTCAACACACCGCGGCATCAGCACCTTGGCTCCGCCCCGTGCCAGCTCGAGCATCTGGTCGTAGCCGACGCTGTCCAGCTTGCGCGCGTCGGGGACGTGTCGCGGGTCGGCGGTGTAGACGCCGTCGACGTCGGTGCCGATCTCGCACACATCCGCGCGCAAAGCGGCTGCCAGTGCTGTCGCAGTGGCGTCCGATCCACCGCGCCCCAGAGTGGTGATACATCCGGTGTCCTGTGCCTTGCCCTGGAAACCGGCCACAACCACAATCTGCCCCAGAGTAAGCTCGCGGCTGACTCTGGCTGGGTGGACGTCCACGATGTGAGCTCTACCAAAAGCGCGGTCGGTGAGGATTCCGGCCTGTGCGCCTGTCATCGAACACGCCGGGACCCCGCGCTGCTGGATCGCCATGGCAAGCAACGCCGCCGAGGTGCACTCGCCGGTGCTCAACAGGGCGTCGAGTTCCCTGCCGTGCGCTTCCGGGCCGAATTGCCCGGCGAGGTCAATCAGCTCATTGGTGGTGTTGCCCATCGCGGAGACGACCACGACGGTTTGGTATCCAGCCCGCTGCGTATCGACTACGCGGTCCGCTATTGTTTTGAGGCAAGACGCGTCCCTGAGCGACGTGCCTCCGTACTTCTGCACCGAGACATGCACGATGATCGATCCTCCGTAAGCAGATTCGCCTACTGTTCGAGCAAGAATTCGCGGACCGCGTATCCGACATGCCGCGGCTCGGTGAGCGTGGAACCCGCGATCCTGTCGCCCGGACGCAGTTCCGTGACGTTGTTGACCTCGGCTTGCGGACCGAGGACACGTACGTGCCAGTCGTCCTGAACGAGCAGATTGACCGCGGTACCGGATGAGGACTTCGCGTCGATCTGCAACATCGGCCGGGTCTCCATCTTGGCGCGGCCAACCACGACCCGACGGGTCTCGCCGTTGGTACGCACCGCAAGCAACTCGGATCCTGCTCGCAATTCGCTGAGGTAGCGGGTGCGATTGTCCGGGCCGACCGTGTAGCTGTGTAGAGCGCCGGCGTTGACCCGGAACGGACGGGTCGGCATGTACGGCAGCGGGTGCGTTTCGCTGCAGGCCAGGATCATCCCGTAGGAGTAGGAGCCGACCAGGATTCCCTCATCCTCGCCGAAGTGCGAGCAGGTGTCCACGCAGACACGATCTCCGAGTCCAACGTGGACGATCCTTCTTACCTCAAGCTCCTCCAGCTGCATGTGCGGAGAGTCGGCATGCGTCAGCCGTACAAGATCACCAGCGTCGCCGATTCCCCGCGGTGCGAAGACCACGCCGTCCGAACCGCGCTCGAGCACGCCGAGCACGATCTCCGCCTCCTCGATGTCACGCACCACGGTGATGGTGTGTCCCTCGGACTTGTCCGCGGCGGCGAGCACGATCTCGAGCGGGATCTTCGTCGGGTCGGTGAACTCGATGACCGTCCACCCGAACCGGGACGCGGAGGCGCACGCGGTTTCCAACGATGTGTGGTTGTCCACAACGACATAGGCGCCAAGTTCGGTTTCGAAGCCTGGCACCTGTGTCGCCGACCAGTCGGCGATCTCGCGGTGATCCCGCACCACCAGGTCAGCCGCGTCGCAGAGCTCCGCGAACTGGGATTCTGGCGTGCCGAAGCCCGCCAGCCCCACCCGGCGTACGGATGGCGGAAGGACGTTCAACAACGTGGGATCGTCGCTGAGCAGGCCGTGCACACCGACATGTACTGCCTCCTCGGCGACGGCCTTCGGATCGTCCAGGCCGCGTAGGTCAATCCAGGCGAGTTTCATCAGTGTCCTCCGGTTCTCACGCGATGTTCTGCTTGAGGCTGCTGGCGTCGTGCACGATGTCTGAGATTTCCCGGGTAACTCGGCCCACGTCCTTGGCCTGAAACACATTGCGGCCCACCGCGACCCCAGCGGCACCTGCGCGCATCACCTGCCGGATCGAGCCGTACAACTGCGATTCACCGTCCACACGAGAACCGCCGGCGGTGAACACCGGAATCGGGCAGGTGTCGACCACCGCGGTCATGGTCTCCGTGGACCCGGTGTACGGCGTCTTGACCATGTCGGCACCCAAGTCGGCAGCCACGTTTGCCGCGTGCGCCACCAGCTCCGGATCCGACGGGTCAGCGATCCGTGGACCACGCGGGTAGACCATGGCCAACAACGGCACTCCCCACCTGGTACATCTCGCCGCGACCCGGCCGAGGTCGGCTAGCTGCGCCGACTCGGTGTCCGAGCCGAGATTCACGTGCACACTCACCGCGTCCGCACCTAGTTCCAGCGCTAATTCGACCTGAGCGACCAGCACCTTCTCGTCCGTGTCCGGAGCCTGCGCTGTGCTCGCACTCAAGTGGACGATCAACGCCAAGTGGCGAAACAGCTCCGGCTCCGCAAAACGGGCACGCCCCGCATGCAGCACGACGCCGTCGGCGCCGTTGCGCGAGATCACGTCAAGCATCCGGTTCAGTCCGTCGCCATCCGCGATCGGTCCGACGGTTACCGAGTGATCCATCGGAACAATGAATGTTCCGCTGTCCTTCTCGCGCCCAAGGCGGGTAATGCGCATACGCTTCCCACCGACGATATTGGTCGTCAATTCCATAATCAGGCACCTATACCCCAGATCTGAATATAAATCAGGTCTTTGATGTTGATCATCCATTAATCAGATCATCATCGAAAATCGCTTTCCAGCGATGTCCCGAACTGTATAGCTAACCGGATCCGCGGCTGTCAAATGCGGCGATTTGCAATTCTTGATCATCAAATAAAGGCGTGAATCATGCCACCCGCGAACAGGCTAAGGGGACAACTTTGTTTAGTCGCCTCGGCGGGTATCCAGCGCCTGTTTGGGCGAAACGGCCGCTTACACCTAGACATATGAGCCGCGAAAGTTCTTCTCGAACCTTCAGGCCGCTACGATCGGCGGATAAACCGGTGCGAACACATGTGCTACGTGAGAACCGGAGTCTCATCCGGTAGCCGGGCGTACGGTAGGCCTGACGGCACGAGGACCGCCGTATTCCGCTATGCGTCGGTTCCGCATGATCTCGCCGCGACGACTGATGTCGCGATTGCGTCTCAGGCGGCGAGCCTGCTCGGCTGTCTGCGGGTGCTCAGCACAGCCGAGGCCGCGAGGACGCCGACGAGTACGGCGCCGACACCCCACCAAACGCCAGCGATTTCCAGACCGAATGCCGCATCAAAGGACACCCCGCCGGGTCCGTGCATTGCCAGCCCGGCTGCCATCGCGGCCAACACCAGAGGATACTCGTAACCGCCGTTCTGAGCCCACAGGCCGGCTTTACCGTGCGCCGCGACCGCGGCATTCAACATCGTGCCGATCACGCCGGCTGCGGCGAAGGGAGTCAGCAACCCGACGCCGATGCCCAGCCCGGCAGCCAGTTCGGTCAACCCGGCCACGACGGCCATCGCCTTACCGTGCCGGTAGCCCAGACTTTCGAATCCCTGTCCAGTCACAGCCGGCCCGTCCCCACCGAACCAGCCAAACAACTTCTGCGCGCCGTGACCGGCAAGCAACAATCCAGCAGGCGCACGGAGTATCAGCAGACCGAGATCGAACATTCCGTCCTCCTTCCTTGGTGACGCGCCTCGCGTACGGTGACCCGTAAAGCCATCGACCCGAAGCCCTTACCGCGCCGAGCAAATCGGCATTCAGCAAAGCAAAATGCCACTCACTAATTGACTAGAATCGGATAGCTGTCCCAATTCTGCAGTAGCCTGTGCCGCCCCCATCGGCACATCACAGGGGCTAGCAAACTCACTGCGAAACTTACTAGCCGAACGAGGTGCGGTCTTTCCGTAGATCGTATTCAATCTCGGTGTATGGCAAGAATTGGTGCCTTGAACACGACTTCGATCGCCGATGCTCAGCCTGTTCCTCTCACTTCTTCGGATTCTTGCGGGCCTACTGACATCAGCCTATTGGCAAAGTCTCGCCAATTACTTGCACATTCTTGCGCTGCATGCGCCACGGAGACCGCGTGATGCGGCGGGACATGGGCGGCGAGCCGCTCCCAGTCGGTGTCGGCCATCAGATGCAGGTGCAGCATCCGTAGCAGGCCCCGACCTGCTTCGTTAAAGCGCAGCGCCGGATCGCTCTTCAGCCGGTCGAGTATGCCGGCGAGGCGATGGGTTGGTCCAACGGTCTCAGGCTCGCGACGCGAGGTTTCCGCAGGGACTCCGCGGGGTCGCGGTATCTCCCCGTGGCGGCTGGCAGACTGCTGCTGAGGCGTAGGGCTGTCACCCCGGCTCAGGCGATCCCTCACATCGCGGACGGTGGCGGGCGAGATGCCTGCCGACTCCGCGACCCGCCGCAGCGGCATTTCGGGGTTCTCCGCCAGCAGTTCGTGAGCGCGCCGACGTCCGGCGGATTGATCGATGGGCCGGATCCGCCCGTCAGCGCCGACACGTGCGGGCTCCTGGCGACCGGCCACGTGTGCCTGTCTCCGGATCGCGCCGACTGTCTTATGGGAAAGCCCGGTGATGCGCGCGACGGTGCGGTCGGAGCGGTCGGTGCGCAAGTTGATGATGCGGCTTGCCGCCGCCTTGCGGTCGGCCAGCGACAGTGGCAGTCCGTGCCGGACGTTGCGCTCGACGCTAGAGGCGAAGTTGTCGGACTCGGCGATATCCACCAGAATTACTGGAATCACCGTTTTACCACGACGCATCGCGGCGCGGTACCGATGCATGCCATCGATGATGCGCATGGTGTCGCGGTGAACGATTATCGGAGGAAGTTGGTCCTCGCATTCGATCAATGCCCTGATGTGGTCCTCGGATTCGCCGTTCAATCGAGGCGAATCCGACTCACGCAAGGCATCAAGGTTGATCAATTCGGGCTCGGGTTCTATATGATCCATATTCCAACCATCGGCGGCGTAAGCGGAACGTGTTCCTCTTGCCAGGGAACCCGTCAGCAGTGCCGGTGTCAACCAGAATGGATCGTTGTTCAACGGCCGATTTCCCAGTCATGATCGGGATTTCGGCGAAGCCGGGGCGGCAAGCCGGGTCGACGCGGCGTTCAGTGGCTCTCCATTGATTCGATCCCGGCCAGCAGCGCGTCCATGCCGCTCTTGATGCGCTCGATGCTGCTGGCTTCGTCGTAGCGCTGGAAGGTGAACAGGCCCGCTGCCAGGGGAGCCAGCAGCGCGTCGGCGAGGAAGTTCGCGTCGGCTGAGGGATCGATCTCGGCGATCAGGGTGGCAAGGTGCCGTTGGTGGACGGCGTAGGGCCCGGTGCGAAATCGGCGCGCCGACGACATCGCCGCTTCGGCGGTGGCCATCAGCGGGCCGTAGGTGTCGAGCAGGTCGACGTAGGCGTGCAAGAAGGCGCGGATGCGCTCGACCGGCCGCGCGCCGGGCCCCAGCGGCGGAGGCCCGGTCGTCATTGCCTGCTGCAGCGCGTCCTCGCGCTCGTCCATGAGGCTCTGAATGAGGCCGGCCTGTCCGCCGAAGCGCCGGTAGATGGTGCCGACGCCCACCCCGGCCGCCCTGGCGACGTCGTACATCGACCAGTCGACGCCACGGGCGGCGACCAACTTCTCGGCAGCGGCCAGGATTTTGGCGCGGTTGCGGGCCGCGTCCGCCCGCTCCCCCTGCTCGCGACCTGCCAGCGAGTCCGCCGAGTTGCTTCCGGGTACTGCGTCGGTAGCCATCGCGCCAGCGAGTCCTTCCCACGTACTGAGCTCCTGACATTACCGAAATGCCACCACTCTTGTTTGACATCCGGAACCCGTTCCGGTTAAGTGGAACCCGTTCCGGTTAACGGTCGCAGGGTGGACCACCATCCGCACGGAGAGGATTTGATGGCGGACGAGAGACCGAGGCGCTCGGGGCTCGTGCTGGGCCTGTTGTGCCTGGCGCAGTTCCTCGTCGTGCTCGACACCACGATCGTCAACGTGGCCCTGCCCGGCATCGGGGCCGATCTCGGGTTCACCTCCGAGGCTGGGTTGCAGTACGTGATCTCGTTGTATGCACTGACATTCGGCGGGCTGATGATCGCCGCCGGGCGGGCCGCGGATCTGCTCGGGCGCCGGCGGCTGCTCGTGGTCGGCCTGCTTGTGTTCACGCTGGCTTCGCTGACTTGCGGGGCGGCCCCGAACGCGGGGGTATTGCTGACGGCGCGGGTCGTGCAGGGCGTCGGCAGCGCGTTGGTCTCATCGTCCGCGCTGGCACTACTGACATCGCTGTTCGCGGAGGGGACGGCCCGCAACCGGGCCCTCGGCGCGTGGGGTGCGGTCGGCGGCGGCGCAGGCGCCTGCGGACTCATCCTGGGCGGGACGCTGACGGATCTGCTCGGCTGGCCGTCGATCTTCCTCATCAACGTGCCCATCGGGCTGGCCGCTGCCTGGGTGGCGCCCCGGCTGCTGCCAGCCGGGGATCGGGGCAATGTGGGCCTCGACCTGCCGGGAGCGGTCACTCTGACCGCCGGTCTAGGGCTGCTGATCCTCGGACTCAGCCAGGGCGGGCACGCCGGGTTCGGCGCCGACCCCGTCATCGGGGTACTGGCCGGCGCGGTTGCTTTGCTCGCCGCCTTCGCGGTGATCCAGCGCCGGGCGAGCCACCCGCTGGTGGCACCCCGATTGCTGCGGGTGCCCGGCGTAGCGGCCGCGAACATCGCCGCGCTAACCCTGACCATGATCGTCGCGTCGAGCCTGTTTTTCACCACGCTCTACGTCCAGCAGGTCCTGGGCCTCACGGCGTTGCAGACGGGGCTGGCGTTCTTGCCGAACAGCGTGCTCGTAGTGGCTGGCTCCGCGCTAGCGACCCGGCTGCGCCACCGCCTCGGCCCAGGCGTCATCCTGGTCGCTGGCTTTGCCATCCTCATCGTGGCCGGGCTGCTGCTCAGCGGGGTCTCCGCCGACGGCACCTACGTGACTGCGGTGCTGCCTGGGTTCGCTCTCATCGGATTCGGGCAGGGCATGGCATTCGTCGCCGCGATCAGCGGCGCCACCCGCAGCGTGGCCGACAGCGACCACGGCCTCGCCTCCGGCGTCGTCAACTCCGCGCAGCAGGTTGGTTTCGCCGTCGGCCTCGCCGCCGTCATTTCCGCCGCGGTCGCTCTGGCCGGCCCTGGGGCGCGGCCGGTCGTCAGCTACGCCACCGGTTACCTGCTGGATTCCGCACTCGCTGCGGTCGGCCTGCTCATATCGCTGGCACTTGTCCGCACCCGAAGGAGCGGCAAGGATCATGCGCCAGTTTCGGCGGTCCAGATGCGGGCCGGTGTCAGGATCGACCGAAACGGCCGGATCGCCTTTCCCGTCACCGGCACACACAGCGCCAGTGGCCGAAACGAAAACGAAGGAGACATGTCGTGACCGACCAAGACACACTATCCGCCGAGGTGAACATCCTCGGGATCTCCGGGAGCCTGCGCAGCGGCTCATACAACAGCGCGCTGCTTCGGCTCGCGATGCGGTTGGCGGCTCCCGCCGATGTCCGCCTGTGGCGCGGCCTAGCCGACGTGCCACCGTTCAACGAGGATCACGAGGATCGGCCACCGGCGGCGGTGACACACATGCGCTCGGCCATCGAGTCCGCCGATGCGGTCCTGATCGCGACCCCGGAATACAACACCACCGTGCCAGGGCAGCTGAAGACGATGCTTGATTGGGCCTCCAGGCCCACACACCGCGGCGTCCTCGTTGGTAAGCCCACCGCCGTGGTCGGGGCCAGCCTCACGCCTTACGGCGCGCAATGGGCGCAGCAGGCCATCCGCGGCGTGCTCAATGCCTGTGGCGCGCACGTGGTCGGCGAGCCGCTGTGTGTCGCACACGCCGATACCGCCTTCGACGCCGAAGGCCATTTGCACGACCCGCAGTCGCAGGCGCACCTGGCTCGCGTCGTCGGCGAGCTGGCCGATGTCCCGCGCTGGCTGTACAGCAGTTCGGCGCCCTCCGCCGGGTGAGAACCCACTGTAGTGCAGTGCCATGCGGCCGCTGACGGCGCGGCGACCTGGACCATCGAGGACAACTTCGGCTGGTAGGTACCTATCCGTTCCCGAGGGCAGCGGACAGTGCGTTGTGCAACTCGTCCGCCGGGGCCGCCGCTGGGCCAGGCGAGCGCCACGCGATGCGGTGGTCCGGGCGGACCAGCAGGCACCCGTCCTCGTCGACCTCCCGGACATCGGCCCAGGTCCCGTAGGTGTCGTGGTACTGCTGGAAGTGGTCGATCACCACGGTGGCTATCGGCAGACCGAGCCGCCGGGACGCGTGCTCCGCCGCGTCAGCCCATTGCGCCCCGCTGGCGCCTGTGATCAGCGTGAACCGGTCCCCCGGCGCGACATCCAGCGTCGACATCGACATCCTGTCCCGCTCGATCCAGGCATGGGGCAGGTGGTGACCGGCGGCAGTGCTCGGCATGTAGTGCAGCTGCTCACTCGCGCTGCGCCTCGGCGCCTCGCCGTCCTCCTGCCGGGCCTGCTCCGTGTAGGGGATGCCGGCCTCGGTACCGTGGCAGTTGAAGTGGTACTGCTGGAGCTCTAGTGCATGCCTTAGCTCGCGGCGGCGCTGGCGCCCGCGCTCACTGTCGGCGGATAGCTCAGCGACCTCCTGCCACGCCCGGTCGGTGCTGGGCTCGGCATCGACACCGAGAGCACGTACCAGGTCGTCCATGTATCGCAGGCTCTGCATGGTCTGGCCGAGGACGGCGTTGGCGACGGCCTTGCGCTCGGCGTGGTAGCTGTCGAGCAGGTCATCGCCGGCATGGCCGTGTAGGACCATCGCGAGCTTCCAGCAGAGATTGAGTGCGTCCTGCATTCCGGTGTTGCTGCCGAGCCCGTTCGGCGGAGGGTTGCGGTGGGCGCTGTCGCCGGCGAGCAGGATCCGGCCGCGCCGGAACGTCGCGGCGACCGCCTTGTCCACCGACCATGTGGTCATGGCATTGACTCGTACGTCGGCATCCGGATTGCCGATCATGGCGCGCGCATACCCGATCGCCTCCTGCTCGTCGAGGGCCGGTTCCTCGTCGCTGGGGTAGATGACGCTCATGACCCACTCCGACCAGGGGCTGATCGTGATCCAGGTGCAGCTGTGAAACCGCTCCCCCGGCGGGTAGATGCAATACATCAGCGCTGGGCGGTGCGCGCAGTACTCGCTGAGGTCAGTCTCGAGGAACACGTTCACAGCCCGGTTGAGCACGCCGGATTTTGCCTCGTAAGGAATCCCCGACTTTTGGGCAACGAGGCTGCCGCCACCGTCAGCGCCAATGAGGTAGCGGGCACGGACGCGGTACCGCTGACCGCTCGCCCAATCATGGATCGTGGCGGTGACGTAGTGGTCGTCTTCGGTCAGGTCCTCCAGCTCGGCTTGAAACCGGATTTCCGCTCCCGCCTTGCGCGCCGCGTCGAGCGCAACCGGCTCCAAGGCGTGCTGCGGCGCGTTGAGGATCTCGCACGGACTGGTGGCCTCATACTCGCCGCGGCGGTCCGGGCCGGTGCCCCAGGCGTGAATCCGGGCGAGCTCGGTTCCGGCGAAACTGGTCGCCCATACATTGTTGCCGAGGGTGCGGATCGGTATGCCAACCCGGCGTAGCTCGTCCTCGGCGCCCAGCTCCCGGAAAATCTCCACGGTGCGCTGGTTGATGTAGACCGCGCGCGGGTGCGAGCGGGTACTACCGTGCTTGGTGATGGTGATGGCGTCGACGCCCTGGCGCCCGAGCAACGCAGAGGCGATCAGACCGGTCGGCCCGCCACCGACTACCAGTACGTCGGTGTCCTCGGTTCTCATCTCGGTCACTGCCCGCTCCCTGTGTGTTCGACTTCCCTGGTGCAAGTGGGAATGTTCCCCGGTTGAACATCGCTGATGATGACGCTGATATGCGAAGAGGTGTCCAAGGTCGCGGTGTGGCGCAGCCTCGCGGCCTCAAGCAGGGTGGCGAGCTCTGCCTCGCTTCGCTCCCGCCCCTCGTTGAGGGCGAGCATGATGATGTCCACCAGCTTCGCGGAGTGCTGCGTATCGCCCTCGGGCACGACCGAGTCGACGACGATCACTTGCCCGGCCGCCGCCATCGCGTGCCGGATGTTTCCCAACACCCGCAGGCATGCCTGGTCGTCCCAGTCGTGCAGGATCCGGGAGAGCACATACGCGTCGCCGCCGGTGGGCACCGAGTCCAAGAAGTCGCCGGCAACTAGCTCGCAGCGGTCGCGCACGCCGGCCTCGGCGAGCACTCGCTCGGCGCCCTGCATGGTGTGCGGCTGGTCCAGTACGACGGCGCTCAGTTCCGGGTAACGCCGCAGCAGCCGCGCAACCAGGTAGCCGTGACCCCCACCGACGTCGACCAGCCTGCTCACGTCCGACAGATCGAGCACGCTAGCGGCCGCAGCGTGGATGTGCTGCGCGTCATCTCCCATCGCCCGGTCGAACACAGCGGCCTGGTCCGGGTGGGACGCCAGGTAGGTCCACAGGTCCGTGCCGTGAGCATGGCGGAACGCCGAACTGCCAGTGCGGATGCTGTGCTGCAGCTCCGCCCATGCCAGCCAGTGCTCACGTCCTCCGCGCATCCGCGCGATGTTGCGCACCGAGTCCGGCGCGTCGGTGCGCAACGGCTCGGCCAGCGGGGTCAGTCCGAAAGTCCGCGGGCCGGACTCCGTGAACACACCCTCGCCCGCCAGCGCCCGCAGCGCGCGGTACAGCGCGTCCGGATCAGTGCCGGTACGCCGCGCCAGTTGCGCTACGGGCATCGGCTGATCGCGGAGCAAATCCGCGATGCCTAGTTCCGCTACGACATGGATCAGCTGGGCCACCAGAACGCCGTCCATCATCCTCGCGAGACGCGTGGACCGCACTTCATGATCAATTCCGGCCATGGGTGCTCCTTCCGCGACGAGACACCGCCGCAAGAGGTGCATCGTCACGACCGCCAGGACACATTGGCAAGAGGCGCAAACGCCCCACCCACGGGTGGCGGATCGTCCCTGTTGCGGCGTACCCAACACAGTTCCCAACATGGACAAGTTCTTTTCGGATGTCGGACGATCGCGCGTGTTTCGCGAAAGCAGACTGGGTGGTCGCGACCTGCTACATCGTTCAGGCAGCACGCCGGAGATGAGACAGGTAACAAGTCGCGTCGGCCCGACTCAGCGCACTGCCGATTCCGTCAACACCGGGCAAGGAGGGCACTGGAGCAAAATGGAGATGGTCGAAACCGACGTGCTCGTCGTCGGCGCCGGGCCCACTGGCCTGACCGCGTCGGCGCTCCTGGCTTCCTACGGCGTCGACGCCGTCACCGTCACCAAACACTCCGGTACCGCACCGACCCCGCGAGCGCACTTCATCAACCAGCGCACCATGGAAGGATTCCGCGACCTCGGGATCGAGCAGGGCGTGCGCGCGGCCGGCACGTCGATCTCGTCGCTGGGCAACACCGTGTGGGCGACAAGCTTTGCCGGACCGGAGCTCGCGCGGAGACGTTCCTGGGGAACAGGGCCAGACCGTCGCGACGAATACGAGGCCTCTAGCCCATGCGGGATCTGGAACGTGCCACAACACCGGTTGGAACCGGTAGTCATCTCGCGCGCGCAGGAGTTGGGCGCGGACATCCGGTTCCGGTCCGAACTCGTCACGCTGCACCAAGACGCCGACTGCGTGCTGGCGACGATCCGCGATCGTGCCGACGGTCGGCAGCACCGCATCCGGGCTCGGTTCGTTCTCGGCGCTGACGGCGCCAGGAGCACCGTGGCAACCCAGGCCGGGTTCGACTACGAGCACGACACGGGAGTGATGAACTGGGGCATCAACGTATGGGTGGATGCCGACCTTGCCGCGCACTGCTCCCATCGACCGGGACTGCTGTACTGGATCCACCAGCCCGGCGGCGGCCTACACAGCAGCAGTGCCTGGATCTGCGTCCGGCCTTGGCACGAGTGGGTCATGGCGCTGGTGTACCCCGCCTCACACACCGAACCGCGGGTCGACGAGGCGACAGCGCTCGAGCATGCCAGCGCCATGGTGGACGATCCCAACGTCAACATCCGGATCAAGGCCATCAGCCCATGGGCGGTCGGCGCGGCTCTTGCCCGCGAGTACCTCAAGGGCCGGGTGCTGCTCGCCGGCGACAGCGCCCACCGGCATCCACCGCCCAACGGACTCGGGCTCAACACCGGCATCCAGGATGCGTTCAACCTGTGCTGGAAACTCGCCGCGATCTGCTCGGACGCCGCCGGGATTTCCTTGCTCGACACGTACCACGCTGAACGGCAGCCGGTGGCGCGGGACGTCATCAGACGCGCGACCGACAGCCTCAGGAACATGGACCACCTGCTTGCCGCGTTTGGACTCGAGCCTGATCGAACCGAGGCGGAGAGCCAGGAGCGGCTTTCCACTCTCGCCAGCGGCGGCGAGCGCGGCCGGCAATGCCGCCGCGAACTCCGCGATGCACTGCTACTGCAGGATGGCCAGCTCAATGACCACGGTATGGAGTGCGGCCAGCGCTATGCGGTGGGAGCCGTGATCGCCGACGACAATGAGCTGCCTGCCCGTGCTGACCGTGACCAACAGTTGCGCTACGAGCCGAGCACAATCCCCGGCTCGCCACTGCCACACGCATGGCTTGAGCGAACCGGCATCGCTCTTTCCAGTCTCGACATCGCCGACCGTGGCGGTTTCACGGTGATTACCGGCATCGGCGGGAGCGGCTGGGTCAGCGCCGCGCAGCACGCCGCGCACGCACTCGGCGTGCCAATCAGAGGCGCCGTTGTCGACCACGATCAGGAGTACCACGATGTCTACGGCGACTGGGCGCGGCTACGCGATATCGACGGTAGTGGCTGCCTTCTGGTAAGGCCGGACCGCTATATCGCATGGCGCAGCCACACCGCCGTTGACGATCCAGTCCGGACCCTCACCAACACGATGCGCCAGCTCCTCGCTCGACCATCCTGAACGCCGTAACCGGCGCGCGTCTGACCCCTCTTGCTCGTAACGCAGCTCAAGCCGTAGTTCGTCGTCGTAGAGCCGGGCGAGCCCTGCGGAGCACTCCCCGAGATCATTCGCTACTGCCCTTGATGTGCAAGCTTCATGCGACGGTGCGCATGGCCAAGCTGGTCACGCGTGCGGCGCAGGCGCCAGAATCCCTTTCAACACAACCAATGCACGGTTCCTGTGGGAATCGAGGGCCGCGATGACCGCGTCGACGTCTCCGCGGCGCGCCGCGGCCAGAATCTCGTCATGGGCGCACCAACCGCTCCGCGACCAACTCCGGATGCTCCACGATGTTGCTCGCGTGTGTGATGACCCGGGCATTAGCATCTTGCCCTCGGGCAGGCGCACGGACTCCCACATCTCGCCACGCGCGCGGCGCTCGCCCTCGGATAACCCGGCGAAGCTGAACACCTCGGTGAGGAACGGGTCGTCGATCTGCAGCAGGAACCCGGCGTCGACGATCGCCCGGTACTCGGTGCTCATAGCCTCGGCGACCGAGGAGAAGTACTCCTCCTCGGAGCCGTAGTACTCGTTGACACCGACGCCGCTGGGCGCGATCGACGGCACGAACGCAGTCGACCGGTCGGCCTCGCCGAGCGCCGCGGCAAGGTGTCCAGATCCTGCCGCAGCGCTCGCTCACCGCGGTATGTCAGGGGCGCTTCGCACACGAGCGGCTTCACCGAGGCCACCGTGCCCGCCCATCATCGCGGCGGCGAAGTACTGCTCTTAGTACTCGGGAAACGCCCGCTCCTCCGCCTCGAAGGTGAACGGGAACGCCGCGCCGGGACGCTGCTCGACGCCGCCGAGCCGCTCGGCGGCGTAGCTGAAGAAGCCGAGCTTGGGTCGTCAGGATCCGGTCGGCGTCGTCGCTAACGGGTCTCCTCGGGTCGCTCAGCGTGTGACACTAATCCAAACTAGTAGGTTTAGTTTGAAAAATCAGCGTAGGGAGTATCCACGGACGGTGTCAACGCCGCAGCCAGCTAGGTGTTCGCCTCGGCCCGCAGACCGTCCAGCACACTGTCCACAACAGACTCCGACCAACCCGGCTCCATGGGGCGTCCGGCGAGATGGTCGGCGTAGAGAACGCCGACCATCATGCTGACGGCATGCTCGATGTCAAGGTCGGCACGCAGCTCCCCGCTGTCCACCCCGGAACGCAGCACGTGCGCGAAGAGCCGCCGGCGTGGGAGCAACGTGCTCTTCCTGATGATCGCGAGCAAGTTGCCCGACGACGCCTCGTCCACTAGGCAGCTACCGATGATGCTCATGCCGCCGACCTCGTCGTACTGCCGTCGCATCGCGTCGAGCAGCGCGACGAGATCCGTACGCAGCTCACCGGTCGGCGCTGGGATGTTCTCGACCCGCAGGTGCGTGAGCGCCGCGCCGGTCAGCTCGACCTTGCTCCGCCAGCGCGTGTACACGGTCGCCTTGGAGACACCGGCTTCCGCGGCTACGCGGTCCATCGACATGCCGGCGAGCCCCTCGACCGCCAGCAGCTTGATGCTTGCCTCCAGGACCGCGGCGTCCTTCGTGTGGTCCCGCGCCCGGCCTCGCCGGGCCGGCCTCACCTCATCCTGCACAACACAACCTTAGTCCGTGCCCTCCATCGACGGCGGGACCGTTGACACCACGCATCGATCCACTTCTTTTCTAAACTATTCCGTTCAGTTTATATGATCGGAGCGCTCAATGGCGAGTTGTGTGAACGTCCCGAGGACTGTCGGCCACGCGAGCACGCGGCCCACGACTAGCGAGTCGGCAATCCCCGCCGCAACCCGGCAGGCGGCGTTCAGTTGGGTCGCACTTGACGTAGAGGACGCCGAGGTCGGTGACGATGTCGAGGATCTGGGTCGAGCCCCGTTCGGGCCTGGCTGTGAGTGGTGGACAGGCTGCCGCGCGACGGCCGACCCCCGCCGATGTCGACGAGGAGCTGGGTCAGACGGTCGAGCGGAGCCCCTCGACGATGCGGGACCATGAGTCCGCGCCGTGGCCGTCGTCGAGGGCCCGGCGTGCCAGGTCACGCATCAGCGCGGGCAGCTGGGGATCGACACCCGTCTCCACACTGGTCGTGTGGATGTGTTCGAGCGCGGATAGCTCCATGAGCAGGTTGTCCTCGGCGCCGGAGTATGCGCCGCCGTCCACGTCATGGGCGAGCTGCTCGAAGGTGGCGGGCAGGATGGCCAGCATCTCCTCCGCCCAGGGCAGGAAATTCTTCGCCGTCAGGCCCTGCGCGGTGGCCATCGCGCTGGAGTGGAGGAAGGCGGTCATCGCGGCGAAGAACACCTGCACCATGGCGGTGTCGTGGAGCGCGGCGAGACCGGGGTCCAGACCGAGGAACGGCGAGCGAGGCGCAGCGATCTCGAGGACGGGTCGCCACCGGTCCAGCAGCTTCTCGTCCCCGCAGTACAGGATCAGCCCGTTGTCGGTGCCGATTAGTGGTTCCGGCACCATGATCGCGCCCTGGAGCAGGTCGAGGCCGTTCTGTTCGGCCCACGCCTGCGTCTGACGCGCCTCCGCCGGGCTCGACGAGGCCAGCACCACGAACGTGCGCCCTTGCCGGAGATCAGCGGGAACGGTCTCCAAGAACCGACGAGTGGTCTGGTGGTCGCGCAAGACTGTGACAACCAGGTCAGCATGGCCGACGGCGCTACCAAGGTCGGCAGCGACGCGTGCTCCATCTGCGGCCAGTGCGTCGGCTTTCGAGCGCGTTCGGTTCCACACCGTGGTGTCGACGCCCGCCTGGATGAAGGCGCGCGCTATCGCCGCGCCCATGGGACCGAGGCCGACGACGGTCGCCGAGCGTGCCCTGCGCTCGTTCGAAGAGAAGGTCATGCCCACCAGCGTAGGCGTACATTAGCCATGGGCAAGTACATACTATTTTGTGCTATACCCACCTTGAGGTTAGTATTGCGCTCATCGAGTGGTGCCAAGCGATGGGAGGGCTCCGGTGGCTCAGTTCTTGTGTGGCCTCGACGCCGCTGTGGCGGTCGTGGGCGGCAAGTGGAAGCCCCTGATCCTATGGGCGCTCAGCGAGCAGCCGTGTCGTACCAGCGAGCTGCGCCGCGAACTGCCCGGGATCTCGGAGAAGGTGCTTGTCCAGCAGCTTCGAGAACTCGAACGCGACAGTGTGGTCCAGCGGGAAATCTTCAAGGAGGTGCCGCCCAAGGTGGTCTACAGCCTGACCGAGCGCGGCGTCCACCTCGATCTCGCGCTTCGTCCGCTCGGCGACTGGGGCGAACAGAACATGGCCGTCATCTCCGCCGCACGAGGCTAGCCAAGGAAGCCGTAGCGTCAGCGAGCTTGGACCGGGCGTCGCGTGCACTGATCATTCAGGCATCAGACCGACCACGATGGAGGAACGGCAGCGTGATCAAGGCGTACCTCCGATCAGTTCACAGCCAACACTTTATCGGGGTTCCGGTTCGCCCCGATCCACCTCGCCCCGATCTACCTCGTCCAGATCCACGCCGGCCGGATTCACGCTCTGCCGCATGATCCGTTCCAGCTCGCCGGGCAGGTCCACCTCGCACACGACCCCGAGCAGGGCGTTTACCAGCAAGGATTCCGACCGCCAGCCTGCGAGTACCAGACCCACCTGGTATTCGTGCGGCGGCCGCTCCATCGGGATCACCCGCATATCCTCGGGAACGCCGAACAGATGCAGCCAAGCGTGCGCGATGACGCTGGACAAGCCCATGGACCGGACGTGCGCATAGATCGCGGACACGGTGTCCGTTTCCACAACGGGATGCACCGCGACTCCCGCCGCGGCGAAGTTGCGGTCCAGGATGCGACGGTTCTGCATCACCGGCGAGAGCAGGCATAGCGGCCGGTCGGCCGCCTCCGCCCAGCCGACCATCGACCGCTCCGAGAACTCGTTATGGCGCGGAGTCAGCAGCAAATACCGCTCGCCGTAGAGCGGGACGGTGTGCACGGCGCCGAGCGATTCACCATCCACATAGGTCATACCGACGTCGAGCTCGAACTCGCTCAGCCGGTGCACGATCTGCCGCGAAGTCAGCGACTCGAGGCAAAACCGCACCTTCGGATGCCGCTCGTGCAAGGGCTGCGCCAGCAGCGAGGCCACGGTCAGCGCGGTCGGGATCGCACCGATGCGCAGCGTCCCGGACAACCCGCCGCGCATCCCGGACAGCTGCTGGCGCAACGCTTCCTGCTCGGCCAGGACGCGGTGCGCCCACGAGACCACCTGCTGGCCCTCCTGGGTGAGACCGCCGAACTTCTGCCCCCTGAGTACGATCTGCACACCGAGCTCGGCTTCTATCTTGCGGATCGCGGCCGACAGCGCGGGCTGCGAGACGTGACATACCTCTGCGGCGCGCCCGAAATGGCCCTCCTGGGCGAGTGCGCACAGGTACTCCAACTGCCGTAAGAGCACGCCACACGATACCCCGCCACCGGATATCTCGCGGTGCCCAACCTAGAGGCCGCTTGTCTCCATGGTGAACAGGATCAGCGCGAAGAGGAGTTGGCCGAGTCCAGTGACGATCCCTGCGATGGCGGTCCAGTCGATGCGGAATTGCCGCCGGGTGGCGATGGAGACGGCTCCCGCGATGGTCGCGGCGAGCGCCATGGCCGGGCCGGCGAGAGGCGTGGCCCAGCTGCCGAGTGCCAGGAGTAGCGCGACCGGTCCGAGCCACGCTGATTTGCCGGGCCGGTGCTTCGCGGGCGTTTCCCACACTCCGCGAGTATCCCGCGTTGTGTCGGATACTTCGAGCATGGCCGGACCCACCCCGTTCAATTCTCGTGGCCTTTGTCGCTTTCGTTCTTCTTATCTAATTCGCTAGCGGGCGGCCTTTAACCACGAGATGGCGGTTGTTTCCTGGCACGGTCCCCGGCGGTGCGGTGATCTGACGTAGCCACTCACCTACCGGCGCGGTCCCGAGTCGCTATCCCAACCTGAGTCCCCCTGCCGGCCGGAGGGACCAGCCGGGTACAAACGTTGACGAGCCCAGCCGAGTATCAGGGCGAGTGCACCGAGCAGAGCCGCCACGCCGAGCTCCCCGAGCATCAGGCAGATCACCGCCAGGACGAGTGTGGTGACCAGCGCGGCATTCCATGCCCAGCGCCGGTAAGGTAACCGACCTCGCCAATGCAGGGCGCGTAGCGATTCCGCCAAGGTCGGGTCTTCTGCGGCGAGTTGCTCTTCCAAATCGCGGAGCTGCTCGTTTTCACGATCGCTGTTCATCGGTGCCTCCTGGGGCCGCCTTCATCACCAGCTCAGCACGCCTGCGCCCGTTGCAGGACACATCGACACGATACTCTCGGTCACGTCGCGCCGCAGCGAGCCCAGGCGTGGCCACAGGGCGGGTGGCCCGCGAAGATGTGGGATGAAGACCGGCTCCGACGTCACGGGGTATCGGAAAGTCCTGTCCAGCAAGAAATGCGCTCGGTTGGCTCGTGCTGGTCTGAGCGTGTCGCGCGCAGGTCGGTGAGTTCCACCCCGGACGGGTCGACGGCCAAGGACAACGAACAGCAGCCAGGTGGCGAGTCTGGATGGCGGCGCGGCTGAAAGACATTCGGTGTGTCCGGATATCGCCAGGACGTTCTGGTCACCGGCTTGGCCCAGGCACTCGGTAGAAGGTGTCGAGCATCACCGAGTGCGCACCTCGGTGTCCTACCGGGCACGCCGCGCCCTGGTAGCCGTTGATTACCCAACTGCCCGCCCTCGGCGATCCACTCCCCTTGGCTCGATTCACGCCCGCGTTGTTGCACATTCCTCGCAACAACGTCTTGACAATGCCGGGGGTGGCTGCAACCTTCGAAAAGACGTTCACGCGACGGTGTGCAGGAAGCCGGTGCGAATCCGGCACGGTCCCGCCACTGTGAGTGGGGAATTCCCTCCACCGACGCCACTGCCGGGTTACCGGCGGGAAGGCCGGAGGGCAACGCCGATCCACGAGTCAGGAGACTGGCGCCGTCGTACCGATTCACACGGGGTCGCGGAGCCCCGGAGGAGGTACCCATGCGGCACCACGCGGCGCACATCTCAGTCCTGAAGCGACAGGAACACTTCCGCACGTAACGCACAGGTCCGGCGATCCTTCTGCCGGATGTTCCAACCGTTCCCACGAACCGGATGGAGACACCTGTGCCCGCTACCCGAACAACCGTGCCCACCCTCGACTCCCTTGTGCGGCGCGCGCTCGCCGGCGACTTCGCCCGCGAGCGCGCTAGTGATACCCACGCATCCGTGGCTTTCCTGACCGTGCAGGGAGCCAAGCACGCCGGCCGGCAGGCCGGCTACCTCAACACGGTGTTCAGCATCCGCGTCGGCGCGGCCGTCGGATCCTGCGCGGTTGAGCCAGGACAACTCGACGAGCGTGCGGTACGAGATACCGCCGGGCGCGGCGTCGCCGAATTGCTCGGCCACCCGGACCGGGCCGTGCGAGTGGCCACTTTGGACGCTTACCTGTTGAACGTGCTGCCACACGCCCGGCATCCGAGTGCCCGCGCCGTGCGTCTGCCGGCCGGGGACTCGCTGCGGAAATCCGAGGCCCGGGCCCGCGCGGTGGTATCCCTGCTACCCGACGGCGGGCCGGTCGCGGTGATCGGCGTGGTCAACTCGGTGCTTGCCGCGTTGCGGGAACGGGGCATCAGCTACCGGGCCTGCGATCTGAAAGGCGGGCGCACCGAGTGGGGCGAGCCGGTGCTGCGGGATCACACCCGCGCGATCGCGGGCTGCCGGGCAGTGCTCGCCTCCGGGATGGTGCTCGGCAACGGCACCTTCGAGGAGATCGCCGCGTGCTGCCGGAGCCGCGAACTGCCGCTGGTGGTGTTCGCGCAGACCGGCAGCGCCGTGCTGCGCGAGTTGCTCGGTTCCGGTGTGGACGCGTTGTCCGCGGAGCCGTACCCGTTCTTCTGGCTGACCGGTGACGCAGGCGAGATCTACACGTACGGGGGCGATGATCACGAATGATGACCACCTCGGCGGAGCGGCTCGGCGGGCCGCGGTGCGCATCACTACTCGAGTTGATCGGCAACACCCCAGCGTTGCGTGTGGACACTCCACTTCCCAAGCGGCATCCCGGGTTCTGGGCGAAGCTCGAAGGGCTCGCGCCCGGAAGCATGAAGGCACGGGCCGCACTGGCCATGCTCACCGGGGCACGAGACCGTGGGCAGCTCGGGCCGGGCGGCACCGTGGTGGAGTCCAGCAGCGGAACGCTGGGCATCGGGCTGGCCTATGTCGGCGCCCTGCTCGGGCATCCCGTGGTGATCGTGGCCGATCAGGAGCTCGACCCGATGACGCGCGCGCTGCTGTGCGCCTACGGCGCCCGAGTCGAGATCGTGCATCGCCCCCATCCGGTGGGCGGCTGGCAGCGCGCCCGGCTCGAAGTGGTGCGACGGCTGCTCGCCGGGCTGCCGGAAGCCTACTGGCCGGACCAGTACAACAACCCGGACAACCCGGAGGGCTACCGAGGGCTGGGACGCGAACTCGTCGAGCAGTTCGACGAGCTGGACGCGGTGGTATGCAGTGTAGGAACCGGCGGGCACAGCGCGGGAATCGCCGCCGTGCTACGCGAGCGCTGGCCAGCGGTGCGGATCATCGGCGTGGACACGCCGGGCTCCACGGTGTTCGGCCAGCAAGCGGGCCGGCGGCTGATGCGCGGGCTCGGTAGCAGCATTCACCCGGACAACGTCGCTTACCGGGCATTCGACGAAGTGCACTGGGTGGGTCCGGCGGAAACGGTCGACGCCTGCCGCCGGCTAGCCAGGGACACGTTCGTCACAGGCGGCTGGAGTACCGGCGCGGCGGCACTGGTCGCCGCCTGGCACGCGAGGAAGGCCGGCACCGACCGGGTGGTCGCGGTGTTCCCGGACGGCCCGCACCGCTACTGGGACACCATCTACGACGACGAGTTCTGCCGAGGCCACGGTCTCATCCCTGCCACCATCACCGAACCGTCCGAAGTGGATGGTCCGAGCGCGGCAACCGGTTACTGGAGCCGGTGCCGGACGGTCAGCGATCCGTGTGGCAGGCGCGGTGACCCGCCGGCGACGTGCGACGTGTGCGCGCGGGAGGTCGACCGGTGAGCAAGATCGGCTTCCGGCAACTGTCCGCCGCGGCGAAGCTACTGGTGATCAACCAGCTCGGCATCAATGTCGGCTTCTACATGCTGCTGCCGTTCCTCGCTTCGTACATGCGAGACGATCTCGGCTACGGCGCCGCGATGATCGGCCTGGTACTCGGGGTGCGCAATCTCAGCCAGCAGGGCATGTTCCTGATCGGCGGCACCGCGGCCGACCGGCTCGGTTGCCGCCCGATGATCATCGTCGGCTGCGCGCTGCGGGTCGTGTCGTTCGCGTTGTTCGCGGTGCTCACCGCACTGCCAGGGTTGCTGGCCGCCGCGGTGCTCACCGGACTCGCCGGCGCGTTGTTCAACCCAGCGGTACGCACCTACCTCATGCACGAGGGCGGCGAGCGACGCGCCGAGGTATTCGCGGTGTTCAACGTCTTCGCGCACGCCGGCACTCTGGTCGGGCCGCTACTCGGCACCGCGCTGCTGATGGTGGATTTCCGGCTCGTGGCGCTGGTGGCCTGTGTGGCGTTCGCCGCGCTCACCGTCGCGCAGCTCGCGCTGCTGCCTCGGCGGCAGGTGGAACCGCAGCAGCAGGGCATGCTGGCGAGCTGGCGGGAAGTCGTTGGCAATCGGCGATTTCTGGGCTTCACCCTCACGCTGTCCGCGTACTTCGGGCTGTACAACCAGCTGTACCTTACATTGCCGCTCGAGGCGCAGCGAGTGTCCGGGTTCGCCGGGGCGATCGCGGCGGTGTTCGCGGTGTCCACACTGATCGGGATTTTCGGCCAGGTACGGATCACCCAGTGGTGCCGCAACCGGTGGACCGCGGGCCGTTCGGTGACCATCGGATTGGCGTGCATGGGCGCCTCGTTCCTGCCCGTGTTACTCAGCGGCCCGCTGCAACCGGCCAGGCAGGCCAGCGAGCTCAGCCCGCAGGTACTTCTCGCCTGCCTGCCCGTGCTGCTGACCACGGCGCTGTTCACCGTGGGTATGGCGATCACCAACCCATTCGCCATGGAGTTGCTGCCGATCGTGGGAAGTGAGCGCCTCGCTGGCACCTACTACGGCTTCTACTACCTGGTTTCCAGCCTCGTCGCGGCAGGCGTGAGCGGGCTCGTCGGGGCCCTGCTGGACGGAACGGGCGAGCCGGCACTGCGCTGGCTGCCGTGGCTGGCGCTCCTCGCGGTGGGGCTGGCCGGCTCCGCGGGTGCCGCCACCATGGAACGCCGGGGCCTGCTCGCTCGGACGGAACGCGCCACACCGGCGCGCGAAAGGAGTGCGACATCGTGACGGTGGAAAGCTCGTGGAGCAGGCGGCGGGTGCTCGGCACCGCGCTCGCGGCCGCGGCGTCGATCGCGGCCGTGCCCGGCTGTGGCGGTACCGGCGCGGGTTCGGACAACCGGATCCGCGCGGCGTTTCCCACCGGTGGTTCCGGCGAATCCCTTGATCCACATATCAGCTCGTTGTTCGTGGATCAGGCAAGGGCGAAGGCGTTGTTCGACACGCTGGTCGGTTATGACAGCGAGATGCGTTCGGTGCCAAGGCTCGCCGTGTCGTGGGAACCGGACCCCACCGGCACGCGATGGCTGATCCGGTTGCGGCGGGCCAGATTCCATGACGGCCGCCCGGTGACAGCGAAGGATGTGCTGTACAGCTACCGGCGGATCGCCGAGGCGGCCACCGCGTCGCCGGCCCGGCCGTACTTCACCGAGGTGGACTTCACAGCCAGTCGGGCACGATCCGCCACCGAACTGGAGTTGGTACTGCGCGCACCGAACTTCGAATTCGCCTCCGCATGGGGTGCACCCGGCGCCGAGATCATCCCGGCCGGCACCACGAAGTTCCGTGCCCCCGTGGGATCCGGGCCGTTCCAGCTTGCCTCATTCCAGCCAGGACAGTCCACAGTGGTCAAGAAGTTCGACGGGTACTGGGCGGGGGCGCCGAACCCGGCTGAGGTGGAGTTCGTGTCCATCAACGAGGAAGCCGCACGAGTTTCCGCGTTGCTTTCCGGTCAGGTGCACTACGCGAACGACGTGAGCGCGAACTCCGCGAGCCAGCTGCATCGGGAGCAGCGCACCGGGGTGCTCGCCGCCAAGCACGGCACGATGCAAGCGGTGGCGTTCAAGATCGACCGCCGGCCGTTCTCAGACCCGAGGGTGCTACGGGCCGTGCTGCTCGGTGTTGACCGGCAGCAGTTGCTGGACGTCGCGCTGAGCGGTCAGGGTCAGCTCGGCAACGACCTGTTCGGCAAGGGGCTGAAGTACTACCCGGATGCGCTGCCGCAACGCCGTCGGGACGTCGATCGGGCGAGGTCGCTGCTGCGGGAGGCCGGGGCGGAGCGGCTCACGTTCGAGCTCAACACCAGCGCGGTGGATCCGTACTTCGAATCGGCCGCGAGCCTGATCGCCGAGCAGCTGGGCGAGCTCGGCATCCGGGTCAGCCCACGGGTGGGGCCATCCGAGACGTACTTCTCGGACATCGAAAGCAGTGGCGTCGCCGGGCATACCCGCACCTCGTCGCTGCCGATCGCGACGTTTCTCGGGCAGCGGATGCGCGGCGGGGCGGACATCAACAACTACACCGGCTACCAGTCCGACGGGTTCGACTCACTGTTCGACCGGGCGCTGCGCACCCAGGACGAATCCAGGCGGGCCGAGCTGCTGGCCGACGCGCAACGCCTGATCCGCGACGACAGCGGGATGCTGGTGTGGGGATTCAGCAACTGGAACGTGGGCATCTCCAGCGAACTACGTGGAATGCGCGCGGCACCACCGAATTCGCTGCACTGGGCCCGCTTCGACCACGCGTCGCTCGGTTAGGCATGTCGCGGGTTGCCCGGCTCGCGGTCGCGGTCCTACAGATCGCCGCGGTCCTGGCCGCGGTGTTCACGCTGACCGCGGTACTGCCAGGTGACACCGCGATCGTAATCGCGGGCGAGCACGCTACCGACGAGCAGGTGGCTGCGCTGCGCGAACGACTCCAGCTGGATCGGCCGGCGCACGAGCGGTTCCTGGACTGGACGGGCGGCCTGCTGCACGGCGACTTCGGTACCTCGTTGCTGACCGGGGAACCCGTCGCGGACCAGCTGGCCCGCGGCGTCGCGACCACCGCGCTGCTCACGATTCTCACGCTTACGCTGGTGATTCCGCTGGCATTGGGGATCGGGATGGCGAGCGGGATGCGGCAGGGGTCGCGAACCGATCGCGCGCTCAGTTCCGTCGCGGTGCTGCTGAATTCGGTACCGGAGTTCGCGCTCGGGCTGCTGCTGATCGGTTTGCTGTGCGTGCAAGCGGGGTGGTTGCCGGCCACCGCGGCTGGCCTCTCCGGCTGGTCGTTGGCCAGCGAGCCGGCCGTGCTGGTGCTGCCGGTCGCGGTGCTGGTGAGTAAGCAGCTCTGCGCGCTGGCTCGGCAGGTGCGGATCGGCGTGGCGGAGGCGACGTGCGCGGAGTACGCGATCCACGCGCGGCTGCTCGGCCTGCCGGAACGCACCGTGCTTGCCAGGCACGTGCTGCCCAACGCGGTGCGGCCCGCGGTGCAGCAGCTGGCCCGCACCGTGGATGGGCTGCTGGGCGGTGTAGTCGTGGTGGAGGCGCTGTTCGCGTTGCCGGGCTTGGGTTCCGCGTTCGTCGACGCGGTCAAGGCTCGCGATCTGCCAGCCGTACAGGGCTACGCGCTGGTGTTCGCGGCAACCACCGTGGCCATCAATCTACTCGCGGATCTGGCCGCCCGACGGCTGGTACCGCAGCGGGAGATGGTGGCGTGAAACGGTTGTCGCCGACCGCGGTGCTCGGCTGGGTGCTGCTGGCAGCACCGGTGGCCACGGCCCTTGCCGGGCCGCTGGTGGCCGGTTCGCCGCGATCCGAGGCGGCTCCGCTGCGGCCACCGAGCGACGCGCACCCGCTCGGCACCGACGTGCTCGGCAGGGACGTGCTCGCGCTGGTGCTCACCGGCGGGCGTTCGGTCCTGCTGCTGGCCGGGCTGGCGTTGCTGCTGTGTTACCTCGCCGGTGTCCCGCTCGCGCTGCTGGCCGCCGGGCAGCGGCACCGGTGGTTGGACGAGGCGCTGCTGCGGGTGCTGGACTTGCTACTCGCGCTGCCCGGCCTGCTCGTGCTGCTGGTGCTGGCGGCGACCGGCCGGCAGGGCGCCGGCATGCTGATCGTGACCGCCGCGGCGTTGCAGCTGCCCGCCGTGGTCCGACTGGTGCGAGGTGCGGCGCTGGCGCCCGGATGCCGTGCCGCGGTGGAGGCCATGACGCTGCAAGGCGAACCCTGGTGGCGGATCCACCTCGGCTACGTGGGCCGCACGGTGCTCGGGCCGACCTTGGTGGACGCCGGCAGCCGGCTGATCCTGGTGCTGTACCTGATCGCCTCGGCGAACTTCCTCGGGTTTGGGCTGGAACCGTCCACAAGCGACTGGGCGGTGCTGATCGAACGTAATCGGGAGGCGGTGTTCATCCAGCCACTCGCCGTGCTCGTCCCGGCCGCGCTGCTGGTCGTGCTGTGTACCGGTGGCAATCTGGTGGTGGATCGGGCGCTGGCGAACCGGCGGGTGGTGCCGGCGTGACCGAAGCCATCCTCGCCACGTCCGGCCTCCGTGCCCGCGCGTCCGGCCACACCCTGCTGGACGGAATCGAGCTGAGCATCTTTCCGGGGCGGGTGCTCGCGGTGCTCGGAGAGTCCGGCAGCGGCAAGACCACGCTCGGGCTCGCGCTACACGGCGAGTACCGGCACGGTATCGAACTGGCCGGCAGCGTCCGGTTACACGGCACCGAACTGCTCGGCCTACCGGATCGGCGGCGCCGCGCGGCGCGTGCCGGCGTGTTGGGGCATCTCCCGCAACACCCCGCGACCGTGCTGAATCCGGTGCGCCGCATCGGGTCCGTGCTCGCGGAGTACGCGGGGCTGCGGCACCGGCACCGTTCGGCCCGCCGCACCGCGGTTGCCGAGGCGCTGCACGCGGCCCAGATGCCTGCCGAGCCGTGGCTGCTGCGCCGCTACCCGCACCAGCTCTCCGGCGGGCAGCAGCAGCGGGTGGCGCTGGCGCTGGCGCTGATCACCCGGCCGGAGGTCCTGGTGCTGGACGAACCCACCACCGGGCTGGACACAACGACGAAAGCCGATGTCACCAACATGCTGGCCGGGCTGGTCGGCGCCGGCACGGCCTTGGTGCTGCTCACCCACGACCTGGCGCTCGCCCGCCGGCTTGCCGATGAGGTGATCGTGCTGCAGGACGGCCGGGTGATCGAACACGGCCCTGGCACCCGCCCGCTGCACGCCCCCGCACAGCCGCACAGCCGGCGGCTGCTCGCCTCGGAACCACGGTTGCTTGACAGGCCAACCGGCGCGCGCGGTACCAGGCACGGCGTGCGTGATCTGGTCGTGCGCGGGCTCGGCCGGCGGGCCACGGACGGCACCGAGCTGCTCGCCGACATCAACCTGGTACTCCCTGGCGGGCAGTGCCTTGCGATCATCGGTCGCTCCGGTGCGGGCAAGACCACGCTGGCCCGATGCGTGGCGGGACTGACCCGGCCGGGCACCGGGCAGGTGCTGCTCGGCGACGTACCACTGGCCGCGACCGCGCGGCAACGCGGACCCGCGCAGCGGCGCCTGGTGCAGTACGTCCATCAGGACGCCAGTGCGTCGTTCGACGAGTACCGGCCGGTGGGTGTCCAGGTGGCCAGGACGGCACGGCTGCTGCGCGGCATGGCACGGGAGGACGCCAGGCGCGAGGCAATCGAGCTCTGCGAATCACTTGGCCTACGAGCGGATCAGCTGCTCCGCCATCCCTTCGAGCTCTCCGGCGGGCAGTTGCGGCGTGCCGCGTTGGCTAGGGCGCTACTCGCACGTCCAGCCGTGCTGCTGTGCGACGAGATCACCGCGTCGTTGGATCTGGTCAACCAGGCCGAACTGCTGGACGTCCTTGCGCATGCGCGCTCCACGATGGACATCAGCTTGATGCTGATCAGCCACGATCTGGCCGCGATTTCGGGCATCGCGGATCAGATCTGCCTGCTGCAGGACGGGCGCTGCGTGGAAACCGCATCCACCTACCGGCTACTCACCGCTCCCGAATCCCGCGGTGCTCGTGACCTGGTCGCCGCCGCCCGTCTCGGCCACCCGTGAGTGGGTTTCGTCGAGGTTGGGACGGCCCGCGGGCTGGTAGAGGAGGAGCAGCGCCCGGCGGTCTCGTTCGGATCGATTCGGCCCCGAGCTGTGCAGCATCAGGGTCGGGAACAGCAGCACCGATCCCGCCGCCGCCTCGATGGTGACCGGTGGCGCGTCGGCGGCGTTCGGTGGCTCGCCGTCGGGCCGCGGCCCGGCGAGGTGGCTCCCCGGAACCAGGGTCAGCGCTCCGTTGTCCGCATCCGCGTCGTCGAGCAACACCATGGCGGTCACGGCTTCCCGTGCGGCGGTTCCCAGGAAGCGCTGGAGGAACGTGTAGTCCTGATGCCAGATGAACTCCGAGCCCACCCCGGCCCGCTTGAAGCTGATCTTCGAGGTGAGCGGGCCAACCTCGGGCACCCCGAGAAGATCGGCTGCCGGTCGGGTCAGGCGTGGCTCGTCCCAGAGTTGCGTGAGACGCGCATCCAAGTGCGTTACCGGCCGGAGATTCCGCACCGTTGGCCGGCTGGTGTCCGGCTCCCAATGAATCGACGTGCCGTGCACGGTTTGCAGGCGGTGCCCCTGGCTCGACTGGCTCGTGGCCACCGGCTCCGGCTCGGACCGCGCACACCGCGTGATGCGCTCGACGGCCGCCTCCACCCCCATCCGAAGGCGGGTTACCTCCGTGGGTGTGAACGCCGCATGGAGGACCACGGCGCCGTCCAACGCCAAGTCATCGTGGTGAACGCCCGAACGGTGCACGATCTTCCTCTCGCCAGTTATTGCAGGGACGCGTTATTGCAACACTATGGCAGTAATGGCCCGATCGAGCATCGATGCGTGAGCCGCAACTCATCCGGCTGCCCCTGGGGGCACCGTCGCCCCGAGCCGCCACGTGGGCCGGGGAGTGGCCCGATGAGCCACCGCAGGGCCCGGAGACTGTTCTAACTACGGCCACACCGCAAACCCCGAAACTCAGTCGACAAGTGCGCCGCCGGACAGATTGGCGATCGTTCCGGTCATGGCTCCAACTCGATCTGAAGCCAGGAACGCGGCCGTCTCGGCTATTTCAGACAGCGTGGGCAACCTTTTCAGAAGCGTCCCCTTCGCCAGCCCGCCTTCGAGAAATTCCTGGACCGACTGCCCGGCCGCTGCCGCGGTTTGCTTGAAGAGGTCCTTGGTGAAGGAACCAGCTGCCGGCGCATCGACGGTCGCATGTGGACGGATGCCGATGACCCGGACGTTGCTGGGTGCCAGCTCCGCGGCCAGAATCCGCGAGAAAGCCTCCTTGCCAGCCGCGCTCACGCCGTGCCCCAAAATGCCGCCTACAGCCAGTTTGGAATCGACATCCACCGCGCATCGGATCCGGAAAATTTCTGCGGTACGCCAAGCCGGCTGCCCGCATCGCGGCGTCGCTCGTCCCGCGGCGCTCGTCCCGCGGCGCTCGTCCCGCGGCGCTCGTCCCGCGGCGCTCGTCCCGCGGCGCCGACCCGGTGCGGCGAGGCCGGCGAGAGCACCCGCCACCTGGCGGACCAACGTACCGTGCAAGTCCAGCGTCGCCGCGCTCCGGAATCCTCAACGGACTCGGTCGGCTAAATCGGCAGATCGGCGCGAGATCGGGACCGCCGGACATGAAGCCGGGATCCTCGAGTTCGCCCCGATTCCGGGAGCGGCCGTAGTGGATGCTGAGCGTAGGACGACTTCTCTAGTGCGATGGACTCGCGCGATGAGTTCCGCGCCGCCGCGCGGTCTGAGTAGATGACTGGCGCATACCCGAAGGAGCCCTATGCCCGACATCGAAACCCGCGTCCTCGACGTACCGGGCGCGCGTCTGCGGTACGACATCCGCGGTGACCTGTCCGCAACCGGTGCCGCCGAACGCGCCGTGCTCCTGATCGGCTCGCCGATGGACGCGACCGGGTTCGGCACGCTGGCCGGCTACCTCACCGACCGGCCCGTGGTGACCTACGACCCGCGCCACACCGGCCGCAGCGAGCGAACCGACGACTCCGAGGTCACGCCGGACGTGCACGCCGACGACGTGCACCGCGTGATCAACGACCTGGGCCTGCCGAAGGTGAACATCTTCGGCAGCAGCGGCGGCGCGATCAACGCGCTTGCCCTGGTCGCCGCCCACCCCGAGCAGGTGCGGATCCTCGTCGCGCACGAACCACCCTCCGTGTCGGTGCTGCCCGACCGCGAGCAACTCGAGACGGCTTGCCGCGACATCCACGAGACATACCAGCGCGACGGCATGGGTGCGGCCATGGCCAAGTTCATCGCGCTGACCAGCCACACCGGTGAACTGCCCAAGGACTGGTCCGAGCTGCCCGCGCCGGACCCCGCCCAGTTCGGGCTGCCAAGCGAGGACGACGGTAGCCGAGACGACCCACTGCTGGGCATCGCCATGCTCACCGTCCCCACCTACGAGCATGACTTCGACGCCCTGACGGCAGCATCCACGACGATCCACCTGGCCGCGGGCACGGAATCCGAAGGCCAGATGACCGCGCGGGCATCACGCGAGATCGCCGACCGCCTCGGCTCCGAGCTCGTCATGTTCCCCAGCCACCACGGTGGTTTCCTGGGCGACGAGTACGGCATGCCGGGCGAACCGGCCGCGTTCGCCGAGAAACTCAAGGAACTACTGGACACCCACTGACAGGCCGCGGGCGCCGATCACGACGGCGGCACGAAACGGCATGCCGGAGGGGCCCTGCCGACCCGACCGACCGGGCTGCAGGTCCGTGTGGCGGCCTACGGGGCGGGGTCGCGCATCGACCGGTCGGGATCCGGGAAACCCGAGGTCCGCGACGGGTCGGCGCCGGCCACCGCCGCCGAGGGCTGACGGGGCCCACCGTCGGCGTCGTTCCCATCGCTGGGGTCATTGGCGTCGGCGGCGTCGGTAGCCTGCCAGCGAAGCAGGTCTCCCGGTTGGCACTCGAGCACCTCGCAGAGCGCGGCGAGCGTCGTGAACCGCACTGCCTTGGCGCGGCCGTTCTTCAGCACCGCCAGGTTGGCGGGCGTGATCCCGACGCGGTCCGCGAGCCCGCCAACCGACATCTTCCGCTTGGCCAGCATCACGTCGATGTCGACGGCGATCGGCATCAGATCACCTCTTCCAGCTCGGCCTGCAGCTGCGCCGCCTCGTGATCGCGCTCGATAGCCTGAGCGAGCAGCATCCGCAGCACGAGCACGACGAGCGCGACCCCCAGGATTGCCACGCTTGCCCCGCAAATCAGCAGAACGATGCCCGGGGCGGTGTTGCCAGGCGCCAGGATGACCGCGAGCGCGAACATCAGGAGGGCGGCCGCCACGATCGCGCCGATCACGACGTGCACGTACCGGAAGGTCGCGTGCGAGAACACGGTCCCGCGTCGCACCATCGTTATCAGCCGCCACACGCAAACGAGGACGACCTGGGCCGTCACGACTCCCAAGATCGTGACCACCAGGAACGGCGTGCGCAGGCTGAACCCCCTGAGGTCGATCGCCAGCAGCGGCACCAGCACCGCCTGCACGAACACCGAGCCGGCGAGCAGCACCACGAGCACCGCGCGCAGTGCGACCACTGTCAGCTTTCCCATCGTCTCTCCTTCGATCGAGCCGCGATGGAAATCTATCGATATTCGATATGCTACGGCACTCGTGACTCAGCGCTCAAGGTTGGTTTGACGACGGTCCCTAGCCCAGCCCAGGCGGGTCATGATCGGTATCCAGCCGCTCGTCACGATCCGCCACCCGCTCCGGATCCACCTTCACCAGCGCCCACCGCACCTGATCCGGCCCCGGACGGACGGCCGTATAGAGCTGCGGCCTGCGTGCCCGCCGCACATACCGCCACAACACCCCAACCAGCACGACCATCAACATGACAAGCACAGCCCCCGCGACCACGCCAACCGTGAGCCATCCCGTCATCGCCAGCCAGTATCGCGGTTCTTCCGTCCGACAGCGAGGGATGAATTCGTGCCCGAAACGAACCGGTCCGATCGCTACGACGAAACAGCGATGACAAGAGTTACTTCGCGGTGTCCGGGCCGTAGCGCAGGTGCAGCACGCCGGAGCCGAAGGTCTTGCTGCTCAGCAGCTTCAGCGGCACGGCCGGCAGCTGCTCGTTGAACAGTCGCTGTCCCTTCCCGACGACGATCGGGTGGACCATCAGCTCGAGTTCGTCGACCAGCCCGTGGGCCAGCAGCCACCGGACGGTCTTGGCGCTTCCCGACATGTTGATGTTGCCGTCGGTCTCGTCCTTGAGCCGCCGCACCTTCGTCTCGATGTCGCCGGAGATGATCGTGCTTTCCTGCCATTTCGCTTCGGTGAGCGAGTTGGAGATGACGTACTTCCGGATGTTGTTGAAGAACGCGGCGATCTCGGCTTCCTCGGAGTCCTCTGCTATCGACGGCCAGTAGGTCGACCACTCGTCGTACATCGTGCGGCCCATGAGGAAGGCGGCGCATGACGCCATCCCCTCGCCGATAGCGGCGCCCATCTCGTCGTCGAAGTACGGGAAGTGCCACTGGTCAGGCTGTTCGACGACACCGTCCAGCGCGATGAAGAAACTCGACACGATCTTGCCCACTGCTGCTCCTCGGGAGTCGGATCCAAACTGGGAGCTTAGACGCGCGGCTCGGGTCCGGTCTTGTACAGAAGCGACAGGGGTTCGACTTGATCGGCACCCCTGAGATCGGCCGGGCCGCGCCCGACGTACCGGCGCATCGATCGCGTCAAGTGCGGCTGATCGTAAAAGCCGAGCCGGTCGACGACGTCTCGGATCGGCATGCCTTCCTTGAGCCGCAGCGCGGCGTGCCGGGCGCGATCGATCTGCCGGACCGCCCCGTGCGGGAGCCCGGTGGCTGCCAGGAAATGCCGTTGGACGGTGCGCTCGGACACCGCCAGGGCCGCGCCCCGCGCCACCTCGGTGACCAGGCGGTCAGGTACGACGATCTCCTCGCGTACGAGCCGCCGGACGAACGCCTCGGCGTTGTCGTAGTCGGGGATGTGCCACGAGGAGCCGGCCAGCCGGAACGATCGGTGCGTTGCGTCCGGTATCGCCGCGTCGCCGTCGACGACCCGGCTGATCGGGAGATGCGGCATCGTCGTGCCGAGTGCGAAGTCGATGCCGAAGAAACTGGCTTCCTCCGGTACCGGTGCGTGGCCCGCCCGCGACTCCGGCCCCTTGACGACGGCGTACATCTGACCGGACTGCTCCCAGAAAGACCAGCGCCCAGCGCGGGGTCGCGACCGCCATCATCTGGTCGACCTGGTGGCTACGGCTTCGCCACACACGCTCGATGTACGGCGAATCCGACGACCGGTGTTCGATCTCCAGTGGCATCGAAGCCGCCCTCTCGCTCTGCCTGCCCACACCACCATCAAGAACAGTGTGGCCGGACTTCGCCCGATCCAGCCACGTGCGGGCACGGGTGTCGGCTTTCCCGCTCGGCCGGGACGCCGGGCGGGACGGGGAAATGTTCCTGTTCGGAGTATCCGCGCCCGGCCAGCGCTGGCCGGGCGAACTGTGGCTGACGGATCTGCTCGATGAGCGGCGCCTTCGCTGAGTTGGCTCGGTGGACTTGGGACCATGCGACCTTGGCTGCCGGTTGACTTCTGAATTTAAGTCAGTAATCATTGACTCAATGATTACTGACTTACTTAGCCAGGTCGCCCGGCGTGCGCAGGTGCATGCGGCGCTGGGTGACCCTGCGCGGTTGGCGATCGTGGACCGCCTCGTTCTCGGTGATGCCGCGCCGAGCGAGGTCGGTGGCGAGCTGGGGTTGTCGAGCAACCTGCTCGCGCATCACGTCAAGCTGCTCGAGCAGGCCGGAGTCGTGGAACGGCTCCGGTCCGAGGGAGACCGCCGGCGGACGTACCTGCGGCTGGTGCCGTCGGTGTTGGGCGGGCTGCTGCCGGTGGGGCATCGGCGTGCTCCGCGGGTGGTGTTCGTGTGCTCACGGAATTCGGCGCGGTCACAGTTGGCGGCCGCGTTGTGGAAGCGGCGAAGTCGGGTACCCGTCGCGTCCGCGGGGATCGAGCCGGCGGAGCGGGTGCATCCGCTGGCGATGGCGACCGCGAAGGCGCATCGCATGTCACTGGCGCGGGCCAGAACCGCGCATGTCGACGAGGTGCTGCGGGCGCGTGACCTTGTGGTGGCGGTGTGCGACAACGCGCACGAGGACCTGGACCCGGCGGTGCAGCGGTTGCACTGGTCGGTGCCCGACCCGGCCCGTGTTGGCACCAAGACGGCGTTCGAGGACGCGTTTCGCGAGCTGGCCGACCGGGTGGACCGGCTCGCCCCAACCGTCACGAGTGGACAGGAGTAGGTCATGACCAACACCGAAGCCCAGGCCGACGGACACCCAGAGTTGTCGATCGATCAGCGGTTGGCGTTGCGGACCGCGGCGACGCGGCTCGGTGACGAGTTCGCCGGGGCCTTCGGCACCGAGACGATCGAGCGGTTCCTGCATACCAGCTACGAACAGTTCGCGTCGCATGCCACGGTGCCCAACTTCCTGCCGTTGCTGGCAGAGCGGTTCGCTCGGCAGCGGTTGCGCGCGCTGGCCCGGGTGGAGGGCCACCACGCGGACGGGAAGCCGACGGTGTTGTTCCTCTGCGTGCACAACGCCGGCCGGTCCCAGATGGCACTCGGGTTCTTCCACCACCTGGCCGGCGATCGGGCCGTGGCGTGGTCCGGCGGGTCGGAGCCCGGCTATGAGATCAACCCGTCGGCGATCGCCGCGATGGCCGAGCGAGGCATCGACATCTCCGGCGAGTTTCCCAAGCCGTGGACCGACGAGATCGTGCGCGCCGCCGATGTGGTGATCACCATGGGCTGCGGCGACGCGTGCCCGGTGTTCCCCGGCAAGCGCTACCTGGACTGGACGCTGGACGATCCGGCAGGCAAGAACGTGGCCGACGTGCGCCCGGTACGCGACGAGATCGAACGCCGGGTACGGGGCCTGCTCGCAGAGCTCGGCGTCCCCGTGTCCTCCTGAGATGGGTAGCCGGCGGCAATGGCGGCGCTGATAACCGCAACGGTGTAGGCGGTGAGCCGGCATCCGTGGATCGTGAACCGTAGCGGGTCTAGTTCGCTCGGCTGGGCTTCTTGGAGCGCTTGCGTTCCCGGTAGGCGGCAGCCTTGACCTTGTTGCCGCAGGCAGTGCCGCACCAACGCCGCGCGCCGGCGCGTGAGTGGTCCAGGAACAACCGGGTGCATTCGGGTTCGGCACATTGGCGGATCAGTTCGCGGTGCGGCCCGGCGAGAAGCTCGATGGCTGCCCTGGCGATGCTGGAGAGCAGTGCGGGGAAATCGCCGGAGTATCGCATGGTGCCGCCGCTGTCGAGCGTGATCGCCAGCGGCGCCGGCAGGGCGCAACGGTTGACGGTGGCGACGTCGTCGACGTCAAAGTGCTTTCCGTGTACGGAGTTCAGCCCCAGATGGTGGATCGCGTCCCGTAGTTCGTGAGCATTGGCCAAGGCTGCTTCGCCCAGTGGCTCGAGCTGGAGCCGTACGCCATTTGAGTAGAACCACGGCGCGAGATCAGCAGCGCTGCGAAACGCGTCGACCCGCCGGGTGTGCCGCCACTCCAGTGTGCTCGCGAAATCCAGGCAGAACTCCTCGCTGAACACCGAATGCCCCATGCAACTACTTTAACCGACCTCGACAACGCCGGGTTGACCACGAGCACACACTTTCATCAAACATCACCAGTTTATATCATGATTACCCCATTTGAACTGGGATTATATCCATCAATTCTAAACAGACTTGACAGGTGACCATCCAGTGTCCGACCGTGTCGTCACGCCTTTAAATAGTGACGGACCTTGCCGACGGCCGCGCGGCAGGCGGATGAATTGGGAGGAGCTCGTGAGGCGATCAGGAAGTTCGCCCCGGCGAATCATCGCGTTCGCGTTGGATTGTCACGACCCCCGCGAACTGGCCGAGTTCTACGGCGAGCTGCTTGGCTGGCAGGTCAACGAGGCCGCGTCGGTACCGACCTGGGTGGAGCTGGCCGACCCGAACGGCGGCCCGACCCTGGCGTTCCAACAGGTCGCGGACTACGAACCGCCCACCTGGCCGAACAGGTGGCGTCCACAGATGGCTCATCTTGACATCCTGTTCGACACGCTCGACGAAGGTCACGAACGCGCCATGCGAGCCGGGGCTACGGCGCTACCGAAACCGGCGGACCGCGCGAACGCGCGATTCCAGATCTACGCCGACCCGGCTGGACACCCGTTCTGCATCATGACCCAGACCGGGTATCTGCCACCCGAAACATCCGGCACGATCCTCGGACCGGTGGCCGCATCGAACGGCGATCCCGAACGGCGACCGCCGGTATGGGCAGCACCGGCACTCCTTCCGCCCTCCGACCCCGGCATCCCACCACTGCGGCGATTCGTCCACCTGCCAACGAGGCTGGAACCACTTGACCGGCTCAGCGAGGTGCTCGGCGGACCGCGTATCTGGATCAAACGCGACGACTGCACCGGACTCGCGGGCGGCGGGAACAAGGCACGCAAGCTGGAATGGCTGGTAGCCGATGCGCTGGAGCGGGGAGCCGATGTGCTACTCACCACGGGCGGCGTGCAGTCCAACCATGCGCGGCAAACCGCGGCAGCCGCAGCGAAAGCAGGGTTGGAATGCGAACTGTGGCTCGTCGACGGCGTACCCAACCAAGCCACCGAGTACCGGATCTCCGGCAACGTCCTCCTCGATCGGCTCCTGCGCGCACGTACCCAGATACTGCCGGCAGGCACCGATCCGGACTCGACGATAGCGCAGTGGGCAGCGGAACTCGTGGCTCAGGGCCGCTGTCCCTACGTGATCCCCGCGGGCGGCTCGGCCACGGTCGGCGCGCAAGGGTATATCGGCTGTGCCAACGAAATCGTCGACCAGGCGCACCAGTTCGGCCTCCGGCTCGGCACGATCGTGCACGCCACCGGATCCGGCGGGACGCAAGCGGGTCTGACGGTGGGCCTGATCGAACGCGGCAGCCGAGCGCGCGTAATCGGAGTCAGCGTCGGTGGCTGCGAACCGGATATCCGCGCGAAGGTCAATCACCTGAGTACGGGGCTCACGGAACATCTGTCCAGCACGAAGGAAAAGCCCGAGATCGAGATCGACGACAGCCACATCGGAGATGGCTACGGAGCACCGACACCCGCCTGCCTCGAAGCGATCAAGATGCTCGCCGAACTCGAAGGCATCCTGCTGGACCCGGTCTACACCGGGAAAGCCATGGCAGCACTCATCGAGTACGTGCGGCAAGATCGATTTCCCACCGGAGACGACGTGCTGTTCGTGCACACCGGCGGCTGGCCAGCCCTCTACGGCTACTCGGAAGACCTATCGACGCTGCTGAGCCCCATACATGGCGCACCAAACCGTGGCCGTAGCTAGCGCTCCCATCAAGCTTCGAAGAGTGCTTGGTGCTTCCTGCCGCACTAGACGAGCTCCTGGTCCAATTCGGACAGTGACCAATGTGGACAGAACCGGTCAGTACCTGCGGTCCACGGTTGTACCGGTACGTGAATACCACGAGATGAAGCCATGCCTGAAATTGTTCCGGCGCCCACCGCTGATGCCGAACTCGCCGGTGGTCGGATACCCGAGATAGGATCGTTCCCAGCCACGGGCTGCCCAGCGCTGGCGGATGCTCCCACGCACGTCGTGCGCGCCGGTGCTGGCCGTCCAGTAGATCGATCCGCCGGTTCCCTTGGCGAAGTGGTTGAATCGTCCTCGGCCGTCGGGCGCGATCAGTTCGTCGGACTTCGGGTAGCCGAGCGGTCCCTTCTCCCAGCCGAGCGCGGCCCAGCGTTCCCGGATCTTGCCCCAGATCGCATGTGCGCCCGTCCCTGGCGTCCAGTAGATCGACGACCGCAGTGTCGCCGGCGTACCGGGAAAATGGTTGAAGCGCCCTACCCGGTCCGGTGTGGACGTTTGGTCTGTGCTCGGTGGGCCGAACCTGTTGTGGCCGCCCAAACTCAGATACTTCGCGAGGATCGCTCCGTGGATCTCGTGCGTCCCGGTCTGTGCGGATGCGTACAGCCGACCCCTCTCGTAGCCGCGGTAGCGCACGCCGCCATCAATGATCTCCGGCCCCGTCGGAGCGCCAAGTAGCTGCCGCAACGCCGGTTCCGCGTTGTATCGCAACTCGAGTGGGCTGAGATAGCGCGCGGTCAGCGTGACATCCGAGCCGCCCATGGTCACCGATCGCGTTCGGCTCGACGAGCCGTCGGTCCACGCGGAGAACCTCGAGGCACCGTCCGCCGCGGTGTCCGATGCGACCACCTCCACGGTGGCTCCTTCGGTGACCATCGCGGTGTTGCCGCCACCCTCGATCGGGATCCGCAGTGCGGCCGGCACGTTGCTCAGCAGCGTGAGGCGGCGCTCCCGCGGCCACGCGACGTAGGTGGCGCTGCTGGATACCCCCGCGCTGTCGGTCACGGTCGCGGTGAACGTCATCCGTGAGTCGTGATGGTCGGTGAACGGCAGGCTGAACGTGGCCCCGGAGCCGCCGTGGCCTGGGTGGTCATGGCAGGTCGCTTCGGACGGGCAGTGCAGTACGGTGGTCGTCCAGCTGATCGGCAGTTCGCCGTCTTCCGCGTCGGTGGCCGTCGCGGCGAGCCGCACCGGCTCGTTGATCGCGAAGTTAGCCTCACCGGGTGGGCTCAGCCACAGCTGTGGCGAGCGGTTGGCCGGAGCCACCGTGATCGTCGTGGTGTCGCTAGCGCCGAGCGCGTCGGTCACGGTCAGCCGCGCGGTGGCGCGCGTGACATCCGGCGCGTAGGTGTGGTTCGCGCGCACCCCGGTGCCGGTGGTGCCGTCGCCGAAATCCCAGCGATAGGTCAACGGATCGCCGTCGAAGTCGACCGACTCGCTGGCATCGAAGCTGACCGTGCGGGTACCCGGATCGGTGCTGCTGCTCGCTTTCGCGACCGGAGTGGTGTTGCCCTCGGTGTAGCTCAGGCGGGTAAGCCGACCCGAGCCGATGTCGGCGTAGACGACGTCGCCGTTCGGCGCGGCTCCGAACTTCACCGGCCGGCCGATTCCCGTGCCGAACGGCGGGCTCTGCGGCCGCTGGGTGAGCCGGCCCTGCGCGTCGTAGCGCAGCGACCACAACTTGGTCGCGGAGTAGTCGCCGAAGAAGTAGGCACCGCGGTAGGCCTGCGGGTAGCTGGTGCCCTCGTAAACGATGCCGCCGGTGACGCTGTTGCCCTGATCGACACCGTCGCCATGGTGGTACTCCCACAACGGTGGCGTGTTCACCACGTTCGCGCATTCGGGCAGGGCGGAGTAGCTCGGGGTGCGGTGGTTTCCCTCCCAGCACGGCCATGCGTAGTTGCCCCCGGGTTGCACCACGTCGACTTCTTCCCAGGTTGACCAGCCGACGTCGCCGACGACCGGCTGGCCGGTCGCCGGGTCGAGAGAAAGGCGGAACGGGCTGCGGAACCCGCTGGCGTACACCTTGCTGCGCGTCGCGGACGGGTTCGCCGGGTCGTAGTACGGATTGCCAGGCACCCCCTGCCCGTCCGGCGTGAGGCGCAAGATCTTGCCCTGTAAGGCATTCCGGTCGAGCGCGCGCAACGCCTTACGGTCCAGCTGGCGGTAGTCGGCGACATCGCCGACCGACACCCATACCGTGCCGTCCCGCGCCGCGACGATTCCGGTGATCCCGTGCACCACACTGTCGCCGGGAACGTCGAACAGCACACGTTCCTGCGCAAGCCCGGTGGGCTCCGGCGACCCCGTCACGGTCCACCGGGCGAGCCGGATTAGGTAGGTGTTCGTCCCGGTCGGCACCGACCGGGCGATGTAGATCTGCCGCGATGTGGCGTAGTCCGGTGCGATCGCGAGGCCTATCAGACCGAGATCCTGCGTGGCGTTCACCGGCAGCGTGGCCAGGGTGTGAGTGCGCCCGTCCGGTGCCGCCCAGACGAGCCCGCCCCGCTTGCCGGTTGACAGGATGCCGCCACCGTCGGGCAGGTATCCGAAGTCGGTGAGCTCACCAGCGGACTGCCCGATCGCCTGGTCGCGGAGTACGAAGCCGGGCGGCAGGCTCGGGGCCGCCGATGCGTGCGGCGTGGGGACGACGATCAATCCGACGATGGTCAGCAGGAGGCAACCGATCACTCCGACCACCGTGCGATGTGTCCGAGCCATGGGTGTCCTCTCGTGCGGTGACTGTGTCTCGCACGAGCGGGCGGATTCGTTGCCATGAAGGTGAAACGTTACGAGAAATGCGCATACCGACCGTGTCGATCACTGTGCCGTGCGTCGGATGTGATGGTCCGGGCTCCTGGTCCGGGAGAATCGGGCTCGGAGCAGGTCAGTGACCGACGGGCCGCCGGCGAGGCACCAGACGGCGATCACGGGATCGCAGATCGCGCAGCCGAGTGAGGAGTGCTCGGCGAACGGGATGATCGGGTTGCCCTGCAAGTGGTGGGCCACATCCCAGGCGGTGTGCAGCAGCCACGCGATGCCGATGAACCGCCACGACTCAAGGCCGCGGTAGGCGCAGTAGGTGATGACGATGGTGAGGGCGAACTCCCAGGGACCGAAACCACCGCCACTGAGGTAGGCGGCCCCGGCGCCGGCCACCATGATGGCGTTGAACCGCCGCCGATGCGGTTCGCGGATGAGGGAGTTGAGGAATACGTACAAGACGCCGATCAGGAGTGGTGCGACAACGATCAAGGTCGGGTCCTGTCATCTGTGGTGGGACTGGACGGCCAAGTACTGGCGTCGCCGACGTTAAGAGGTCGCCGCGGGCCACGGGAGTGGCTGCCGCGACAGCCACCAACGGATTCTCGCCAGTACGCTCAGCCACGTCGACGCTTACCGCGGTTGGCGGGACCGGAACGCGTGGGCTGCCTACCGTGTTGTCATGCACACCGTGGCCATCCTCGCCCTGGACAAGGTCATCCCGTTCGACCTGTCATCCGATCGAGGTGTTCACCCGCACCCGGCTGTCCGGAGGAGATGCCGCCTACCGCGTCCGGATCTGCGGTGCCACCCCGACCGTGGACGCCGGAGCGTTCACCCTCCGGCCACCGTGGGGCTGGATGCCCTTGCCGGCGCGGACACCATCATCCTGCCCGGCTGCGCCGAGGCCACCGGCCCGATCCCCGCCGAGGTACTCGACGCCCTGCGGCGGGCCGCGGCAAACGGCACCCGCATCGCCTCGGTCTGCTCCGGCGCGTTCGTCCTCGCCGCCACCGGACTGCTCGACGGGCACCGCGCCACCACCCACTGGTCCGGCGCCGCCACACTCGCCGAGCTCCACCCGGCGATCGACGTCGACCCCGACGTGCTCTACGTGGACAACGGCCAACTCCTCACCTCGGCCGGCGCCGCGGCGGGACTGGACCTGTGCCTGCACCTGATCCGCCGCGACTACGGCTCCGTGGTCGCCGCCGACGCCGCCCGGCTCTCCGTCATGCCGCTGGAACGCGAGGGCGGCCAGGCCCAGTTCATCGTCCACGACCTACCGCCGGCGGCGCGCGGCTCCATCCTGGAACCCGTGCTGCGCTGGATGGACGACAACTCCGCGAAAGACCTCATCCTGAAGGACATCGCCGCCCACGCTGGCATGAGTACCCGCACCCTCAACCGCCGTTTCCGCGAGCAGACCGGCGCAACGCCACTGCGATGGCTGAACCGTGCCCGCATCCGCCAGGCCCAATACCTGCTCGAATCCACCAGCCACACCATCGATTGGGTGGCCGTTCAGGTCGGATTCGGCTCACCAACCGCCTTCCGCGACAGCTTCAAACGTATCGTCGGCGTCAGCCCCAACGCCTACCGCGCTGCCTTCCACCCACCCAGGCGTTGAGGCGTGGCTACCGGCAGCAGTTGCCGGTAGCCACGAGCTGATAGTCGGCTGAGAATACGGCGAAGGTGACACTTTCGTTCCCGCCGGCCGCGTTGATACCGGTAGGAGGTCGACCATGCCGTTACGGAGGAGTTCGACATGAGCCTGATCGGAACACTGCTCGGGTACGCCTTGACGGCGTTCATCGTGCTGCTGATCGTCCGCCTGGTGCTGGACTGGGCGCGCGTACTGACCAACAGCCCTCCGTGGATGGGCCGAGCGCGCGCGTTCACTCATGCCTGGACCGAACCGGTCATCGCGCCGGCACGGCGCGTGCTTCGGCCGGTACGAGCCGGCGGGCTGTCGATCGACCTGGCATTCACGGCCGTCTTCATCCTCGCCCTGATCCTCCGCTCGATCGCCTTCGGCCTGTAGCACCGGCCTCGCGAGCAATCAGCACGCGCTACCCCGGCCGCGAGTGACCGCTTCTGGTGATGTCGCCACATCCAGCACTGCCTTGCCGGTGACTCGTCTACCGGCGAGCGCCTCGGCTGCTTCCGTGACGCGCTCCCATGAGCCCTGCCAGCCGATCTCGACGGTCAGATCGCCCGCGGCGACAAGACCGATCAGGGTCGCGAGGTCGGAGTTGACGTCGCTGCCGTCGATGAGGAACGACGTCAAAGACCGTGGCTGGCCGATGGTCGAATACGGCGGGAAGGAAGCGGGCTCGCCGGAAGTCCAACCGATACTCTGAATATTCCCGCCGGGCGAGAGCAGGTTCCACACACCGACGAGCTGCGGGCCACCCACGTTGTCCAGCACCACGTCCAATGGCCCCTCGATGCCGTCCAGACCGACAACAACCTGATCGGCACCGACCTCCGCCAAGCCCGCGCCCCGAGCGGGCGAGCCCACTGAGGCGATGACGTGCGCTCCCGCGCGAGCCGCGAGCTGCACCGCGAAGCGGCCAACCCCGCCCGACGCGCCGGTAATCAGGACGCGGCGGCCAAGCAGCGAGCCGGCGGCGCGGAGCGCCTGCAGCGCGGCCAGCCCGGCGACAGGCAGCGTCGCCGCCTCGGCCAGGCTCACCGACTCGGGCACCTCCGCCAGGGCGTCCACATCGACAACGACATGTTCCGCGAACGCGCCAGGGACCAGCGCGACGACGCGGGTACCGGCCGGCGGTCCCGCGCCGTTGGCCGCCGCGCGCGCCACGGTCCCGGAAGCGTCAGAGCCCGGCACCGCTCCAGGTGGCGCCCGGCCCGACTTGACATCGTTCAGGTCGCCGTAGTTCAGCGCCGCGTGCTGTACGTCCAGAACCACATGACTCGGCTCGGGCGCTGGCATGGCGACCTCGGCCAAGCGAAGAGCGCCAGGCGCCGCTGGATCAACGATGAGAGCTCGAATCACAGTGACTCCTCCCGGACGCGGGTGACGGCGCCAATGACGACGGCTTCGAACCGCGAGCCGCGGACGGCCCGCGACAACGTTCGTGCCCTGAACCGGCTGCTCGTCACCAGTTCCCGGTTTCCGGGCCCATCGCACCGTATTCGAGCGTGCCATCCCGCGTATATCTGCTGATCACGACGCCCGTGCTGGACGTCGTGATGTCGACAAGCTTGAGCCCGGCGGGGATGGTTCCTCCCCCGAAAAGCCGCTTGCCGGAGCCGACGAGCACCGGGACGACCAGCACCTGGAACTCGTCGACGAGGTCCTGCTCGATCAGCGTCTGGATCAGCTCGCCGCTGCCGTGTACCTGGATCTCACCGCCATCGCCCTGCTTGAGCTCGTCAACCGCGTTGGCGACGTCGCCGGTGAGCAACGTCGAGTTCTGCCACGACACGGTGTCCAGTGTTCGCGACACGACGTATTTGGGCATGCCGTTCAGCTTCGCCCCGATCGCGTCGTCGGGCTCGGCCAGCGGCCAGCTGGCCGCGAAGATGTCGTAGGTCTTGCGCCCGAGCAGCAGCGCTGCGGCCCTGCTGGTCACCTCCGTCATCAGCTGGATGAGCTGATCGTCGAAGTACGGCACGGTCCAGCCGCCGTGCTCGAAACCGCCGTCGGGATCCTCATCTGGCCCGCCCGGTGCCTGCATGACACCGTCCAGAGACACAAACGTGGTCACCGTCAGTTTTCGCATGTCGTTTCCTTCGCTCGTCGCTGCCGTGGGGCGCCGGTGTGATGCCCTCACTAGTCACGTCGAACGAGGTCACCCACGATCGACACCACGCATCAGGCAATTCACATCTCCACACCATCGGGGCTGAGGATCGGCCGGACCTCCAAACCCCACAGGCGGGCGTCGGGAAAGCGGGCCGCGATCTGAACGGCTCGATCGATGTTTTCGCAGTCGACGATGCAGTAGCCGACCATCTGCTCTTTCGCCTCCGCGTAGGGGCCGTCGGTCACCTCATGGACGCCGCCGCGAACCCGGACCGCCTTGGCGATGGCGGGATCGGCGAGTCCCTCGCCGCCGATCCACTCGCCGGTCTCGACAAGTTCATTCACGATGGCATCGGCCTCGGACATCAGGGCCTGCTTCTCCGCCTCCGGCAGTGCCTGGGCGGTGGCCGGGTTTTGGTAGATGAGCAGCAGATACTTCATGGGTCGCTCCCGGTGTCGGTCGTCGTTGGGTGCCGGCATCTGTATGTCGGAGCCGCGCCCGCTACTTCGACATCGCCTATGCTGCGCCGGCGCGGAGCCCGTCGCTGTGCCGTGCTCAGCGATCGGAGCGCAACATCGACGGGTCGAAGCCGGCCAGTTCCTCGTCGGCCGGCCCGCCCCCACGCCCGGTACGGCGTACCCGCTCGTCGCGGCGCCGCTGGAACTCCTCGGCGCTCAGCCCGCCCGACGGATCGGCACCTGGTGCGCGTGCCGGCGCGGCGCGGCCGGAGAGTTGCTCGATCGCCGCGGTCAGATTGTCCCCGAGCAGTGGCGCCAGCTTGTTGTAGCTCGCCTGCGTGGCCTCGTCCATCGCGGCCCGCGCCACCTCCACGATCAGCCGCCCGAGTCGCTCGGGTCCCCACCGCGCGACATCAGCGCTCAGCCACAGGCCCAACAGCTTGCCGCGCGCGTTCACGGTGATCTCGATCGTTCTGTCCACATCGGACGCCGTACCGGTTACCTCCGCCATCACGTTGTCTACTTGGGACAGTACTTGTTCGCGTTGCCGTGCCTGGGTGATCAGCTGCCTGGTGCTTCGTTCGAGCGGTTCACGGGAAATCATCGCGGGCTCCTCCACCCCGCGCGGGTAACCCGCCCCGGCGGCTCACCTTCTTCGTCGTCCTCGATCGGCTGGTAACCGAGCGAGGCGAGATGCTGCTCGCCGCCTTCCCCCAGCACCGGGGACAGCGCGGCGTGCATGCTCGCGCCGGCCTGGCGGGTGGCTCGCTCGGCGAGGTCGAACAGCTGCTGCGCCAGCACCTGCGGGCCCCGGCTCAGCGCCGCGGAGGAAAGCCGCACATCGGTCAGCAACCCACCCGGCGCGACCTCCACGCTGATGCTGCCGTCGCCAACATCAGCACGCCCGCTGATCGGCCCGAACGTCGCCTGCTGCGCTTCCGCCTGCCGGCCGGTTTCCTCGACCCGCTCGTCAAGCCGCTGCAGCTCGAGGTTCAGGTCCCGTTCCACGTAGCCTCCACACCCTGCGTCATCCCGTTGGCCGGTAAAAGCCCACGAAGTTCATCCCCGCGTTCTCCGTTCGCAACGGGCCAACCTGCACCGGATCGCCGGCTTCGACGATCTGCCCGTCGCCGATGTACATCGCCACGTGCCCGTCCCAGCACACCAGGTCGCCGGGCAGCAGCTGGTCGGCCGACGGCACCTCGGCGCCGATGTCCTGCTCCCGCGACGTTCGCGGGATGTCGAGCCCGCCCTCGCCGTACGCGTACTGGGTCAGCCCGCTGCAATCCAGCCCGTCTCCTGGCGAGGTGCCACCCCACACGTAGGGCACGCCGAGCTGGCCGAGCGCGGCACGAACCGCCTTGGCCGCCGTCTCGTTGGGCGCCTCAGCCTGGCCACCGCCCGGCAGGTTCACCATCACCCCGGTACCGGGCTGCGGCGGAATCGCCACCGGCAGGCGCTTCTTCGTCGACGCGCCAGCTCCGGAGCTCACCGCGCCACCCACGCCACCGGCGCCGGTACTACTGCTGCCTCCGCTCGGCGCGGCGTTGAACGACTGCGGTGGTGCCCCGGACAGTCCCGCCGAGCTCGGCGAGGTCGCGCCCGACGTGCCGGACAGCTCGCCAACCACCCCGGTCAGCTGCCCCATCACCGAATCCAGGTTCATCCCGCTCTGCCCGCTGACCTCGGCGCCGAGCTTGGCGAGCTCGGTGAGCTTCTGCTGCGCGCCCGCGGTATCCCCGGCGGCTCGCAGCGCCGCCGCGGCACGCAGCAAACCCGCGGCCTTCCGCATGAAGTCGTCGATGAGTTTCTGATTGGTCTGCTGGCCGACCTTCAGGATCTCCGCCGCTCTCGTCACGGCCTTCCGCACATCGCCGCTGTATTGCTGCAGCCGCTGGCTCGCGGCGCTGATCCGGGCGGCTTCCTCCTGCCGCCGATCGCTGGAGGCGCCCGACCATCCAGCACTCAGGTTGGCGTTCCGCCTGCCCGTGTCGGCGTCGCTGGAGTGCAGTGCGCTCTGCACGCCGCCGTGCGCGCGGCCGACCCCGTCGATCGCGCCGTCGTCGGTGGCCAGCTGCCGCTGCGCGTCGGCGGCCGGTTGCACCAGCGGGGTCAACACCTGTTCAACGGTCATCCCGTCCCCCTCCCACCAGGAATCGCGGCCGCGCTCACGCCCGGTCGTCCCAGGTGGACCGCAAGGTGGATGTGTGATCGTCTTCCAGCACCTGGTAGTTGTTCCAGGTATTACGCACGGCTTGGCCCATCAGCCCCGTCGAATCGGCGAGACCGTTGAGTTCGCCGATCTGCTGCCGGGTCGCGTCTCGGATCGCCGCGCTGAGGCCGACCTCGTTGCCGACCTTGGAGAACGCGTCGTCGGCGAGCTCGGCATGGCCGGAAAGGTCACCGCCGGCCAGCTCGCGGATGTGTTCGGCGATGGGATCGACCCCGCGCGCGAACTGATGAAATGCTTCTTCTTCGGCGTCGTAACCACCGTGCCCCGGCTGCCCCATCGCGTGCCCTCCTCCCGCCACACGCGATGAGAGTATCCATCGCGCCGGTGGTGCGCAGCGTTTTCGGGCATAACGCGCGAAAATCACCCGCCGCCGGGCGAGCCCTCAGCTGTCCTTGCCGCTCTTCGCCACCAGGTCACTCGCCCAGTGCGGATTGCCCATCGCCTCGACGGGGCGTCCGTTGTGGACGACGCTCGGCGTGCCGAACTGGTCGCCGTAGATCTTCCGCAAGTCCTGCTGGGCCTTCTGGTAGCCCTGCTGCACGTCGTTCTTGTAGGTGCCCCGCCGCACGCAGCGGCCGAACTTGTCGGCCGGCGCACCGACCTTCTTGCCGAGCTCGACCAGCTGGTCCGTGGTGTATCCGGCGCCGCCTTCTTCGGGCTGCTTCTCGAACAGGGTGTTGTAGTAGCGCTGGAACTTGCCGCTCTCCGCCGCGCAGCTTGCCGCGTTCGCCGCTTCCAGCGAATAGCCGGGCGGGTCGGACTGGCTGTCCAGCATATTGATCAGGTGAAAGCGGGCCTTCAGCTTGCCGGACGCGAGTGCCTTCTCCACATCCTTGTGCGACTGATCGAACAGCATTCCGCAGGCCGGGCAGAGGAAGTCCTCATAGACTTCCACGGTGACCGGCGCATCCTTGGCCCCGGCGACGACGACACCGCCGGACTGCACCGTGGCGTCGTACGACGAGGCGGATTCGGCTGCCGGCTGCAACGCGGTCGGTGCTTCCTTCTGGTTCAGCAGCACACCGCCGATGACCGCGAGCCCGATCACGACTACCACGACGACGCCGATCACGATGGCGTTGCGCGTGCTGTTACCGCTGGCGCCGCGCGCCTTGCCGACGGCCTTCGCGGCTTCCTGCTGCCGCCGCTTGCGCGCGTTCCGCTCGGCTCCACCCACCTGAACACTCCTTACCACGTGCTGGTCACGACGTTACCGGGTCTCGATCGGCTGCTCGCGCCGGCCGTCGAACACCGCGTCGGCCGAGAACAAGCTGCGCGGGCGAATGACCAGCCAGACGGCCAGCAGCAGGAATGCCGTGTCCCGCGCCAGCTCCAACGGGTACTGCGTTTCGCCCTCGGCGACCTGCCCCCCGCCACCGAAACAACCACAATCGATGCTCAGCCCGCGCACCCAGGCCTGCAGCAGCGCGCCGATGAACGCGAGCAGCACCACGATGGACAGCGCGGCCACCAGGCGCGTACCGAGCCCGGCCAGCAGCAGCGCGCCGAGCGCCAGCTCGAGGAACGGCATGGCCGAGGCGACCACGCTCACCGCGCCGGCCGGCAGCAGCTCGTACGCCGACACCGCGACGTAGGTCTGGTTGAGATCCGCGACCTTGACCCCGCCCGAGATCAGCCACACGGCGGCGAGCCCGAGCCGGGCCAGCGTGCCGAGGATATCGAGCGTTTTCCCGGATGGCTTCGTCACGGGCGCGAGCGTAGCGAGCACAGCTGAACGCGGCCTGAGGGCTCACGGGTACCCGCCGTGAGCGATGCCATTGGCCCACCGGGGACCGGCTGCGTACCCTGGCTGCGCACCGCACGACCAGGAGGAACCGGATGAAGCCTCGCCGACGTAAGTATCTCAGCGGAGGCGACATCAAGAACCGCCGAAACGTGTTGTCCAGCTCGTGGCGCCGATTCAGCGGGACCGCGGCGGCGCTCGCGGTGTTCGTGCTGGCTACCGCGTGCACGAACGCCTCGGGGGCGCCGCCCAATACGCTGGTCGGGCGCGCCAACGACACCGGGACGCTGACCATCGGTACGCGCTTCGATCAGCCGGGCATCGGGCTGCGCACGGTGGACGGCAAGTACACCGGGTTCGACATCGACGTGGCCACCTTCATCGCCGGTGAGCTCGGGGTGGATCCGGAGGACATCCGGTGGAAGGAGATCACCTCGGCGGACCGTGAGCAGGCGCTCACCAGCGGTCAGGTCGACATGATCGTGGGCACCTACTCCATCACCGATGAGCGCAAGAAAGAGGTGGCGTTCGCCGGCCCGTACTTCACGACCGGGCAGGACCTGCTGGTGCGGGAGAACGAAACCGACATCACCGGGCCGTCCGCGCTGGACGGTAAGAAGCTGTGCTCCGTCAAGGGCTCCACGCCAGCCGAGCGGGTGAAGGAGGAGTTCTCCCAGGGCGCCAGGCTGGTGGAGTACAACCGGTACACGGACTGCATCCCGGCTCTGCTCACCGGCACGGTGGACGCGGTGACCACGGACGCGGTGATCCTCGCCGGATACGTCACGGAAGATCCGGAGCTGCTCAGGGTCGTCGGTAAGCCGTTCTCCGATGAGGCGTACGGCGTCGGGCTGCGCAAGGGCGACGGCGAGGGACGCGAAGCGGTGAACAAGGCGATCGAGAAGATGATCAGCACCGGCGAGTGGAAGCAGTCGCTCGCACGCAACATCGGCCCTTCCGAGTACCCGATCCCCACTCCGCCGAACATCACGGAGCGCTAGCCCCGCGCTAGCCCCACCTGACTACGCCGACTCCGTTGACTCCGCCGGCGGCGCCACCTCCGGTTTGTCGTCACCCGTGCGCTTGGCCGGCAGGGTCTCCCGCGCGGGCACCCACATCAGCATGGCGATTACCGCGACGCCGGCGGCGAGCGCGAAGGCCGCGCCGTAGGACACATAGTCGGCGACCAGCCCGGCCGCCAGCGGTCCGACGATGCCGCCGACGTCGGCAGCCATCTGGAACCCGGCGAGCACGCTGCCGCCGCGCGCCTTGGAGCCAAGCACGTCGGCGAGCGTGGCGTTCTGCGCGGGGTTGAGCGCGCCTGCCCCCATACCGGCGAGCAGTGAAGCGGCGAGGAAAACCCATAGCGTGTCGGACTGGCCGAGCAGCACGGTGCCCACCGCGAGCAGCCCGAGCCCGCTCAGCACCATCGGCTTTCGGCCGTAGCTGTCCGCCAGCCTGCCGGAGAACTGCAGGACGGCCACGTCACCGATGGCGAACACGGCGAGCGCGATGCCGGCGAACGAATCGGGCTGGTGCAGCACCGCGGTGACGAACAGCGGGATGAGTGACACCCGGATCCCGATGACCGTCCAGCCGTTCGTGAAGTTGGACGCCAGCGCCGCCCGATACGCACTGTGCCGGAGCGCTTGACGCAATGTGACGGTCGCCGCGGCCTCGGAATCCACCCGCGCGGCGAGCGTCGAGCGGCGTAGCAACACCCACACCAGCACCGTCACCAACAGCAGCGCGACCCCGTAGAACAGGAACGGGGCCCGGAGCGACACCGCGATCAGCCCGCTACCCAGCGCGGGGCCGGTGATGCTGCCGAGCAGGAAGCTGGTGGCCCACACCCCGGATACCCGCCCACGCAGGTGTTCGGGGGCCATCCTGATCAGCAGGCCCACCGCGGACACCGTGAACATCGTCGAGCCGATCCCGGAGAGCGACCTGAACAGCAGCAGCTGCCAGTAGTCGGCCGCGAACGCGCAAGCCAGGCTGCCGATCCCGACGATGGTGATGCCGTACAGGTAGACCGGCCGTTCCCCGAACGCGGTCACCAGCCTGCCGCTGACCGGCGCGAACGCCAGCCGCATGAACGCGAACGCGCTCACCACCACTGACGCGGCCGTGACGCCGACGTCGAAGCTGGTCGCGAAGGTGGGCAGCGCCGGCGCGACGAGCCCGAACCCCACCGCGATCAGGAAGCTGGCGCCCACCAGCACCCAGATCTCCCGCGGGAATGCCTTCATGCGCCACCCCCGCCCAGGGCGCCGTTCACCGGGTCACGTGGATGTCCATCCCCGGACCCAGCGGGATGTTTGCGAAGTAAAACACGGTTAGCGTCAATGCCCACAACAACCAGAACGGCACAACGAACGGAATCATTCTCGCGATCACTGTGCCGAGTCCCGCATTTGGTTGGTAACGGCGTACGAAGGTGAGCAACACGATCATGTACGGGTTGAGCGGCGTCACCACCTGGGTGGCGGCATCGCCGACCCGGAACGCCGCCTGCGTGAAGCCGGGTTCCAGCCCGAGCAGCAGGAACATCGGCACGAACACACTGGCCATCAACGTCCACAGGCTGGATCCGGACACGATGAACAGGTTCAGCAACGAGGCCAGCACGATGAACCCGAGGATCGCCGGGTAGCCGGTGAGCCCGATGCTCTGCAACAGGTTCGCCCCGGATACCGCCAGCCAGGAACCGATGTTCGTCCACTCGAACAGGGCGATGAACTGGCCGAGGATAAACGCCAGCACGATGAACCCGGACAGCGCCTTGAGCGCCTGCCCCATCAACATCGGGACGTCGGCCGCGCGGGTGATCTTGCCCACGGCGCCGCCGTACACCAGCCCTGGGAAGAAGAACATGACGAACACCAGGGTCGTGACCGAGTCGAGCAGTGGGGACTCGGGCAGGAAGCCACCATCCTCGTTGCGCAACGGCGAGCCGGGGACCAGCGTGAGGACCAGGATCGCGGCGAGCAATCCGAGCAAGGTCAAGCCGGCAAGCCGAAGCCCGCGCCGCTCGACGGCGCGCACCTCGGTCCGCACCTCTTCGCCCTGGGCCGGGGTCGGCTGGTCGGATTCGTCCGCCACCTCCTCGCGCGGGAACTCACTGCGCTCCAGGGCCGGCTCCACGACCTTCGCGATGATCAGCCCGGCGACCAGGCCAAGTACCACCGCGGACACGACGTTGAAGAAGTAGTTTGACACCGGCGTGACCGTGGTGCCGGAATTCGGCAGCGTCTGGGCGACCTCGCTGCTGATGCCGGCGAACAGCGCATCAAGGCTCGTGACGAAAATCGAGGTGGAATAACCGGCGCCCACCGAAGCGAATCCGCCGATCAGACCCGCGACCGGATGCCGTCCCGCGGCCTTGAAGACCATCGCGGCCAGTGGCGGAATAATAATGAACGAGGAATCCGCCATAATGCTTCCGATAACGCCGATAAAGCCCAGCGCGTAGGGAAGCAACCATTTCGGTGCGTTTCCGAAGGCGAGCCGGATGACCGCGGCAAGCATCCCGGTGCGTTCCGCGATACCCACTCCGAGCATGATCGTGACGACGGTTTGTAGTGGCGGGAATTCGATGAAATTCGAGGCCAATCCGGTGAACAGGAATTGCACGCCCTCACCGGTGAAGGCACCCCGGATCGGCGTCGCCTCACCCTCCCCCGGGATCGCCACCGAAACACCGAACGCCGCCATCACAGTGGAGACGACCGCCAGTAGCAGGGTCAGCAGCACGAACAGGATGAACGGCTCCGGTAGCCGGTTTCCTACCCGCTCGATCCAGTTCAGGATCCGATCCAACCGGGTGTCGGACGTCGTGATCTCGCCTTCCGCCACCGTCAACCACCTCCTGCCGCTGGTTCGGCACCGTCAGCCGAAGAAGGCCCGCACATCGAGTGGCCCGCCGGCCGCGGCGAACTCCCGCTGTACCTCGGCCCGCAAGCTCGCGTCAGCTAAATAGTCCGCGGCGGTCAGCGCAAGACCGAGCGCACCGTCCGCAACCGCACGGTCACCAGCCTCGGAGCCGGCAGCCGCCGCGAACTCCCTGGTATGCAGCGCGACGGTCGGCTCGGAAACCGCGATCATCGGATGGATCGCCGGAATCCGGTAACTCAGATTTCCCAGATCGGTTGAGCCGGTGATGAACTCCGGCACGACGCCGCGCGGCAGCGGCTTGCGGCCGCACGGCCGCTGGTTCACCGCCCAGCGTGCGGCGAGCGCCTCGTTGAAGCGGATCGGCAAGTACGCGGGCTGGTGGTCCCATTCCAGCTCGACCCCGCACCCGGTCTGCTCGGCAGCACCGTGCGCGATGCGTTCCATCCGATTCGCCAGGTCACGCAACGTGTCGGGATGCGCGGAACGCAGGTAGAACAGCACGGCGGCCCGTTCCGGCACCACGTTCGGCCGCGCACCACCGTCGGTGAACACGCCGTGCACCCGGTCGGTCGGCGGGAGGTGCTGGCGCAGCGCGGCCACACCCTGGTACGCGGCGACGGCCGCGTCCAGCGCGTTGCGTCCCATGAACGGTTGCGCCGAGGCGTGCGCTCCGACGCCGTGGAACACCATTTCCAGCTGCCGGCGGCCGAGAAAGGGGTGCATGGCGATGTCGTTACCGAACGGATGCAGCATGATCACGGCGTCCACATCGTCGAAGATCCCCGCGCGGGCCAGGGTTTCCTTCCCGCCACCACCTTCTTCCGCTGGTGTTCCGATCAGCGAAACGCGGCCGCCGAGCCGGTTCGCGACTTCGGCCGCGCCGAGAAAGCCGCCGACCCCGCTCCCACAGATGATGTTATGCCCGCACGCGTGTCCGATGCCGGGCAGCGCGTCGTACTCGGCGAGCACCGCGACGTGCGGTCCGGCCCCTCCAACACTGACCCGGAACGCGGTGTCCAGCCCGCCGAGTTCCAGTTGCGTGGTGTGCCCGTGCCCGGCGAGTAACCCAGCGACGGCGCGTACCGAACGGTGTTCGGCGAACGCCAGCTCCGGATGTGCGTGCAGGTCACGACTCAACTCGATGAGTTGGGACCGGTGCGCGGCGATCGCGGAGCCGACCAGCTCGCGGATGTCCGCGGGTGCGCCCTCGTGTGGCGACTCGATCGGTTCGGCGTCCTCGACCGCCTTCGCGGTCTGCTCGGTCAGCGAACGCAGGTAGCCCTCGTCCGGCCTCATCGGCGCGGCATGATCGTCGGCACTCACCCGCCGCAGCCTATCGCCACCACCCGGCACCATGGCGTGTTCGCCGGTATTCGCGTAGCGTGCCAAGTGAAAGAAGCCCGCCCCGACACGGTGATTCTAAACGCACCGCAATATCCCCATATTGATGTTCTTTTACGAGCTTCCGTTCACGGCTGCATTCGTCATGACATCGGGCGCCGGTCGAAATCAACGAGTTCATTGAGAACGCCATTCTGCCTGGTCTAACCGCGCATTGAGTCCGGAATAAGAGGTAATTTGTGTCTGCTACCGCCAGCCCGACGAAATCGGACGAACCGCAATCCCCCCGACGACCGAAGCCGCTCACGGCCGGCCGGCGGACGTTGCCGGAACACCTCACGGTGAAGGCGTTCATTCTGGTGCCGCTGCTCGCATTGGCCTGCGCCGTGCCGTTCGCGTGGGGGTGGGGGTTGAGCCTGCTGGATATCGGGCTCGGCGCGGGGTTCTTCGTACTCACCGGGCTAGGCGTGACCGTCGGCTACCACCGGCACTTCACACACGGCTCGTTCAAGGCCAACCGGCCGCTGCGGGTCGCGCTCGCGCTGGCAGGCAACTTGGCTGGTCAGAGCTCGGCCACCGCGTGGGTCGCCGACCATCGCCGCCACCACGCGTTCTCCGATCGGGCCGGTGATCCACACTCCCCGTGGCGATTCGGCACCAGCCCTCGGGCACTGGCCAAGGGGTTCTGGTACGCGCACATGGGCTGGCTGTTCGAGCGGGAACTGACCAACGCCGAGCGGTTCGCGCCGGACCTGCTCGCCGACCGCGACGTGCGCGCAGTCGACCGGCTCTTCCCGCTGTGGACCGCGCTGACGTTCCTGCTGCCCGGAATCATCGGTGGCATGATCACCTGGTCGTTGTGGGGCGGCGTCACCGCGCTGTTCTGGGCGGGCTTCGTCCGGGTCGCGCTGCTGCACCACGTGACGTGGTCAGTCAACTCAATCTGCCACATGATCGGCGAGCGCCCGTTCATCAGCAGGGACAAGGCCGCGAACTTCTGGCCACTGGCGATCTTCTCGTTCGGCGAGTCCTGGCACAACCTGCACCACGCCGATCCGACCTGCGCCCGGCACGGCGTGCTGCGTGGGCAGATCGACATCTCCGCCCGGATGATCTGGATCTTCGAGAAGTTCGGATGGGCGTGGAACGTGCGCTGGCCGACCAGCGCCCGCCTGTCGCGGCTAACCGCCTCGTAACGCTCACGGGTTCCGCTTCCCGGTCTCCGCGCGGCGATGCACCGGGCCATACCCGCTTTTCAGGTTGAACGCGGTGTTCACCAGCGGGATGTGCGCGAGCGCTTGCGGGAAGTTCCCCATCAGCCTGCCGGAGCGGGGATCGAATTCCTCGGCGAGCAAGCCGACATCGTTGCGCAGCGAGAGCAGATGGTCGAACAAATCCCGCCCCCGCTTGGTCTCCCCGCGCAGCAGGTAGTTATCGGCAAGCCAGAACGTGCACGGTAGGAATGCGCCCTCGCCAACCGGCAGGCCATCGATCTGCTCGGTGCCCGACTCCATGGTGTAGCGCTGTACGAAACCTTCCCGGCAGAGCTCTTCCTCGATTGCCGCGGCCGTACCACGCACGCGTTCGTCGGTGGCCGGCAGGAAACCCACGTTGGGCATCAGCAGCAAGGCCGCGTCCAACGATCGCGAGCCGTAGTACTGGGTGAAGGCGCCACGCTCCGCGTCATAGCCCTTGGCGCACACCTCGTCGAAAATGTCCTCGCGCAGTTGCTTCCAGCGCTCGGACGGCCCGTCCCGCCCGAAGTGCTCGACCGCCTTGACGGCACGATCCGCCGCCGCCCACGCCATCACCTTGGAATGCGTGAAGTGGCGCCGGGGGCCACGCATTTCCCAGATTCCGTTGTCCGGGTCCTGCCAATGGCCCTCCAGGAAATCCATCAGCTCGCGCTGCACCTTCCAGGCGTCCGGATCCGGTGGAATCTCGTGAATGCGAGCCTGGTGCAACGCGTCCATCAACTCGCCGTAGACGTCCAACTGGAACTGTTTGGCGGCGTCGTTGCCGACGCGGACCGGCCGGGATCGTTCGTAGCCTGGCAACCAGTCCAGTTCGTGTTCGGACAGCCGGCGCTCCCCGTTCACCCCGTACATGATCTGCATCTGCCCGGCACGTCCCGCGATCGCCCGCAGCAACCATTCCCGCCAGTCCTTGGCTTCCTGCACGTAACCTGCGTCCAAAAGGGACAGTAGTGTCCAGGTGGCGTCCCGGATCCAGCAGAACCGGTAGTCCCAGTTGCGCACTCCGCCTGGCTGCTCGGGAAGCGAGGCCGTCGGCGCGGCGACGATGCCGCCGCTCGGCCCGTACGTCAGTGCCTTGAGCGTGATCAGCGATCGGACCACCGCGTCGCGATACTCGCCCTCATAACGGCATTGGCCGGCCCACTCGCGCCACCATCGGGTGGCATGCTCGATCAGGTCGCCGGCGTCCAGGCCGTCGGACGGCTCGTGCTGCGGCGTGCTCCAGGTCAGCAGGAAATCCACCGCCTCGCCCGCGCCGACGCTGAACTCGGCCACCGGGTGATCCGGATCGGTGATGTCGAACACCACCGCGGAATGCAGTGTCAAATCGTCCGGCCCGGCGATGGCATTCAGCCGCCGTCCCTTTTTTCTGATCCACGGGGTGATGTAGCCGTAGTCGAAGCGAGGGCAGAACTCGCTGCGCATCGTCACCCGCCCACGTTCACCCTGGACGCGGCGCACCACGTCGGGCCGGTTGTCCCTGACGGGCATGCAGTCGATCACGCGCACCGTGCCTTCGTCGGTTTCCAGCACGGTTTCCAGCACGAGGCTGTCCGTACGGTAGGCCCGCTCGGCCGTCCGGAAACGGTCGCGCGGGGCGAGGGACCAGTGCCCGTGGCTGCGATCACCGAGCAGCGCCGCGAAGCAGGCGCCCGAATCGAACCGGGGGAAGCACAGCCAATCGATCGAGCAGTCGTCGCTCACCAGCGCGGCGGTATGGGTGTCACCGATCAGCGCGTAATCCTCGAGCGGCCGCGACACTGGCTGCCTCCTTCCCCAGCGAGGTCCCCGGCGAGATGACGTCACCCTCCGGAGTACCCGGAAACCTCCCCGCACTACACCGGGGCGCTACTCCGCCCGATGTGGACGGGGTGTACGGCCGCGCCCAGGGCGTGATCGGTGGGCGTAGCCGGTTGCGTGAAGTCCTGAATCGGTGCTTCACTTCTTATATGCCGTACCGGCGAACCCCTCGTGTCCAGGCCCGGCTGGACGCCCAGCGCACGGCGATCATCGAGGCCGCGACCGGCCTGCTCGCCGAGCAGGGCTACGCGGGGTGCTCCGTCGCGGCGGTGGCGGCACGGGCGGGCGTCGGAATCGGCAGCGTATACCAGCACTTCCCCAGCAAGGCCGAGCTGGTCGTTGAGTTGTTCAGGGTCGTGGTCGGCCGCGAGGTACAGGCGGTGCGGAAGGCTGCCGCGCGACCGGACGATCTCGTTGAGCGAATCGTGGCCGTGGTGGAGACGTTCGCGGTGCGCGCCCTGAAATCTCCCCGGCTGGCCTACGCGTTGCTTGCCGAGCCGGTGGATGCTCCGGTGGAGGCGGAACGTCTGGTGTTCCGCCAGGCCTTCCGGGACGCCGCGGCCACCCGGATCACCGAAGCGGTGGCCGCGGGTCAATTGCCGCCACAGGACGCCGAGACCGCCGCGGCAGCACTGATCGGCGCGGTGGCCGAGGTGCTGGTCGGCCCGCTGGCCGCGGGGGGCGACACTATCGATCCGGTGCCGCCCCTGATCGAGTTCACATTGCGTGCGTTAGGGAGTTCCGATGTCGCCAACACATGAGGTCACCAACCAGGTTCCGCCGCTGGTGGACTACGACGTCGCCGCTGAGCCCGGACTGCTGGAGGCGTTGCGCAGGGAGGGCGCCGGATGGGCGGAGACCGAGTTGCACGAGCTTGGCGCGCTCGCCGGTGGTGCGGAGGTCCGGGAATGGTCGCGGTTGGTGAACACCCACCCCCCGGTGCTGCACACGCACGACCGGTACGGGCATCGCATCGACGAGGTGGAGTTCCATCCGCACTGGCACGACCTGATGACCGTGGGCATCGCGCACGGGCTGCACGCCGCACCCTGGCGCGAGCAGCGGACCGGCGCGCACGTGGCCCGAGCGGCCAAGATGTACGTGTGGGGCCAGGCCGAGGCCGGGCATCTGTGTCCGATATCGATGACCTACGCGGCCGTTCCGGTCTTGCGTACCAACCCGGAGCTGGCGGAAGCCTACGAGCCGTTGCTGTCCTCGACCCGCTACGACTACGGACTCCGGGTGCCGGAAACCAAGCGCGGGTTGATCGCCGGCATGTCGATGACCGAGAAGCAGGGCGGCTCGGACGTGCGCGCCAACACCACGAGCGCGCAGCCAACCGGGGACGGCTCCTACCGGATCACCGGCCACAAGTGGTTCACCTCGGCCCCGATGTCGGATGTTTTCCTCACCCTCGCGCAGGCTCCCGGCGGGCTGTCCTGCTTCCTGCTGCCCCGCGTGCTACCGGACGGCTCCCGCAACCGGTTCCACCTGCAGCGGTTGAAGGACAAGCTCGGCAACCGCTCCAACGCCTCGGCCGAGGTCGAGTACGACGGCGCGCTCGGCTGGCTGGTCGGCGCGGAAGGCAAGGGGGTGCGCACCATCATCGCGATGGTCAACCACACCCGGCTGGACTGCGTGCTCGGCACCGCGAGCGGTATGCGGCTCGGCGCCGTGCAGGCGGCGCACCACGCGGCACACCGCAGCGCGTTCGGGACGCGCCTACTCGAAGCGCCACTGATGGGCAACGTGCTTGCCGACCTGGCGATCGAGTCGGAAGCGGCGGTCACCGTCGCGATGCGGTTGGCCGGGGCCATGGAGCGTGCCGCAGCCGGCGACGAGCAGGAGGATGCGTTCCGGCGCCTGGCGCTCGCGGCTACCAAGTACTGGGTGTGCAAACGTGGACCGGCACACGCCGCCGAGTCGCTGGAATGCTTGGGCGGCAACGGTTATGTGGAAGAGTCCGGTATGCCGCGGCTGTACCGGGAGTCGCCGCTACCATCCATTTGGGAGGGATCAGGGAACGTGGCGGCGCTGGATGCGCTGCGCGCCATGGCGAAACAACCCGATTCGGTGGACGCGTTCTTCACCGAGGTTGATCGGGCCGCCGGCGCCGACGCTCGCCTTGACGAGGCGATCGCACGGTTGCGCAAGGAACTCACCGATCACGAGGACATCGAATACCGGGCTCGCCGGCTGGCCGAATCCATGGCGCAGGTACTGCAGGGCTCGTTGCTTGTGCGGCACGGGAACTCAGCCGTCGCGGACGCGTTCTGCGCGTCGCGGTTGAACGGTGATGCCGGGCTGGCCTTCGGCACCTTGCCGTCCGGTGTGGACATTGGCGCGATCATCGACAGGGTCCGGATCGACCGATGACCGAGCCTGTCCGGACGGAAACCGATGCCGGGGTGCGATCTATCGTTCTCGCCCGGCCGGACGAGTACAACACCATCACGCCGAACCTGCGGGACGCGCTGAGCGCCGCGATCGACGACGCGGACGCCGACCCCGAGGTCCGGGTCATCCTGTTGCGCGCGGACGGACCGGCGTTCTGTGCCGGCTACGGCCTGGACTGGGCGACGGAATTCCAAGCCACCGAAGAGGACTCCAGCCGGGTGTGGGATTCCGCCGCGGACTTCCGGATGATGTCCAGCTTCGTGGATACCTACCTCAAACTGTGGTATGCCGCCAAACCCACCATCGCCGCAGTGCAAGGCTGGTGCGTCGCGGGCGGCACCGACATGGTGCTCTGCGCCGACCTCATCGTGGCCGCGGACAGCGCGCGGTTCGGCTACCCGCCCGCGCGGGTGTGGGGCACGCCGACTACCGCGATGTGGGTGTACCGGCTGGGATTCGAGAAGGCCAAGCGCTACCTGCTGACCGGCGACGAGATTCCAGCCCGCACGGCGGCCGACATCGGGATGATCCTGGAAGTCGTGCCCGACGACCAGCTTCTGGAGCACGCCACGGCGCTGGCGGGCAGGATCGCCCGGCTGCCGGGCAATCAGACGGAAATGCTCAAGCTGCTGTGCAACCAGACCGCGGAGAACATGGGCCTGTCGTCCAGTCGCACGCTCGGCACCTTCCTGGACGGCGTTGCCAGGCACACCCAGGAAGGTCGCGATTTCGTTGCCAGGGCCGCACAAACGGGATTCCGGCACGCGGTTCGGGAACGCGACGAGCCGTTCGGCGACTACGGCTCACGACCGCGCTGAGGCTTCCACCGGCCGGCCCGGCAGGCACAACCGGACCCCCTGCCGCCCAGCCTTGGCCCGCAGCCGCTGCCAGACGTCCAGCACCCGTCCTCATCGACCGGGCGGTGGCTCCAATTTCGCCGTTGGCGGAAAGCAGATCCGCGGCCCGTCGAGCTGCCTAGACTGGCCTGACAGCCGAGGAAAAGTAGGGACCTATGGAAACCATCACCGGTACCGCAGCGGGCGTACCGTTCACGGCGCTGCCACCGGCCGGTGTCACCGACGGCCCCGCGCCGTTGATCGTGACCTGGCACATGCTGGACGCGCCCCGTACGGACGCGGCCTTCGCGGCCGCGTGGCCCATGACCGGCGTGCCTGCCTGGCGGGTGCACCTTGGCATGCCGATGTGCGGTGTACGGATGGTCGATGGCCGCCTCGACGCCGTCATCGAGCTCATCCACAGGGACGCGTTGATGGCGTACCTGGCCCCGTTCCTCTACCAGGCCGCCGACGAATTCCCTGCCGCGCTGGCCGCGCTGCGCGATCAGCTGCCGGTCGACGACGAGCCGGTCGAGTCCTCGGCGGTTCGCTCGGCGGAGCCGTAGCGCTGGAAGTGGTGACCACGGGGCGGATTCCGATCAAGGCGGTCGCAGTGGTCAACCCGGCCGTGCGGATACGGTCCGCTGTTGAGCTCATCGAGGCCGGGTTCGGACAGGCATACCCGTGGACCGCCGAGTCCCGCAAGACCGCCGACGAACTGGACTTCGTCGCCCGCGTCGCTGGAGGTGTTGCGGCACAACCGCCGTTGCTCCTCGTCAGTGGCGAGCTGGACCACCCGGCGTTCCGGACCGACGCGGCCGCTCTGGTCGACGCGCTGCGCGAGCGGTACGCGCACCCGGACGACGTCGAGCTGATGAACGTGCCGGACCTGCCGCACCCGCTCGCCGAGGAACCCGGCCTGGAACCGGCCCCGCAACTGCCCGCGGCCAAGGTGGTCGACGAGATCCTGACACGATGGTTCCTCCGGCAGCTCGCCGCGAAATGAGCGACATCAAGATCAACCGGTAGGTACAAAGTCGTAGCCGGACCTGCTGAGGCGAGCGAGCCAGCGCTCGACCACGTACACGGTCAATAGCTCCTGTGTCCCGCGTCGCTCGCGGCGAGCGCCGTTCTGAGCCAGCGAGTATAGGATCGGCGCGGAATGCCCAACAGCCGTGTGAACCTCGAGACCGGCATTCCCGCAGCTTGTCGGATCATCTCAAGGTCCTCGAAGGGCCCAGCTGGTGCTCGGCAGACTTCTTCCACACCCGCAGCTGTACATGGGCCTCGCCCAGGGCCGCGGTCAACTCATCGATCTCGGACCGCAGCTGCTGCTCTCGGGTCGACGGACCCGACTTGCCGCCCTCGGCCAGCCCGACCCGGCCTGCCTCCAGGAACTGGCTCTTCCAGCGAGACAACGACTGTTCGGAGACCTTGTTCCGTCGCGCCGCTTCCGCGAGCGTCATCTCGCCGGACAACACACTCAACACGATCCACTGCTTATCCTCGACCGGCACCGCCGGTGGACGTGACATCGTCAGCACCTCCAGCTCAGGACCCTACAAAACCCCTGAACCACAAAGTCTGACGCGGGAGAAAAAAAGCCAGGCACCGCCACCGAAGGAGCAATCCGCAGGCAACTCACGGGGTTCGCCCGGCCGCCACGCACCACCGAGGGTGCTCGCCTCGGCCGGGATGTGCCACCGGTCCGTCCCGTGACTACCGACCTGCCCGAATAAGTGCCCCGTCTACCGGCGATACCGGCCACCCGCGACGTCGTGCCGTTCCTACCCGACCGACCCCGGGAACCTCCCCACCGGCGAACACGACCATCACAACCCCCAGTGCACAAGTCTCGCCGGAGCGCCTACCCCGGACGCGACCTGCCGACCACGTTGAACTCGCGGCCCAGCCGCAGTCACTCGGCGAACGAGAACCCGTCCGCTCGTGCGGTCCTCGCCGCTCCAGGGACGCCGTGCGGTCAGGTGAACTTCGCACGGAAAGGGTCTTTTCGGGCGAGTCCACTCAGGACCGCTCAGGTCCGCTGCTGTCCAGGCTTTCCTCCAACGTGCCCAGCGCGGCGTCCAAGCTCCGGGCGAGCTCACCGACCTCCGCGGCGGTGATGATCAGTGGCGGCGCGATGAGCACACCGTCTCCGCGTCCGTTCCGCACGCCCTGTACCGCGGGATAAAGCAACAGTCCCTCGGCACGAGCCGCCGCCAGCAGCCGCTGGGTGAGCCCGTGCTCGGCGGGAAACGGCTGGGAACTTGGCGGGCACGCCAACTCGATGGCGTGCAGCAGCCCCAACCCACGGCGCTGGTGAACAATCGGATGGCGTCCGGCAACCGCGTCCAGCTCGGCGCGCAGCAACGTACCGATCTCGCCGGCCCGCTCCACCAGGCGGTGCCGGCGCATTTCTCGTACCACCGCGAGCCCGAGCGCCGCGCCGATCGGGGCGTTGCTGTAGGTGTGTCCGAAATCGACGAAACCCCGGTCGGTCAGCACCGGCTCCGCGATCCGATCTCCACAAACGATCCCGGCCAACGGGCCGTACCCGCCACTGACCCCCTTACCGAAGACCAACACGTCCGGAACCGCGTCCCAGTGCTGCACCGCGAACCACTGCCCGGTGCGACCGAAGCCGCACATCACCTCGTCGGCGATCCATAGCACGTCGTGCGCATCGCACCAGCCACGTAGGTGTTCGTAGTAGCCCTCGGGTGGCACGACGGCACCGCTGGATGCCCCGCCGATCGGTTCGGTCACCACCGCGGCGATCCCGCGCGGGTCCAGCCGCTGCAGCTCCGCCCGCAGGTCGGCGACACTACCCGCGTCGGGCACCGGTGTGTGCAGCCGCGCGAAACCGTGCAGCAGAGCCTCGGCGCCGGCGCGCCGCCGTGGCTGCCCGGTCAGCGATAGCGCACCGAGCGTGGACCCGTGGTAGCTGACCGATCGGGAGACGAACTCGACCTTCTCCGGCTTCCCCCGTGCCGCCCAGTACGCCATCGCGATGCGAAGTGCGAGCTCGTTGGCTTCCGAGCCGCTGCTGCTGAACAGCGACCAGCGCAGCTCGCCGGGTGCGTGTTCGCCGACCAGGGCAGCTAGTTGCTCGGCGGGCCGGGAGCGGAACTGGGTTCGGTGCGCGAAGGCCACCGTGCGAGCTTGTTCGGCCAGCGCCTCGGCGATCGTTTCGTTGCCGTGCCCCAGATTCGCCGCCACCGCACCGGAACTTCCGTCCAGGTAACGCCTGCCGTCCTCGGCGTAGAGGTAAACCCCCGCGCCGCGTTCGACTATCGGCAGCTCCCGCGCGGTGACGGGCAGCAACGCGCCTCGCGCGGCCGGCTCACCGGCGGGTTGGGCGGTACTCACGGCGCACCTCCTGCTCGCTCAGGTAACCGCCGCTCACATCGCGGTCGATCTCCCCGTTGGGACGTTCCGCTGGCGGGCCCCACCCGCCACCACCGGGAGTGCGCAACCGCACCCGATCACCGTGCCGTAGCGGCACGTTCTCGCCTTTGGACCGCATGGGTAACACGGTTTCCTGCCCGTCCAGCACGAAGTACGGTGCCGCGGTGGAACCCGGGAGTCCGCCGGCGACCCCGCGGGGCGCGGTGCGCGCCTGATCGCCGAGTAGTGAGACACGTGCGGAATCGCCGGTGAAGGTGAACTCGTAATCCACTCCGAAGCCACCGCGGTACCTGCCGGCACCGGCCGAGCCCTCCCGCAACGCGTACCGATCGAACCGGATCGGGTATCGCTGCTCGGTCACCTCGATCGACTGGGTTCGCGCGCTGGACATCAGGCTGCACCCGTTGGTCAGTCCGTCGCCGCCACGGTTTCCCCCGTACCCGCCGCCAAGGAACACGTACATCACGTACGGATCGCCCGCCTCGTCCTGACCTCCCATGGACAGGTTGTTGATGGTCGCGCAGCTGCCGGCGGGCACACGGTCCGGTGCGGCCTGCGCGAGCGCCCCCATCACCGCGGTGATGATGCGTTGCGAGGTTTCCGCGGCGCATCCGGCCACCGGACGGGGCCGCGCCGCGTTGAGGAACGTGTCGGTCGGAATGGTGAAGTGCAACGGTTCGAACATCCCGCTGTTGAGCACGATATCCGGGAAGATGTGCTTGATCGCCACCATCGCCGAGGACACCGTCGCGGCCTGCACGCTGTTCATCGGACCAAGACACGGAGCCGAGCTGCCGGTGAAGTCGACGGTGAGTTCGTCGCCGTGCACGGTGGTGCGAACCCGGATCTCCAGTGGTTCGTCCACCAACCCGTCGTTGTCCATCACCTCGACGAACTCGTACTGCCCGTCCGGAAGCTCCGCGAGGTACGAACGCATCTCCTGGGCCGCACGGACCTCGAGTTCACTCCAGCATTTCTCGACAGTGTCCACACCGTACTCGTCGATAAGCTCCCGCAGCCGTTCCTCCCCGACCTGTAGCGCGGAAACCTGCGCGTCGATGTCTCCGACGATGTCATCCGGGATACGGCTGTTGAACTGCAGAATGCCGACGATGTCCTGTTGCAGCTCACCGCCGGACACGATGCGTACCGGCGGCACCCGCAATCCCTCCTGGTACACATCGGACGCCTGCGCGGCGAACCCACCAGGCACCCGGCCACCGATATCCGGCCAATGTCCGGTGTTTGCGAGGTAGCACAACAACTTCCCGTCGTGAAAGAATGGCCGCACCATCTTGACGTCCATGATGTGCGTGCCACCCAGGTAGGGATCGTTGAGCAGGTACACATCGCCTTCGGCCGGGGCGGATACATGCTCGGCCACCGCCCGCACCGCGAACTGCATGACCCCGACGAAGATCGGCAGGCCTCGCTCCCCCTGCACGATCATGCTTCCGCTGCCCGGACGGTAGATCCCGTTCGCACGGTCCAGCGCATCGGAGATCACCGGGGAGAACGCCATCCGCTCGAAGACGGTGTCCATCTCGTCCACGAGTTGCGCCAACCGGCCGCGGACAACCGCCAACGTTGTCGGGTCCAGCTTGTTCATGCGTGTACCTCCACCACGAGTGCGCCCGATGCGTCCGCGTGTACCCGCGCGCCGGGCGGGATGAGGATCGTCGTGTCGGACTGTTCGACGACCAGCGGGCCCTCCTGCGCGCCACGGGCGACCAGCTCGGTTCGAGGCAGCACCGGGGTGTCGAACTCGCCGGAGCCGAACACCACCGTGCGCCGCCCCGCCGGCCGGCCGGGCTCCTCCGACGGGTTCAGCGGTGGCGCGCCGCGCGGTGCCTTCACCATGGTACGGAGGTTGACCAACCGTGCGGGGGACTTACGCAGTGAGCCGCCGTAGTAGGCCCGATATGCGTCCTGGAACGCCGAGTTCAGGCGGGCCACCGTCCATCCGGTGGCGTCCGCACCCAGCTCGACCGGCACGGTGTGCAGCTGCTTCTGGTAGCTCATCTCCGCCCAGTGCTCGACCACCAGCTCGCCGGTCGCAAGTCCTTCCGCGCGCAGTTGCTCGGTACCGCGGGAGAGCTGATCGGAAAGTATCGACTCAATTCTGGCTTCACCGACGCGGTCCACGAGGTCCTCGACGGGCTGGGTCAGGTCGGTGCGTGCGTCGGCCACGAGACAGCCGAGCGCGCAGGCCAATCCGGGGCGGGGCGGCAGGATCACGTGCGCGCAGCCGATCTCCCTGGCCAGTTCCACCGCGTGCAGGGGTCCCGCACCGCCGAACCCGACGAGTGTGAACTTGCGTGGGTCCGCACCCTGGTCGACCGACACATTCCGGATCGCACCCGCCATCTTGGTGTTCGCGACCGCGATTATGGACAGGGCCGCTTGTGCGGTAATCAATCCGAGCGGAGCACCCACGTGCTCGTCGATCGCACGCGCCGCAGCCGGCGCGTCCAGCCGCAACGCGGCTTCGGTGCCGAGCGTCTGGTCGCTGGGCAACCTGCCGAGTACGACGTTGGCGTCGGTCACCGTCGGCTCGGTGCCACCACGGCCGTAGCACGCCGGCCCGGGGTCCGCGCCCGCGCTGCGCGGTCCCACCTGCAGGACCCCGCCCCTGTCGACGGTGGCGATCGAGCCACCACCCGCACCGATGGTGTGAATGTCCACCATGGGCAGTTTGAGTGGGATCCCGAAGTCCAACTGGGTCAGCGTGCTCACCGCGGGGCTCCCGCCAGGGATGAGCGCCACATCGAACGACGTGCCACCCATGTCGGCGGAGATGACATCGGTGAACCCGGCGCCCGCCGCGGTCGCGGCGGCGGCGACCGTGCCCGCGGCGGGGCCGGACAACGCGGTGCGTGCGGGTTCACGGATCGCCCGAGACACCGGCATCAGCCCGCCCGAGGACTGCATTACCTGTACCTCACGACGAAAACCCGCATCACTGAGCTGCTCGCGGACGCTGCTCAGGTAATCCCGCATCTTCGGCTGCACGTACGCGTTGACCGTCACGGTCGACGCGCGCTCGAACTCGCCGGCCTCGGCTGCGAGCTCGTGGGACAGCGACATCGGCAGTTCGGGCAACCGCTCCCGGAGGGCGGCCCCGAGCTGCTGCTCGTGCACGGGGTTCGCGTAGGAGTTGAGCAGGCACACCGCGACGGCCTGGTAGCCACCGGTGCTCAGCGCGTCGATCAGCGCGTCGATGTCACCGGCTGCCAGCGGGGTGTGCACGGTCCCGTCCGCGTTGACACGCTCGGTTACCTCCAGGCAGTTGGCCCGCGCGATCAGCGGCTGGTAGTCGCTTGTCAGTCCGTAGGTGTGCGGCCGGTCGCGGCGGCGCAGTTCGAGCACGTCGCGAAAGCCCGCGGTGGTAACGAGTGCGACGACCGCGCCCCGCCGTTCCAGAATCGTGTTGGTGGCGATGGTGGTGCCGTGCACGACCGCGTCGAGCTCGGCCAGGCAGGCACCCGCGGCACGTAGCCCGTGCACCAAGCCGTCTGCCTGGTTGGCGGTGCTGAGCACCTTGGCGACGGTGACCTGGCCGGTCGCCGGGTCGGTGACGGTGACGTCGGTGAACGTGCCTCCAACGTCTACGCCGGCACTTGCGGTCATACGGTTTCCTCCGAGTGGCGTGTGGTTTCTTGCGACTGTCGCGTACGTAGCCGGTCGAAGACCGCGGTCGCGGCGGGATCGACCGGGGTGCGCAACGAGACCGCGACGACGAGCAGGGTGGTCCCGGCCAAGGTCGGCAGGATCGGGTCGAACCAGTCGGGGGTCAGCCCCAGCTCTTGCGCGATCCGCCCTCCGGTCGCGGACACCGCCCCGAAGATCAGCCCTGCCCAGGCGCCCTGCCGGGTGGTTCTGCGCCAGTACAGGCTGAACAGGATCAGCACACCGCCCGACGCGCCGGCCACCGTGTAGGCGATCGTCATCATGTCGGTGATGTAGGTAGGTCGCCACAGTCCGAACGGCAGTGCGGCCAGACCGAGCAGTACGACCAGCAGCTTGGTGTTGCGCAGCAGCTGCCGGTCACCCCACGACGAACCGACGACCTTGCGCAGCAGGTCATGTGTGCCCGAAGAGGCGGCGGTGAGCAGCCAGGTGTCCGCGGAGGACAGTACGGCGCCGATGATCGATGCGAGCAGGACGCCCGCGACGATCGCCGGGGTGTGTTCGATGACGAACCGCACCCACACCGCCTCGGTGTCGTCCGCGTTCGGGTAGAGCACCCGGGTCGCCGCCCCGGCGATACCGATCAGTGCCCAGAAAGGTAGGTACACCGCGGATACCGCGATACCAGTCTTGATCACGTCGCGTTCGCTGCGCGCCGCGTAGAACCGGGTGAGGAACCCGGGATGACCCAGGTACCCGAGGAACCACACGAAGAACAGCGCGGTCGCGTTGAGCACGCTGAGCACCCCACCGGTGCCACCGAAGAACCCTCGTTGCTCGGCGGAGATCGTGCTGGTGATCTCACCCCAGCCGCCCGCTGCGGAGATGGTCACCGGTACCACCACCGCGACAGCCAGCAGGAACGCGACTGCTTGCACGAAGTCGGTGTACAGCACGGCCTTCTGCCCACCGAAAAAGGTGTACAGGATAACGATGGCGGTGATCACCAGAACCGAAGTGCCGTAGCTCCACCCCCACATCGAGCCGAACAGCAAGCCTCCCTGTACCAGCACGGTGGCCAGCAGGAAGACCATCCAGACCACGGTGACCGCGGAGAACACCACGCGCAGCCCGGATGAGTTGAAGCGGTCCGCGAGGTACTCGGGGATCGTGAAGCGCCCGTGCCTGCGCAGTCGAGGCCCCACCGCGAAGCAGATAAGCAACCAGGAGAACGCCACACCGAGTGGGATCCAGTGTGCGGAGAACCCGGTGCGGTAGTACGAGCTGATCAGCCCGAAGAACGTAGCGCCGGACACCGTCGACGCGATCAATGAACCCGAGATCAGCCACCAGGGCGCGGACCTGCCGGCGACGAAGTAGTCCGCGGAGTTGCTGGTCTTGCGGTACCCGTGCCAGGCCGACCACAGCACGAGCACGGCGAACACGGCCACGCAGCCGGTGATGACATGACTCATTTTCGGCCGTCCCTTCCACGCTCACGGCGAAGCATGTACAGGCCAATACCGAAGGCCATGAATATTTGTATGACCCCGATAAATATCAACGGGATCGCATCGGAGAGCCATTCCATAACGTGCTCCTAACGGCCTACTGGACCGAATGCGTCTAAGGTTCGCGAAGTTTCTCGGATTATTCGGAAATCGCGCGGTTGCGCGCGCCATTGACCAGAATCTCCGACATACGGTTCGCCGTCTCGAGCAGCTCGGCGAGCCAATCATCTGGACGGAAACGCGGAATTGGCCCCGCTATACTCAATGCGGCCACGGTGGCGCCGTGCTTGTCGGTCACCCCGGTCGCGATACCGCGGACCTCATCGTGGAATTCTTCGTCGTTTGTCGCGTATCCTTGCCGCCGTATATCGGCGATCTGCCGTAGCAACGTGGATTTCTTTCGTAACGTGTACTTCGTTACCGGAGGAAGTGTTTCCCGTGGAAAAAGTGCGTCGATTTCCGCGCGGTCGAGGTCGGCGAGGAACACCTTTCCCGAGCCGCAGCTGTGCACCGGCATTCGCGTTCCGATCTTGATTTCCGCACGCAGAATGCTGGCGCTTTCGAAGCGCTGCACGATGATCGCGTCCCTGCCTCGCCGGATCGCGAGCGAGACGGCCTCCCCGGACAGGTCGGCAAGCCGTCGCATGGGTGGTGCGAGAGCGCCGCCGAACCGGGAGCTTTCCGGTACCGCCGAGCCGACCTCGAAGACGGCGATGCCCAGCCGGTAGTTCCCGCCGTCAAGGCGTTCCACGAAGCCATGGTCGGCGAGCGTGGCGAGTAGGAGGTGCACGGTGCTCTTACCCAGCTCGAGCCGCGCGGCCAGCTCGGAGATGCCGGCGCCTTCCGGCACGTCCGCCAGCTCGGTGAGCAACCGCAGCGCGTTGCTCACGCTGTTGATCCTACGCGGATTGTTCGACATGACCGAACGCCTTTCGCCAGGTGCGAAAGCAGATTAGGAATGCGCTGTCACCGGGTCAATAGACCGGGTTCCACAGAAGCGACATGGGCACGAATCGCGTTCGACAGTGTCGAACTTGTACATCTGCGTGCTGACGCCGGCACCCTCGGTGGCTGAATGTCGCGGGTAGCGGCGCGGGCCGCGATCACCGCGAGGACCGCTGGCGCGCATGGGGTGGCCCGGTTGCGGCTTTCGGTCAGGGACGGCGGACCCGCAAGATCATCCGAGAATGAGCGGGAGCCTCGCGGCCACCGCGCCCAGTTCGGCAGTCTCCTCGGCAGTCGGCGCACGCCTGCCGGTGCCGACCAGCAGAGCGTCCAGGTCGCAGAACGATGCGGGGAAAGGTGCACCGGCGATCTTCTCCAGCATCTCCCGCGACGGGCCGAGGCTCTCGTCCGGCGGTGGCGCCGCGTCCGGGACGTGCGCGATCAGGCCGAGGTGGTGCAACGTCCACTCCAGCACGTAGGCGGCGAGATAATCGCCCGCGGTGAGCACCTGGTTCTGCGTACTGACCCGGAGGTCCTTGTCGGCGAGTTCCGCCGCGCGCCCGGCGGCAGAGCCGACGTCGTCGAGGTGGAACTTCAGCAGCGAGGGCTGCTCGTACGCGGCGGCCAGCCGGACGATCAGCGCGTCCAGCGGATCGTCGCCGGTCGGCGGTGTTTCGGCGACTTCCCAGTACGGCGCGGCGGGCGCACCTTCCGCCGCCGCGGCTCGTTCGAGCACACCGAGACCTTCGTCGAGCAGGGTCTCCGGAATGGTCAGCGGCGGCAGCAGGCGGATGACGTTCCCGTAGGTGCCACAGGTCAGCACGATCACCCCTGCCTCGTGACACGCCTTGGCCACCCGGGTGGCACGGTCCGCGTCCAGCTCGTCCGTACCCGGGATCACGAACTCGATCGCCAGCTCGCCCCTGCCGCGAACATCGCCGATGCCCCCGTCCCGCTGCGCCAACGCGCGCAGCCGGGGCATTGCGGACTGCTCGACCTGGCGAGCGGCCGCCGCGAGATCCCGGGTACGCATGGTCTCGGTCGCCGCCTCCGCGGCCGCACACGCGACCGGGTTGCCGCCGTAGGTACCGCCCAGCCCACCGGCGTGCACCGCGTTCATCACTTCGCTGCGCCCGGTCACGCCGGCCAGCGGCAGGCCTCCCGCGATGCCCTTCGCCGTCGTGATCAGGTCGGGAATCACATTCTCATGCTCGCAGGCGAACCACGTCCCGGTGCGGCAGAACCCGGTCTGGATCTCATCGGCGATCAGCAGTACGCCGTTGTCCGTGCACCAGTTCGCCACGGCGTTCAGGAATCCAGGCGCCCGGTACGACGAATCCACCCTCACCCTGTATCAACACCGTCCGGCACGCACACCAGTCGACACGTGACGCAGGCCACACCACTCCGAAGCCCCGAGATAACAAGAGGGCCACCCGCCAAGCGGGTGGCCCGTCCTCGATATCCATCGTTGCGGTCCTGCTGCAAGACCTCAACTCAGCTCAGGGTTGTAATAACACCCCTAAGGTGGACTTAACGTTAAGGCATAAGAATCGCTTCATGCTGGTCGCAGGTCCTGAGATTTCGCTTCGCCCGGTGCGCGCGTGTGAGCGGTGACCTGCGGAAGTCGGCACTTCAGGCGGACGACGTCATCCGATTGACCTGACTGCGGCGGACAAGTCACTCGGGCGCGACCGCGCTTCGCCAATGAGCTCGCGTAGGCCCGCAGCCGGGCTTCCGTCGAAGTGCGCGTCAGCGCAGCGGCCACACACGCACAAAGTCGGCGACCAGACACGCACGCCACGGGCGGACAAACACGCACAGTGTGCGATAATCCGTTAAATGACGCCGCGTGTACCCCCCTCACCGATCGGCCGGATTCTGCCACGACATGCTGCCATAGCCGTCGACGAGGCGATGGGTGACACTCGGGTGGTACTCGTCAACGGAGCGCGGCAGTGTGGCAAGAGCACGCTTGTTGCCCAGGTAGGCAACAGCCACGGTGCTCAATGGCGCAGTCTTGACCGAGCTGCTACCAGGCAGGCCGCCCAGTACGACCCGACCGAGTTCGTCGCAGGTGCTGGCCCAATAGTGATCGACGAGGTGCAGCGCGTGCCGCAGTTGCTGCTCGCGATCAAGGAAATGGTCGACGCCGATCCGCGCCCTGGGCGGTTCCTGTTGACTGGGTCCGCGCGGGTGATGGCGTTGCGTGATGTACCGGATGCATTGCCGGGCCGGATGGAGACCATTGAACTGTGGCCACTGTCGCAGGGCGAGATCGACGACAAACCGGACGGCTTCATCGACGCGGCTTTCGCAGAGGGCGTGAAGTTCGAGCACACCTCGGCCGAGACCCGCGCGGACTACGTAGAACGCGTTGTACGGGGTGGCTTCCCCGAGGCGGTCGCACGAACGGGCAAACGTCGTACGCGATTCTTCAAGTCGTATGTAGCCGATTTGGTCAATCGGGACGTCATTCAGCTGTCCGAGATCGAGCGGGGCACTGAGATGCACGCACTGACAAGACTGCTCGCTGCGCGGTCCGGGCAGCTCTTGGTACCGGGCGTGCTCGGTGGTGAACTCGGCCTGCCACGCGACACCGTGACCCGCTACCTGCGCCTGCTGGAAGAGGTGTTCCTGATCAAGCGGATTCCGGCGTGGTCGCGCAACTTAAGCGCTCGCGCCGTGTCGACGCCCAAAGTAGCGATGGTGGATTCCGGGATCGCGGCCGCCCTGTGTGGCTTGGGTGCCGATGCGTTGCGCGAGGCAGGGGGACCTCTGGGGCCATTGCTGGAGAGTTTCGTGGTATCCGAACTCGGCCGCCAGCTGACCTGGTCCGATCAAGATGCCGAACTGTTCCACTACCGCACGAAGGACAGAGTCGAGGTCAACGTGATACTCGAAAACAGTCGCCGCCAGGTGGTTGCCATCGAGATCAAGGCCGCTTCCACGGTGCAGCGCGAGGACTTTCGGGGCCTGCGCCACCTAGCTGAACGACTGGGTCAGGACCTGATCGCCGGATTCGTGCTCTACACCGGTACGGAGACCTTGCCGTTCGGCCCCCAATTTCGAGCTGTGCCGATCAGCGCCTTATGGGAGACAGCACTGTAGACCGTCACGAGCACTACGAACGATCATGCGGCAACCCCGGCCGTCGCCCGGCCGAACGCGACACGCCACAACCGGCGTGCCGAACGGACGCGCAACAGTCGTCGGCGCCGAACCCGACCATCAGATTCGGCGCCGACGCGGTTCGCATGCCTTCACACTTCAAACCGCGTTTCCGCATGTCAAAGCGTTAAGTGGAGGTTGGGGGAACTTATTACAACACAAAAAGCCAGGTCAGAGCATTCGAAGACCTATTAGCGAAGCTGCCGGACCTGAGCACACCCGCCCCATCGTCGCCACGGCGGTCAGGGCCCGGCCGCGCCCGCCGCCTCGACGCCGACCAAGTCCAGCGCATCCTCGACGGCTATCAAGCGGGCTCTACCGTCTACGAACTGGCCGAACAACTCGCCATCGGCCGCAACACCGTCTGCCGCACCCTCCACCGCCACGGCATCACCACCCGCCTCCAAGGTCTCACCCCCGACGACATCGACACCGCCATCCGCCTCCACCACCGAGGTTGGTCCCCTCCACGCATCGCCACACACCTGGGAGTCAGCGCCGCAACCATCCGCCGACGCCTCCGCGACCACGACTACCCCACCCACCGCCGCGCAGGACAGACAGGTGACACTCAATGACCACCACCACTGCCTACGCCCCCGACTGGGCCCTGCGCCTCCAATGCACCTCCACCATGTTCGTCGCGCTCGGCGCCGCCTACATCTCCTACCACCACGGACGCACCTTCGCCCTCGACTACGGCGCCGACCCAACAACAGCAGCGCTCTGGCCACTCATCATCGACGGCCTCCTCACCATCTCAACCATCGAGCTGTGGATAACCCACAGGCGACACACCGGCCAGTGGAAAGCATGGCTCGCCTTCGGACTCGGAATCGGACTGTCCCTCTGCGCCAACATCGCCTCCGCACCCGAACTGAACCCACTGACGATCGCCGTCGCCGCCAGCCCACCACTGGCCCTACTCCTCGCAGTCGAGCTCCTCAACCACGCCCTCAAACGTCGCCTCGACCCGCGTCCGGGCAGCCACACTGTCACCAACGTCGAGCAGCGATCGCTCGCCTTCGACGACAACGGCTCACCTGACGAGGTGCCAACGTCAAGCACGCTTCCAAACAACACACCTGGTCACAGGACCGAGTCCGTCGAAGCTCAACGCGATCCGGAGCCGCTCGAACAGCGCGACCCGCTCCATGACGAAGCACTCCGCCTCGACTCAGAACACTGGAGAACCCACAACCGGCCCATCTCCGCCGACCGCCTCCGAAGCCAGCTGAGGATCAACTCCCGCCGCGCACGCACGCTGGTCCGCCACGTTCGCAACGACCACCAACACCGGATGAGCATGGCGACATGACCACTCGTTCGGGTTATCCGATCGCCACGTCTGCAGGTCCCTGAATGTCGGTGGGGCTCGCTACCGTGCTGCCCATGCTGACCAGCGAAGCTGAGGAGCAACTCTGCAGGCGCCTCACCACAGCCGCGTTGCGCGCTGCTGTGGCGTGGTCGCGCAGGAGCTCTGAGCCGGGAGCGTGGCGTGAGCTGTCGCGCATGACGGGCGTGGTGTCGTACGTGCTCGGACCAGGACGTGGTCCGAGCACACCTCTGGAACTGGTCGACCGGCTCGGCAAGCCGTTGTCGGGCCTGTTCCCGGGTGACTTCGCCGTACCCGACGAGCTCGCGGACCTCGTCCTGCTCAATTCGTCTGAAAGCTTGACCGATCGGGCGATCGAGGTCGGCTGCGAGTACACGGAGGCGTTGTTTGGTGAGGTGGAGGACCCGGCCCGCGCGTGGCTTCCGACTTGGGCGTGGCAGCGGGCTGAGCAGGTACAGCGGTCAGTGTTCGAGGAACTGATCAGTGCGGGGGACGAGCATGCCTACACGGCGACTCGACGCTTCTTGATCGAGAATCCGGCCGGAGACGAGAGCACGCTGGTCCAGCGTATGAATGCGGCAGGAGCACGTCGGGTGGCGCGCTACGATCCGGTTGCGCCGGATCGAGTTTGGCCGGGAGTGGCGAACCAGTGGTGGTGGCCGTGCCCGGTGCGCAGGTGGCCGATGCGAATCAAGGATGAATTCGTCGAGTGCGGGTACAGCCACCATGAGGCCCGCTTCCGCGTCGACGCCGGCGCGGGAAGCCGGTCAGCGCCTCGGCTGTTGAAGCTCACGTCAGCGAAGCTACGTGTCCCCGCCGCCCAGTCGGCCGACCGAGCGCGCTGCCTCGACCTAGCGGTGTGGCGATTCGTCACGGTCCCCGGCGTCCCTGAGCTGACGCTCGAACGACGGCTACTGCGCATCGATGGCGTATCGGTCGACATGTGGCCGGGCCTTGATCGCGTGGATCTCACCGTCAGCACCACCGGGGGACGACGTTGGGAGGTCGACGTGAAAGATCGTTCAGAACCATCCAGCATCGCAGCCGATCCGCCGGCCGCCCGTGACATCGTCGTTCCCGACTACCGACGCGGCCAAGTCAATCCACTGCGGCGGATGCTGCCCGACAAGCGTGTCTGGACGGTCACCGGGTTCGTGCGCCATGTGCGCAAGCGGACGGGAGGGGTGGCATGAGCGGCAACGACGAGGAGGGTGCCGAGGTCGCCCGTTTCAAGTTCGTCGTGGGTGGCGCGTTGGGATTGGCGGCTCATTTCTTTCCACACCGCGACGGCGATAAGACCTACATCGATTTGGATGACGCGTGTTTTCTGCTGTCCGGCCAGGTTGAGGTGTGGTCACGTTGGCCCCAGCTCGACGAAGTGGACCGGGTTCGGATCGCTCGATTGCTGCGCTTTCGCCCTGTGGAAGTCGCCAACCGGAACGTGTTCGCCGCATTGGTCGAGGCCCTTGTACCGGATCACATCGTCGGCTTTCGCATGCTGGACGACGCAGCGCGACTCTTGCTTGATCTGGGGCGGCCTCCGCTGGACTATGTCGATGAGTGCGTTACCGCGCTGCTGTCGGAGCGTCAGTTGAGCAAGGTTCGGGCTACGAGCTTCGCGACGCGGGGCATGTTCGGCACTCCCCTACGTGTGGCGACCGCGGACCGAGAGCAGACTCGCTCGGTGGATGTGCATTACCAGTTGGCGCTGGAGGAGGCGCCGCCTGAACCGGCGATCCCGTTGTCCCCGCCTGCCGAAGCCGAAGCGATCGACATTCCGGTCGAGGAACTGCACGCTCTCGCGACTCGGCTGGACGATGAGTTTGAGCAAGAGCACCGTACACAGGCCGTTGCTGAGCTCTTCGCCCATCTGGAAACGCAGGGTGGAGAGCCGATAAATGACGTGTGGCAACTACGGGCGGGTCCAACACAGGTCTTTCAGGCGCCGACAGGTTCCGGAAAGAACGTCCTGGCGGAGTTGGTGGCCTGCTGGTGCGCCACGCACGACCGGGTGGCGAGTCTGGTCGTGCCCACCAACGCGACGGTCGTGAAAACCGCCTACAGCATTGAGCGAAGCCTGCGGGCCCTGGGCTCGGACGCCGAAGTGGTGCCGTTGACGTCTCCTAACTCGGCGCAAACTGTCGCCGAGACAACGGTGCGAGGCGCAGGCCCGGACGGAGTAGGGCTGTGGGCGATGGATCGGCTCGCCTACGGCTGCACGCTTCCGTCAGCCGCGGTGTCCGAGGAGTCCGTAGACGCATGGAATCCCGGTAACGAACCATGCGGCAGCTTGCGCAAGATTGGCGGTGATGGCCGCCTGGCCGGTACGCGCAACATGTGTCCGTGGAAGCCGTCATGTGGGAAGTACCGGAACGTGCGGCAGGCGTGTACCGCATCGGTGATCGTCACCTCGCATGTCAATTGGCTCGTCGGCACGCTGCACGTGCCGGTGGAAGCGCAGGGCAGGGTCGAGGACAACATGAGCGTTGAGGAGCTGCTCCTGCATCGCAGCGATCTTGTTCTCATCGACGAGATCGACGCGTTCCAAGCAGCGATGATCTCCCGCAGCGCGAGAGGACTGCTGCTGGCGCACCGCCGTCGGCGCGCGTTCCCTCCGCCTCTTCGCCGACTGGATAACGAACTCCATGACGCCACCGGGCGGCTCGACGGTTCTGTTGAACATCACGTGCGCGCCGCCACGGCGCACGCTCGGTTTCTCGCGGAGAACTACACGAGTCACCTCTCCGAGGGAGCGTTCCGGCGCCAGCGCCGGGGGCGCAAGAGCCCCCATCCCATGCAGGGGCGTTGGCTCCTCCCGCGGAAGTGGGACGCCTGGCTGGCCGCGACGCTGTTCAACATTCCCGACGGGGAACAACCACGCCGGGAACATTACAAGGCACTGCAGGGATTGTTTCCCGACGAAGGCGATCCGACGTTGGTCCCGGACTGGCTGCTCCCGGTGCGGGCAGCACTCGCTCAGGTCACGAGCCTCACCGCTGGCGACGACGCCTTCCAGCCCGCGTGGAACCTCATCTACGAAACGCTGAGACAGTGCCCCTACACGGACAACCGGCTCTCTGATGACGAATCGCGCATCGACGCGACCGATCGGCTGATCCGGCGAGCGTATTTGGAACGGCTCCGAGCGCTGTTGTTCCGGTTCGTGTACGCGGCGCCGCAGCTGCAAGCGTCTGGCGTGACCGCGGCGCGGGAGATCGCCGAAGCGCTCGGGCAGTACGCCACCTGGTGTGCGGCCCCCTACGGACCGTTGGGCCGATCGTTGTTCGCGTTCACCGAACATTACGACCGCGACCGGCCCAACGACACCGTGCTGAAGGTCAACGCCTTCGGCGGGGACCCGCACAGCTATGTCACATCACTCGGCGAGGTCACCGCCCTCGCGCACCTCGGCCTACCCCGCGCGGTCGTCGGCCTGTCCGCAACGTCGTACTTTCCCGCAGCACCACACCATCACGTGTTCGCCAAGCCCACCTGGTGGGTCGCCGACGACTACGCTGGAACTCTGAAGATCCGAGCCTCACCCATTTCCGACCAAGAACGGGACTTCGTCCGCGTCTCCGGAACCCACGGGCAGACCCGCACGGACGTCTTGACCAACCTCGGCGAACTGCTGTGGAAAAAGCGACTCGCACCTGCACTGCTTGATCTCGCGGCGAACCCGGAGACGACATATCAGCAAAGGCTGTTGCTCGCAACGACCTCATACCAGGGTGCGCGGGACCTCGCCGAAGGGATCGCCAACGCCGGGGTGTCGGCTGAACGGGTCGTTGTGGCGGTCCCCGCCGACGACCGCGGCCGCCGTGAATCCGGCCGGTGGATCGAGCTGCCCGCTGACCAACTCGAATCCTTCGATCAGGAGGCCGACGGCTCGGTGCTCATCGCACCACTGGCGCGAGCTCAGCGCGGACTCAACATCGTCGACCACCAGGGGCGCTCACTCATCGGATCGGTCTGGCTGGTAGTACGCCCCCTACCGATCATGGACGAACCTTCCGAGATCCTCGCGCATGTACACGCCCGCGCTCGCACGGCCGTCCTACCCAACGACCACCCGACCGCGACGCTGGACATCATGCGTCAAGTAGCCGGACGCCACTTCGACGAGCTGTTCACAGCCCTCCCCTACTTCTCGACGCTACCCAGCGAAACCCAGTTGGCGATCGTCGCCGAAACCCTCAACGGACTCATCCAACTCGCCGGACGCGCCCGACGCGGCGGCGCGACTGGTGAGATCCACCTCGTCGACTACGCATTCCTCGATGAACGCGGCCACTCCGACCTGCCGAATCTCATCGCGCGGCTCCGTCAACACTGGCAGGACGAGGGACAGTTGGACCTGATGCGACGACTCTACGGACGCACCCTCGACGAGATCTTCACCTTCGCCGACAACAGGGAGAACATCGGTGACGACGAATGACGGCGGCCTGCACACCCTCACCTACCGCGTCGACGCGACGGCGCTCGGAACCCTGTCACTCTACGCACTAACGCCCGAGTTCCGCGTAGCGTGGGATCACTTCGAATCTCTGGTACGGCGCCGAAGCGACCGGCCGTACGTCCGTCCCCGCTATTCCGATCTAGCGACAGCCCTCACCGCAGTCACCGGGCAGCCAGTCCGGTTGTTCCCCAGCCACGAGCTCTCCCCCGTGCAGAAAAGTACCGGCGTCGACTCCCTTCTCGTGACGACGCAACCGATCGCCCCATGGCTACTCGCCACCGCCGTTCGCACTTTCGAGCGCCTCGTGCTCAACAACGACCGGGTCGATACCCTCTCCGAGCACCTGGCCACGGCCAGCCCCATCGCCGCCCCACTCTCCGATTTCATCGGCTACCACGACGGCCACGTCGACGCCCCTGGGTGGATCTACAACGTCGCCCAGTGGAACCTCGCCGCGCGCATCGCGCAACAACCGCTGCTCATCGACGGACACTTGCCCATCCGTCTAAGGATAGATTCACAAGCCAATCTCGTGGCCTGGGACGACCCCATCCAGCGGCCGTGGAAGGACGAACTCCGTTACGCGATGGTCTATCTCGACACCTCCATCGTGACCTTGCCTGGAGCGGCGCACCTCTACCTACGAGTCGATGGCCACGTCGCACGCGTGCCCTACTCGTGGTGGAACGTCAAGAACGCCTGGGTCGCGCCGCGCGACGAGCGACAACCGCTACTGCGACTGCCCGTGCATGGCCCGTGGCCAGCGCGAGGGCGAACCCAGCCGACCTACGCCGGCGTCGTGACCGACATCGTGCACGCCTGCCAGCTCGACCCGTTACCGACCTTGCCCGACGAACCCCGCCAGCACCTCGGCGCGGTACGGCTCATCGGCAAACCATCCGGCCACCCCATAGGCGTCGGTACCGGCGCCCGGTTCCTCTTCCAAGCACAACGCCAGATCCGGCAACGCCTCGGTCTGTCCGAACCGGCCTTCCGCCGTACGAAGATCAGCACCGGCAAGAGCACCAGCGGGCACATACAGCGGGACAAGCTCGACGACGCCATCGCCGCCTCCGGAGCCCAGCGCCTTCGAATCGCGTGCCTTTACGGTCAGCAAGGCACCCGCCGACGCATGGCTGATGCCCTGTCCGTGTACGCGAGCGCAGAGGAGAACCCCCTCCTCGGAGCCACCGACGGTGAACAGGTCGATCTCACCGAACGCCTCTCGGTCGTGTTCCATCACGACCCGATCATCGTCGGCCACGGCGAGCACGTGCGCGACCTCGATGACCTCGCCTACCTCAAAACCGAGGAAGGGTGCGGTGTCGCGGCCTGGGTCGAAACAGATTGGGATGGAACAGCCGTCGAACACGACGCCAAACCGATCTTGCGTGCCGACCTTGGCAAGCGTGGCATCGTCGCACAGTTCCTCAGCACGAACTACAAGCCACGCAAGCCGAGCCGTAGAAAAGACGGGACCACGCCGCCCACCGAGGATCACCCCGCCAACGCGGCAGTGCGCGACCTGCTACGGCAAGTCGGGGTCATCGACCACCGGCTCGCCAACGCGACGGCGAACACCCGAATATCGCCACTCACGCGCGCGGCGACTTTGGTCGGTGTGCACATTCGCCAACACACACCACGGAAGAACGGCGGGCCGAGACGGCTCGTCATCCAGATCGTGGCGCTGCACGCGACGCCCGATCCTCATGCCCCGTGGCGTGTCGAGATGTACGACGACACCGAAGGCTGGTTGCCTTACCGTGAAGCCAACGCCCGCTACTACGCCAGCGACATCGGCCAACCACACCTCGACCGCACCCGGACGAACGCACCGCATGTCCGCGAATACGTTGATCAAGCCCTCGCCGCGCTCCCGCGCACTGTTCCCCTCGTCGTATTCGTCGACGCAGAAGCATGCCGGAGCTTTTGGCCCGGTCTGAAACATTCCCGGTTCGGCAACGACACCGTACCCGGCTCCTCCATCGAGAACCCCGATCTCGCCGTCGTACGCGTCTCCTCGGGAACTGAAACGCTTCGCCCCACTCACGTGGACCGGGGCGGCAACAACGATCCCTATAAGCCCAACCTGCCCGGTCAGAGACTATATGAGCATGAGGAGAACGGGGTTCTAACCTGGATCCTCTCGCAACCGTCCCGCACCCACCGGGCGGGCGCCGAAGGCCGCGCCGGGACCGACAACACCCGCTGGACCCTGCCCGACAAGCGCGAACGCTGGATGGAAAACCCCTGGCACGCACTCAACACCATCGAGATCGCCATCCCCCGCCCCGGAACCTGGCAACCCGACCCCCTCGCCGCACTCACCGCACGTCTCTGCCACCAAGCCGCTGCCTGGGACGACCGCACCCTCCTACCCTCGCCCCTCCACCTCGCCAAGTCCTCCGACCAGGATCACCCCGGATACCCACCCACCGAGGACGACGGG